>NZ_BBPI01000127.1 GCF_000787715.1 Sphingomonas parapaucimobilis NBRC 15100
ATGATACCCACGAAAATACCCCCAAAGGCAAATCGACGTCCTGGCATCGAGAAGCCTCGACTGGGACGCGATGAGAGCCGCTGAGCGAGGACTAACTCACGGAAAAAAGATACAAAAAAACCGCCTCGGGATGATCCGGGCGGTTATGACATTGGGAAGTATGGTTGCGGGGGCAGGATTTGAACCTGCGGCCTTCAGGTTATGAGCCTGACGAGCTACCGGGCTGCTCCACCCCGCGGGGGTGTGAGGTTGTGAATGGGTTTTGTGTATACGCGGACTATAATGCCTGGCGACGCCCTACTCTTCCACTGCTTGAGCAGTAGTACCATTGGCGCAGTCGGGTTTCACGGCCGAGTTCGGGATGGGATCGGGTGGGACACCGACGCTATGGCCACCAGGCAATAGAGTCCGCGAATACTGTTTTCCCCATCAAGTGGTACTTGATGGGGACCCCGAGGAGAGGAGGCCTCGCTTCGGGG
>NZ_BBPI01000126.1 GCF_000787715.1 Sphingomonas parapaucimobilis NBRC 15100
CCTGCATCGTCCATCTGCTGCGAAACTCGATGGATTTCGTCTCCTGGAAGGACCGCAAGGGGCTGGCGACCGCGCTGAAGGAGGTCTACCGCGCGCCCAGCGCCGAGGCGGCCGAGCAGGCGCTCTCGGCGTTCGAGGCCGGCCCCTGGGGCACCCGCTACCCGGCCATCGGCCAGAGCTGGCGGCGCGCCTGGGCCGAGGTCATCCCATTCTTCGCCTTTCCCGGCGAGGTCCGGCGGATCATCTACACCACGAATTCCATCGAGGCCCTGAACTCGAAGCTGCGCCGGGCCGTGCGCGCCCGCGGGCATTTCCCCAGCGACGAGGCCGCCACCAAGCTGCTCTACCTCATCTTGAACCGCTCAGGGAAAGAGTGGAAGATGCCGCCCCGTGAGTGGACCATGGCAAAGGCCCAGTTCGCCGTCATCTTCGGCGAACGCTTTATCCGAGCCATGGCGGCGTAATGTTCAGCCGCCCGCCCACACACGAAATTCCTGACACTT
>NZ_BBPI01000125.1 GCF_000787715.1 Sphingomonas parapaucimobilis NBRC 15100
GGCACGGACGCCCAGGGCGATATGGATCGCCTTGTTGCGCACCATGCCCTCGTCGCGGATCTTCACCCGCAAGGCGTCGAAAAAGACGAGCGGATAGACCGGATCCAGCGGCCGCTGCTGCCAGATCGCCACCTCGTCGAGCACCGCGTCGGTCACCGTCGAGATCAGGTCAGGCGACACCTCGATGCCGTACAGGTCGTGCAGGTGCCCGGTGATCTCGCGGGTGCTCATGCCGCGCGCGTACATCGACACGATCTTCTCGTCGAAGCCGGGAAAACGTCGCTGGTATTTGGCGATCAGCTGCGGATCGAAGCTCGCCTGCCGGTCGCGCGGCACGTCGATCGCCAGCTTGCCGGTATCGGTCGTTATCGTCTTCCGACCGTAGCCGTTGCGGGAGTTTCCGGCTCCATCTTCCCCGGCCAGGTGATGATCCATCTCGGCATTCAGCGCGCGCTCGGTCGGCGCCTTCTTCAGGGCGTCCAGCAGGCCGCCCTGCGCCAGCGCGGCGCCGGCGTCACCGCCAGCCAGCAATTGATCCAGCAGCTCGTTCGGTATCGCAGGCTCTTTGCGTCGAGACATATCGGGG
>NZ_BBPI01000124.1 GCF_000787715.1 Sphingomonas parapaucimobilis NBRC 15100
GTAAGCGTGGTCAGCAGGCCACCTTGCGGTAGCGCCGGTAGCCGGGATGCTTGTCGCCTTTGACGAGGGTGCGAGCGGTGCGGGAAGTTCTCGGTTCTACGACTGGTCATACGAGCACTCGTATGACTGGTCGGATGGAGGTGGTCGGCCGGGTGTCGGGTCGACGGCGATGGTCTGACGCGGAGAAGCTGGAGATCCTGGCCGAGGCGTTCCGGCCGGGGGTGCGGGTTTGCGACGTCATCGCCCGTCGCGAGGTGTCGAGCAGCCTGATCTACACGTGGCGCAAGCAATTGCGTGAAGGCAAGCTGGCGGGCGTCGTGGCTGCGTTGCCGGTATTTGCCGAGGTACAGGTTGTCGCCCCGGTCGCGCCGATACCGCAGCCGGCACCATGTCCACCGGGGTTCATCCATATCGAGCTGCCGGGCGGCGTGCGGGTGAGCGTGGATGCCGCGGTGGATGCAGGCGCGCTGACACGGGTGCTGTCGGTGCTGCGATGAGCCCGGTGCCGCTACCGACGCGGGTGTTCCTGGCGTGCGGGGTGACCGACATGCGCAAGGGGTTCGATGGCCTGGCGGTGCTGGTGCAGCAGGTGCTGGCGCAGAACCCGCATTCGGGGACGCTGTTCGTGTTCCGGGGCAAGCGGGGTCATCTGGTCAAGCTGCTGTGGTTCGACGGCCAGGGGCTTTGCCTGTTTTCCAAGAGGCTCGACCGTGGCCGTTTCGTCTGGCCAGTGACAGCGACCGGCACGGTGG
>NZ_BBPI01000123.1 GCF_000787715.1 Sphingomonas parapaucimobilis NBRC 15100
CTCTAGGCGGCGTCTGCATTTAGAGGATTCCGTTTTTCCGTGGGTTCTGATTCAAGGCTGGCGAAGGAGCCGGTTGATGAGCAGACGCACGCTGACAGATGAGCAATGGGAGCGGATCGCTAGATATCTGCCCGGGCGTGAAGGAACGCGAGGGCGCAGCGGCGTGGACAACCGGCTTTTCGTGGACGCGATTTTGTGGATGGCGGGCAACGCGGCACGCTGGCGCGACCTGCCGGAAGTGTTTGGCAAGTGGACGGGCGTACACGCGCGGTTCCGGCGCTGGTCGCATGCCGGTGTCTGGGAACGGCTTTTCCATAGCCTGGCGGACACGCCGGACTTCGAATACGTCCTGATCGACAGCACCATTTCGAAAGTCCACGCCGATGCAAGCGGCGCAAAAGGGGGGCTGAGGCTGCCGCGATCGGCCGGTCCCGCGGTGGCCTGACGACCAAATTGCATGCCGCTGTCGACGCCATCGGCCTGCCGATCTGTATCCATCCAACGCCCGGACAATGGGGCGACCGCCCGCAGGCCGAGACGTTGCTGGCAGGCTTGAAGGGCGTCGGTCACGTCATTGCCGATGCCGCCTACGACGCCGATCCGCTACGCACCTTCATCGCCGACGATCTCGGTGCCACCGCGCATATCAAGGCCAATCCCAGCCGGACCGGCAAGCCCGCCATCGACTGGCGGCTCTACAAAGAGCGCCATCAGGTCGAGTGCTTCTTCAACAAGCTCAAACGCTGCCGGCGCATTGCCCTGCGCTGTGAGAAGACCATCTCCGCCTTCATGGGCTTCGTCCACCTCGCATGCGCCATGATCTGGTTACGCTAAATGCAGACGCCGCCTAG
>NZ_BBPI01000122.1 GCF_000787715.1 Sphingomonas parapaucimobilis NBRC 15100
CGGTATCATCGCCGCCTCGGCAGGAGATACCCCCATGGCCCTCAAGGAGCTCGAAGTCCGCTACGCCATCAAGCGGGCAAAAGACTATAAACTCACCGACGGCGAAGGCCTCTACCTTCTCGTCCACCCCAACGGCTCCAAGCTGTGGCGGACGAAGTACCGCTATGGCGGCAAGGAAAAGCTGTTGAGCTTTGGCGGCCATCCGGCGGTCTCACTCGCCGAGGCACGGCTGCGCCGCGCCAAGGCCAAAGTGGTGCTAGGCGAGGGAGGGGATCCTGGTGCCGGTAAAAAGCCGAGGACACAGATGACTTTCGAGGAAACGGCGCGCAAATGGCATGGCCACCGCTTCGACACACTTGATCCTAGCCCTGCCACCTGAGCTGCTGCCGGTTCCGCGGACACCAGGTTAAGTTACCTGCGCTTGCCGCTCGAAGTCCATGGGGCTTGACGTGACCCCGGTCTTTATCCAGCGGCAACCAGAGACCGACCGTTGTTTTCGCGCATGAGCGCAGGTGAAGCAACAGGCGGGGTTAACCCCGCCCGTTGCTGTTCGAGTTCGGCGGCGAAGGCCGCCGGGGTGGCGTAGCCGAGCGAGGAGTGTGGCCGCTCAGTGTTATAGGCGTCGACCCAGCGGGCCAGGATCGAACGGGCCTGGCCAATGGTGAAGAAGAGCGTTTCGTTTAGCAGCGGGAGTGTCAGGAATTTCGTGTGTGGGCGGGCGGCTGAACATTACGCGGCCATGGCTCGGATAAAGCGTTCGCCGAAGATGACGGCGAACTGGGCCTTTGCCATGGTCCACTCACGGGGCGGCATCTTCCACTCTTTCCCTGAGCGGTTCAAGATGAGGTAGAGCAGCTTGGTGGCGGCCTCGTCGCTGGGGAAATGCCCGCGGGCGCGCACGGCCCGGCGCAGCTTCGAGTTCAGGGCCTCGATGGAATTCGTGGTGTAGATGATCCGCCGGACCTCGTCAGGAAAGGCGAAGAAT
>NZ_BBPI01000121.1 GCF_000787715.1 Sphingomonas parapaucimobilis NBRC 15100
AAGTGAGCCACCTAACAGGACTTTCCGTCAGCTATAATCCCGTGAAGTCTGGTCGGTCTGTTGTAGGGATCAAGCTCGTATGGCGTGAGAAAGACAAACAGGCTCGCAAGGACGCGTCCAGTGAGCTGGATAGATCCAGCGTAGGCCGTGCAGCGAGGCGTACAGGCACTGTGGAGCACATCGTTGACCAGGCGCCGTCCTCGGACCTCGCGGCCGCCCTGGAGAGCCTAGGACGGTCTCTAGCCGGCAAACTTCGCTAAGCCTCGCTCCGCGTGGGTGAGCTGCCGGAGCGTCGACGGCAGCCGCCCGCGCGGAGCGCCGCTTGGGAAGAATACGGATACCGACAGTCACAGCCTCGGGAAGCCACCTCACAGGGGCTGTAGACGCCCGACAGCCACAGCCCCCTCACTCACTCCGCGCATCCTCCAGATGGCCCTTGGCGGTGCCCTGTGAGGGGTTCGTGACCTCGATCCAGCCCACTAATCCACGCCAAGCCCTCTTCTTCTTCTTAAGTTCTTAAGTTCAGGGGGGCGCAAACCCGCAGAAAACTGCCAAAAATGGCCGCTAAAAGGGAGCTGTACCGGGTTAAAAGGGAGCTGTACCGGGTGAAAAGGGAGGAATACCGGGTCTATAAGGGAGGCGAAAACCAGCCGTCTCCCCGTTGATCGGAAACAGGCATGTAACATGCTTAAAGGTAGTTGATCGGGGAGCCGCTTCCTGACAGTCTCCCTCACCATGGGAAAGACACTCGAAGTCACCGCCGATCGATCAGACTCGATCGATGATCTGGTCGCTGCCGGCGAGCTCCTCGACATGCGGTTCCAGCCGGGCCGATCGTCGTTGAGCCTCAGCGCCGCCAAGCTACTGCACGCCTTGATACGGGCTGCTGGTGCTGATGCAGGACTGCCAAAGGTCCACAGGATCGCGTTGAGCAAGCTCAACTATGATCTTCACTTATCGAAAGAAGAAGTGATGAACATAGTAAGAGAAATGTTCGGCGTGATCGTAGAGCTTAAAGTGCTCAACAGCAAAGGTAAGCCCGCTATCAAGATAGGGTCGTTGCTTAGCGACGTGGAGAGAGACGAAGAAAAAGACGGTGAGATACGCTATGAGCTTTCTCCTGTCCTCCGTGCCTCTCTTAAGAATTCCAACCATTGGGCCGTACTATCTCGCAAAGCGGTTATGGCCTTTCAGTCACGCTATTCACTTAGGTTGTATGAGCTGCTGTCAAAGAGGGTTGGGCTAAGTAGAGTGACAAGCGAATACTTCTCGCTTGATGATATACGCGCCTTATTTGGGGTGCCTTACAACAAGTTGCCTCGCTGGCAGGACCTGAAAACTAACGTAATAGGTCCGGCTATTGGAG
>NZ_BBPI01000120.1 GCF_000787715.1 Sphingomonas parapaucimobilis NBRC 15100
TCCAGCCCCGCCACCGCACCCGACCTGACCGCCCCGCTCGCCCCCGTCTTCACGCTCGACGGCACTGGCGCCAATGCGACCGGCAGCGGCGAGGTCGGGGCCATCGTGACCCTGCGCGACGCCAGCGGCACGGTGATCGGCACCGGCCAGGTCGGTGCGGACGGCGGCTTCAGCGTGCCGTTGAACCCCGCCCAGGCCAATGGCGGCACGGTCAGTGCGACGCTGACCGATGCGGCGGGCAATGTATCGACGCCGACCAATGGCGCCGCCCCCGACATCACGCCGCCCGCGCCCCCCGTCGCGGTACTGGATGCGACAGGCACCATCGTCAGCGGCCAGGGAGAGGTCGGCGCGACCGTCACGGTACGCGACGCGGGCGGTGGCGTGCTCGGCACCGGGATCGTCGGGCCGCAGGGGTCCTATACGGTCACCCTGTCCGCACCCCAGCTGGACGCCCAAGTGCTGAGCGTCACCCAGGCGGATGGCGCGGGCAACGGCTCGCCCGCGACCACCGTAACCGCGCTCGACCGCACGGCCCCGGACGCGCCGGTGGCGACCGTCTCGACAGATGGAACGGTGGTCAGCGGCACCGGCGAGATCGGCGCGACGGTGACGATCCTCGATCCGGTCGGGCTGGTCCTCGCCACCGTGCCGGTGAACCCGGATGGCAGCTTCAGCGTGACGCTGACCACCGCGCTGACCAACGGGCAGGTGCTGACCCTGACCCAGGCGGATGCGGCAGGCAATGTCTCGGCCCCCGGCAATGCGACCGCGCCCGACCTGATCCCCAACGACACGCCCGACGCGCCGACCGCGACCATCGCCCTCGACGGCGCGAGCGTTTCGGGCAGCGGACAGGTCGGCGCCGCCGTCATCGTGCGCGACGCCAATGGCGCGGTGATCGGCAATGCGCAGGTCGCCGGAGACGGCAGCTATACCGCCACGCTGACCACCCCACAGCGCAATGGCGAGACGGTGCGCGTGACCCAGACCGATGCCGAGGGCGATGTCTCTCCCCCCGCCACGGTCATCGCTCCCGATCTGACCGCCCCCGATGCGCCCATCGCCATGATCGATCCGACCGGCGCGCTGGTCATGGGGACGGGCGAGGTCGGCGCGACCGTGCGGGTGCTGGACGCCAATGGCACGACGCTCGGCACCGCCACGGTGGGCGCGAACGGCGCCTATGCCGTGACGCTCGCCACGCCGCAGGTCGACGGCCAGCCGCTGACCGTCGTGCAGAGCGATGCGGCGGGCAATGCCTCGCCCGCATTCCCCGTCCTCGCACCCGACCTGACCGCGCCGGTGGCGCCCGTGGGCACGGTTTCGGGTGACGGCACCAGCCTGACAGGCACTGGTGAAGTCGGCGCGACCGTCACCATCCGGGGCACGGGGGGTGCGGTATTGGGCACCGCCGTGGTCGACGCGAACGGCAATTTCACCG
>NZ_BBPI01000119.1 GCF_000787715.1 Sphingomonas parapaucimobilis NBRC 15100
CGCTTGTGGGTTAGCTGCTGCCCAGGCGACGGCGAGAGGCGTATCGTTTTTCGATCAACGGTGACGGGAAAGGAGCAGGTCATGTCGAAGAAGATCGTGGCGCCGGCCTATGTCGCGGCGATGGCGCGGGCAGAGGCGGATCCGGCGTCAGCGCGGTTCTGGGTCGGGCTGGATATCGGGTTCAAGAGCACGGCGGTATGCGTGGTCGATGTGGACGGTGCGGTGGTCCACCAGGTGTCGATGAAGAGCCATGCGACGGAGATCGGCCGCTACCTGCGCCGCAACTTCAAGTCGCATGTGACGCTGATCGGCATGGAGACGGGTGGCCTGTCGCCGCACCTGGCGGGCAAATTGCGCGAGCAGGGTTTCCAGGTGGCGGTACTCGACGCGCTGCAGGTCCACCGGGTGCTGTCGGTGAAGCGCAACAAGACCGACACCAACGATGCGCGCGGCATCGCCGAGATCACGCGCAGCGGCCGCGACTATCTGACCGAGGTCTATGTCAAGTCGAACCTGTGCTTCGAGGTCCGGGCGTCGCTGATCATGCGCGATCGCTTGGTCAAGCAGCGGCGTGAGACCGAGGCGATGATCCGCGGGCTGGTGCGGGTCTATGGCGGGCGGATCGAACCCGGCAGCGACAGCCCGGCGACGTTCCGCGAGCGGGCCATCGACCAGCTGTGCCTCATCGCCGACACCGAAGGCGTCGACCTGCGGCTGCGGGTCATCCCGCTCCTCGATCTGTGCGAGCGCTTCTATATCGAGGCCGGGCGCATCGAACGCGAGCTGGATCTGCTCGCCGCGTCCAATCCGGTGTGCAAGCGGTTCATGGAGATCCCCGGCATCGGCACGATCACGGCGCTGTCCTTCTACAGCGCGATCGAGGACCCGACACGGTTCCGGCATGTCGACAATGTCGCGGCTTATCTAGGTCTGACCCCGCGCGTCTACCAGTCGGGCGAGAGCCTGACGCATGGCGGGATCAGCAAGATGGGCAACCAGCTGACCCGCACGCATCTGGTCGGCGCCGCCACGGTCATGCTGGCGAACACCAAGTCGTTCAGCACGCTGAAGGACTGGGGCATGAAGCTCAGCAAGCGCGTCGGCTTCAACAAGGCCAAGGTCGCGCTCGCCCGCAAACTGGCGATCGTGATGTTCAGCCTGTGGCGCGACGGCACCCACTTCATGGCGAAGGCCGCCGATGTGGGGCCGCATCGCGACCTGATGCAGGCGCGCGCGACCGCATAGAGATTCCAGGTTCACACCAGGTTCGTCCGCACAATAGCGGCGAAACCGTCCTCCCGGGAGGCGGAGGGACAGGAGACTTCGGGCCTAAAGGTGAGGTGGCGACAACCTCGTGACGCTTGTTGAAGCTCCACCCTTTGCACGTGAATGCCCATAATGCGGCAGGTGACCGGCCCAACGGCCATCGCAAAGCGCCCGACCGCGAAGAGACTGTTGCACTCCGGGAGTGATGACGGGTGATCTTGCAAAGATCCGCGAAGGAGCAGATCATGAGGTAGTAGAAGAAGTCGGGATATCCCTCACACTGAGGGGCAGCAGCTAGAGACTTTAG
>NZ_BBPI01000118.1 GCF_000787715.1 Sphingomonas parapaucimobilis NBRC 15100
TGGCACGGCCAGTACCCGTCCGCAGTCTACCCGGACACCTGCCGCGCGAGGAGGTCGTCCATGAGCCGGCGTCGGGTGCCTGCACCTGTCCGGACTGCGGTGGTGCGTTGCGTCCGCTCGGCTCGGATGCGCACGAGATGCTCGACATCGTGCCGGTGCGCTGGCGGGTCGTGCGCAACGTCCGCTCCAAATACAGCTGCCGGGTGTGCGAGAAGATCGTCCAGGCTCCCGCACCGGTCAGCGCGATAGCCAAGGGCAAGGCGACCTTCGCGACGCTGGCGCACATCGTCGTCTCGAAGTTCGACCACCATCTGCCGCTCTACCGCCAGGCCGAGATGATGGCGGCGCAAGGGCTCGACATCGACCGCTCGACATTGGCGGGCTGGACCGGACAGGCCGCCGCGCTCCTCGACCCCATCGTCAGCCGCATGCGCGACGAAGTCCTCAAGGCCGACAAGATCCACGCCGACGACACGCCCGTGCCGGTGCTCGACCCCGGCCGGGGCAAGACCGCGACCGGGCGGTTGTGGGTGTATGCGGCCGAC
>NZ_BBPI01000117.1 GCF_000787715.1 Sphingomonas parapaucimobilis NBRC 15100
TGCTGACGCCGGCGCAATTGTCGATGCTGCTGGAGGGCATCGACTGGCGGCGGCCGGAACGGACGTTCACGCCGACGCTGGCGGGATGAAAACGGCGGTTTTGCACCACTTTCCCTCGCTCCCCGACCTGCAATCTGCTATGGAAACGGGGTGTCGGAAGCGCTTGTTTCCCCTGCTGATGCCACCGCGCGGATCGCCGCGCTGGAAGTTTTGCTCGCCCGGGCCAATGCCGCGCTCGCCGCCCGCGACCTGCTCATCGATACCCTGCGCGGGCAGATCGCCCGCCTGCGGCGGATGCAGTTCGGCGCCTCATCCGAGAAGCTCGGCCGCGAGATCGAGCAGCTCGAACTCGCGCTGGAAGAATTGGAAACGGAGCGTGATGCGCCTGCCCCCGAGGGGACCGACAATGGCGTCG
>NZ_BBPI01000116.1 GCF_000787715.1 Sphingomonas parapaucimobilis NBRC 15100
TAACACCTCGCCCGCCACGACCATCAGCGCACCCGATATCACGGCTCCGACCGCGCCAGTCGTCACGGTAAGCGCGGACGGCACGCAGCTGACCGGCACGGGTGAGCCGGGCGCCACGGTGCAGGTCGTCGATGCGGGCGGCCAGCCGATCGGCACCGCGACGGTGGGCAGCGACGGCAGCTTCGGCGTGGCCCTGCCCACGGGGGTCGCCAACGGCCAGACGCTGTCGGCCATCCAGACCGATGCAGCGGGCAATACCTCGCCCGCGAGCGTGGCGGTCACGCCCGATCTCGTCGCCCCCGCCGCTCCCGTCGGGACGGTCGGCGCGGACGGCACCAGCATCAGCGGAACCGGCGAGCCGGGTGCGACCCTGATCGTGCGTGCGCCCGACAACAGCGTGCTCGCCACCGTCACCGTCGCCGCCGATGGCAGCTTCAGCGCGCCGCTGACCACGCCGCAGGCCAATGGCGAAACCCTGTCCGTGACGCAGACCGATGCGGCGGGCAATGTCTCGCCCGTCGCCACCGTCACCGCGCCCGACATCACGCCCCCCGCCCCGCCGCTTGCCACACTCTTGGCGGACGGCACGGCGGTCTATGGCAATGGCGAGCCCGGTGCGACGGTGCAGGTCGTCGACACCAACGGCACGCCGCTGGGCAGCGCGGTCGTGGCTGCGGACAGCAGCTATACCCTGACCCTCAACCCGCCGCAGATCAGCGGCCAGACCCTGTCGGCGGTGCAGACCGATCCGGCCGGCAACCCGTCGCCACCCGCCACGGTCGCCGCCCCCGACCTGACCGCCCCCCCGGCACCGATCGCGACCATCGCCGCCGATGGTGCCAGCGTGACCGGCACCGGCGAGCCCTTCGCCACCGTCCGCGTGCGCGCCGCCGATGGCACGGTGATCGCGACGGTGACGGTCGGCCCGGACGGCAGCTTCGCCACGCCGCTGTCGCCGCCCCAGGCCAATGGCGAGGCGCTGTCGCTCGACCAGACGGATCGCGGCGGCAACCTGTCGCCCGCCACGCCGCTGACCGCGCCCGACATCACCGCACCGACCGGGCTGACCGCCGCGATCAGTGGTGACGGCGCGATCGTCACCGGTTCGGGCGAGGCAGGCGCGACCGTCACGATCCGCGATGCGAACGGCGCGGTGCTGGGCACCGCCACGGTCGCCGCCAACGGCATCTATAACGCGACGCTGACCACGCCGCAGACCAATGGCGAAACGCTCCAGGTGACGCAGGCCGATGCGGCGGGCAATGTCTCCGCCCCCGCCAGCGTCCTCGCGCCGGATACCACGCCGCCGCTTGCGCCGACCGGGTCGGTGGTCGATGCGGGTGCGACCCTGTCGGGCACCGGCGAGCCGGGCGCGACCCTCACTATCCGCGCCGCCGACGGCACTTTGCTGGGTAGTGGTCAGGTGGCCCCGGACGGCAGCTTCGCGGTGACGCTGAACCCCGCCCAGGCCAATGGCCAGGCGCTCCAGCTGCTCCAGAGCGACGCGGCGGGCAATGCCTCGCCCATCGTCGCGGTGACCGCGCCCGATATTACCGCCCCGATCGGGCTGACCGCCACGATCAGCGGCGACGGCACCGTCGTGACCGGCGTCGGCGAGGTCGGCGCGACCGTCACGGTCCGCGATCCCGATGGCCTCGTCATCGGCACCGCCGTCGTCGGCGCGAACGGCAGCTATGCCGCGTCGCTGACGCCTGCCCAGATCGATGGCGAGACGTTGCAGGTGACGCAAGGCGATGCGGCGGGCAATGTCTCGACGCCCGCCACCGTCGCAGCGCCGGACCTGACCGCACCGCTGGCGCCCGTTGGCACCATCTCCGCCGACGGCACGCTGGTGAACGGCACGGGCGAACCCGGCGCGACCGTCACGGTGCGTGATGTTAACGGACAGCCTCTCGGCACGGCCACGGTCGCCGCCGATGGCAGTTTCTCGGTCCCGCTGGCGAGCGCACAGC
>NZ_BBPI01000115.1 GCF_000787715.1 Sphingomonas parapaucimobilis NBRC 15100
CCCATGGGCGCGGGCTGGCGCCGGTTGAGGCAGACTGACCTTCCCGCTTTGTCGTGAAGGAGGTTGCCCGTGCCCGTGTCCGTCTCATGCCATGCCGCCGTCAGCACGCAGCTGAACGCAATCTTCGTGTCGCTGGAGCTGAGCCGCTCCACCTGGCTGGTGACGTCGCTGTCGCCGGGTCGCGGCGAGCGGATCTCGCGGCATCAGGTGAAGGGCAGCGACGTGCCGGCACTCCTGGAGCGGTTCGCGCAGTTACAGGCGAAGGCGCGGGAGCGGACAGGCGAGCAGTACCCGTTGGTCGTCATCCAGGAGGCGGGCCTCGACGGCTTCTGGATACACCGCTGCCTGGTGCGCGAGGGTATCGAGAGCTACGTCGTCGACGCCGCCTCGATTGCCGCTTCACGACGCAGCCGGCGCGCCAAGACGGACAAGCTCGACGGCGAGGCGCTGGTCCGCACGCTGCTGGCCTACAAGCGCGGGGAGCCGCGGGTGTGTGCGATGGTGGCGGTGCCGAGCGTCGAGGACGAGGACCGGCGACGCATCTCGCGCGAGCGGCGGGCTTTGGTCGTGGAGCGGGTGCGGCACGTCAACCGCATCAAGGGCCTGCTGTTCGCGCAAGGGGTCGGCGACTACGAGCCACTGCGCGCCGACCGGCGGGCGCGGCTGGACGAACTGGTGACCGGCGATGGACGACCGCTGCCCCGGCATGTTCGCCGCGAGATCGAGCGCGAGCTGGACCGGCTGGAGATGGTCGTCGGCCAGATCAAGCAGGTCGAAGCCGAGCGCGACGCGCTGCTCGAGCCGCGGTCGGATGCCGCCGGTGAGGCGGACACTGGTCCCCGGCTCATCCAGTTGCGCGGCATCGGTCCTGAGTTCGCCGGCGTGCTGCACGCAGAAGCGTTCTTCCGCAGCTTCAGCAATCGACGACAGGTCGCCGCCTATGCCGGGCTGGCCCCATCACCGTGGCAAAGCGGCAGCATGGACCGGGAGCAGGGCGTGTCCAAGGCGGGCAACAAGCGGTTGCGAACGACCATGATCCAGGTCGCCTGGCTGTGGCTGCGTCATCAGCCGGACTCGGAGCTGACGAAGTGGTACGCGGAGCGGGTGGGCGCGAACGGTGGTCGCGCGCGGCGGGTCATGATCGTGGCAGTCGCACGCAAGCTGCTGATCGCGCTGTGGCAGTTCGTCTCGGCCGGCGTGGTGCCCGCAGGCGCGCTGCTGAAGGCCGCATGAGCACGTAACCCGATACGAGTTCCCGCAGGGCATCGTCCCTGCCGGATCCAGGTGGACGGACCGGAGGTCCCTGTTGGCTTCAGATGCCGAAAAAAAGGTTGGTCCCGTCTCCTGAGCCAGACCCGACGCAAGCGGGATTGTGGTGCAGCCGCGCACGAGCGGCGACCGGATGTGAGGTTAGAGCGGACCGGTCACCGGGACGCTTGTTGCAACAGGCTCAGGCCAGTGATCCAAAAATTGAGGAGGACGACCATGGCCTGACGCTCTGACCATTCCTGACGATTGATCTGGAATGGCGACGACAAAGCGATAAGCTGGCGTCATGTACGCCGCACGAGCCAAGCGCACCTATCCTTCAATTTGGCGGGTGATCCTCGCCTTTGTAGTGGTCCCGGGCGCAGCCGCCTTGTTGATGGCTATTGCTATGCCAGCATATGAGGGCATCACCGATCCGCTCGAACGGATCTGGCGGAGCGCTGTGGCATTTGCCGTGTTTGGCGCTTACCCTCCAGCCTTTATCATCGGGCTCCCGGCGTTCTTCATGTTACGCCGACACGTCAATGCGACAATCATCAACTGCGCTGCGACTGGTGCAGTGGTCGCCGCTCTTCCCTGGCTCGTGCTCGCGTTAATAAGTCGACCGGATAATGCGAGCATTGATGGACGATCAACCGTCATCGACGGATCTTTGACTGCTTACGGATGGCTGATGAACTTCTACTACGTCGGCCAAATTGCCCTATTAGGCGCTATTGCAGGCGCGCTGTTTTGGTTCATTGCTGCGGCTGGCAGCCGAACCGGCAAGGTAGAACAGATATGATTGTGCGGAAGGAAAGAGGCTGCACGCTCTACCGCACAGCCTCTTGACCTGAGAACTCCCATGTGAGGGGG
>NZ_BBPI01000114.1:2500-5706 GCF_000787715.1 Sphingomonas parapaucimobilis NBRC 15100
CTCTCAAGCGTGAGGTAAGGGCAATTCGTGGATGCCTTGGCATGTACAGGCGATGAAGGACGTGGCACGCTGCGATAAGCGTCGGTGAGGTGTGAGCAACCTTTGACCCGACGATTTCCGAATGGGGAAACCCACCTATCCGATTAATCCTGCACGTTGGAAACGGCGGTCAGGGTTAGTTGGTTCAGGTATCTCTTAACTGAATACATAGGTTTCGAGAAGCGAACCCGGTGAACTGAAACATCTCAGTAGCTGGAGGAAAAGACATCAACCGAGATTCCGTTAGTAGTGGCGAGCGAACGCGGACCAGGCCAGTGCCTTTCATTCAAGTAGCAGAACACTCTGGAAAGTGTGGCCATAGCGGGTGACAGCCCCGTATGCGAAACTGATGTGAAAGGACTCGAGTAGGGCGGGACACGTGTAATCCTGTCTGAACATGGGGGGACCACCCTCCAAGCCTAAATACTCGTACATGACCGATAGCGAACTAGTACCGTGAGGGAAAGGTGAAAAGCACCCCGATGAGGGGAGTGAAACAGTACCTGAAACGGATTGCCTACAAGCAGTAGGAGGGTCTTTATGGCCTGACTGCGTACCTCTTGCATAATGGGTCTGTGACTTAATGTTTCAAGCAAGCTTAAGCCGATAGGTGTAGGCGCAGCGAAAGCGAGTCTGAATAGGGCGCTTTAGTTTGAAGTATTAGACCCGAAACCCGGCGATCTATGCATGACCAGGATGAAGGTGCGGTAACACGCACTGGAGGTCCGAACCGATTAACGTTGAAAAGTTACCGGATGAGTTGTGCTTAGGGGTGAAAGGCCAATCAAGCCGGGAAATAGCTGGTTCTCCGCGAAAACTATTGAGGTAGTGCCTCGAGCGGACACCATAGGGGGTAGAGCACTGGATGGTTGCGGGGGTCGCGAGATCTACCAATACTAACCAAACTCCGAATACCTATGAGTGATACTCGGGAGACAGACGGCGGGTGCTAAGGTCCGTCGTCAAAAGGGAAACAGCCCTGACCTACAGCTAAGGTCCCCAAGTCGTGTCTAAGTGGGAAAGCATGTGGAAATCCCAAAACAACCAGGAGGTTGGCTTAGAAGCAGCCATCCTTTAAAGAAAGCGTAACAGCTCACTGGTCTAAACAAGGGTTTCTGCGGCGAAGATGTAACGGGGCTCAAGACACGCACCGAAGCTTAGGGTGTGCACGCATGTGCACGCGGTAGCGGAGCGTTCCGTAAGCCTGCGAAGCGATCTGGTAATGGGTCGTGGAGGTATCGGAAGTGCGAATGCAGACATGAGTAGCGATAAAGAGGGTGAGATGCCCTCTCGCCGAAAGACCAAGGGTTCCTGCGCAAGGCTAATCCGCGCAGGGTGAGCCGGCCCCTAAGACGAGCCCGAAGGGGGTAGTCGATGGGAACCACGTTAATATTCGTGGGCCTGGTGGTGTGTGACGGATGGTGTGTGTTGTCTGACCTTATCGGATTGGTCAGGCTTCGAAACTGTCCCGGGAAATAGCCCCACCGTATAGACCGTACCCGAAACCGACACAGGTGGTCAGGTAGAGTATACCAAGGCGCTTGAGAGAAGTGTCCTGAAGGAACTCGGCAAATTGCCTCCGTACCTTCGGAAGAAGGAGGCCCCATGTAAGCGCAAGCTCTCATGGGGGGCACAGGCCAGGGGGTAGCGACTGTTTAGCAAAAACACAGGGCTCTGCTAAGTCGGCTTCAAGACGACGTATAGGGCCTGACGCCTGCCCGGTGCCTGAAGGTTAAGTGGAGGAGTGCAAGCTCTGAAATGAAGCCCAGGTAAACGGCGGCCGTAACTATAACGGTCCTAAGGTAGCGAAATTCCTTGTCGGGTAAGTTCCGACCTGCACGAATGGCGTAACGACTTCCCCACTGTCTCCAGGACATGCTCAGCGAAATTGAATTCTCCGTGAAGATGCGGAGTACCCGCGGTTAGACGGAAAGACCCCGTGCACCTTTACTGCAGCTTCAGAGTGGCATTGGACAAGAACTGTGTAGCATAGGTGGGAGGCTTTGAAGCATTGGCGCCAGCCGATGTGGAGCCATAGGTGAAATACCACCCTGTTGTTGTTTAATGTCTAACCTCGTACCGTGAAACCGGTACAGGGACCCTCTGTGGCGGGTAGTTTGACTGGGGCGGTCGCCTCCTAAAGAGTAACGGAGGCGCGCGAAGGTTGGCTCAGGCCGGTTGGAAACCGGCTGTTAGAGTGCAATGGCATAAGCCAGCCTGACTGCGAGACTGACAAGTCGAGCAGAGACGAAAGTCGGTCATAGTGATCCGGTGGTCCCTCGTGGAAGGGCCATCGCTCAACGGATAAAAGGTACGCCGGGGATAACAGGCTGATAACCCCCAAGAGCTCATATCGACGGGGTTGTTTGGCACCTCGATGTCGGCTCATCACATCCTGGGGCTGGAGCAGGTCCCAAGGGTTTGGCTGTTCGCCAATTAAAGTGGTACGTGAGCTGGGTTCAGAACGTCGCGAGACAGTTTGGTCCCTATCTGCCGTGGGCGTCGAAATTTGAGAGGAGTTGACCCTAGTACGAGAGGACCGGGTTGAACGTACCTCTGGTGTACCTGTCGTCGTGCCAACGGCGCAGCAGGGTAGCTATGTACGGACGGGATAACCGCTGAAAGCATCTAAGCGGGAAGCCTCCCTCAAGATAAGATTTCTCAGGACGGTCGAAGACCACGACCTCGATAGATCGGATGTGGAAGTGCGGTAACGCATGGAGCTAACCGATACTAATTGTCCTATTCGCGCTTGAGAGCTCCACACCCCCACCATCAGCCCTGGGCTAGATGGACAAGGGTGCGGTCATAATCCCAAGCCAGGTGCATCGATTTTATACCCAGCACACCCCGAAGCGAGGCATCCTCTCCTCGGGGTCCCCATCAAGTGCCACTTGATGGGGAAAACAGTATTCGCGGACTCTATTGCCTGGTGGCCATAGCGTCGGTGTCCCACCCGATCCCATCCCGAACTCGGCCGTGAAACCCGACTGCGCCAATGGTACTACTGCTCAAGCAGTGGAAGAGTAGGGCGTCGCCAGGCATTATAGTCCGCGTATACACAAAACCCATTCACAACCTCACACCCCCGCGGGGTGGAGCAGCCCGGTAGCTCGTCAGGCTCATAACCTGAAGGCCGCAGGTTCAAATCCTGCCCCCGCAACCAA
>NZ_BBPI01000113.1 GCF_000787715.1 Sphingomonas parapaucimobilis NBRC 15100
GCGGTGAGGCTGGAGGAGCCAATCAGCGTCAAGGCTAGTCACCTGGAACTGAAGTAGGCTACATTGCATATCTCTTCGCGAAGGCGGGAGGCATGGATGGTTGGTCGTCAGGCGGATATTTTGGCGTTGAGTGTCGCCGATCGCGCGTTTCTGGAATCGCAGGTGCGGCGTCACAAGGCACCGCGCTCGTTATCGGACCGCTGCCGGATGATTTTGCTGTGTGCGGATGGGCTGCAGAGCAAGGAGGTTGCCGAGCGCCTGGGGTTCACGAGCATACGGTCGGCAAGTGGCGGCGTCGCTTTGCACAAGCTGGCGTCGAAGGGCTGACCGACGAGTATCGGGCGGGCCGTCCGCGTACGGTGAGCGATGCGCAAGTCGCGCAAGTGATCGAACGGACGTTGAACACCAAGCCCAAGGACGCGACCCACTGGTCGATCCGTTCGATGGCGGCCGAGGCGGGTCTGTCGCATACGACGATCCGCCGAATCTGGGGTGCGTTTGGCTTGCAGCCGCACCGGTCGGAGACGTTCAAGCTGTCGAGCGATCCGCTGTTTGTCGATAAAGTTCAGGACATCGTCGGCCTTTACCTGTCGCCCCCGACCCGCGCCGTGGTGCTGTGCGTGGACGAGAAATCACAGATCCAGGCACTCGACCGCGAACAGCCGGTCCTTCCCATGGCGCCGGGCATACCCGAACGGCGCACCCACACCTACGTGCGAAACGGCACGACATCGCTGTTCGCGGCACTCGACATTGCCACCGGCGTCGTCATCGGCAAATGCTACAGGCGGCACCGCGCCACCGAGTTCCTGGACTTTCTCAAGCAGATCGACGCGGCCATGCCCGAAGGCCCCGAGGTCCACCTGGTGATGGACAATTATGCCACCCACAAGACGCCTCGGATCAAGGCGTGGCTCGCCCGGCGTCCGCACTGGCATGTGCACTTCACGCCGACATCGGCATCGTGGATCAACCAGGTCGAACGCTGGTTTGCCGAGTTGACGCGAAAGCAATTGCAGCGTGGTGTCCACCGGTCGACGGCGGAACTCGAAGCCGATATCGCCGCCTTCATCGCTGCCCACAACGAGAAACCCAAACCCTACAAATGGGTCAAATCCGCAGACAATATCCTCGCCTCGGTCAGGCGCTTCTGCCAAAAAACAATGAGCCGAACTTCGGATTCAGGTGACTAGGGTCAGCGCTGTATCCCGCTGCGTCGAAGGAAACGACATCGCCAGCAACATGAAGCCCTCGCGATCGATCAGTGCATGCCGCACGTACCGTATGCCGCCCAGGCCAGCGGTGACGGGGTGATCCTCAAATTGGTAGTGGGGCGCAGCTGCAGGACACTGGCGTAGGACCAGGTCGATCGCTGCGAGCACGTTGTGATGACGCCGACCGAATACCCTGGCAATTTCCCGGCTATCAACCGTAATGCGAGCCATCATATCCATGAATTCTGTCCTCATGGCTGCTGGCGAGGTCTCAGAGGTTGAGCCTCGCCAGCTTTCGGCTGCCTTTCAAGCCGCCGCGTCAGGATGTTGATCCGGCGTTCCCTTCCGGAGCGTGGTCCAGATTGATCGCGGCTATCCACGCTTCGCTTCTCGTCAGTTCGGGAACTTGTAGGCGCCTCGCCAGTCGACGGCACCCGCACCGAAATCCATGTAAACCCGGAACTCGGTGCCCAGAACGTCCCAGCCGTCCCGCGTTTCGATGTGCGGGCCGGGGGTGTCGTCGAGGTAAGCATATTCGAGCACCGGTGATAGCGCCGGATCGGCAAACAGATACCACGGCGCACCGTCAAAGCGGGGCTCCACCAAGGGCGTTAGCTTTCCTGCGAACGGATTGGCGTCATCGGCGCGGGCGGGATTGATCGACTGGCTGAGCAGCTGCTCCACCCAAGTCTCCAGCTCGGGGCCGGTGAGAATGAACTTCGGTGCCGTAGAGAGAGGCGTTACGCCATCCAGATCCTTTTGCCGCCGCATGCCAATCCGGCCGTTGGAAATCTTGATCGCATCGGGCTTGCCGAAGTCGGCTGCTGCCGCGAGGTTGCCATGTGCCTCATCAAATAGGGGGCGGCCATCGGCCATGAGCGGGTTGGACGTGACGAGTTTGGCAAACAGCGCCGCCTCGGTTTCCGCAGCCGACCGCGCCATGCTGCGAATGGGATCACCGAACGCCCCCAGGTCATCATTGATGATCGCCTGGCGGCTCAATCCGAACTGCTTCGCATAGGTCTTCAGCGCATAGCTTTCCTTGCGCGATTTGAAGCTGCCATGCTTGATCTCTCCGGCTTCCTGCACCTCCTGCAAAGTTCCGAACTCCGACAGCTCGATGCCACTGATCGCCCGGAAATCGCGCGCCGATCGACGGCGCGCGACCTGTTTCAGGGGCGACCCTGCAGCTGCGAAGACGTCCATAAGGAAGCGCTGGCCCGCGCCGGTCAGCAATTCGGGGAAATCACTGGTGGTCATCGACCCCGCCGAGCGCGCCATGTATCCATGCGACCCGGCGCGGGTGCCGTTGCCGTTCCACGCGGCGGCCGACAGAATGTCCGTGGGGCTGAGGTTGCGGGCATGGCCGCGACCAGATCGCTCCAGCATCGTACCGGCGATCTGGACCATCGTCATGCCCATGAATTCCCGCGCAGCGCTGGACGGCGCCGCGCCGCTCATGCGAGCATATAGCGCATCTTCGATCGCGCGGGCATGGAATTGCGGATTGTCGAACGTCTGATCGCCGCCGGAGGTAAAGGAGAAGCACCCGATCTGTTGCCGCTGACGCTCACCCAGCATACGAACGGTCATACTACCGACCTCCGCCATGGATAGGCCGCGCTCTGCCGCCTCCAGAATTAGCGAGGCCCGTTGCCCTTCGTCCAACTGACCTGTGTCCCCCAGCATGTCGAAGTAGCGGCGGAGTTCTTTGATCGATGCGGCGGAGTTGGGTGAAGTGCTGGTATCACCGCGCTGCTGAACGTTGACGTTGTCCT
>NZ_BBPI01000112.1 GCF_000787715.1 Sphingomonas parapaucimobilis NBRC 15100
ATGCCCGCGTACTGCAGGATCTTGCAGCGTGCTACGCAGGTCAGCGATCCGCGCCCGAAACTGGGCCTGCAGAACGGATGGCGTTGAAAGCGAGGGAGGCGAGACCACACCTCGGTCGACGGTAGCGGCTCGCGAGATCAGGCGGGCCTTTTCCTTCTCCCGCTCATCGATCATTTGCCGCAGGGCAGGGGTTGCGATACCCGCCAACAGATTTTCGTACAGATTGCCGAGTTCGCGCTCGAGTTGCTGCAGTCGGATCCTGGCCGTGTCAGCCTCATGGCTGTCGATCCGCGCAAGTCGCGTGGCTTCGCGCTCATACTCCGCAATGAACAGGCGCACATGCTTTTCGGTGAGCAGGTCGTGCTGGATAGCCGTCAGGCTTGCCTCTTCCAGGGGGCCCTTGCGAACCGATAGCCTGTTGTCACAGGTGCCACGCTTCTTCTGACCGGCGCAGCGATAATAGTCCTTGCCGCTGATCGTGTAGTTGGAGCCGCAGCAGCTGCACCGGATCAGGCCAGATAGCAGATGCTTCTTGCGATTACCCTGGGCCAGCGGCAGCGACGTGGTGGTGCGCTTGCGGGCGTTCATTTCCGCCTGCACCGCCTCGAAGTCACTGTCATCGACGATGCGGAGGTCCGGGACTGCCACCTCGATCCACTCGCTGGGGTCTCGAAGCTGATAGCGCCGTTCGCGCTTTTCCGAGTCCGGATCGCGGCGCCAGTGTCGACGTTTCCAGACAAGCCGTCCTGTGTAGAGGGGGTTGTTGAGGATGCCGACCAGCTTTTTGGGGTCGCCCCGGATGGTCGAGGCATTCCACTCCCCGCCACGAGGTGCTGGAATACCCTCAGCATTCAGGAGGGTGGCGATATCGACGGACGACAGGCCGCCAGCGAACCATCGATAAATTTGGCGAACCATGTCTGCCTTTGCCTCGTCGATCGCGAGCAGCCCACGGACAAGTTCGCCTTTCGCATCGAGCTGGATGACGCGCTTGTATCCATAAGCGCGTCCCCCGGCGAAACGCCCTGCCAGGACCGCCGCCTCCATGCCGCGCAAAGTTTTGTCGACAAGGTGTTTGAGGAAGATCGCGCCCATCAGACCTGCAACGGCAAACTTGATTTCGTCGACCCGGCCTTCGCTGATCGTATGCAGCTGGACGCGGTGATAGGGCAGTTTCTTGCCTAGCCAGGCCACGTCTTCCGCGTCACGCGCCAGCCGGTCCAGTGACTCGCATACAATGAGATCGACCTCGCCCGCCTCGACGGCCGCAAGCAACCCTCTCAGTCCGGGGCGGTCGCGCCGATAGCCTGAAATCTCTGGATCGAGCCAGGTTGCTACGACCCTACCACCAAGGAGATTGACGAGCGGCGCACACGCCGCAACCTGATCGTCGGACGACGTGGCCGTTTGCAGGGCGGTCGAATGTCTGCCGTACAATGCGACGCGACGTTGGCCGGAAATGGTCATGAGGATGAAGCCTTTTCTGTTGGGGGCCGTGCGGAGGACGTGGTGTGGCGGTGTTCCGCCGCCAGCTGCCGGGCGAGCAACTGCACGAGTTCGGCCAAAGCCTTCTCGCTTTTTGCATTTTTTACCCACGAGATCCGCGCAATGGCCATGGGGCGGTGATAGGAAGACAAAATTCAGGCGTGCATCAACGATACACAATCGTTACACCGTATTTCGATGGCCCGTCGAAAGCCTGCCCGGATGCGCCTCCCGCCTGGCTATGCCAGGCTCAAGGACAACCTCGGCCAGATCATCCGGGCGCACCGGCTGGCCGGCACCGGCACCGATGCGCCCCTGCCGCCTAAGGTCTTTGCACACCGCGTGGGCATAAGCCGGGTAACGTTGTCGCGGATTGAGCATGACCGTGTCTGGCCACGCTCGGAGACGCTGGTGGTGATCATGGACATTTTCATGATCGACTGGCCCGATGTTGCCGAGCCCGGTGTGACGCGCTCACCACCTCGGCGGATACCTGACACGCAGCAGGATATGCAGCGCGACTATCTCTGCCGAGCATTGAGGGCGGGGCGCATCGCATTGGGATGGAGCCTGTCGGACCTGGCACGCTACAGCGGCATATCCGCGTCGCAGTTATCGAGGATTGAACGCGGGCAGGGAGGTAAATCTGCGGTCTTTGGCTGGCACCCGGATTACCTGGCGATAGAACTGCAGGACCGATTGATCGTGTTCACTCACCCCGTCCTGGCAAATGTCGCTGGGGGCGGGGTTCGACCTATCCATCCCAGTCATCAGAAATGAACGACACTTTGCCCTATGAGGCAGTTTGACCACCGACCTCATTATGTCGGTAGGAATGCTGAAAAACTGGTGGCAAGCGGCCTGTCCGCTTTCGGGCGACGAGCTATAGTTAGCCGACGTTCGTTCAGGCGAATGCCGACGTCCGCTGTCGACCAGAGCAAGACGTCAAGTGGACTTTCCTCATTTAAGTGGAGGGGCATTTGGTCGGCGTGACGCGATACGTTCGAACTGCGCGGGGCGGGTGTAGTCGAGCGCGAAGTGCCGCCTGACGGGGTTGTAGAAGCCGACGATATAGGGGGCAATGGCGCGCTTGGGCTCCGTCAAACCAACGTGGCAGGCGGGGCAGGGGGCTGATATTGATGGCGGATAAGCCGGAAATCGAGGGCATTGCCGCCTAGCCCGTTTCGCCGTTTCAATTCCTCGCCGGAGGTGATCCGGCTGGTGGTGCTGATGTACGTGCGCTTCCCGCTGTCGCTGCGGAATGTGGAAGACCTGTTGTTCGAGCGTGGCATCGACATTTGCCATGAGACGGTGCGGCTGTGGTGGAACAGGTTCGGTCCGCTATTTGCCGGCGACATCCGCCGTGCACGCGTGAGCCGCATGCGGGGCTTTCGGCACTGGCGATGGCACTTGGACGAGATGTACGTGAAACTGAACGGCGAGATGGTCTACCTTCGGCGGGCGGTCGATCACGAAGGCGAGGTGCTGGAGAGCTACGTCACAAGAACACGCGACAAGGTGGCAGCGCTAGCCTTCATGAAGAAGGCACTGAAGCGGCACGGTTCGCCCGAAACCATCACGACCGACGGCCTGCGCAGCTACGGCGCGGCCATGGATGAACTTGGCTGTCGCGACCGTCAGGAGATCGATCGCTGGGCGAGGGAGTGTCAGGAATTTCGTGTGTGGGCGGGCATAATGGGAAAGAAGGAAA
>NZ_BBPI01000111.1 GCF_000787715.1 Sphingomonas parapaucimobilis NBRC 15100
CTGTGGCTTTCAGCGGTAAATGTCACGAATGTCAGCACTAGGTGACGCCGATGACGAGGGTGCTGCGGGCGGCTTCCACGACATCCTCGCTGATGGTTGCGAGGCCGTTGATCTTCAGCACGCGCTCGATCTGCACGAACAGGCGGTGCAGTAGCCGGAAATTGCCACCTGTGATCCGAACGATGGCCGCGACCGCTTGCGCGTCGGTGAAATCGGCGTCGTCGAGGGCAAGGCCGAGGTCGCGCCAGCGGCGGGTCAGCACGAAGGTCAGCTCCGCATCCTGCAACGGCCGATATTGGTGGGCGAAGCCGACCCGGCTGAAGAGCTGGGGATAGCGCGCCATGCGCTTTTCGATACCGGGCATCCCGATCAGGATGAGCCCGATCCCCTGCCGATCGAACACGTCACGCATGTATTCCAGCGCCGTCGTCGACAGGCGCTCGGCTTCATCGACGATCACCATTTCGACGTAGCGGGTATGACGACTGACATAACGGACCTGTCCGACTTTCTGAGGCCGGACGTGTTCGTCGATGCAATGGTCCACTCGGTCGAGCAGCCGGGGCAGATCCTGCCGCAGTTCGCGCAACGTGCTGCCGACCGAAGGTGTGTAGAAAACCGCACGTGCCTGAGCGAGGTGGGCATAGATTTCCAGGTCGGATGGATCGCGTGGTCCCCAAACGGTGAGCAGGGGCGCAGCCTTGTGCCATCGGGCATACCGGCAGGCCGAGAGCGTTTTGCCGACGCCCGCTGGGCCATGACACAGGCCGATGTAGCGATGCTTCCGAACGGCGTCGGCGAACTCGATGAAGCGGCGGTGCTCTTGGGTCGAGATGAAGCTGGTCGCGCGCGTACTGCCGGCGGTCATCAGTCGCCCTCATAATAGGTGCGTAGCTTCGGCCGGCTTGGTGGCGGCGCCGGAGTCGCTGCGGAGACCGGCGCCAATTCAGGCAATCGCGCCGGTTTCGCGATCGGAGCCGGAGTGCGCAGGATCGCTGGAAGATAGTCTATAACGCTCGATTGCTTCTCCCTGATCTCCTGCCGCAGGCGACGCCGATGCGCGATCCGCGCCGCCTGGATGTCCTTTAGGGTGACACTGTTCGCGGCATGATCCGCATCGATCGCCCGGCACAGGAACACGTTGCGATGGAACACGCGGACTTCGCCCATGTCGCGGGGGTCGTAGCGGATCGTCACCGGCTCGCCGACGTAGGCTGCCAGCGTCGGATCGAAGTAGCGCAATCCCTCGAAGCGGATGCCGTCGCGGTGAACGGTGCGGGGCTTGGCGACCATGACCAGCAGCATGTCCAGTTCGGCAAGCGTCTCCGGCATCCGGGGCAACCAGCCATCGCCCCGCCATGCGGCTATCGGTGCCGCCCCGATCGAACGGTGGGGACGCGCATTATAGGTCGAGATGATCCAGGCGCCGATCGCCGCGTCCAGTTCGGCCAGTGAAAGGGCCGGTGGGGATACCGTCTTGCCGGCGCGCAGGTTGCCGGGGAGTTCGGCCAGCAGTTCGGTGTTGATGGTCCGGAACAGCCGCTCGATCTTGCCACGCCCCTGCGGACGGGCGACGGCTGAGTAGATCAGCCTGATACGCAGATCGGCCGCGGCCTGTTCGAGGTGGAGGCTGGTGAAGTCCGATCCGTGATCGACGTGCAGCACATCGGGAATGCCGCACACCGGCCATGCCGGATCGGCCTTGCGCCAGATGGCCTGGCGCAGCGCGAGCGACGTATTGAGCGCGGATGGCGCGCCGAGAAACACCATGTAGCCTGCGATCACGCGGGAATGATCGTCCACCACCGTCGTCAGCCACGGCCGTGTCGGCCTGCCACGAGCATCGAGGATGAGGATGTCGAGTTCGGTGTGGTCGGCCTGCCAGATCGCGTTCGGGCGATCGGCGCGATGACGATGGACCATCTCGTATTTGTCGCGGAAAGCGGCAGCGCCCTCATGCGCGAGCGTCAGCATCGCAGGATCGATCCGGCGCACGATATCGCGAACGCTGCCGTAGGACGGCGTGTGCCATCCATATTCGCTAGCGACATGCACAACGCGACGATGGATGGTTGCGATCGAGGCCGGCGGCTTCGTCAGCGCCATGCCCTGGATCAGTTGGACCAGACCGTCCGGGAACGTCCGTGTGCCAGCTTCCGGACGAAGCGGCCGCGCGAGGCCCATTGGACCGTTGGCGGTATAGCGAGCGAGCCATCGCTGGACGGTGCGCAGCGAAACACCGGCATCGGCCGCGACTTTGGCCAGCGACGCGCCACCATGCAGATGGGCGCGAAGTGCCGCCATTCGCCGCGCCACCTCCGCGCCTCCTGTCTCCGATCTTCGACCATCCGCCATGGTGATCGCCCCCTGTCCGATAGAGGATCGTTCAGCGGACTCGGCCGGTCGATCTCCAACAGCACGGAAAGCGGCCGAAAGCCGAGTCTCACATAGATGGTACCATATGTTTTGCGGTGATGGGGCCTTATACGTTACACTCCGGCTATGACGCACACGCTGATCGGCTATGCCCGCTGCTCGACCGACAAACAGGACCTTGCCGCCCAGCATGACGCGCTGCTCAAGCTCGGGGTGGCGGCCGATCGCATCTACACCGACAAGGGGCTCACCGGCACGAACCGGGATCGCCCCGGCCTCGACCAAGCACTAGCCGCAGTACGAAGCGGCGACACGCTGGTAGTGCCCAAGCTTGACCGGCTCGCGCGATCAGTTCCGGACGCGCGCGCGATCGGGGACGGCCTTGCTGCCCGTGGGGTGAAGCTACAGCTTGGTGCCAGCGTCCACGATCCGGCTGACCCGATGGGTAAGCTGTTCTTCAACATCCTTGCCACCTTTGCCGAGTTCGAGGCGGACCTCATCAAGCTCCGCACCCGCGAGGGCATGGCGGTCGCCCGCGCTAAGGGGAAGCTGCGTGGGAAGAAGCCCAAGCTGTCCGATCGGCAGCAGAAGGAGCTTCGTCGCATGTACGATACCGACGACTACTCGATCAGCGACCTCGCCGAGCTGTTCTCGATTTCCCGGCCGACCGTTTATCGAACGCTCGGCAGGCATGCTGCCACAGCGGCGGCAGCGGCATGAATCTCACCGAACAACAAGATGCGAGTAGTGCTCGCCGCTTCGACTTCATCCTTCGCCAAGGGCTGTGGCTGGTTTCACTTCTAGCATCCATCACGCTGCCCGTTGTTTACTTTTCACGTCCGTTTGCGCCGGTTACACCCGGCCTCACCAGTATTCTCGGTTGGGGTAGCCTCTTAGGCGTGATAGCTGGCTTGGGGTCTGCGGCTTTTTATGTTCCTCTGATGCGGCGTCAGTCTACCATTGGCCGCATCGGTTATTGGCTTACCTCGGCCATGATGGGTGCTTTCGCCGGTTGGGCAGCACTGGGTCTGCTGAATGACCGTGGTGGCACCCCTCTCGGAGATGTCGAACTGCCGATCGCCCGCGTCGAGCAGGCAGGTGATCAGTTCAGCATTTATACTATGCTACCTTCCTCACCCTCAAATATTATGCGGATATCATCGACCGAAATCATTGGCCTTCCTGTTGCCGGCCAATGCCTGTTCGGCAGATTGCGACGTGGTCTGTTCGCGGCTTCCTGGCTGTCGCGCCTTTCGGTTACGTCATGTTCGGCAAAGCGAGGTGAAGCAGGAACGAACGTGCTGATGCCGATAAATCGATGGATGGACTGGCGCTGGCACAAACCACGATCCTTCAGGCTGGACGGATCTCACCAAGCCTATGATGAGGCCCTTCCTCAGAGCGCAACGTGCCGGACCGAGCGGGAAAGCTGGCTTTATCAGTGCTTCCCCAAAGGAGCAGGCCGCAGGAGGCGACAATCAGTGATGTCACTTCGTGACATTTACCGCTGAAAGCTACA
>NZ_BBPI01000110.1 GCF_000787715.1 Sphingomonas parapaucimobilis NBRC 15100
CCTCACCGCGCCCTGATCGCAGCTGCTGCTCGTCAGTGCGGCCGATTACCTTTAAAAACCCCCTCAGACACTGGAGGGCCATCCCCTGATGATGGTCGACCTGCATCACTGCGATAGCGAGCATGATGCACAACTTCGCTCCTCTTTCGCGAATTTCGATCCCTTCGATAGTAGCTTGGCTTCGTGGTAGGCCGCCATCATGTGCATATAGGATCCGGTTACGGCCGTTTGCCTCGCTTGCGATCAGCTTGTCGACCTTCCGCGAGCCAGCGACTTTTTGTACGGCTGCGTCAAAGTAATCATCCTCCGATACGCCTGGTCGTGACCCAACCATCCCCAGCGGATCGGCAAGTACGATCTTATAATCCTGCATATTTGGTGGCAATTCGACAAACTGACGAATTGGCAAAGCAATAGTTACCTTTGGTGGATCAGCGGAAAGCGTGACGTCCATGGTTATTGGCTTATGATGAAACACCTCATGCCGCACCGCCCCTAAGAAAAAATAGACCGCAGCTTTATGTGGATGCATCCATAGATTTATCTTTTCGGCATCAGGATATTTGCGAACTTGCAGGCTGCGTATAAGTGCCGAGGCAGCTTCCTCTGCCGCTGTAATGGCGCGAAACGAGGATATTTCTCTATCTAGTGGGAACAATTCTTTCGCGCGAGCGAACCCATCGAGTGCGTTCTCAGCGCGATATCGAATTGGCCCAGGAAGGTTCTTGATTGCCTTAGGGAGCATTCGCCAAATGGCATCCGCATCCTGCACGTCGCCGACTGAGGGAGGAGGTTCAGAAGCCAATGTGATTCTCCTAGAGCGGTTTTCGCCGGAGTTGAATCAGCGGGGCTTCACACGGCCGTGGTTTTCTGATTCACGATCTGTGCTGGCGAAGGAGGCCGGCATGGATGGGTCGAGCTTTATCGCGTGATCTGCGGGACCGTGTCGTGGCCGCTGTTGAAAGCGGAGTGTCCTGCCGGCGGGCAGCGGAGCGCTTCGGCGTCAGTGCGGCGAGCGCGATCCGCTGGCGGCAGTTGGTGCTTACGCATGGCACGCCGGCAGCCAAGCCGCAGGGCGGTGATCGTCGAACGTCCAAGATCGAGGACCATGCGGCCTTCATCCTGGCCGCGATCGAGCAGCAGCCCGATCCGACGCTGGCGGAGTTGAGGACGATGTTGGCGGAGCGCGGCGTGAGCGTCAGCATCGCGACCTTGTGGCGCTTCTTCGCCCGCCACGGGATCACGCGTAAAAAAAGACCGGCCATGCGACCGAGCAGGATCGCCCCGACGTCCTGAAGCAGCGTGAGGAATGGTTCGAGGGCCAGCTTGATCTCGACCCCGACAAGCTGGTCTTCATCGACGAAACCTAGGCATCGACGAACATGGCGCGGCGCCATGGCCGCTGCCGACGTGGCGAGCGGCTACGCGCCGGTATACCCTTCGGGCACTGGAAGACGACCACCTTCGTCGCCGGCCTGCGCCGCACCGGCATGGTCGCGCCCTGGGTGCTCGATGGTCCAATGAACGCCGACGCGTTCCTCACCTATGTCACCCGCGTCCTCGTGCCAGAACTCGGGCGAGGTGACGTGGTCATCATGGACAACCTGTCGAGTCACAAGGCACCCATCGTGCGCGCCGTCATCGAGGGCGCCGGCGCCAAGCTCCTCTTCCTCGCGCCCTACAGCCCCGACTTCAACCCGATCGAGCAGGCTTTTTCCAAGCTGAAGGCCCACCTGCGCAAGGCCGCCGAACGTACCATCCACGGCCTCTGGAACGCCATCGGTCGCATCCTCGATCTCTACTCGCCCCAGGAGTGCGCCAACTATTTCGCAGCCTGCGGCTACGATGCAGACTGATCGAAAACCGCTCTAAATCCCTCAAATTTCCTCGGGTTGTGATAGGCTGGCGTTCTGCAAGTTACATTTTCGCGATAGAGACGATCAGCGCGCCGATCGCGATTACCAAGGACGCGACGCTGATCCAGTAAGCACGCCCTGCTGGCGCAGCCCACGCTTCTCTGCGCCGCAACTCCCTGTCCAGCAGCGAGAGGCTCTGCCTGTTTGTTGCCTTGCCTATCCAGCGGTGCAGCGCATCGTTCGACAGATGCTGCACGACGTCGGTGTCGATAGGATCGATCACCTTTGTCGTTTCAAGTTCATACATCATCACCCGGATGTCGTTGCGCCGGCCGCGACGAAATCGCTGCCAGCGCCGGCGCAGGTGCTCAAGCATCGGCAGCAAGCCTAGCCACAACGATTAAGGAAGTCTCCTCAGAGCGGTTAGGCGGTGGCGACTGTGATGCGATCCACGCATCCAGCGCGGCTCGCCAGTCAGCCAGGAAACGCACCGTCACAGGGATGCCGACACTGGTTCGCGGGCAAGCGCCTAGGTTTTTGGTATCAGTTGGTGACCGCAGCATGGGTTATTGATGCCACAACGGCAAACCAGTGCAAGGCTCAGGCCCCTCGCACCTGCCGCCATGGAGCAGCCGCTGGCCATACTGACAGCGCAGGATCTGGCGGCGCGCGAAGCCGAACGAGTTGCAGGACCTCGTAGCCGAGCGGTCGAAGCGCACCAATACGGGTGCGGTTGAAAGCCTATATCGATTCGGCCCCCCCGCACCCGCAACGAAGTGAACGAAGCAATGGACGACGCATCTTTACGCGGCCTCGATCAGGTTTCAAAAGCTGAGCAGTACGCCGTCGTCATCCTCCAGACCGTGCCGCGGCCGCCACAACGGCGCTTCGTGCTTCGCGTCGCGATCATACCCCAATACCCAGCATCGGAGGTTCGCGGCACGCATGCCAAACATCCGCGCCGCCTCAGGGCGGCATAGATGCCGATGCCGTAAGCTGCATCGCTCATGTCGCAGGTATATGCATATTGGCGAACCAAAGCACAGCCTAATCCCATCAAGTAAAAGCACGGCTGAAATGGCCTGTACGGCTGCCGAACCGCTCCCCAGAGACTGGTCCCTCGCCTCGGAAAGTCCTGCACGTCGCTTACTCTCGGGGGTTCGGGGGCGGATTTCCTTCAAAGGCCGGGAACACCACCGCGAATGGGCGAGCGGTGGCCAACTCTTCATCGGTGAGTTCCGGGCGATCGGACACTGCATCCATGTCCGCCTGGGTGTAGGGCTCGTTCACGCTGCCACGGTCATTTTGACGCCCAGCGCCCGCACAACGTGCGCAATCAGGTCGAACGACGGATTCCCGTTCTCGCCCAGCGCTTTGTATAACCCGGCGCGCGTATAGCCTGCCTTCTCCGCGATTTCGGACATACCACGCGCCTTCGCTACGTCGGAGAGCGCAGCTTTGATCAGGACGATATCGCCATCCTCGAACGCTGCGCTGAGATAGGCTGCAATCGCCTCCTCGCTGTCGAGGTGTTCAGTCGGGTCCCAGGGATAGGTGTTCATCGTCACAGTTCCTTCGCCATGCTCTTCGCGTCGCGGATGTCGCCGCGCTGCGATTTCTTGTCACCACCGCAGAGCAGGATGACGATCTCGGTCCCGCGCTGGACGAAATAGACCCGGTAGCCGGGGCCATAATCGATACGCAGTTCGCCAACGCCCTCACCCACCGGCTTCACGTCCCCGAAGTTGCCGAGCGAGAGGCGACGGATGCGGGCGTTGATCCGGGCGACCGCATGGACATCACGCAGATCGTTCATCCAGTTACGAAACACAGCGGTCTGGCGGACTTCGATCACGTCAACCATGGTATACAAATCTCGTCGAATTGTCAACCCCAGGATACACACAAGAGGATATGCAGGCCTTGCTGCTGGCGGCAGCGGGGGCGGAGCGGTGGATATCACGAGGACCACCGCCCGCCGCTAAGCGCGCCGCGAAGAATGGATGATCATGCATCCACTTTTGGATGCAAGGCCATTGACCGAACTTTATCCTTCAATGCCACATGCCGATCTTGCCGGAACTTTCTCCTGCATGATCGCGACGTGTCGACCTTGAGCCGACTTTTTGGCGCAATACCCCCTTCCTCTCGGACCCGCGTCAGCGGGCGGGTGGTGTTCCCCGCCGGAGCCAATCGGGCATGTCTTCCAACCGCTCCATTTCTTCTTCCGGGGTCAGCTGCTTTTCCGCGCTGACGAAGCTGGGAGATGCCGTGTTGAGGATCGTCTCCTTTCCATGGGCCGTCACCTTCAGCAGCGGCGCTTCGAACGCGACAACCGTTGAGACGGACGATCCTTCGTGATCGCCAAAGCCGGTGGTGATCCTGTAGTCCCTGCCGATCTCGAACATTGCGCCCTCACAATCTGATCATCGATACGATCGAATATGGCAGCGCCGATGGCCGAAGACCATGGACGAGAAAGTCCGTTGATGATCACCATGCACTCACTTTTGAGCGCATGGTCAATCCACGAGGCGTTCCGCCAATAATGCGCGGATCGCCTCCGGCCGCGACGGCTCAGGGTCCTGTCGTGCCCGCCAGGCGTCGAGCGCAGCCAGTTGAGCAGGCTGGAGACGTACCATGACCGGCGTCCCCGGTTGATCCGGGCGCTTCTTTTTCGTGGTATCACCAGTTGCAGAGGTCATACACTCGTGCTACCACGAGATCGAGCCGGGCGGAAGCTACCAACGACCGCACCGGCTCTGACCACATCGCACGGAGTCTACCCATGCAACAGGCTATTTGCGCCCATAGCGCCGCCGTAGCGCGCGCGTCACTGGAAAATTCACCTTCCTTTTCCGCCACCCGTCGCGGCATACTTGCCGGACTGGCCGCTATTCCAGCCATGTCTGCGCATGCGCGTGCCATTAATGCTTCTGGCGCACGCGAATGGGATCGCCTGGTGGTGGCCTATGAGAAGGCGGACCGAGAATCCGACTGTTATCAGGAAGAGGTCTGCAAACCCGTCTTCAACCGTTTGGAGG
>NZ_BBPI01000109.1 GCF_000787715.1 Sphingomonas parapaucimobilis NBRC 15100
ATTCTTGGCAACTGCCAGTCAGTCGTGGAGTCGCTGGGGGCGCTTCGGAACAAGCTCGGCGATGCGCATGGCGGCGGGCCGAAGCGTGCGCGACCAGCCGCTCGCCACGCGGAGCTCGCAGTCAACCTCGCCGGCTCGATGGCCACGTTTCTGGTCGCGACGTGGGAGACGAGGCGCACTCCCCCGGCCGTCGAGCATCGCGCCGAGGCCTGCTAGTTAACGAACCGAGCATCTTGGCGTGAGGCCGTACTACAGCATGCCGGGCATTCACGGTGGCCGATTGCGGTGTGCGCGCCGAATTCCTCGGCGTCCGCCGACTCAGCGCTCGACAGGTCGACAGGGCGGACCGCGGTAGATCAAGCCGGTTCGCGGGGGACGTCAGTCTTTTGCGTTTGTCTCACGTTGTTCACGCTCGTCGATAGCCCTTGATATCGAATGCGTCATCAAATTGCTTATCATCTGCCCGGTGTCCGATAATCGCTCGCCATGATATCGGGCCTTCATCGAGAACATGAAGTCGGTTGCGGCGTCGAAGGCCGCTCCGTAGTCGAACTCGGGGTTCTCCTGCATCAGACGCTCGGCCCGCTGGGTGCGAATACGATCCATCAGCTTGCAGAAGTCGACATAGACACGCGACGCGAGTCTCGCGATCTTGCGATCCTCCTCGATAATACTGCGTGTCAGTGCGTCTCCTGCGACCATGTCTGCATCGCAGAAATTCGTCGTGCTCGACATCTTGATCGCCAGCTTTCGCCCAACTCGCTCGCCGAGCCGCTCTGCCTCGGAGAACAAGGCGTCGTGCGCAGCCGAGAGGGCGTCGGATGTCGCTGATTGACTGTAGCCGTAAGCCTGGCGAGCGACCTGTTCGTGCAGTTCGAACCAATCGGTTCCATTTTTGTCCGTGAGCCACCGCGTAACGAAGTAGTTCGCGCTCAGCGCGACGGCGATTCGCCCGCGCACCTCTCCGGCAGTCATGTCGAACCGTTCGTATCTGCTCTCCAACCATTCCCGGTAAAACTGCTCGACGATGGCCCACTCGATACCGCCCATGTAGGACCAGCCCGACCCAACCTGCTCGCTTCGCGTCTCGAAGATCGAAGGAGCGTGGATTCTGACGGCATCCAGCTTCTTTTTGTGGTTCCTGGGAGGCGCAATTCCCGCTTCCAACAGAACGGCGGAGAAAAGGGCGTCGATCGACGAGAAACCGTCAGCTATCGCTTGTCGAGGGTTGCCCGCGAAACGCGCGTTGTGCATGAACTGCTCGGCTATCGCGAGCGTCTCGACGACCTTAGGATCCATGTATGGCGATATGCGCCTTGGTCCGTCGTGCGGCAACGCGCGGCGCTTCTTTAGGCGGCGGAAGCTGCCGCCCCGCTACTTTATGGCCAACAATTAGGGCGTACTCCGGCCGATCGATTGAGCATCTCGGTTGTGGCACCGCGCCTTTGAGGCCCCTGCCATCCTGCCTTCAGCGAAGTGATTGAAAGGACAAACGTGTATCAGTAATCATGCCACTTCGTGCGCCTGAACATCCCACCAGCGATCAGGGCAGCCAAGGAGAGACGAATGCCGCGCGCGTTGATCGAGTTTGATTGCCCCAAGCCTGCTTGCCCCGGAGTCGTCTCTGAGGCCGTTTATGTGTCTGATCCAGACTTCACGGCCGAGAAGATGTCCGACGGCGATGTGTTCGAAGAGCATGATATCGTCTGCCCAATCTGCGGAGAGGATTATCAAGTCGATACTATCAATGGCATGGGCGGATACTCGGCCAGCGTCGATGGCGACGACGTCGTCATGTCGCTCGAATCCGATGAAGATCCCGATGACTACGAAGACTTTCTGCTTCGCTACGTCCCCGCAAATGATCAGGAAGGCGCATTCGAAAACGCGAGGAATGAACTTGTTGCACTGCTCACGACCTTCCAGCCTGCGCCGGACTCCATCCTCGCACGCATGATTTACTCCCAACTGATCGCGATCATGGAAGCCTATCTCTCCGACAAGATCCTCCAGCTTGCCATGAATCACACGGAGATTAAGAAGCGGCTTGCGCAGAAGGCGGGGTTTGTTCAGAATCAGACGCTGAAGCTCACTGACGTACTGCTAGATCCGACCAAGGCGGAGAACGCCTTCAAGATCGGCTTGCAGAATATCCTCTATCACGACCTCGAAAAGGTCGAGAAGCTTTACAACGTCGGTCTTAATATCGGCTTCTACCCGCCGAATTCCACCATCAAGACCAACCTCGAAGCATCGGTGAAGATCAGACACGACTGCGTTCACAGAAACGGTGTGAACAAGGACGGTTACGTGCATTCGTTCGACGATACCACAATCCGGACCTTGGCGAAGGACCTGACCAATCTGGTCCATCATCTCGAGAACGCCACGGCGGCGGCTGTTGCGGCACTGCCGTAATTCGTTATCCCGATTAGGTGGTGACCAGCGGCTTGTCGGCTTTGCCGTGCAAGGCGATCCATCTGCTGGATCGGCAAGATTCAGCGAATCACCCTCTCCGGGGGCCACTGCCCCCGCGCTCCGACCAGCGGAGTTACATCTTCAACCGCTGCGTTTCGACGAACAGCTCAAGGCTTCGGCCTATGGGAAAGCTGAGCGTCAGCTTTCAGGATCGGCTGGTCGATCATCGAATGGCCGCAAATAGGGCGCAAAGCCAGCCGGTCTGCGCGACCTATGGCGGGTTTCAGCAAAAGCCGCCGTTGGATACAGTGCCGCTGAATGTCTTGAGCTGGTCGCGAACCGACGTTGGGGGCCGTAAACGAAGGGCCAGTTGCCGAATGATCCGTCCCCAAATCGCACGGCCGGCTTTCCACCAGTACGAGAAGTCCAGAATGTCCGCCCCCTAATCAACCTGACGGTCGCCGTCAGGTTGATCCGTGCGCCTATCTACAATTAGCCCCAAACCATGCCGATCGTTTTTACCATCCACACGCCCTCCGGTGTCCGCAGCAGTTCGAAGGTCTGATGATGCGCTGCCTGCGATTGCGGCGAGATGTAATAGACCGTGAAAGCCAGCGCGTTGGCGGCGGGCTTGCGTACATCGCTTAGGCGCAGGACGTCCTGGCAGTAGCGCGGGTCATGATATTGGTCTTCGCCCCGCGCGACATAGCCTTGCGACGGTCCGTAGTTCGATGGGGTCACCGCGTCGCGGTTCAGCGCCCTCCAGGCGGTGTCGTTGACGCCGCAGGCGCTGGTCCGGATGAGGCGTTCGATCAGCGGGGCTGCCGCTGCCATATCTTTGGCGATTTCCGGGTTGGCCTGCTTGGCCGCGACGGCGTCACGAATGGCACGGGCCTGCTCGGCGCTCGGCTCGACCACGGCGATGGGGCGAACCGGTGTCCGTGAGGGCGCACCCTGCGCCGCGGGCACGGTCATCGCCTTCAGGACGCGGCCGAGGAGACCATTCTGCGCGGGGGCGACTGCGGGCAGCATGGCGACGATGACAGCGGCGGCGATCGGGAATGTCTTCATGGTCGTGTTCCTGTGTCCGGGGTTCAGAAGCGGGCCGCCCGGTGGGCGAGCATGGAGGGCGAGCCGTCGGTCAGATCCTGCATGAGGCCGATCCGGACGGTGGAGCGGGGGCCGCCGGTCGAATAGCCGGCGGTCAATTGCACGCGGCGTTGACCGGCGAGACTGGCGCTGGTCGACTGATAGATCAGGGATCGGGTCGCCAGATCGTAGCTGCTGGCATAGGTCAGACGTGCGGCGCCGGCTTCGATCATCAGCGGTTGTGCGACCCCAAGGCTGATGAGCCCGCCCAGCGCCGTGCCGGTCATCTGGAAGCCGAGGCGGCTGCCGACCAGCGGCGTCGTTCCGGTGACGAGGGACGCGGTGACCGGCTTCATTCGCGTCAGGCCGAGCGAGCCATAGCCCTCGATGCTCCAACCCGGCGCGACGCCGAACCCATGATGCGCTTCGATCATGACGGTGCGGGCGCCGCCGCCAAGACGCAACGAGCCTTCGCCCGTGGGCATGCCCATCAACGTCCCCGTCTCGTCGATGAAGGACAGCCGCATATCGGCTGCCCGTCCGGACCAGCCCAGCGTCACGGCGCTCGCCGCACTCTCCCGGGCGCGACCGCTGGCGATGGTGATGCCCAGACGCCCTCCAGCCAGATACCGATCGAAGCCGATGCTGGTGCCAGCCTGCGGCGCGTAGGCCAACATGCCATCGGCAAAGGGGGCAAGCCCCATCACGTCCGACTGAAGCGAGTCCGCCGCATTCCACGCTGCACGAATGCCGATGCCGTCGCTGACATAGTCGATGGTGCCAGCCGTCGCCTGAGTGACGACCTGGTCGCCGCCGGGGCCGACCCGCGCGCTGGCGAAGCCCATCATCCCGGTGAAGCCGCCGAAGGACAGCGCCGACTGGTGGCCCATCTGGGCGACGCGTCGCCAAATCCGATGATCGGCGCCGACCTGCGGCTTGACGATCAAACCGGCGAGCGATGCGGCATAGTCGCGGCCGAACTGGTCGAGGATCGTAACGTTGGACAGCACCGTCTGGATCGCTGCCGCGCCCATCGGCGTCGGGATCGCCATCACCGAGGATCGCACCGATGTCTGCGTCACGCCGTTCGACAGTGTCGGATTGACCGGCGCCAGCGCGGCCTTGAAGTCGACCAGTCCGTGGCCGAACACGTCATCCACGCCTGGATCACCGATGTCCTTCGCGGTCTTCAGGATCACCTGACCCGCCTGCTGCCCGGTCAATTGCGGCCATTTCGACAGGATGTCGGCCGCGAGTGCGGCGACCGTCGGCGTCGCCGAACTAGTACCGCTGAACAGTCCGACGTTGCCGTTGACCAGGGTCGTCACGTTGGTACCGACGGCCATTACATAGCGGTCCTTCATGGTCCCGGCGCGGTTCGAATAGGACTCGAGCGTGTAGGCCTGGATGTTGGCACTGAGCGCGCCGACGAAGATGATCGCGTTGACGTTCGATGCGTCGATGGCGGCGGCATCCGCAGGATTGGCTGCGGCGCTGTTGCCAGCGGAATTGACGATCAGGCCGCCAGTCGCGCCGAACCGGGTGACGGCTTGGCCCCAAGTGGTGCTGCCGCCCTGGTTCAGCGAACTGCTGACGATCTTGATCTTCTGCGCTGTCGCGTAATCAAGTGCCTCCACGGCGCGGAAGATCGCCTCGGTCTTCGTATCCTCATCCCAGTCCGAAACGCGGAGCACCGCGAGCTTGGCGCCCGGAGCATAGCCGACCGCGCCTTGCCCGTTTGCGTTGCCCGCGATGATGTTGGCGACTGCGGTTCCGTGGTCCGACTGGTCGTCGCCCAGGACATCGCGCTTCGTTTTGACCCCGCCCTTGGTGACGTAGCCGAAGTCCTTCGAAAGCGACGTGTCGATGCGGCCATCGAGTTCGCCGTTCACGTTGACGACGCCGTCGTCGATGACCGCGACTGTCACGCCGCGACCTACATGGCCGCTGTCCAGCGCATAGAGCGCATTGACGAATTCATTCGCGCCATAGTTGCGGCGGAACTCGGCCGTGTCCGCAGCCGATCTGGTCGGCTGCAGATTGGACGGCGTGATGATGTAGCCGGCCGGCGGTGGCACCGGTGCGGAGTACACGGGCGGTGTTGGTGTGGGCGTCGGCGTCGGGCTGGGCGTTGGCGTAGGTGTTGGAGATGGCGTGGGCGTGGGCGTCGGTGACGGCGTAGGCGTAGGCGTAGGCGTCGGTGACGGAGTGGGTGTTGGTGACGGGGTAGGACTTGGCGTCGGAGACGGCGTCGGGCTTGGCGTCGGCGCAGGTGTTGGGCTTGGCGCGGGCGTTGGCGTTGGCGTTGGCGTCGGTGCCAGCACTGGCACGCTACCCGAGCTGGCTATGCTGCCACCGCCGCCGCCGCAGGCTGCAATCGTCAGCGTCAGCAGGCTCGCCGACGCTGCCTTGATCCCCCGTAATCTCGTCATGTCATCCCCCTCGAAGGGATGCACGCCAGCCGGCGGCACCCCGTTGAATGACGGGGTGCCGGCCCTCTGGAGACCGGATGTTCGAAACCTGCAGTAAAACAGGCGCGGG
>NZ_BBPI01000108.1 GCF_000787715.1 Sphingomonas parapaucimobilis NBRC 15100
GGCGCGACCCGCCCGGCATCTGCCCGGCGCGCTCGCGGAAGAAGCGCTTGACCATGCGATCTTCCAGACTGTGGAACGTGACCACCGCCAGGCGACCGCCCGGCTTCAATGCGCGCTCGGCCGCAGCCAGCCCCTCGGCCAGTTCGTCCAGTTCGCGGTTCACATGGATGCGGATCGCCTGGAAGGTCCGCGTCGCCGGGTCCTTCTTGTCATGCGGGCGATAGCCCAGCGCGCGGCGGACCACGGCGGCCAGCTCGCCGGTGCGGGTCAGCGGACGCGCGGCGACGATCGCCTGCGCGACGCGGCGCGAGCGCGGCTCCTCACCATAATGATAGAGGACGTCGGCGATGGCGGCTTCATCGGAGGTATTCAGGAAGTCGGCCGCCGACTCGCCCGCCTGCGCCATGCGCATGTCGAGCGGGCCGTCACCCTGGAACGAAAAGCCCCGCTCCGCCTGGTCGAGTTGCATCGAGGATACCCCGATATCCAGCACCACACCGTCAACGCGCGCCGTCAGCTCCTGATCCAGATTGGAAAATTCACGGTGGATCAGGGTCAGGCCCGGCTCGACGGCGACCAGCGCCTGGCCGTTGGCGATGGCATCGGGATCGCGGTCGAAGGCCACGACCTTCGCGCCCCGACCCAGCATCGCGCGGGTATAGCCGCCCGCGCCGAACGTGCCGTCGACATGCGTCTCGCCGGGCAGGATGGCGAGCGCGTCGAGCACTTCGTCGAGAAGGACGGGGATATGCGGGGCGTCGGGAAGCGCACTCACAGGGCGATCCCCTTTTCCTGGCAGTGGAAACGCGCGGCCGAGATCATCTTGGACGGCAGGCCCGGCGTCTCGACCAGGGTCCTGGGATCCCAGATTTCGATATAGTCGAACGTGCCCCAGAAAAAGGCATGGCCGGTGATCCCGGCATGAAAGCGCGGAAAACCCGGCATGATGAAACGACCCGACCCGTCAAAGGGCACGGCCTCGCCATTCGCCAGGTCGCGCTTGATGTTATAGTCGATGCGGCCGTCCGGCCCGCGCGACATCTCGGTCCGCGCGTCCAGTTCCTTCTTCAGCACGGCAACATAACCCGGATCATAGGCGATCAGACAACGCTCGGTTTCATGGACCGCAATGATGATGGTCCCGCCATCTTTTCCGTCGGGGCGCGGCGCATTTTGAGCCAGCGTAGAGCGGAGCGCATTAGGGATGGCAACGCGGCCCTTGTCGTCGACAAGGCCAATGCCACTTCCCTGATACAAACCCCTTTCGGACACGCCAACCTCGCACATGGCGCGCACGGCCTCACCGTTTCAAAACACGACCATCGCCGCATTCCGACCATTTCTGGATCACAGTGAGCCTGCCCCTCTGTTAGCTTTCGGTTTACCGATAGCAGAACCGGGAGGCAACGGGATTTTTGGGGAGAAACGGGGAAATCGAGTCTGAACCCGGGGTTATGCGACCAACCGCTGGTCGTTTGACGGGAACGCCGCCATCGCCGCTCTGCCGGAAAATGCCGGATTTCCGCCGATCGGGGCGCTTTCCCCGGATTTCCCCGGCCCCGACGGCATGCAAAAGCGATCACGGTTGAATTAACTTTTATTAAGCAAAAAGCCCGATACGGCCGCGAATGCCCCGCGGCGGCGATGATCGCCCATCGGACAAGAACGCGCCCGTCAGTCCGGGCGGGATCCGCAATCAGCGTGCGGGGTCGGCCGGTGCCTGCGTGTTCACGGGCGCGGGGGCGACACCCAGTTCGGCCAGCGGCTCGCTGGACGACGGGGCGGCGGCGTTCGCCAATGTCATGTCGGCGACCATGTTCGACTGCGCCGCGCCGGCGACCGTCGCAGGCGGCTCGTCCCGGTTCAGCGAGCCCAGGATCGTGCTGGCGATCGCGATCAGCAGGATGACGGCGGCCAGGCCGATCATGCCGACTTTCACGCGCTGCATGATATGATGATGGTCGGGTGACTTCATGGAACTCGGTGACACTATCTCGTGCGCCGCCTCATGTCGACCTCCAGCGCGCGCCGTCAAGTCGCAAAGGGGCGGCGACTATAGCCCCTTCTCGGCCCGCCACGCCGGATTGTGCAGCGTGGAGAGGTAGCGAAACCCGGTATCGCACAAAATGGTTGCGATCCGCTTATCAGGCCCCAAGGCCCTGGCCAGCGCCACCGCGCCTGCGACATTGATACCAGAGGACAGGCCCAGGCACAGCCCCTCCTCGCTCAACAGCCGCTGCACCCAATACCAGCCTTCCGCATCGGATAGACGAAACTGGGTATCGATCGGCGCACCTTCCAGATTGGCGGTGATCCGTCCCTGCCCGATCCCCTCGGCGACCGAAGAGCCTTCGGACTTGAGTTCGCCATGCGCATAATAGTCGTACAGGGCCGCCCCGTGCGGGTCGCTCAGCGCGATCGTCACCGATTCGTCGTGCGCCTTCAGCCCCAGGCCGACCCCGGCCAGCGTGCCGCCGGTTCCCGCCGCGCAGGTGAAGCCGTCGATCCGGCCGCCCATCTGGTTCCAGATTTCCTCGGCCGTCCCGACGATATGCGCCCGGCGATTGGCGATATTGTCGAACTGGTTGGCCCAGACCGCATTGTCCGTCTCCTCGGCGATCCGGCGCGAGGTGTGGACGAAATGACAGGGGCTGGAATAGGGCGCGGCGGGCACGAGGACGAGTTCGGCGCCCAGCGCGCGCAGCGTGTCCATCTTCTCGCGGCTCTGCGTCTCGGGCATCACGATGATCGTGCGATAGCCCTTGGCATTGGCGACCAGCGCCAGGCCGATGCCGGTATTGCCCGCCGTCCCCTCGACGATGGTGCCGCCGGGTCGCAGCAGCCCGCGCGCCTCGGCATCCTCGACGATGAACAGCGCCGCGCGGTCCTTCACGCTGGCGCCGGGATTGGCGAATTCGCACTTGCCGTAAATGTCGCAGCTCGTGGCCTCGCTCGGCCCCTTCAGGCGGACGAGCGGGGTGTTGCCGATCAGGGCCAGCGTGTCGGAGATCACTTCCATGCCGCCTAGATGGCCCCTGCCCCGCCATCGGGCAAGCCAAGCCTTGCTTGCCCCCCGCCAAGCATAAGGAGGGAGCGCTCACGGCCGACCGGCAAAATGTTGGGCCTTGGGCCACGTTGACGCACAGGTCATGCTTGACGCCGGGTTGCTGCATTTGCGAAGCACCGCCCCGCTATGAAGAGCCTCCTCCCCCTCATCGTCGCCGCACCGCTGCTCGCTTTGGCCGCGTGCAATTCCAAGCCCAGCCAGCCCGAGGTCGTCGACACCAATCCCGACCCGATGGCCAACGAGCTCGCCAACCGTGCCCCGGTCGAGCTGCCGCCCGCGATCAAGGCGGACAAGACCTTCCGTTGCAAGGACAACAGCCTCGTCTACGTCACCTTCTTCCAGGGCGACAAGCAGGCCAATGTCCGCCTGAAGGAAGGCGAAACCCCCGTCGTGCTGAAGGCGCCCGCCGCCGGTGAGCCGCTGACCGCCGAGGGCGGCTGGAAGATGACCGGCGACGAAAAGGCCGTCACCTTGACCACGCCGAAGAAGGCCGCGCAGGTCTGCCACATCTGATGTGCATTCCATCCGTCCCTGGCGTCGCTTGATCGACGATAAGGACTTGATCGAAAACCGGCCGGCGGGGATATCTCCGTCGGCCTTTTCTTTGGGCCATGTCGGGAGGTCGGAGAGAAAAGCCGTGGCCGCGATCGCGATCTACAGCCTGAAGGGGGGCGTCGGAAAGACCAGCATGGCGGTCAATCTGGCCTGGTGCGCCGCCAGCCTGTGCGCGCGCCGGACCCTGTTATGGGATCTCGACCCGCAGGCTGCCTCGACCTGGCTGCTGGGCGGCCCGGCGCGCGGCGACCGGGCGCAGGCCGTCTTTTCGCGCGACATTGCCGCCGAGCGGCTGGTTCGCCGGACCGACATTCCCCGCCTGTCGTTGATCGGTGCCGATGATTCGCTTCGTGGCCTGGACCATCTGTTCCACACGATCGAAAAGAAGAAGCGGCTCGGCAAGCTGATCAACGGGCTGGACGATTATGACAGCGTGATCCTGGACTGCCCGCCCGGCCTGACCGAGACGACCGAGCAGGTGTTGCGCGCGGTCGACCTGATCGTCGTGCCGGTCGTGCCCTCCGCGCTCGCCACCCGCGCGCTGGAGGTGGTGGACGGCCATGTCCGGGGTCGCGTACCCCTGCTGCCCGTGCATGTCATGGTCGACCGCCGCCGCCGCCTCCACGCCGAGGCGCTGGAGGCGCATCCCGACTGGCCGGTCATTCCGATGGCCAGCCTGGTCGAGGCGATGGGCGAGCATCGCGCGCCCATCGGCGCCTTCGCCCCCCGCAGCAGTGCCGCCCAGGCCTATGCCGATCTGTGGCGCAGCGTCGAACGGCGGCTGGCGGGAGGATGAGCCGCCGCGACGACCCCGGCCCGCCCGAACGGCTGACCCCGCATCTGGTGCTGGGGGCCTATGCGGTCGGGGTGTTCCCGATGGCGGACACGCGCGACACCGATCATGTCTATTGGGTGGAGCCGCGCAAGCGTGCCGTCCTGCCGCTCGATGGCTTTCACCTGTCGCGCTCGCTGCGCAAGACGGTGGCGAAGGACCGGTTCCGCGTCACCGCCGACACCGCCTTCGAATCGATCATCCGGCTTTGCGCGGAGAGCGTTCCCGACCGCCCCGAAACCTGGATCAACTATGCGATCGAGCGGGTGTTCATCGACCTGTTCGACATGGGCTTTGCCCATTCGATCGAATGCTGGGACGGCGACGAACTGGTCGGCGGTCTGTATGGGCTGGCGCTGGGCCGCGCCTTTTTCGGCGAATCGATGGTCAGCCGCCGGACCGATGCGTCCAAGGTGGCGCTGGTCTGGCTGGTCGCACGGTTGCGCGCCGGGGGATACAGCCTGCTCGACTGCCAGTTCCAGACCAGCCATTTGTCGACCATGGGTGCGGTCGAGATCGGGCGCGAGGATTATGTCGCGCTGCTGTCCGACGCATTGGCGGGCGTGGTCGCACCGGGCGCTTCCGCTGCGGGCGTATCGGCCTCGGGCGATTTCGCCGCGCTCGACCGCTTGGGGGCGGTGCCGGGCAGCGAGGCCGGGACCGTCTCCGGCCCCGTTTCGGGCCACGACATCGTGCAGCTCTTGGCCCAGACGTCATAGACCGGGTGGAGCACGACGTTGAGCGCAGGCCGCTCCTTGTACAGCCAGCCTGAAAAAACCCGCTGCCACCGCTGATTGGCGCCACGCACATCCAGTTGGACGAACGCGCCGGTCAGTTGCTCCGGCTCCCACGACGCCGTCTTCTCGCAGGCGCGCAGGCGCACCACGACATCGCCGACGCGAACCGCCTGACCGGGTTTCAGCGTCAGGTCTCGCGAGACACCGTTGCGTTTGTTGAGCAGGCCGATCACCGCGACGCGCTCGGCCATCGGAGTCCCGCCGGTGGGCAGGTTCGTTTGCGCGCCATCGACCGATTCGATCCCCGACGCGGCGCCTGGGCTGTCGGGCAGGATCTGGCTGACTGCCGATTCGGCGGAGTTGCCGCCATGATCGGTCAGCGCCTGATAGCCGAACCAGCCGCCGACCCCCAGCAAGGCGACCAACGCACCGCTGGCCAGCCAGCGCGACGTCTTCACCCCTCGGGGGTCCAGGCTTCGTAGTCGCCGGTCGCGGCCTGGCGCTGGCCGCCCTTTTCGAGCGCACCCGAGGGGCGATAGGCCATGGCGGTGCCGGTCATGTTCGGAATGGCAGGCTTCTGCCACGCGCGACGCGGCGGCAGCGAGCGGTCGGGCACATCGTCGACCTGATGATGCAGCCAGCTGAACCATTCCGCCGGAACCCGGCTGGCATCGTTCGAGCCGTTATAGATCACCCAGCGCCGCGCCCGGCCAGCGGTGTCGACACCGCCCTCATAATAGATATTGCCATGCGCATCCTCGCCAACCTGCGCCTTGCCGCGCAGACCGAACCAGGTGCCGATGGTGGCGCCGTTCCACCAGGTGAAGGGATTGAGGTTGATGCCCATGTCGCGCCGTGTAGCCCGGCTGTCGCCGCCCTTCAACCGCGTTCATGCCTGACGGAGGTGAGGGCGTGGTCGGATAGACCTGACAAACGCCCCTGCCCACGCTTGAAGTGAGTTTGGGATAGAAGGATGGTCTCGGTGAGACACACTGCCCTCCCCCAGCCCCTCCCGCCTGCGGGAGGGGAGGAGCGCGGGGCAACGCGACGCCCTCTTAAGCCCCTCCTCCCGG
>NZ_BBPI01000107.1 GCF_000787715.1 Sphingomonas parapaucimobilis NBRC 15100
AAAGGGGGGAGGGGTTTGGGGTGGGGGCCAGGCCGCGAGCTGCCCCCTCGGGGAGACAGCCTGCCCTCCCAGCCTTCCCGCCTGCGGGAGAGGCGCGACCTCGCTTTCCATGCGCCAGTTCAGGCGATCACTTCGGCCAGGAAACCGAATCGCCCTCCGATATGCCCAATTCCGCCGAGCGCCCGCCGACCAGTTCCAGCACCGCCGCGATCGGCTCGCCCGAGGGGATCTGCGCCTCGCTGAACGGCACGGTGTTCTCCGCGATCCGCGCGATCGTGCCGTCGGCGCGGATAAACAGGATATCGAGCGGTGTCGGCGTATTCTTCATCCAGAAGCTCGCCTCACGCGGGGCGCCGCCCTCGGGCGGATAGGGCGCGAACAACATGCCGCCATCGGGCTTCAGGTCGGTGCGGTACATCAGCCCCTGCGCCTGCTCGGCGGCCGTACGGGCGGCCTCAACGGCGAATCGGTGCTTGCCCTGCGCGGTCGTGATGGTGACGGGCACGGTCGCGACCTTGCGCCCCGCCTTCTCCGCCGCTTCGGACGAAGACGTCTCGGCCGAGCAGCCCGCCAACCCGGCCCCGGCCAAGGCCAGCGCCATCACTCCCATCCGTATCATCCGGCTCCTCTCGGCGTCACGACGACCGCCAGGGGGCCTTTCGGCCCCTCGACCACGCGCGCCGCCAGCGGCTGACCGGGTTCGACATCCAGGATTCCGCCGCGACGCAGCGTCTCCATATGGACAAAGATGTCCGCCCCGTCACGGTCCCGCAGCAGGAAACCATAGCCTTTCAGCCGGTTGAACCATTTGACCGCGACCTGCTCCGAATCGCCCGCCTCCGCGACCAGCGTGACCGGATCGATCCGGTCGGGCGAGCGAGGCCGTTTGGGCGCCTCCAGCACCGCATGGGTCAGGTCGATGGCCAGAACTTCGCGCGCCTGATAGCCACGCCCGCCCCGCGCGCCCAGCAACTCGACGCGCGCGCCCTCGGGCAGGCTGCGCCGCCCATGCGCCTGCAATACGGAGAAATGCACCAGCACATCCCCATAGATCGGATCATCCGCCACGACGAAGCCGAAGCCCCGCGTCACGTCGAACCATTTCACGACCCCCGCCAGCCTTACGGCCGTTTCCGCCGTTTCGCCGTCGACGCCGCCCCCTTGATTTGGCGTTTCTTCCAGCATCATCGCACCCTTGTCCCCCAAGGCTAGCATCATTGTTCGCACTCGCAATGCAATGCCCTTCGCATTTTTGCTGGTTCGGAGCGGGACGAGGGCAAAAAAAACAGGGGAAGACGGGCTATAGTCTTGCGCTGGATCAGAAATCGCCGTCGTCGATCGTCTCGCCGGGGGCGGCGGAAACGATGCGCCGCGACAGATTCGCGGCATGTCCGGCACGCATCATCGCCGCAAACTGCTTCTCCCGAACCGTCCGGTCGACCTCGCCGTCGCCGAAAGGCCCGATTCGCCGCCGCCGGGCAAAGGCCAGGGCGGCATCCCGCGCCGCCTCCGCCACTTGGGGTGCGATCGCCTCGTGATCCTCCGCCCCGACCCGTGCGGCGTGCAACGCCTGCGCCACGCGGCGCGCGCCCATGCCCCGCCGGGCCAGCGAGGCGGCCTTGGCCTCCGCATAGGCGCGATCGTCGATATAGCCGAGTTCGACCATCCGCGCCGCCAGCCCGCGCGGGTCCGCCCCGCCATCCCCCGCCCAACCCCTTTCGCGCAGCTTGCGAGTCAGGTAATCGACCAGCTTGCCTTCGGTGGTGGCAAATCGCTCGACATAGCGTAGCGCGAGAGCCTCCAGCATTTTGGGATCAAGGGGTTTTGGGGGGCGACGATCGGCGGACACGCCTTGTTTGTGCCACACTGACACCGGATTTAGAACGCGGGAAGCCGCCATTTGATGGTGGAAAAGAATCACTCGTACCCGCGCGACCATTTTGCGGGGACGCAAAAGCATAAGGAACGAAGGCAAGGCCATGACGATCGAGCACCATCAGGACGACGCGCGCGCCATCATCGCGACGCCGACCGAGGATGCGCTGCCGCGCCGCTTCGCCGACTTCGACACGCTGGGCGAAGCGCTGGACTATGCTGCCTCGGGTATGCGCGGTCTGAACTTCCATGATGCGCGCGGCACCCTGTCGCGCCCCTATCGCTTCGCGGAACTGCGCGAGGACGCGCTGACCTGCGCCCGCCGCCTGATCGCCAGCGGCGTGCAGCCCGAGGATCGCATCGCCCTGGTCGCCGAGACGGGGCCGGAATTCGCCGCGCTGTTCTTCGGCGTGGTCTATGCGGGCGCCTGGCCGGTGCCGCTGCCGCTGCCGACCTCGTTCGGTGGCCGTGACAGCTATATCGAACAGCTTCGCGTCCAGCTTGCCAGCTGCGACCCCAAGATGCTGATCTTCCCGCCCGAACTGGCGCAGATGGCGGGCGCCGCCGCTCAGGCCGCGGGCTGCGAGGGGATCGACTGGGACAGCTTCGCCACGCGCGCGGCCCCCGAGACCGAACTGCCCAAGGCCGATCCGGAGGCGATCGCCTATCTGCAATATTCCAGCGGCTCGACCCGTTTCCCGCATGGCGTGGCGATCACCCATCATGCGCTGCTGAACAATCTGGCGGCGCACAGCCATGGCATGAAGATCCAGGACAGCGATCGCTGCATCTCCTGGCTGCCCTGGTATCACGACATGGGTCTGGTCGGCTGCTTCCTGTCGCCGATCGCCAACCAGGTTTCGACCGATTACCTCAAGACCGAGGATTTCGCGCGCCGTCCGCTCGCCTGGCTGGACATGATCAGCCGTAATCCGGGTACGTCGGTCAGCTATTCGCCGACCTTCGGCTATGACATTTGCGCGCGCCGCATCTCGTCGCAGACCAAGGCGTCGGACCGTTTCGACCTGTCGCGCTGGCGGATCGCGGGCAATGGCGCGGACATGATCCGTCCCGACGTCATGCAGTCCTTCGTCGACGCCTTTGCCGATGCGGGCTTCCCCGCCACCGCCTTCCTGCCCTCCTATGGCCTGGCCGAGGCGACGCTGGCCGTGTCGATCATGCCGCCGGGCGAGGGCATCCGCGTCGAACTGGTCGAGGAAACCCAGCTGTCGGGCGGCGCGCAAGGGACCGACCGGCCGCAGCGTTTCCGCGCCATCGTCAATTGCGGCAAGCCCGCGCGCGACATGGTGATCGAAATCCGCGAAGAAGACGGCACCCCCCTGCCCGACGGCGCGATCGGCAAGGTGTGGTGCAAAGGCCCGTCGGTCATGGTCGGCTATTTCCGCGACCAGGCCGCGACCGATGCCTGCCTGGTCGATGGCTGGCTGGACACCGGCGACATGGGTTACATGTCCAAGGGCTATATCTACATCGTCGGCCGCGCCAAGGACATGATCATCGTCAACGGCCGCAACCACTGGCCGCAGGACATCGAATGGGCGGTCGAGCAGTTGCCGGGCTTCAAGGCGGGCGACATCGCCGCCTTCGCCATCACCACGCCGGGCGGCGAAGAAACCCCCGCCGTGCTGGTCCAGTGCCGCAGCTCGGACGATGAGGAGCGCCTTCGCCTGCGCGACGAGATCCGCGAGCGCGTGCGGGCGGTGACCGGCATGAACTGCGTGATCGAATTGATCCCGCCGCGCACCCTGCCGCGCACCAGCTCGGGCAAGCTGAGCCGCCCCAAAGCGCGCAACCTGTATCTGGCGGGCGAGATCAAGCCGTACGACGTCGCGGCCTGATTTTTTCCGGGATTTGAGGTTTGAGGAAAGGGCTCGGTCGAAAGACCGAGGCCTTTCTATCTTTGCCGACCTCCGGTCCGCCTGACCGAAGTCCAAGGCCACGCACCACGCTCAAAGCAATGCACCCACCCCGGCGAAGGCCGGGGTCCAGTTGGGTTGAGCTGTCGAGTACGCCATGAGCGTGGTCGCGACTGGACCCCGGCCTTCGCCGGGGTGGCGACGTATGAGGCGGCGACTGCCCCCCTCAATCCTTCAACGGATCATGCCCCCAGTTCATCAGCGAATAGCGCCAGGGCGAGTGCTCGACATCCTCGTCCGGACCGCCCTGTTTCAGGTGCCGGTGAACATAGCCGACCACTTTCTTCATATGGGCATAGTCGTCGTCGGTCAGATCGGCCTTCTTCTTGCGCTTGATCTCGACGATGTGGCGACCCGATTCATGCCCGACGCTCTCGCCCGATCCGCCCTTTTTCTGGCCGACCTCTTTCGACTCGTCGGTGTCGAGAAACTTTTCCAGCTCGGCCGGAGCCATGTTCACGGCCTCCTTGAAATCGGCGTAAATCTGTTCGTGGTCGTCGGCCATGCGCGGCTCCTTTCGGGGCGGTCAACGCCGCGCGCGGGCTTTAAGGTTCAGATCAGCATCGCGGCATAGCTTTGCGGCGGCGGCGGCAGGGTCGCGCGCGCGATTCCACCGAGGATCAGCACGACCGCCAGCACCGCCCCCGTCGCCCACACGATCCGCCGGTCGCCCCGCCACGGCTTGGCGATGATCAGCCCCAGCGCGCAGGCGACGATCGGCCACAAATGATAGCGGAAGTCCGACGCGACACTGATGACCAGGAAGCTCGCCTCCAGCCCCAGCGCCGAGCCGAACAGCGCCCCCGCAAAGCCATCCCCGCGCGTCACCGCCAACCCTCCGGCCGCCAGCACCAGCCAGACGACCGGCCACATGATGGGCACATCGACCCAGTCCCCCGCCATCTTCTGCCACGCCAGCGCGGTCCGGCCCGGCTGCCCGAGATGACAATCGTTCGGCTCGCTCCCCTGCGGCGGGGCGGCATTGATCCAGCGCGCGGGCACCCGGAAGCGCCAGGTCGAATTGACATGCGCCAGCCTTTGCTCGGCATAGGCGAGCGGATGATGCAGGATCGCAGGCGCGAGCTTGGCATAGATCCGTCCCGGCGGGGTCGTCTCGAACCGCTGGAGCCGGGCGCCGCAGCGGGCCGGCTCGCCGAGCGGGTCCCAGAAGAAGGGCTTCACGCAATGTTTGGCGCGGATGTCCGCCACCTCGGCCGGGGACAGGCCGAGCCGGGGGTCATAGGGCACGCGCACCGCGATCCCCGCCAGATCGTACAGCGCCTGGGTCCGCGCCACGCCGCTGTCCGCCGCACCGAGGAGCCGGTGGTTGATGAAGGGCGCTACCGCCAGCGTCGCGAGCGTCAGCGCCACGGTGAGTGCGATCCGGCGCGGCCAGCGCTCCGTGACCAGCAGCGCGACGAGCGGGGCGATCGCGAAGATCGCATTGGCCCGGACCAGCGCGGCATAGGCCAGCAACAGCCCCGCCGCAGCCCATGCCCCGCGCGGCACCGCCTGCCCCCGCAACCGCCACCAGCCGATGATCCCGACCGCGCCCAGCGTTGCGCCGGTCATCTGCGCATCCTTCAGGATCGCGACCTGCCAGCCGAGCCATGGCGGCACCAGCCCGACCGCCAGCACCAGAAGGGCACCACGCGGCCGCCGGTCGACGATCGCCGCCGCCAATGCCCCAAGCCCCAGCCACCATCCGGCCAGTTGCAGCACCAGCATCGGCGCTGCCCCGTGCGTCACGAACAGCGACCATAGCCGCGCCATGATCGGCGGGTGCCAGTCGTCATATTGCCCGGTCAGCGCCTGCGCATATTGGCCGACACTGTCATATTGAACGAAGCCCGGCGCGAAGACGATGACGCTGAGCCCGAACAGGATCAGGGCCGCGACGATGATACGCAGGCGGTGGCTATGGGCGCGGGTCATGACGGATGCGACCGATGCGGCCAAAGCCGGATGTTTCGCAAGCGGAATGCGCCGTGTCGTCGCGGTTGCGCGGGGATAGCGACACGGCACTGGTCATCATCGACATGCAGATGGAGATGCAGCCCCGGATCGATGCGGGGCGGCCCCACGTCCATCCGGAGGCACCGGACAGAATCGCGGTGCTGGCAGACGGATCCCGGCGCGCTACGTACCCGGTGATCCATATACGCCATGCGGCCGCCGATCCCGCTTCACCCCTGCATCCCGATGCGCCGGGCTATCGGCCCATGGACTGTGCGATGGAACGGCCCGGCGAGGCGGTGTTCGTGAAGAGCAGTTCGTCGGCCTTTGCGACGACGGCGCTGGAGGCGCACCTGAGCGAGCGGGGGATCGCGCAAATCCATGTTGTGGGGGCCGTAGCGGGGTTTTGCGTCAATTCGACGGTGCGTGCGGCGGCAGACCTGGGATTTGGCGTCACGGTGGTCCGCGATCCGGTGATCGGGTTCGACCTGTCCTCCGCAGGGTTGGAGGCGGGGGTGATCTTCGGCGTCACCATGGGCTTGCTGGAGGCGGATTTTACCGAGGTGGTGGAGAGTGAAAGGGTTTTGGCTGGGTTGTGAGGGTCGGGCGTGGCCTTCTACTTCGCTCAGGCTGAACGGGGTAAGGGGATCAACTAAACAGCCGTTCAGCCTGAGCGAAGTAGAAGGCCAAGGGAAACCCAACAAAAAAGAT
>NZ_BBPI01000106.1 GCF_000787715.1 Sphingomonas parapaucimobilis NBRC 15100
TCGGCACGGCCGACGGATTGGCCTGCGGCGTCGACAGGCGCGGGCTCAGGCTGAACCCCTCCAGCCCGCCGGTGCCTGCGCGCGCGGCATCATTGTCCTGCGACGTGCTCTGGAACGGGACGGCAGCGGCGGGCAGCGGGGCGAGCACCGGCACCAGCGTCAGGGCAAGAAGGCGCGCGGCGCGGCGCGGCCCGGACGATGTCATGAAATGCATTCCTCGTGGTAACTACAATCTTCAACCGCCGTCCGGGTCCCAGACCCGGCCGCACCAGCCGTGCCCCGGAGGCCCGGCGGATGCAACCCCATATAGTAACCCCATATGCGGCCAATATGTGGCAAGCCCTGCGCCACCTGCGCCAGCGGGAACTTTGCCCCTGCCTGCGCGTGCGTCGGTTTGACACTTGGGGGTGCAGCGCCTATATCGCGGCCACTCACCACGATCCTCGGGAAATGACGCGCCTTCGCGCAGCGTGTCGGTCGAATGGAGGATCGCTGGTTCAACGGACGCCGGATGCCGCCGCAGAGACTTGCGCGCGGCCTTTCGGCGTCTGTCGTTGCGTCTGGCCCGGAGGCATCCGGGCAGTGATTTACGGCTGACGAGGCAGACAGACCCATGGCAACCAAGGCGATCGACAGCGGCTCCGCCCCGCGCAAGGGCGATGGCGGCACCGCCAAGCGGCGTATCCGCAAGGTGTTCGGCGACATCCACGAAGTGGTGCAGATGCCGAACCTGATCGAGGTTCAGCGCGAAAGCTACGAGCAGTTCCTGCGCTCGGACAAGTCCACGGGCCATGTCTCGGGGCTGGAAAAGACGCTGCGCAGCGTCTTCCCGATCCAGGATTTCGCCGGCACCGCCTATCTCGACTTCGACGACTACGTCCTCGAGGACCCGAAGTTCGACGTCGAGGAATGCCGCCAGCGGGGCATCACCTATGCCGCGCCGATGCGCGTCACCTTGCGCCTGACCGCGTTCGAGGTCGATCCCGATACCGAAGCCAAGTCGGTCATCGATATCAAGGAGCAGGACGTCTACATGGGCGACATGCCCCTGATGACGGAGAACGGCACCTTCTTCATCAACGGCACCGAGCGCGTCATCGTCAGCCAGATGCACCGTTCGCCGGGCGTGCTGTTCGACCATGACCGCGGCAAGACCCATGCCTCGGGCAAGTATCTGTTCGCCGCGCGCGTGATCCCGTATCGCGGTTCGTGGCTGGACTTCGAGTTCGACGCCAAGGACATCGTCAACGTCCGTATCGACCGCAAGCGCAAGCTGCCGGTGACGGCGCTGCTCTATGCGCTGGGCATGAACTCGGAAGAGATCCTCAACTATTTCTACAACCGCCTGACCTTCGTGCGCGGCGACGGCGGCTGGAAGATCCCGTTCCAGGCCGAGAACTGGCGTGGCGCCAAGCCGATGTTCGACATCGTCGATGCGGACTCGGGCGAGGTCGTGTTCCCGGCCGGTCAGAAGATCAGCCCCCGCGCTGCCAACAAGGCGGCCAAGGACGGCCTGTCGCAGCTGCTGATCCCGACCGAGGAAATCTTCGGCCGCTACAGCGCCTACGACCTCATCAACGAGCAGACCGGCGAAATCTATGTCGAGGCGGGTGACGAGATCAGCGCCGAGAACCTCGAAGCGCTGGACAAGGCGGGCGTCGACACGATCGAGCTGCTCGATATCGATCATGTCGCGACCGGTCCGTGGATCCGCAACACGCTGAAGGCCGACAAGGCCGAAGAGCGTGAGCAGGCGCTGTCCGACATCTACCGCGTGATGCGCCCCGGCGAACCGCCGACGCTGGAGACGGCGGAGTCGCTGTTCGCAGGCCTGTTCTTCGATCCCGATCGCTACGACCTGTCGGCCGTGGGTCGCGTCAAGCTGAACATGCGCCTCGACCTCGACTGCCCGGACACGGTGACGACGCTGCGCACCGAGGACATTCTGGCGGTCGTCAAGACGCTGGTCGACCTGAAGGACGGCAAGGGCGAAATCGACGATATCGACAATCTCGGCAACCGCCGCGTGCGTTCGGTGGGCGAGCTGCTGGAGAACCAGTATCGCGTCGGCCTGCTGCGCATGGAGCGTGCGGTCAAGGAGCGCATGTCGTCGGTCGACGTGTCGACCGTGATGCCGAACGACCTCATCAACGCCAAGCCCGCCGTGGCAGCGGTGCGTGAGTTCTTCGGTTCGTCGCAGCTGTCGCAGTTCATGGACCAGACCAACCCGCTCTCCGAAGTGACGCACAAGCGTCGCGTCTCGGCGCTCGGGCCGGGCGGTCTGACGCGTGAGCGTGCGGGCTTCGAAGTCCGCGACGTTCACCCGACGCATTATGGCCGTATCTGCCCGATCGAAACGCCGGAAGGCCCGAACATCGGTCTCATCAACTCGCTGTCGACCTTCGCCCGCGTCAACAAGTATGGCTTCATCGAGACGCCGTACCGCAAGGTGATCGACGGCCGCGTCACCGACGAGGTCGTGTACCTGTCGGCGATGGAAGAGCAGAAGCACACCGTCGCCCAGGCTTCGGCCGCGACGGATGCGGACAACCGCTTCACCGAGGATCTGGTTTCGGCGCGTCAGGCGGGCGAATTCCTGATGGCGCTGCCCGATCAGATCACCCTGATGGACGTGTCGCCGAAGCAGCTCGTCTCGGTCGCCGCCTCGCTCATTCCGTTCCTGGAAAACGACGACGCGAACCGCGCGCTCATGGGCTCGAACATGCAGCGTCAGGCCGTGCCGCTGGTGAAGGCGGAAGCGCCCTTCGTCGGCACCGGCATGGAAGAGACCGTGGCCCGCGACTCGGGCGCGGCGATCGCGGCGAAGCGCGCCGGTATCGTCGACCAGGTCGATGCCAGCCGCATCGTGGTTCGCGCGACCGGAGAGGTCGATGCGGGCAAGTCGGGCGTCGACATCTACACGCTGATGAAGTTCCAGCGTTCGAACCAGTCGACCTGCATCAACCAGCGTCCGCTGGTGAAGGTGGGCGACGTCGTGAAGGCGGGCGACGTGATCGCCGACGGCCCCTCGACCGAGTTCGGCGAGCTGGCGCTGGGCCGCAACGCGCTCGTCGCGTTCATGCCCTGGAACGGCTACAATTATGAGGACTCGATCCTCATCTCCGAGCGGATCGTGAAGGACGACGTGTTCACGTCGATCCATATCGACGAGTTCGAGGTCATGGCGCGCGACACCAAGCTCGGGCCGGAAGACATCACCCGCGACATTCCGAACGTCGGTGAAGAGGCGCTGCGCAACCTCGACGAGGCGGGCATCGTCTATGTCGGGGCCGAGGTGGAGCCGGGCGACATCCTGGTCGGCAAGATCACGCCGAAGGGCGAATCGCCGATGACGCCGGAAGAAAAGCTCCTCCGCGCGATCTTCGGTGAAAAGGCGAGCGACGTGCGCGACACGTCGCTCCGCCTGCCGCCGGGCGTGGCCGGTACGATCGTCGACGTGCGCGTCTTCAATCGCCATGGCATCGACAAGGACGAGCGCGCGATGGCGATCGAGCGCGAGGAGATCGAGCGTCTGAAGAAGGACGCCGACGACGAGCGCACGATCCTCAACCGGGCGACCTGGAGCCGCCTGCGCGAGATGCTGCTCGACCAGACCGCCACCGCCGCGCCCAAGGGCGTGAAGAAGGGCATCGTCATCGATGCCGAGGTGCTGGAATCGGTCGATCGTCACGAATGGTGGAAGTTCGCCGTCGCCGACGACGCGCGCCAGAGCGATCTGGAAGCGGTCAAGGCGCAGTATGACGAAGCCGCCAAGCGGATCACGGACAAGTTCCATGACCGCCGCGACAAGCTGGAGCGTGGTGACGAGCTGCCGCCGGGCGTGCTGAAGATGGTCAAGGTCTTCGTCGCGGTGAAGCGCAAGCTGCAGCGGGGCGACAAGATGGCCGGCCGTCACGGCAACAAGGGCGTCATCAGCCGCATCCTGCCGCAGGAGGATATGCCCTTCCTCGCGGACGGTACGCCGGTCGATCTCGTGCTGAACCCGCTGGGCGTGCCGTCGCGCATGAACGTCGGTCAGATCTTCGAGACCCACCTCGGCTGGGCGGCGCGCAACCTGGGTATGCAGGTCGCGGCGCAGCTGGAGGATTGGCGCGAAGCCAACCCGGATGCCAAGCCGGGCGCGGTGCCGGAAGCGGTCAAGGCGCGGCTCGTGGAAATCTACGGCGATCACTATGCCGAAGACATCCAGAACCGTGACGACGAGGAAGTGGCCGAGCTGGTCCAGAACATCCGCACCGGCGTGCCGATGGGGACCCCGGTGTTCGACGGCGCGCGCGAGAGCGACGTGTCGGAGATGCTGGAGCTGGCGGGTCTGCACACCTCGGGTCAGTCGGACCTGTTCGACGGACGCACCGGCGACCAGTTCGACCGCAAGGTGACCGTTGGCATCATCTACATGCTGAAGCTGCACCACCTGGTCGACGACAAGATCCACGCGCGTTCGATCGGGCCGTACAGCCTCGTCACCCAGCAGCCGCTGGGCGGTAAGGCGCAGTTCGGTGGCCAGCGCTTCGGTGAGATGGAAGTGTGGGCGCTGCAGGCTTATGGCGCGGCGTACACGCTCCAGGAAATGCTGACGGTGAAGTCGGACGACGTGGTCGGCCGCACCAAGGTCTACGAAGCGATCGTCAAGGGCGACGACACCTTCGAGGCGGGCATCCCGGAGAGCTTCAACGTGTTGGTCAAGGAAATGCGCTCGCTGGGTCTCAACGTCGACTTGAAGTCGATGGAAGAGGCGCAGGACGACGGTCTGGCCGAGGCGGCGGAGTAAGAAACGGAGCCGGTGGGGCGAAATGCTCCACCGGCCCCCGCTCAAGCTCGCCCGATGAATTTTCCCTCCCTGTGAGGAAAGCAAGATGAACGAACTGACCAACTTCGCCAATCCGGTGGCCAAGCCGGAAACCTTCGACCAGATTCAGATCGGCATCGCGTCGCCCGACAAGATCCGTTCCTGGTCGTTCGGCGAGATCAAGAAGCCCGAGACGATCAACTATCGCACGTTCAAGCCGGAACGTGACGGCCTGTTCTGCGCGCGCATCTTCGGTCCGATCAAGGATTACGAATGCTTGTGCGGCAAGTACAAGCGCATGAAGTACAAGGGCATCGTCTGCGAAAAGTGCGGTGTCGAAGTCACGGTGTCGAAGGTCCGCCGCGAGCGGATGGGCCATATTGAACTGGCAGCACCCGTTGCGCACATCTGGTTCCTGAAGTCGCTGCCGAGCCGCATCGGCCTGCTGCTCGACATGCAGTTGAAGCAGCTCGAGCGCGTGCTGTACTTCGAAGCCTATATCGTCATCGAGCCGGGCCTGACCCCGCTGGAGAAGTATCAGCTTCTCACCGAGGACGAACTGCTCGACGCGCAGGATGAATATGGCGAGGACGCCTTCTCGGCCGGGATCGGCGCCGAGGCGGTCCGCATCATGCTCGAGAATCTCGACCTGGAAGGCGAGAAGGTCGCGCTGCTCGAAGAGCTGGCGACGACCAAGTCGGAGCTGAAGCCCAAGAAGATCATCAAGCGCCTGAAGGTCGTTGAGAGCTTCCTGGAATCGGGCAACCGTCCCGAATGGATGATCCTGGAAGTCATTCCGGTCATCCCGCCCGAGCTGCGCCCGCTGGTGCCGCTGGACGGCGGTCGTTTCGCGACCTCGGACCTGAACGACCTGTATCGCCGCGTCATCAACCGCAACAACCGCCTGAAGCGGCTGATGGAGCTGCGTGCGCCGGACATCATCGTCCGCAACGAAAAGCGCATGTTGCAGGAAGCGGTCGACGCGCTGTTCGACAATGGCCGTCGCGGCCGCACGATCACGGGTGCCAACAAGCGTCCGCTGAAGTCGCTGTCCGACATGCTGAAGGGCAAGCAGGGCCGCTTCCGTCAGAACCTTCTGGGTAAGCGCGTCGACTATTCGGGTCGTTCGGTCATCGTGACCGGCCCGGAGCTGAAGCTGCACCAGTGCGGCCTGCCCAAGAAGATGGCGCTCGAGCTGTTCAAGCCGTTCATCTATGCCCGTCTGGACGCCAAGGGTCTGTCAATGACCCTGAAGCAGGCCAAGAAGTGGGTCGAGAAGGAGCGCAAGGAAGTCTGGGATATCCTGGACGAGGTGATCCGCGAGCACCCGGTCATGCTAAACCGCGCGCCGACGCTTCACCGTCTGGGCATCCAGGCGTTCGAGCCGGTGCTGATCGAGGGCAAGGCGATCCAGCTTCACCCGCTGGTCTGCTCGGCGTTCAACGCCGACTTCGACGGCGACCAGATGGCCGTCCACGTTCCGCTGTCGCTCGAAGCGCAGCTGGAAGCGCGCGTCCTGATGATGTCGACCAACAACATCCTGTCGCCCGCCAACGGCAAGCCGATCATCGTGCCGTCGCAGGACATGGTGCTGGGCCTCTATTACCTCTCGCTCGAAAAGCAGAAGGAACCGGGCGAAGGCATGATGCTGGCGGACATGGAGGAGGTCCATCAGGCCCTCTTCGCCGGTGCCGTGACGCTTCACACCAAGATCATCAGTCGCGTTCCGCAGACCGATGAGCAGGGCAACCAGTATCTGAAGCGCTTCGAGACGACGCCGGGCCGCATGCTGCTGGGCGAGACGCTGCCGAAGAGCCACAAGGTGCCCTTCGACATCGTCAACCGCGTCCTGACCAAGAAGGACGTCGGCGAGGTGATCGACGAGGTGTATCGTCACACCGGCCAGAAGGAGACCGTGCTGTTCGCCGACGCGATCATGGCACTGGGCTTCCGTCACGCGTTCCGCGCCGGCATCTCGTTCGGCAAGGACGACATGATCATCGCACCGGACAAGGATCGTCTGGTCGACGAGACGCGCGAGCAGGTGAAGGACTTCGAGCAGCAGTATCAGGACGGCCTGATCACGCAGCAGGAGAAGTACAACAAGGTGATCGACGCCTGGAGCCGTTGCGGCGACCAGGTCGCGAACTCGATGATGAACGAGATCAAGGCGGTCCGGCATTACGAGGACGGCCCGATGGAAGGCCGTGAGAAGCCGATCAACTCGATCTACATGATGGCTCACTCGGGCGCCCGTGGTAGCCCCGCGCAGATCAAGCAGCTGGCGGGTATGCGCGGCCTGATGGCCAAGCCGTCGGGCGAGATCATCGAAACGCCGATCATCTCGAACTTCAAGGAGGGTCTGACCGTCCTTGAATACTTCAACTCGACCCACGGCGCGCGTAAGGGCCTGGCCGACACGGCACTGAAGACGGCGAACTCGGGTTACCTGACCCGTCGTCTGGTCGACGTCAGCCAGGACTGCGTCATCATCGAAGAGGATTGCGGCACGACCCGCGCCCTGGAGATGAAGGCGATCGTGCAGGGCGGTTCGACCATCGCCTCGCTCGGCGAGCGTATCCTGGGCCGCACCACGGCCGAGGACATCGTCAACGCCAAGACCGGCGAAGTCATCATCGCATCGGGCGTCCTGCTCGACGAGCCGATGGTGGCTAAGATCGAGGCGGCGAACACCCAGTCGGTCAAGATCCGCAGCCCGCTGGTCTGCGAATCGAAGATCGGTGTCTGCGGCAAGTGCTATGGCCGTGACCTCGCCCGCGGTACGCCGGTGAACATCGGCGAAGCGGTCGGCGTCATCGCGGCGCAGTCGATCGGTGAGCCGGGCACGCAGCTGACCATGCGTACCTTCCACATCGGTGGTGCGGCGCAGCTGAACGAGCAGTCGAACCTGGAAGCGGCGGCCGATGGTACGGTCGAATTCCGCGACCTGCGTCTGATCACCGATCAGCGTGGTCGCCGCGTGGTGCTGAGCCGTTCGGGTGAGATCGCGATCGTGGACATGGACGGCCGCGAGCTGGCGGTCGACCGTATTCCCTACGGTGCGTACGTCCTGTTCGACGATGGCCACATCGTGTCGAAGGGCGACCGCATGGCGGAGTGGGACCCGTTCACCATGCCGGTGATCACCGAAAACCCCGGTACGGTGAAGTTCCAGGACCTGATCGAGGGCAAGACCCTGACCGAGCAGGTCGACGAAGCCACGGGTATCGCCCAGCGCGTCGTCACCGAATATCGCGCCTCGACCAAGTCGAAGGAGGATCTGCGTCCGCGCATGACCCTGCTCGACGACAATTCGGGCGAGGCCGGTCGCTACATGCTGGCACCGGGTGCGACGCTCTCGGTCGAGGACGGGGCGCAGGTGCAGGGCGGTGACGTTCTGGCGCGTGTCGCCCGCGAGTCGGCCAAGACCCGCGACATCACCGGCGGTCTGCCGCGCGTCGCCGAGCTGTTCGAAGCGCGTGTTCCGAAGGACTCGGCGATCATCGCCAAGGTCTCGGGCCGTGTCGTATTCGGCAAGGATTACAAGGCGAAGCGCAAGATCGGCATTCAGCCCGAGGATGGCGGCGATGTCGTCGAGTATCTGGTGCCGAAGTCGAAGGTGATCGACGTTCAGGAAGGCGACTACGTCAAGCGTGGCGACAACCTGATCGGCGGTTCACCCGATCCGCACGACATTCTGGAAACGATGGGCGTGGAGCCGCTGGCCGAATATCTGGTCAGCGAAATCCAGGAAGTGTATCGTCTCCAGGGCGTGAAGATCAACGACAAGCACATCGAGACGATCGTTCGTCAGATGCTGCAAAAGGTCGAGATCACCGACGGCGGCGACACCACGCTGCTGAAGGGCGAGCAGGTCGATCGCGAGGAAATGGACGCGATCAACGAAAAGCTCGACGCCAACCAGGCGCGTGCGCAGGGCAAGCCCGTCCTGCTCGGCATCACCAAGGCGTCGCTGCAGACTCGCAGCTTCATCTCGGCGGCGTCGTTCCAGGAGACCACCCGCGTCCTCACCGAGGCGGCGGTCCAGGGCAAGCAGGACACGCTGATGGGCCTGAAGGAGAATGTCATCGTCGGCCGCCTGATCCCGGCGGGCACCGGCGCTGGCATGAACCGCCTGCGCGTGGCGGCCTCCAGCCGCGACGCGGCGCTGCGTGCACAGCAGCGCAAGCTGGCCGAAGCGATCGTCGCGCCGGTCAGCGCCGCCGAAGAGCGGGCTGCCGAGCAGGCGCGTTCGGCGCGTGACGCGGGCGGCACCGGCAACGATCCGCTGGCCGAGGTTGCTCCCTCGGGCCACGGCACGGACGCCGATGCTGGTGAGTATCTGAACGACTGATCCGCCTGACGGATTGCAAACAAAAGAGCCGCCGTCCGGGCAACCGGGCGGCGGCTTTTTTAACGGCCCGTCGTGACGAGGTTTGATGCAAGGCAAGGCCGCGGTTCCAGG
>NZ_BBPI01000105.1 GCF_000787715.1 Sphingomonas parapaucimobilis NBRC 15100
CCGCCGCACTCCTTCAGGCGTGCGGCGGTTCATGGGATCAGTCGGCGCTGCGCCGCATCCGCGACCCGATCAACAGGGCGAGCAGCGACAGCAGCGCGGCGGCGGCACACCACGCACCGGGGATCGCCTTGTCGCCGGTCGCGCCGATCAGCGCGGTGCTGATCGCGGGGGTAAAGCCGCCGAAGATCGCGGTGGCCAGGCTATAGGCCAGGCTGAAGCCGACGGTGCGGACATGCGCCGGGATCGCCTCGGTCAGGTACACGATGAACGCGCCGTTGTAGGTGGCATAGATGGCGGCGAGCAGCAGCTCGACGGTCAGCAGCCGCCCGAAGCTGGGCGCTGCGACCAGCCAGCTCATCAGTGGATAGGCGAGCAGCGCGCCGAGCAGCGTGGCCGTGATCAGCAGCGGCCGACGCCCGATCCGGTCCGACAAGGCGCCCATGACCGGCAGCAGCACGAAGTTGGTCACGCCGACGCAGGCCGTCACGAACAGCGCGGCGCCCGGGGTCAGCGACAGCACCTTGTTGCCGAAGGTCGGGGTATAGGCGGTGATCATGTAGAAGAAGACGGTCGTCATCACCGCCATCAGCGCGCCCTGAAGCACGACGCCCCAGTTGCCGCCGATGGTCCGCATGATCTGCGACAGCCGAGGATGCTCCTTGCGCTTCAGGAAGACTTCGGTTTCCTCCATGTGGCGGCGGATAATGAACAGGAACGGGATCATCACGCAGCCGATGATGAAGGGAATGCGCCAGCCCCAGGCCTGCATCGTCTCGGGCGACAGGCTGGTCGACACGATCAGGCCGATCAGCGCGGCGAACACGACCGCCGCCTGCTGGCTGGCCGACTGCCAGGAACAGAAGAAGCCTCTCCGGTTCGGCGGCGCGATCTCGTTGAGATAGACCGACACGCCACCGACCTCGACGCCTGCTGACAGGCCTTGAACCAGACGGCCGAGCAGGATGATGATGGGGGCCGCGACGCCGATCTGCGCATAGGTTGGCGTGATCGCGATGGCGAGCGTGCCCAGCGCCATCAGGCCCAATGTCAAGAGCAGGCCCTGCCGCCGCCCATGCTTGTCGATATAGGCACCCAGCACCAGCGCGCCGACCGGGCGCATCAGGAAGCCCGCGCCGAAGGTCATCAGGGTCAGCATCAGCGAGGCGAACTCGCTGCCGGTCGGAAAGAACGCCTTTGAGATGTAGGTGGCGTAATAGCCGAACACCATGAAGTCGAACATCTCCAGGAAGTTGCCGCTGGCAACGATGAAGATCGACTTGAACGCCGACTTGCGGTGCTCGGCGGAGACCGGGGGTGGAGTGTCGGCGGTGGTGAAGGGGATGGTGGAGGTGGTCATGGCTTGGCCTTTTGCGAGGCGGGTTCCAATCCGCTGTCGCGGATGATCGGATAGGCTTTGGGCGAGGACAGATAGGCGATCAGCGCGCGCGCCTCCGCCTGACGTGGCGACCAGGCGACGACGCCTGCCGAGAAGGGCGTCACCTTCTGCAATGATTCCGGGATCAGGCCGACGATGCGGATGCCTTTGACCGTCTTCAACTCGCTGAGCTGCTGGAAACCGATTTCGGCCTGGCCGGTGGCGACGATCTGACCCACCGGGGTGGCGGGGATCATCCGGCCCTTTGGGCGCACCTGATCGGTGACGCACAGCCGGTCGAGCATCGTCGACTGGATATAGACGCCAGAGGCGCTGTCGGACCACGCGACCGACTTGGCGTTGACCAGCGTCGATCGGAGCGCGTCGGGGGTGGAGATGTCGAGGGCGGGGGCGCCCGCCTTCACCGCCATGGCGATCTTGGACAGGCCGAGGTCGACTTCAGTGCCCTTCGTGACCAGACCCTGATCGGCCAGCCTGTCCAGGCCGCTGCGAGCGAGGATCACGACATCGGCATCCTCATGCCGGGCGAGCCGGTTTGGGATCGCCTGCGGCGTGTCACCCATCGAGGGGCCGTGCTCGGCAACGATATGGACGCCGGTGTCGCGTTCATACTTGGCTGCCAGCGCATGGAAGGCGGCGGTGAAGCCCCCCGACGTGACGACGTGCAGCTCGCGAACCCTTGTCGGCTTCGTATCGCGGGCAAGGGCGGGCGCGCTGACGGCGTTCAACCCCAGCAGCAATGCCAGCCCCAGCGCGGCGCGGCGCGGCATCACGGTTCGGAACCTTGGAGATCGGGCTTCCATCATACCTCTCTTTTGGCCGTCCCGCTCGCTCGCGGGTTCTTGTTGCGACAGTTTCTGTCGTGGCAGGGGCTTGAGCCATCGTGCCGGACGCGGCACTAAGCCTCGCACGAGGCCTTTCGATCAAATGCAATGATCGGGGCGCTTGATGCGTTTTATGCATATATCGGGAGCGGATGGGGTCTTGCGCGTCTTGCGGCACCTTTATGTCCAGATGCTGATCGGCATTGTCACCGGGACGCTGATCGGCGTGCTGGCCCCGGCGTTCGGGCGCGAGCTGGGGCCGTTGGGCATTGCTTTCGTCAAGGCGATGCGGATGATGGTGCCGCCGGTCCTGTTCTGCACCATCGTCGGGGGGATCGTCCGCCACGGCGCCGCGCGTGACACGGGCGCCACGGTGCTGCGCAGCCTGATCGTGTTTCTGGGCATCACCGTCGCTGCGCTCGCCATCGGGCTGGGCGTTGCGGTGCTGATGCAGCCAGGGCGCGGCCTGCCGCTGCTGCCCTATGGCACGGCGATGGCCGAGGTGGAGCGGCAGCTGGCCGGGCGGCACATCGCCGGGCCGGGCGATTTCCTCGTGCGGATCGTGCCCGACACGCTGTTCTCGGCCTTTACCGCGGGCGAGGTCCTGCCCGTACTGTTCGTCGCCGGGCTGGTCGGTTTCGGCCTGCTGCGCATTGGCGAGGCGGGCGCGCCGATCATGCGGGGGATCGAGGCGCTGACCCGGCTGCAATTCGCGATCTTCGGCTTCCTGGTCCGCGCCGCGCCCGTGGGGGCTTTCGGAGCGATCGCCTATACGGTCGGCACCTATGGTCTCGGCTTTCTCGGCTCGCTGGGGCAGTTATTCGCGACGCTGGCGCTGGCATGTGGGCTTTTGATCGCCGTGCTGGTCGTGCTGGTGTGGATGACCACCGGGCTTGGCGGCGGCACTCTGCTGCGCGTGTTCCGCGACGAGATCCTGATCGTACTGGGCACCTCCTCGAGCGAGGTGGTATTGCCGCGCCTGATCCTGAAGCTGGAGGCTCTGGGCGTTCCGCGCAGCGTGGTGGGGCTGACCGTGCCTCTGGGCTATTCGCTCAACCTGGCGGGGACGGCGGTCTATCTGGTCGTCGCGACGTTGTTCCTGAGCGAAGCGCTGGGCATGGCCCTGACGCCGGAGCGGGTCGCGGTCTATCTCGGCGTGATGCTCGTCACGTCCAAGGCAGCGGCGGGCGTGACGGGCAGCGGGTTCTCGGCGCTGTTGCTGACGCTGTCGCTGCTGCCCGATATTCCGGTCGGGGCAGCGGCGATGCTGATCGCGGTCGATCGTTTCCTGTCGGAAATCCGTGCGCTGACCAGCGGCGCCGCCAATGTCTCGGCCTCGTTACTCGTCGCGCACTGGGGCGGAACGCGGTTCGGCGGCCCAGGCCTCGGTGAGCAGCCCCATCAGCCGTGACGCGGCCGGGGACAGGGTGGCGGAGTTGCGGCGCAGCACGCCGATGGTGCGTGTGACCTCCGCGCCGCGCAGCGACCGCCAGACCAGATCGCGCGCATCCGGCCCCTCGCACGCCAGCCGCGGCAGCACCGACGGTCCCAGCCCCGCCTGCACGAGCGCCAGCGCCGAGGTCAGCCGCGTCACTTCATAGAACCAGCGCAATTCGATGCCCGCGCGCGCCAGCCCGGCGTCGAGCGCGGTCCGGTTGCCGCTGCCCGGATGCACCGTCACCAACCGAAGGCCCGCCAGATCGCCCCAGGCCGGATCGGCGAGATCGGCCAGCGGATCGTCCTTCCGACAGACAAGGCCGTAAGGATCGTCGGTCAGCGGCTCATAGACCATGTCGCCGTCCGACGCGACGGGCAGGGTGATGGCGAATTCGGCCTGCCCCGTCCGCACCGCTTCGGCGCATTCGGTCGCCGACAGATCGAGCACGCGCACCCGGACGTTGCGATAGTCGCGACCCAGCGCATCCAGAACGTCCGGCAGGAAGCGCACCGTGGCGCTGGGGATGCTGGCGATGGTCAGCCGCCCTGCCTGCCGTTCGCCCGAGGCCATCATGCCGAGCAGCGACTCGTCCAGCTCTTCCAGCAGGCGGCGGAGCAGCGGCAATATCTCCTTGCCCGCCGGGGTCATCCGCACCGTCCGCGTCGTCCGCTCCAGAAGGGGCGTGCCGACCGTCGCCTCCAGCTTCTGGACCCGGCGGCTGATCGCGGGTTGTGACAGGTTCAATTGCTCGGCGGCGCGCAGGAAGCTCTTGCCGTCGGCGATCGCGACAAACACCCGTATGTCCAGCAGTTCGAAATTCATGGAGGCCATGACCGACGGTAACAGGACCGGCGTGGTTCAGGCCAGCCGCCGCTTGCCGCAAGTCCGACCAACTCGCCGCAAAGCCCGCATATTTCTGCGCGACGCGGCCCCACTTTTTGGTTAGCGTCGCTGTCGCTGATTCCGTCTTTGATCGAGTAAGCTGTATGCGTTTTACCCCGCTTTCCCGTCTCATCCTGATGGGCATTGCGACCTGCTGCGCTATTCCCGCTCCGGCTTCTGCGCGGTCGCTGGAGCTTGTCGAGCTGCAGCGCGACATGAACGCGCTCCTCTCCGGCCGGTCCGGTGAATATGGGATCGCGGCGATCGACCTCGATGACGGTTCGACCGCGATCGTCAATGGCGAAATTCCCTTTCCGATGGCGAGCACGGTGAAGCTGGCCATTGCGGGGGCCTATCTGGCGGAGGTGGATCAGGGACGACGCAGCCTGAACGACATGGTCAACGGCCGCACCGCCGCCAAGGCAATGGAGGCGATGATCGTGCGCAGCGACAATCTGGCCGCCGACCAGATGTTCGCCACGCTCGGCGGCCCTGCCAAGGTCCAGCAATGGGTGTTGTCGCACAACATCAGCGGGATGCGGGTCGACCGCACCATCGCCCAGCTGCTCCGCGAGCGCGGGCATCTGGCGGATATCAAGGATGTCGCCACGCCAGTTGCCATGGTCCAGCTGCTGCGGATCCTCGACAGCGGGACGGCACTTTCCAGCCAGAGCCGCGCCTATCTGCTGGGTCTGATGCGCCAGTGTCGGACGGGCACTCGCCGCATTCGCGGACTGCTCCCGGCCGGGACACTGGTGGAGGACAAGACGGGCACGCTCGACGGCATCACCAACGATGTCGGATTCATCACCATGCCCGACGGCCGCCGCGTCGCGATCGCCGTCTTCGCGCGGGGAGGGCGGGATCGCCAGCCCGTCATCGCGGAAGTCTCCCGCATGATCTACGACCGGTTCGCCGACAGTGTCCGCAACGCGGTCGCCGCCTTCATGCGGTTGCGATGATCGGCTCCGTCATGTTTGGCGAGCAGGGACAGTTGGATAGCGGGCTTGTCGGGGTGCGGGCATGAAGAGTCCGTGCATCAGCATATGCCGTTTCGACGGCCGCACCGGTTGGTGCGTGGCCTGCGCCCGGACCCTGCCGGAATGCCGGGAGTGGAAAAAGGCCCCGCGCCCCCGGCTCCTGGCGATCAGCAAGGCGCTTCCTGCGCGGCTGGCCAAACTGGACGCGCGCGGCATCCGCGTGGTCGAGGATGCCTGACTATCTTGACGTGAATGCCAGATAAATCATGGTCTTGCGTCATTTTCCTGAGATCATTTTCCATCAAGGATCGCCGATGCGTCTTCCTCTCGCTTTTCTTCTCGCTTCGGCCATCGCGTTTCCGGCGCAGGCGGCGGTGCATCGTTATCTCGGCGTCACGATGGCACCGTCAGGGAACGAGGTCGCCGCGATCGAGATGGGCGAGAACAACCATTCCGCCATCGTCGTGCGTTCGGCACGCGATGGCCGCGTGGTGCGGCGGATCGATCCTTGCGTGACCTGTAGCTATTCGGGGCTGACCTATGCGCCGCAGGGCGATGGCCTGGCTTTTCTGGCGCGGGACGGCGGCGTCACCAAGCTGATGCTCGCGCATGGTGACGCGGTACGGCCTGTCGCGACGGTCGAAGGCCTTGCCTCGACCCCGCGCTTCTCGCCCGATGGCAAGCGGGTGGCGATGCTCATCACGCTGGGGGCGACGAAGGATGTCGGTGCGACCCAGGCGGGTGCGCGGCAGGTCGGCGAGATCGGTGTCGCTAATGACGAACAGCGCCTCGCCATCGTGGCGATAGGGGAGGGGGCACCCGCCAAAGCCGTGCCGCTGTCGCCGCGAGGGCGCTATATCTACGAATATGACTGGACGCCCGATGGCTCGTCGCTGGTCGTAACCTCGGCGCTGGGCAATGGCGATGCGAACTGGTGGGTGGCGACGCTCGACCGGGTGGATGCGAAGACCGGCGCCGTGACGTCGATCGCCAAGCCCACCACGCAGTTGAACATGCCGCGTGTGTCGCCGGATGGGAAGACCGTCGCCTATATCGGCGGCCTGATGAGCGATTTCGGCTCGATCGGCGGTGATGTCTGGACCGTGCCACTGTCGGGCGGCACGCCGGTCAACCAGACCAAGGGTCAGCCGATGACCTTCACCGCGCTGACTTGGACGAAGGGCGGGTTGCGCGCGGCGATGCTGCGCAACGAACAGATGGGGGCGGTGGCCCTTGCGCCGGGCCAGGCCCCGCGTCCGCTCTTCGCCCGGCCCGTGGGCCTGTCGGCCGGAGACGGCAAGATCGCTTGGAATGCCAAGGGCGATATGGCGGCCAGCGTCGTCGAGGACTTCACTCATGCACCGGCCCTCTATGCAGGGCCTGCGACCGATCTGCGCCAGATAACCCACGACAATGATGCCCAACAGCCCGCCGTTCAGGCGCGCAGCGTCACCTGGACGAACGAGGGCTTCACGGTGCAGGGCTGGCTGTTGGCGCCGCTGACGGCGAAGCCCGATGCCAGGGCGCCGATGATCGTACAGGTCCATGGCGGCCCCAGCGCCGCCAGCACGCCGCGCTTCATCGAAAAGGGATTGGGCAGCACCTTCGAGGATGCGGGCTATTACCGCTTCCTGCCGAACCCGCGCGGTTCCTATGGCCAGGGTGAGGCCTTTACGGCGGCGAACAAGCGCGACTTCGGCGGCGGCGACCTGCGCGACATTCTGGCCGGGATCGATGCGGTCGAGAAGATCGCGCCGATCGACGACGCCCGGCTGGGCCTTACCGGCTGTTCCTATGGCGGGTTCATGGCGATGTGGGCCAACACCCGGACCAACCGCTTCAAGGCGATCGTGGCGGGGGCGGGCCTGTCCGACTGGGTCAGCTATTATGGGACCAACGGCATCAACACCTGGATGATCCCGTTCTTCGGCAAGTCGGTCTATGACGACTATCAGGCCTATGAGGATGTCTCGGCGGTCTATCACGTCAAGACCGCACATACCCCGACCTTCATCTATGTTGGCGAACGCGATATCGAGGTGCCGCCCACCCAGTCGGTGGAATGGTGGAGTGCGTTGAAGAGTCAGAACGTGCAGACCAGCCTCGTCATCTATCCCGATGCCGGGCATTGTGTTCCCACCCAGGCCCCCGATGTGATGAAGAGACAACTGGCATGGTTCGGCAAGTATTTGGGTCAGTCACCCGCTAACTAACGTATTATAAGGCCGAAACTGTCACTTGCGGGGCAGTTTCGGCGAGGGGCAAGATTGGCGTCCGGGCTATTCTCGGCAGGCAGCATGGTGCTGCATGTCGAGAGTATCACCGATGACCGCTTATGACCCCAAAATGGCGAATGGCTTCCGTGAAGGCCGCGCCTCGCTCACGTCGGATACCGTCCGCGCGCTCAGCTTCGAGCAACTCGAAACACAGTATGACGGCACCGCCCATACGCTCTGGACTGCGATGCGCCCGCGTGCCCGGCCAAGTTTCAACCCCGACCTGCTGAGCGATTTCGAGCGCTGGCAGGATGGGATCGTGCAAGCGGTCGACAGCGACGCGCTGCCGATCCGCTATCTGGTGCTTGGCTCGCGCTTTCCCGGCGTGTTCTCGCTCGGCGGCGATCTCGACCTGTTTGCGCAGGCGATCCGCGACCGCAATCATGACGCTCTGGCGCTTTACGGCCATCGCTGCGTCCGTATCCTCTATCGCAATATGCGCGGACTGGAGCGGCCGATCATCACCATCGGCCTGGTCGAGGGGGATGCGCTGGGCGGCGGGTTCGAGGCGCTTCTGTCCTTCCATGTGGTCATCGCCGAACGCGGCACCAGTTTCGGCCTGCCCGAGACGATGTTTGGCCTGTTCCCCGGCATGGGGGCGCATTGCTTCCTGTCGCGACGGCTGGGCGCGGCGCGGGCCGAGCGGATGATCCTGAGCGGCCGGACCTATAGCGCCGAGGAGCTTTACGAGATGGGCCTGGTCCATGGCCTCGCCGAGCGGGGCGAGGGACGGCACATGGTCGCCGACTATATCCGCCAGAATGAGCGGCGGCACAGCGCCCACTGCGCCATCTATGAGGCGTCGCGGGCGGTCAATCCGTTGCCGCTGGAGGAGCTGGAGGCCGTGGTCGACCTCTGGGCGGATGCCGCGTTGCGGCTGACGGAAGGAGACCTGAAGCGGATGGAACGGCTGGTCGCCGCACAGAGCCGTTTGCGGGACAAGGCTGTAGCCTGATCAACCGGCCCCGGGCAGGCGAGCCGCTTGCCCGGGGCTCCGGTTGCCGATGGCGGCCTCGGCGAACAAAGCGGCCACCTCTGCGGCGGGCATCGGCTTGGCCAGCAGATAGCCCTGCACCGCATCGCACCGCGTTCGGCGCAGCTGGTCGAGCTGGGCGGGCGTCTCCACCCCCTCGGCCACCGTCCGCATCCCGAGCTTGGCCGCAAGCTCGACAATGGTCTGCACGATCGCGATCGAGGCGGGGTTATGCTCCAGGTCCATGACGAAGGACCGGTCGATCTTCAGCGTCTGGAACGGAAACTGGGTCAGATAGCTGAGCGAGGAATAGCCGGTTCCGAAATCGTCCAGGGTCGTGCACACCTCGATCTGGTTTAGCGCGGTCAGCGCGGCGACCGACCGTTCGACATCATCGAGCAGCACCGTCTCCGTCACCTCCAGCGTCAGCCGTTGCGCGGGTAGCCCGCTGGCCTTCAGGGCACCCTCGACCATGACGGTCAAATCCGCGGTGCGCAGTTGCACGGGCGAAAGGTTGACCGCGACCATCGCGCCCGACGGCCAGCCGGCGGCGGCCTGACAGGCCTGCTGCAACACCCAGGCGCCGATCGGCACGATCAGGCCGTTTTCCTCGGCGATGGGGATGAACTCGGCGGGGGATACGGGGCCGAATTGCGGACTGTTCCACCGCAGCAGCGCCTCGCACGACGCGATGCTGTTCTCCGCCAGTCGGAAGATGGGCTGGAACAGCAGGTGAAACTCGCCCCGTTCCAGCGCGCCATTCATCGCGGCGGCGAGCTGGCGGCGGCGCTCGATCTTTTCGTCCATGATCGGCTCGTAGAACAGCATCTGGCCCCGGCCGCCCTCCTTCGCGCGATAGAGGGCGAGGTCGGCATTCTTCAACAGCGTATCGGCATCCTGTCCGTCGTCGGGCGCGATGGCGACGCCGATCGAGGTCGTGGTGTGCAATATATGGCCGCTGAACGGCACGGGCTGTTGCACCAGATGGAGAATGGTCGCCCCGATCTGTTCGACGACTTCATCCTGCGAGAGGTGGCAAAGGACGGCAAACTCGTCGCCTCCCAGTCGGGCCACGATGCCTTTTCCGCCGAACTGCGCATTCAACCGCTGCGCGATGGCGACGAGCAACGCATTGCCCGCCAGATGGCCGAAGGAGTCGTTCACCTCCTTGAAGCGATCGAGATCAAGCCAGAGCAGCGCTAACGTGTCGCCGGATTGCGCCAGACGTTGCAGGCGCTGCTCGAATTGCTCGTGAAAGGCCGTGCGGTTCGACACGCCGGTCAGGTCGTCGCGACGGGCCATGCGCGCATGATGTTCGGCCAAAGCGGCCTTCTCTTCCGAGGCGATGGTGGCCCGCAGGATCGCGGCATAGGTCTGCTGGGTAATGTCCATCATCGCGATGACGAAGAACAGGATCACCGCGGCCATCAGCGCCTTTAATGGGCTGAGCGGGATGAGCAGCCCGATCGCCAGTGGCAGAGAGGCGCAGCAGAGCTGGGACAGGGCGATAAAAGGCCGCCCGGCATTGCGCCCTGCAATCCCCGCCGCATAGCCGATGGCAGTCGTGACGGAGAGGAGATGCAACACACCATCATCGGTTCGCGTCAGCGTCAGCAGGCCGAACAGGCCCAGCAAGGTCGCATAGCTCAGCGCACCGAGGCGGTAGCCGCGTTCCTGCTCGGGTACCGATGCCGCGCGGCTCCACAATGCGTCACCGATGCGGATCAGGCCTACCAGGCCCAGCGCGACGGCGCAGAGGATCAGCCATTCGTCGCGGCTGCAAAAGGCGACGACGCCTGCGATGGCGCTACTGGTCAGTGCGCCGATGACCAGCGAGCGAGGCGATGCATAGAGGGACTCGACCAGCACGGCCCGAACCCGCGCGGAGATCTGGCTGTCGGCCTGCCGCAATCGCTTAACCCGGGTGATTAGGCGTTTCATATCAATCTCCTGCGCGATGACTAGCCCATCCGCCCAGGGTGTCGATAGAACTATGCTAGGTTCGTGATACGAGTGTGTATTGCTGAAAGCCGTAGCGTCAGCGTGAAGGGCAGGACGTGCAGGCCGGGTAAGGAGGCTGCGGTGGCTATGTTTCATCTGCGCGCAAGAAAAACGACATTGATGTGAAAAATGTTGTTGACCGTCGTGGTGGC
>NZ_BBPI01000104.1 GCF_000787715.1 Sphingomonas parapaucimobilis NBRC 15100
ATCTTTTTTTATCCTCCCCTGCAAGGGGAGGGGGACCATGCGAAGCATGGTGGAGGGGGATGGCCGCCAGGGAAGCACCTTGACGAAGCCCCCCTCCGTCAGGGCTTCGTCTTGCCACCTCCCCGTGCCGGGGACGATCGTACCCCCAAAACCACAACTTCACCCCGTCATAAATCGGTCATTACGCTGTCGCTACGGTGTCATGCCCCGGCCCCATGCGCCCGCTCCATTGGGTTAACGAGCCATTTGGGGGCCAGGATACATGGTGAAGTTTCTGATCGGCGTCGCGCCGCTGGCGCTGATCGCATCGGGTGCGTCGGCGCAGACGCTGCCCGCACAAGCCGCCGTCACCGCCGCTGATCCGGTCGCGACCGATTCCACGCCGCCCGAGGGCGAGCAGGCCAATGTTCCGGCCGATGTCGTCGTGCTCGGCTTCGGCCAGAGCCGTCAGGTGCAGACGATCACCGCCGCCGATCTCGACCGGCTGACGCCGGGCACCTCGCCGCTGAAAGCCATTTCCAAGCTGCCGGGCGTCAATTTCCAGGCGGCCGACCCGTTCGGTGCTTATGAATGGTCGACCCGCATCTCGCTTCGCGGGTTCAACCAGAACCAGCTGGGCTTCACGCTCGACGGCGTGCCGCTGGGCGACATGAGCTATGGCCCGACCAACGGCCTGCACATCAGCCGCGCGATCATCTCCGAGAATATCGCCTCGACCAGCGTCGCGCAGGGCGCGGGCGCACTCGGCACCGCCTCGACCAGCAATCTGGGCGGCACCATCCAGTTCACCAGCCGCGCGCCCTCCGACACCGCCGCGATCGCCGCGTCGGGCACCTATGGCAGCAACGATACCGTTCGCGCCTTTGTCCGGGCCGACAGCGGCGATCTGGGCGGCGGGCTGAAGGGTTATCTGAGCTATTCCTATCTGACCACCGACAAGTGGAAGGGTTTCGGCAGCCAGCGCCAGCATCAGGCCAATGCCAAGGTCGTGAAAGATTTCGGCGATCGCGGCTCGATCACCGGTTTCTTCAACTTCTCCGACCGTCGCGAGAACGACTATCAGGACCTCAGCCTCGATATCATCAAGCGTCGTGGGTTTTATAACGACAACATCACCAACAATTATCCGCTCGCCATCCTCTACGCCAAGCAGGCGACCAACGGCGCGGCGGCGGCCGCCTATGCGGCGCGGAACAATGGGTCGCTGACCGGCTTCACCGCGCCTTATGCGGGCGTCGCCAACGGCCTGCCCAGCGGGATCACGCTGGACGACGGTTATTATGACGCCGCCGGTCTGCGCCGCGACTATCTGGGCGGGATCACCTTCGCCGCCAAGCTGACCGACGCGCTGTCGCTGACCTCGACCAGCTATTATCACCATAACAAGGGGCAGGGATCGTGGATCACGCCCTACAGCCCGACGGTAGCGGGCGCGCCCAATGCCGACGGCACGCCGATCACCAACCCCGCCCCGCTGTCGTTCCGCACGACCGAGTACAGCCTCGACCGTGCCGGGACCATCGCCAAGCTGGCGCTGACCACCGGCATCAACAAGCTGGAGCTGACCGGCTGGTATGAGAGCAACACGCTGCACCAGGCGCGTCGCCTCTATGGCATGACCGATACCGCGACGCCCAACCGCAGCGCGCTGGATTTCCAGAGCAATCCGATGGCGACCGTCTGGAACGGCAAATACGATACCGAGACGCTGCAATATTCGGTCGGCGACACGCTCGACATCGGCCAGCTGACCATCAATGGCGGCTGGAAGGGGATGCGGGTGCGCAACCAGGCGAACACGCTGGCGGGGACGCTGGCGCGCGGCCGGATCAAGAGCGAGGACTGGTTCCTGCCGCAGGTCGGCGCGGTGCTGCACCTGGGCAACCGGGCGGAAGTCTTCGCCAGCTATACCGAGAATATGCGTGCCTTCATCGCCGCCGCGACCGCTGCGCCCTTCTCGATCAGCCAGGCCGCGTTCAATGCGGTGGCGAACACCGTGCGGCCCGAAAAGTCGAAAACCGCCGAGGGCGGCGTGCGCTATCGCACCGGCGGGCTGCAGCTTTCGGCGGTCGGTTATTATATCGACTTCTCCGACCGCCTGCTGACCTATTCGGTCGGCACCGCGATCCAGGGTATTCCGCCGACGCTGAACAATGTCGGCGGCGTGGAAAGCTATGGCGCGGAGGTTTCGGCCTTTTACCGCCTGACCCCGGCCTTCTCGGCGCTGGCCAGCTATTCCTACAACCATGCCACCTATCAGCAGACGGTGCGCGACGGGTCGGGCAACCTGCTGGCCGAAAAGGGGCGCTATGTCGTCGACACGCCGCAGAATATGGTCAAGGGCGAGCTGGTTTATGACGACAGCCGCGTCTTCGGCCGGGTCGGCGCGGACTATATGTCGAAGCGCTACTTCACCTATCTGAACGACCAGTCGGTCGACGGGCGCGTGCTGGTCGATGCCAGTATCGGCTATCGCTTCCCCAAGGAATGGGGCGGCTTCTCGATCGAGGGCAGCGTGACCAACCTGACCGACAAGCGGTACATCTCGACCATCGGCACCAACGGCTTCACCGCCAGCGGGGACAACCAGACGCTGCTCGCGGGCGCGCCGCGCCAGTGGTTCGTGACGTTGAAGAAGGGGTTCTGAAGAACCGTCCTTAGCCTCTGGCCGCTCCCCTCCCGCAAGCGGGAGGGGATGGGGGAGGGCAAGGGGTCTCACCGAAACCATCGCCTGTGGCCTTGCCCCCACCCCAAACCCCTCCCCCCTGCCGGGGGGAGGGGCTTTTTGGCCAGACACTACTCGCGGGCGCGCCGCGCCAGTGGTTCGTGACGTTGAAGAAGGGGTTCTGAAGGCCACCGCTAACCTCTAGCCGCTCCCCTCCCGCAAGCGGGAGGGGATGGGGGAGGGCAAGGGGTCTCGCCAGAGACCATCGCCTGTGGCCTTGCCCCCACCCCAAACCCCTCCCCCCTGCCGGGAGGAGGGGCTTTTTACACCGCCCAGGCCCCGATATCCGGCTGCTCGCCGATCAGCGCCAGGCCGTGCGCGATCGAGGTCAACTCACCGCCGGTCGCGATCTTGTCGCCGCCGAACCGGACCTCGAACATCCGCCGGATCGCGGGCATCAGCGAGGTGCCGCCGGTCAGGAACACCCGGTCGATCGCGCCCGCCTCGGTCGCCGCCGCCGTCAGCGCCCGGTCGACCGCCTGCTCGATCCGCGCGAGGTCGGGCGCGATCCAGCTTTCGAAATCCTTGCGTGCGACATTCGCCTCGATCGACAGGCCGCCACCCTCGAAGCGGAATCGTGCCTCTTCCGCCGCCGACAGGTCGCGCTTCACCCGGCCGACCGCGTCGTAGAGGCGATATCCCTGTTCCTCCTCGATGATCGCGATCATCCGGCCGATGGCGTCGGGGTCGAGCGCGGCGTGGCGCAGTTTCTCCAGCTCGGCCAGCGTCTTGCGGTTGCGCATCAGCGCGAGGCGCGACCAGTCGCCGAAATCGGCGAAATAGCCGCGCGGGATTTCGAGTATCTTGTCGAACGAGCGATACTTTCCGCCCGCCCCCAGCAACGGCAGGACGAGATGATCGATCAGCCGCTGGTCGAATCGGTCGCCCGCGATACCGACACCGGCATGGCCCAGCGGCTCGCAACGCCGATCCGCGCCGGGCGCGGCGATGCGGACAACGGAAAAGTCGCTGGTGCCGCCGCCGAAATCGGCGACCAGCACGGTGGCAGGCTCGGTGATGCGCGAGGCATAGCTGAACGCCGCGCCCAGCGGTTCATAGACATAATGGATCTCCGCCCCCAGCCGCGCGAACATCGCGTCATAGCGTTGGCGGGCTAGCGCTTCGTCGGGCCGGTGCCCGGCATATTCGACCGGCCGCCCGACCACGATCCGCGCCGCCTTGCCATCGAGCGCGCCGCCGCTGCGCGCCGCCATCCGGTCCAGAAAGGCACGGCCCAGCTCCTCGAAGCGATAGCGTTTGTCGAACACGGTGGCATGCTCGAACACGGGCGAGGCGGCGACCGACTTGAACGACTGGATGAACCGGCTGCCCCCCGGAAAGTCGAGATATTCGGCGATCGCCCACGGCCCCGCCTCGACCTCGATCCCGTCATCCTCCCAGAAACACAGCGCCGAACGGAAGACCGGGTCCTCGCCTTTCGGCGCCTGAAGGGGGACGAGATGGGACTCGCCGTCCGCGGCATGGGCGACGACCGAGTTGGTGGTGCCGAAGTCGATACCGAGGATGCGGGGTGGGGTGTCGGTCATGCGGCGTCCGCTACACGAAGCGGGCGCAGAGGGGAGGGGGTTTTCTATTCTTCTTGCTCCCCTCCCGCAGGCGGGAGGGGTTGGGGGAGGGCAGGGCCACAGGTAACGGTCTCTGCGAGACTCCCGTCCCTCCCCCCAACCCCCTCCCGCTTGCGGGAGGGGGAGCAGAAGGTCATCGCGCCAAATCCGGCCACCGTTCCAGCATCGCCGCCGTCACGCCGTTGGTCCAGCCAAAGCCGTCCTGCGTCGGATATTCCCCACCGCCGCCGGGCTTGCGTTCCTCGACGTCGTATTTCTCCAGCAGCTTGCCCGTCTCGGCATAGGTGCGCGCAACGGTGGCGATCCAGCGGCGGGCGATGTCCTTGGCCAGTGCCTGTTCGCCGTACCGCCCCAGCCCCTCGACCGCGATCCATTGCAGCGGTGCCCAGCCATTGGGCGCATCCCATTGCTGGCCGGTGCGCAGGGACGTGGTGCGCAGGCCGCCCTCGCCGACCAGCGTCGCGCGGGTGGCGGCGGCCACCGCGCGTCCCTGTTCCGCGCTGGCGAGTCCGGCGAACAGCGGGAAGAGCGACGCGGCTGTCCGCGCCGTCGTCGGCCGCTTGGCCACCCGATCCCAGTCGGCATAGCGCTTCTCGCCCGCGACCCAGAGATATCGGTCGATCGCCGCCTTGCGCCGCGCCGCCATGTCGCTGAAACGTTTCGCCATCGCCACATCCCCGGCGGCGGTCGCCCGGGCGGCGATGCGGGTCTCGGCCATCCACAACAGGCTGTTCAGATCGACCGGCACGATGTCGGTCGTGTGGATCGTCTCCAGTCGCATCGGATCGGCCAGCCAGCGCGAGCTGAAGTCCCAGCCCGATTCCGCCGCCGCGCGCAGGTCGCGCTGGACCACGCCAGCGGCACGCGGCTTTGCCTTGGCGGCAGTTTCGCGATCCTCGCGCCAGCTTTCGTCGCGGGGCGTGTCGCGCGCATCCCAATAGCGATTGAGCAGGCTGCCATCGGGCATCCGCACGACGTGGGCGCACGCGCCGCCCGCATCGAGGCAACTCGCCCCCGCCATCCAGTAATCATGCTCGCGAACCAGCGCCGCCAGCCGCCGCGTTGCCAATGCGGGATCGCGATTGTCCGACAGGTCCATCATCAGCGCGAGGAAAGGCGGCTGCGACCTGCTGAGATAATAGGTCCGCGTGCCGTTGGGGACATGGCCGTAACGTTCGACCAGATCGACGAAATCGGCCAGCATCGCCTCGATCAGCGGAGCCTGCCCGTCAGCCTTCAGCCCCAGCATCGTGAAATAGCTGTCCCAGTAATAAATCTCCTGGAAGCGGTCGCCCGGCACGACATAGCCATGGTCCAGCCCCAGCGCCGACGACCCCGCAACGGGTGCGAAGGGTGCGCGGCCCAGGATCGGCCAAAGTTCGCGGATGCGCTCGCGCAAGGGGGGCTTTCCTTGCGTGTCGCCGCGCACCGAGAAATAGCGGCGGACGAAGGCGGCCAGCGCGGCCTTGCCGATCGGCTTTTCGCGGGCATAGGCGGCCATGATCGCTGGCGGAGCCTGACGCGGCACCGCGTCGGCAAAGGTCTTGCCGTCGGGAAACACCTGCGCCTCCTGCACCGCGCCGAACAGCGGGCCGTAGATCTCGGCGGGGGAGGGCGGCGCATTCTGCGCCTGAAGCAGCAGGGCGAGCGCGGGCAGCAGGACCAGCGGGCGCATGCGATTGGCGATCATCATCCTCTCCTGATTATTCGGTTCGCGCGGCGCGGGGCAGCAGGACGGTGGCGGACAGGCCGCCGCCCGGCGCTTCGTCCAGCATCAAGGCGCCGCCATGCAGTTCGGCCAGTTCGCGCGCGATGGCGAGGCCAAAGCCATGCCCGTCGCCGCGCTCGTCCAGCCGCGCCCCCGCCTGCGTCGCGCGGCGCCGGTCGGCCTGGGGGATGCCGGGGCCGTCATCGGTAACGCTCAGCCGGATTTGGCGTCCCTTCGTCACCGCCGCGATGGTGACCTGATGACGGGCATGGCGTGCGGCATTGTCGACCAGATTGCCCGCCACCTCGTCCAGATCCTGCGCGTCCATCGCGACCGACAGATCGCCGGCAATGTCGGTGGTGATGCGCACGCCCCGATCCGCATGGATACGCGCGATGGCGTCGGCGAGGTCGTCCATCGCAGGCCGCAGCGGTGTTGCGGCGCGGCTGGTGCCCAGCTGCACCCGCGCGCGGGCGAGGTGGTGGCGGATGGTGTCGTCGATCCGCGCGACCTGCGCGGCGCGGGGCGGATCGTCCGCCAGGTCGAGCGCCAGCGTCGCCACCGGCGTCTTGAGCGCATGCGCCAGATTGGCCGCCGCCGCGCGCGCCGCCGCCAATGCGCGTTCGCTGTCGGCGGTCAGCGCGTTCAATTCGGTGGCGAGTGGCTGAAGTTCGGCGGGCTGGTCTTCGTCGACCCGCGCTCGCTCGCCGGTGCGGATGGCGGCCACCTCTTCGCGCAACCGCCGCAGCGGGCGCAGACCGAGCCGCAACTGGATCAGGCTGGCGGCGGCGAGCAGCACGCCCAGCCCCGCGAGCATGGCGAGCAGCGGCACCAGCGCGGCGCGGATCGGCCGCGCCACGACCGCGCGCGGGGCGGCGGCGGTGATCGTCACGGTCCCGCGTGTCGAGGGAATGGCGATCTGGCGCGCATGAACGCGGACGCCCTGTTCGGTACGCCCCTCGGCCGGGCGGGGCGGCGCGACGGGGGCGGGGCCGCCGGGCGGGGGGGCGGGGGGCGGACCGCCCTCGACAGGCCCGGGCGGATGCGGTGCGGCGAGCGGGGGGAAGTCACCCGATCCGATCACCCCGTCCGGTCCCGCGATCCGCCAGCGCCAGCCGGGTTCCGGCTCCAGCAGCCCGCGACGCTGGTCGATGCGGGCGCGGTCCACCGCACCCTGTCTGTCGACGGCCGAGGCCAGCACCGCGATCTCGGAGTCGAGACGCTGGTCCAGCCCGCGCGTGACGATCCCCTCCAGCGCACTCGCCAGACCCCAGCCCGCGAGAAGCAGCGCCGCCAGTATCGCCGCCCCCGAAATCAGGATCATCCGGCCGTGAATGGACCGGGCCAGTCTCACGCGGCCTCTCCGGCAGTCAGGCGATAGCCCATGCCCCGAACGGTTTCGATCAGGTTGGCGCCGATCTTCTTGCGCAGGCGGCCGACGATGACCTCCAGGCTGTTGGAGTCGACATCGGCATCGCCTTCATAGACGCGCTCGAGCAGTTCCAGCCGGGGGATGACCGCTTCCTTGCGCAGCATCAGCGCCGACAGGACGCGCCACTCGAAGGCGGTGAGTTTGAGGGGCAGGCCATCCAGCTCGAACTGCCCGGTCTGGCTGTCGAACGACAAAGGTCCGCAGGTCAGCCGCGGTTGGGCATGGCCCGCCGCGCGGCGAACGAGCGCGCGCAGCCGCATGACCAGTTCCTCGACGCGGAAGGGCTTGGTCAGATAATCGTCCGCGCCCGCCTTGAACCCGGCCACCTTGTCCGACCAGCCATCGCGCGCGGTCAGGATCAGGACAGGCAGGGCGCGCCCGGCCTCGCGCCATTGCCGCAACAGGGTCATGCCGTCGCCATCGGGCAGGCCCAGGTCGAGCACGGCCGCGTCATAGATTTCGGTGTCGCCCGCATGGCCCGCATCCACGCCGCGATCGAACAGGTCGACCGCGCATTGTTCCGCGCGCAGCGCCCGCGCGATGGCGGGACCCAGGGCGGGATCATCCTCGACCAGCAGAATCCGCATGACGTGTCCCTTGTCCCCTTATCGCCCCGCTATCCTCGCACAGCCTAAACCCAATCTGAACCGCGCGGTTCAGCGGGCATCGGGGCGAATCACCTAAAAGCATCTCCATCAACCAAGGAGATCGACAATGTCTCGTTTCCCTATTCCGACCCCCCGTCTGCAGGGCAAGGCGCCGCTGGCCGCCGCCGCGGCCGTCCTGATCGCACTGGGCGCGGGCGGTGGCGCCGCCGCCGTCTCGATGACCCGGCCGACCGTGACCATGGCCCCGACCGTCCAGACGCCCATCGCCAAACTGTCCTCGACCAGTGGCGTCGTCACCGCCAAGGGGCGGGTGGCCGAAGTGTTCGGCGACCATTTCGTCGTGCAGGACGGCACCGGCCGGGCGATGGTCGCCAGCAACCGCGATGCGATGCCCGCGGTCGGCAGCAACGTGATGGTGCAGGGCCGTTATGACGACGGTATCATGCACGCCCAGTATCTGGTGGGGCCGCAAGGGACGGTCACCCCGGTCGGCCCGCCCCCGCCCCCGCCCCCGCCGGGTGGTCCGCGTGGCCCCGGCGGTCCGCGCGGTGATGGCCCGCCCCCGCCTCCGCCGCCTCCTGGCGGTCCGGGCGGACCCGGTGCCCCGGGTGGTCCGGGCGCTCCCCCGCCGCCGCCGGGTGGCCCCGGTGGTCCGGGCGCGGTGCCCCCGCCCCCGCCCCCGCCGGTGAACGGTGTCGCGCCGCAGGGTGCGCCGGTGCCGCCGCCCCCGCCGCCTGCCGGTGCTCCGGCTCCTGCCCCCACGGGTGCGGTGCGCCCGGCGCGGTGATCGGGGTTTGACGAAGACGCCCCCCGGCTATGGTCGGGGGGCGTTTTTTTGTCTTGGGAGGGGGTGGGGCGTGGCCTTCGACTGCGCTCAGGCGGAACGGAGGTTGGGAGTGGGACTCGTCCCTCGACCCGTTCCGCCCGAGCGCAGTCGAAGGCCAAGGGAATCCCGCCCCCGCAAGGAACCTTCACCCCTCCTGACCCTTTCCCATCCCATGCGCTGGCTTCGATCGCTCGACATTCCGGCCGAATGGCTGTGGCTTCAAAACCTGACGATCATTGCGGTCGCGATCCTGATCGCGGTGGTGGCTCACGCCGTCGCGATGCGGATCGCCGGGCACGCCGCGCGGCGGACGGCCAGCCAGAGCGATGACCTGGTCCTCGAACATATCCGTCAGCCCTTGCGCTGGGTGGCGATCGCCATCGCGGTCAGCTTCGCGATGCGGCTGGTGCCGATGTCTAGCGACGGGCGCGAAATCTGGCGGCAGGCATTGGGCTTCTGTGTGCCCGCGCTGCTTGGCTGGCTGGCAGTCTCTGCGCTGCGCGCGTTTCAGGGCGTGGTCTATCTACGCGCCGATATCAGCGTCGAGGACAATCTGCGCGCCCGGCGCAAGCGGACGCGGGCACAGATATTGGGGCGGATCGGCATCTTCCTGATCGTGTTCCTGACCGTCTGCCTGATGCTGTTGAGCGTTCCTGGCATCCGCACCATCGGCGTCACGCTGATGGCCTCGGCGGGTATCGCAGGCCTGGTCGTCGGTGCCGCCGCCCAGCCCGCGCTCAAGAACCTGATCGCGGGTGTACAGATGGCCTTTACCGAGCCGATCCGCCTCGACGACGTGGTCATCATCGATAACGAATGGGGGCGGATCGAGCAGATTCACCTGACCTTTGTCGTGGTCCGCATCTGGGACGAGCGGCGGCTGGTGGTGCCGGTCGCCAAATTCCTGGAGAACAGCTTCCAGAACTGGACGCGCGAGACCAGCCAGTTGCTGGGGTCGGTCTTCTGGTATCTCGATCCGGCGGCGGACATTCCCCGCCTGCGCGAGAAGATGGGCGAACTGGTCGAGGCGAGCACGCGCTGGGACCGGCGCTTCTTCAACATGCAGGTGACCGATGTGAAGCCGGATTCGATCGAGGTGCGCGGGCTGATGACCGCGCGCGACGCCTCGACCGCGTTCGACCTGCGATGCGAGATTCGCGAGGGGTTGCTGGAATATATCCGCCACGAGATGCCCGAGGCGTTGCCGCGTCGGCGGCTGGAGCATTCGAATCCTCCCCGGCACGGGGAGGGGGACCAGCCATAGGCTGGTCGAGGGGGCGTGCCTCGAGCGATGTCCTGAGCGGCCATCCCCCTCCACCACCGCTTCGCGGCGGTCCCCCTCCCCGTGCCGGGGAGGATCAGTGGGCCGCCGCCTCGATCGCCTTGGCTTCTTCCACCCCGTCCCCGCGCAACGCGGCGAGGAACAGCTCGCACCACCAGAATACGTCCTCGCGCCGGACATTGTCGATCAGGCTTTCCCAGCGTCGGATGCGCTCGGCGCGCGGCATGGTCAGCGCCTGGACGATCGCGTCGGACATTTCCTCGGCGCTGTAGGGGTTGATGAGGACCGCATCCTTCAACTGCTCGGCGGCGCCTGCAAAGCGCGACAGGATCAGCACGCCGGGGTCCTCCGGGTCCTGCGCCGCGACATATTCCTTGGCGACAAGGTTCATCCCGTCGCGCAAGGGCGTGACCAGCCCGATCCGTGCCGCGCGGTAGATGCCGGCCAGCACCGGGCGCGGAAACCCCTTGTTCACGTAACGGATCGGCACCCAGTCGATATCGGCATATTCGCCGTTGATCCGCCCCGACAGCGAGTCGAGATTGGCGCGAATCTCCTGATAGGTGTTCACCTTCTCGCGGCTGGGCGGTGCGATCTGGAGCATATAGACCAGCGCGCGCCGCTCCGGGTTCTGCGCCAGGAAACGCTCATAGCCCAGGAACCGCTCGGTCAGCCCCTTGGAATAGTCCAGCCGGTCGACCCCGACAATCAGGCTCCGACCCGTCGCCGACATATACATGCGTTCGCGCGCGAAACGGGCGTCGTGGCCGCTGGCGGCTTCCTCGAACTCCCTGGTCTCGATGCCGATCGGCGCGCGGATCGCCTGGATGGTCTTGCCGTTCCACGTCACTTCGCCATTCTCGCCGAGCGTGCCGCCCAGCTCCTTGGTGACGTAATCGCGGAAGCTGTCTAGCCAGTCCTCGGTATGGAAGCCGACCACGTCATAGGCGAAGAGCGACTCGACCAGCTTGCGATGGCTGGGCAGCGACATCAGCAGCCGCACCGGCGGCCAGGGGATGTGCAGGAAAAAGCCGATCCGGTTCTTGAACCCGCGCTGGCGCAAATAGCGACCCAGCGGAATCAGGTGATAGTCGTGGACCCAGACCAGATCGTCCGGCTCGATCAGCGGCTGCACCGTCTCGGCGAAGCGTTCGTTGACGCGGGCATAGCCGGAGTCGAAATCGCGCTCGAACTCGGTCAGGTCGATCCGGTAGTGGAAGAGCGGCCACAGCGTCCGGTTGGCATAGCCGTTATAATATTCGTCGATATCCTGCTCTTCCAGATCGATGGTCGCGGTGGTGACGCCGCCGCCCTGCTGGAAGTTGATATGGCCGCTGAACTGGTCGGTGGTCTCCCCCGACCAGCCGAACCAGATACCGCCCTGTTCGCGCAACGCCGCGAGAAGCGCGACCGCCAGCCCGCCCTGATTTCCGCCCGGCCCGGTGGTGGGCGGCTGGACCCGGTTCGAGATGACGATCAGGCGACTCATCGCACGGCACTCCATGGTTTACTCAGCAGGACGGCGCAGTTGATCAGGCCGACCAGCGAATAGGTTTGCGGGTAATTCCCCCACAGCTCGCCCGTATTCGGGTCGATATCCTCGGACAGCAGTCCGGCGGGGGTGCAGCGCGCCACCATCTCCTCGAACAGCGCGCGGGCGTCCTCGTGACGCCCGGTAACATACAACGCCTCGATCAGCCAAAAAGTGCAGACATTGAACGCGGTATGCGGAAGTCCGAAATCATCCTCGGTCGCATAGCGCAGCATGTGGCTGCCCCGGCGCAGCCCCTTTTCGACCGCATCCAGCGTCGAGCGGAAGCGGGGATCGTCGGGCGACAGGAAGCGCAGGTCGAGCAGCTGGATGATGCTGGCGTCCAGATCGTCGCCGCCGAAGGTCGCCGACATGCGCTGCGTCTCGGGACGCCAGGCCGACTGCTCGATCGTCTCGCGCATCAGGTCGGCGCGCTCCTGCCAGAAGGCGCGGCGCTCCTCCAGGCCCAGCGCCTGCGCGGCATTGGCGAGGCGGTCGCACGCCGCCCAGCACATGGCGGCGGAGTAGGTGTGGACATGGCTTTTGGTGCGCAGTTCCCACAGGCCCGCATCGGGCTGGTCGTACTTGGCCCAGGCGCGCTCACCGACGCGCTCCAGCGAGTGGAAATCCTCCACCCCCGACATGCGGAACAGGCGCGTGTCGAAGAAGGCCTGCACGTCGGACAGCACGATCTGGCCGTACGCATCGTGCTGGATCTGCTCATAGGCCTGGTTGCCGACCCGGACCGGCCCCATGGCGCGATAGCCGGGCAGGTTCGTCTCGATCCGCTCGACCAGCGTCGCCTCACCGCCGACGCCGTAGAGCGGCTGGATATGCCCGCCCTTCGCCGCATCGACGATATTGCGCAGATATTCGAGATAGCCCTCCAGCACGTCGAGCGCGCCCAGCCGGTTGAGCGCCTGCACCGTGTAATAGGCATCCCTGATCCAGCAGTAGCGATAGTCCCAGTTGCGCCCCGAATCGGCATGTTCGGGCAGTGAGGTGGTCAGCGCGGCGACGATCGCGCCGGTTTCCTCATGCTGGCACAGCTTCAGCGTGATCGCGGCACGGATGACCACCGCCTGCCACTCGACCGGCGTGGCGAGGCCGCGAACCCAGTGATGCCATTCATGCGTGGTGCGTTCCAGCATGGCGCGGCATGCCTCGCTCAGCACACCGGCAAAGCTTTCGTCGGGGCCGAGGAACATATGGATCGGACGTTCCAGCCGGAACCACTGTTCGGCGGCGATATGGCCGACCGGCGCGTCGGTCGACAGGCGCAGCGTCTGCTGCGTCATCAGATAGCGGATATGGTTGGACCCCTGGGTCCGCTCGGTGGGCGTGCCCCAGTCGGTCGCGACGCGAAGGGCAATGCGGATGCGTGGGGAGCCGATCGGGCGCACGATCCGCACATAGCTGGTCGGCCGATAGACGCGGCCTTCGCGCGCGAAACGCGGGCAGAAATCGGTGATCTCTATGCCGTTGCCCCGGTCGTCCATGTGCGTCGTGACCAGGATCGGCGTGTTGCGAAGATAACCTTGGGTGGTCGAGACCCGGTCCTCCAGGTCGATCGACCAATAGCCCGTCTCCGGCTCGCCATCGCCCAGCAGCGCGCAAAAGGCCGGGTCGCCATCGACGCGCGGCACACAGCCCCAGACGAAGCGGCCCTGCGAATCGACCAGCGCGGAAACCTGGCAATTGCCGATCGGCCAGAGGTTCATGTCCTGTTGCATTATTCGGCGTTCTCCAGCGCTTGGGCGAGCCATTCATGGACGGCGGCGACATCGGGCAGGCGGTAACGGGCGGCGGTTTCGCGCATCGGACCGACCAGCACCCCCGCGCCACCCAGTGCGGCGGCGGCGGCGAAGCCGTCCTCGTCGGTCACATCGTCGCCGAAAAAGATCGGGACGGTGCCCCGCATGGCGGGCGCCTGCATCAGCATCTCGATCGCCTGGCCCTTGTCGCCGGGCAGGCGGATCTCGACCATCATCTTGCCAGGTTGCAGGGTCAGGCCATGCCGCTCGGCGATGGCGGTGGCTTCGCGCAGGGCCAGCGGTTCGGCCTCGGGTTTGCGACGGTAATGGAGGCCCGCACCAAAGCTCTTGGTTTCGAAATACAGGTCATGGGCCTCGGCCACCGTGCGCATCTCATCCGTCGCGGTGGCAAGATTCGCGGGCTTGTCGGGCTGGACATGGCCGTCCCCGGGGGAGCGGCGTTCCGCACCATGGCTTCCCGCCAGCGTGAAATGCTGCGCCTGCGGGCCGAACAGCGCGTCGAGCTGCGCGATCGAACGGCCGCTGACGATGGCAAGGCGGCCGGGCATATGCGCGGCGAGCGCGTCCAGCCGGTCGGAAAGCGCGACGCCGACATGCACAGCTTCGGGATTGTCGGCGAGGTCGACCAGCGTACCGTCGAAATCGAGGAACAGGCTGTCCGTCGCGGACAGGCGGGGCGGGGGCGGGGCGAGGTCGACCAGCATGGGCGAAAGCATAGCGGATGCGGACATGCCAAGTGAACCCATCCCCGCCGCTCCCGTTCCGCTGCGCTGCCGAAATGATTACGGAAGGGGGATGGCCGAGACGTTCCACCGCTGGCGGCTCGGCGCACCCCCTCCCGCAGGCGGG
>NZ_BBPI01000103.1 GCF_000787715.1 Sphingomonas parapaucimobilis NBRC 15100
ACGCTGACGCCTGCGCAATTGTCGATGCTGCTGGAAGGCATCGACTGGCGGCGGCCCGAGCGGGCGTTCGCACCAACGCTGGCTGGGTAGAAACGGCGGTTTTTCGCCACTTTCCCTCGCTCGCCGACCTGCAATCTGCTATGGAAACAGAGTGTCGGAAGCGCCCGTTTCCCCTGTTGATGCCACCGCGCGGATTGCCGCGCTGGAGGCTTCGCTCGCCCGGGCCAATGCCGCCCTGGCTGCCCGCGACCTGCTCATCGATACGCTGCGCGGACAGATCGCGCGGCTGCGGCGCATGCAATTCGGCGCCTCGTCCGAGAAGCTCGGCCGCGAGATCGAGCAACTCGAACTGGCACTGGAAGAACTCGAGACGGAGCGCGACGCGCCTGTACCCGAGGCAAGCATCCCTGGCGTGGTGGCACGGCCAGTACCCGTCCGCAGTCTACCCGGACACCTGCCGCGCGAGGAGGTCGTCCATGAGCCGGCGTCGGGTGCCTGCACCTGTCCGGACTGCGGTGGTGCGTTGCGTCCGCTCGGCTCGGATGCGCACGAGATGCTCGACATCGTGCCGGTGCGCTGGCGGGTCGTGCGCAACGTCCGCCCCAAATACAGCTGCCGGTCCTGCGAGAAGATCGTCCAGGCATCCGCGCCGGTAAGCGCCATCGCGCGAGGCAAGGCGACCTTCGCGACGCTGGCGCATGTCGTCGTCTCCAAGTTCGACCACCATCTGCCGCTGTACCGCCAAGCCGAGATGATGGCGGCGCAAGGGCTCGACATCGACCGCTCGACATTGGCGGGTTGGACCGGACAGGCCACAGCACTTCTCGACCCCATCGTCAGCCGCATCCGGGACGAAGTCCTTAAGGCCGACAAGGTCCATGCCGACGACACGCCCGTGCCGGTGCTCGATCCCGGCCGGGGCAAGACCGCGACCGGGCGGTTGTGGGTGTATGCCGCAGACGACCAGGCATCCGGCAGCACGGCGCCGCGTGCGACCTGGTATCGCTTCACGCCAGACCGCACCGCCGCGCACCCGCTGGCCCATCTCACCGGCTTCCGCGGTTTTCTCCAGGCCGATGCCTATGCCAGCTATGACGGGCTCTACCGCAGCGGTGTGACCGAAGTCGCGTGTTGGGCACACTTTCGCCGAAAGGTCTTCGACCTGCATGAGCGGTCACCCACGCCGCTGACCACCGACATCCTCGAGCAGATCGGCACGCTTTACGCTGTCGAGGCCGAGGTCCGTGGCCAACCACCCGACGTGCGATGTCGAGCCCGACAGGAGAAAAGTCGACCGCTGGTCGACGCCTTGCGCGAGGTGCTCGACGCCAGCTTGCGCCGCCTGTCACCGAAGTCCGACATGGCAAGGGCCATCGCCTATGGCACGAAGCGCTGGCCAGCGCTGTCGCGCTTCCTCGACGATGGCCGCCTGGAGATCGACAACAATATCGCGGAGCGTGCGCTGCGCGGTGTCGCGGTCGGACGCCGTAACTGGTTGTTCGCCGGCTCTCGCGCAGGTGGCGAGCGGGCCGCGGCCATCTACACCGTCATCCAGACCCCGGCCTTCGCCGGGGCAGGCTCTGCAAGGCCAATGGCGTCGACCCGCAGGCCTATATCGCCGACGTCATTGCCAGGGTCGCGGGCGACTGGCCTGCCAGTCGGTGGGACGAACTCATGCCCTGGAACTGGATGCCCCCGGCAGATCAGCCGACCGCACAAGCTGCGTAATCTGCGGCCTCCACGCCGCGCTTACTTATCAAAGGCAATCAGGCACGCTGGTATGAGCCTCTTGGCTTCTTTCCGATCTTTCGTGCCGAGCGACCGGACCCACTCGCGTCTTCCACCAAACCGCTGCCGTTGGGCCAGCGGGATCGAGCGCCGGAAATAGTAGGTGCCGCCATCACGCTTAAGCAGATACGCGCTCATCTTTGCCTCGCTACGATTGTAGCAGACAGTCGTTACAAGCAGCGATTTTTGTAAAAAACCAAGCCTTTTCAATGGCTTAGGGTGGATGGTGCGCTTACAGGACTCACAACTGTTCATGCAGGCCGCAGAAAAGCTCAGCTTTTGGCCAGCATTTTAATCCGTGGCCCCTGTGTGGCCCATCCCAAATTCGGTCCCCTTCTTGGCGTCGAACCCATGCCGGCTGGAACACCGTGCATTGCTCTTGGACCTAATGAGAGTGGCGATTCGGCGTGCCTTCACCTTTGTCGGCGGCTAAGGCTAGCTCGGGAAACAGCCAGCTTGCCTTGTAATGTCGATGTTGGGAAACGGATGCCCAGAAGAGCTTGGTCGCTGGGCAGCTAAGCGATTGTTTTCGCAGTCAAATCATAGACTTGCAAAGTCGCCAATGGCATCAATAGCACGATCAGGATTCGTGGAAAAGGGTGGACGGAGTCGGACGCGATGGGCCGCCAGGAACCGGGGCGGCATTGCTTCGTCCGATCGGGCTTGATCATCACGCGGCGCGATCGCACGGCGTAGACGCTCCATCAATCATCCGCGACAGGCTTGAACCAGGGATTCTTTTCGGATGGGCGGATCTGCCAAAGGAATGTCTTGCCACGATTGTCCAATGGCGCGTTACAATTGCCTGTGAATGCATGGTCGATCGTACCTTCACGCCCAGCGATTTTGTTCAGAAGGGGTTTCTCGCCAAACTTCTCGTGAAACTCCTCAAGCAGCCAGTGTTCGAAGTCCTTGAAGGCATCGGGTGATCTACCATCGCCGAATTCCTCCATGTAAAATTTGAACGGGACGTCTCGTAAAGACCGAGACATGTCGAATATCCAGTTATGCAGATGCGTCCGTAGACGAGTGCTGATTTTTCCTCGCCCGATATACATGATCTCTGAACAGCCCCGTGCATAACTCACACCGAAGCCATGCCCGATTGAAATCACATATATTCCGTTCCTGACCTCACCGAACCAGTGTTTGTTTCGCGTGTCTTCCACGCCCTTATCCCAAGTGTCCCGGATAACCTTGAGAATCCGCGCAACCGTCGCCTTCTTGAGGCTTGCCTGCACATCCTCGTGAAGGCGATCGAACTTGCGCAAATCGAAGCCGAGGCCCTGGCTCTCCTCGAGGACACTAATGAGCCCCGTTTGCTTCCAATCGACCTTGAGCGTCGCCATCCGGCCCCCGTCATCGCGTTTCCTCATTCTAACGCGGCAAGCCTAGAATCACAGGCGATTAGCAGCGGAATGGCGCCCCTTCGGTCACTTTCATTTTATAGATGCTGACAATACGTCCCGCAGAGGTCAAGCGAAGCATGCTGACGCTTGTGCAAGGCTGGGCCGCGCCAGGAATCGACGGGAACCGAGTACATTGGCGACCTGGGTTCTGAGATGTGATCGGGCTCCTCCAATCCGCCCTTGACGACAGGGAAACCTCAATCCGACATCAGCGGCAAGCGACTGCAGAAGATAGCTCCACCCGCCAGAAGCAAGGTAGATTTTTCACGATAGGAGCATAGAGTTGAAGTCAGAAGGGGGCGAGCTATGGCTGAGTCGTTGGCACTGCTTTTGAGCTATTTGCGCGGGCAGGTCGTGTGAATGCGCCAGTCGGCAGCCTCGTGAATGTGGCCGCACTCGGGCAATTGGGAGTGGGCAAACTCCACAAATATGATGAGCTAGGACGGGCGGTAGTCCACTTCGGCGGTGAAGGCACGAGGACGCTCGCGCCCAAAACTCCCATCGCGCGGGCGCGCCTGAGCGAATCAACGCCGGTTCGGTTCAAAACCGCCGCAGGCACGGTTGCCACGGGCGACATTGTCGACTTCCTGATCAAGCGTGAAGACGGTGGTTTTGTCTACCGGGTTCGCGCCAACGGCCAAATGCATGACGTCTGGGAAGGGCTGATCATGCCCGTCGGTGAGACAACCGATCCCATGCAACTGATGAAGGCGTATCGCTGGGACACACCGCGAAGCTACGTCGCCCGCTGGTCGATGGCCGACATCTATGGCCGTTGGTGCGCGGCATCGGGCGGGCTACCTGCAATGCTGGGGGCCCGGGTAGTGCCGCTCGGGCATCAGATATATGCGGCACGTCGCGTCCTGTTCGATCGCACGCCCCGCTTCATCCTTGCCGACGAGGTCGGTCTCGGGAAGACGATCGAGGCCGGCATGATCATCCAGGCGCTCCAGGCGGAGCGTCAGGACCTCAGCGTCCTCGTTGTGGCTCCGGGCTCGATGTCGCGCCAGTGGCTCACGGAAACATATCTCCGCTTCGGAGCGCGCGCCTACCATCACATTGATTGCGCGAGGATGGCCGAGGAGAGTCGCGCCTCGTTAAGCGCTCTCGTTAGCGGTCAGAGGCTGGTCGTCGCCACTACGGCGCTTGAGGCGCACGCCGAGCTTGCGGAAATGATCACTGCTCGCCGCTGGGATATGGTAGTGATCGACGAAGCGCACCAGATCCCGCCCGATCATGCCCTCTATCCTCGATTGCAGCGGCTCTCACGGCAGTCCGAAGGGCTCCTTCTGCTGTCCGCGACCCCATCCAAGCGCGACATGGTAGGCCTCGTTGGCCTGCTCGCGTTGGTGGCGCCCGAGGCGTTCGCGGACGAAACGGTTGACAGTTTCCAGGCGAAATATGACCGCCAAAGTGCTGTCTGGGACCGTCTTAACTTCACGCGCAAGCTGATTGACGCGACCGCGGCCGAGGGCCGTGAACTCGACCCCGATGAAGTCGAGTTCGTTGCCGACGAGTGGGTGGGCCTGATCGAAGGGGACGACCTGTTCGATGCCCTTCTGAACCGTATGCGAGCCGGCGAAGCGGAGGCCGCAATCGAGCTCATTGCGTACGTGCAGGAGTTTCACCGGCTCGATCACCGGATTATCCGGACCCGGCGCGCGACGCTGGCGAGCGAGACCACCAGTTGGCCGGAACGGACCTTGGTGGAGCTGCCTTGGTCGGCCAGCCAAGCCGAAGCTATTTTTCTGAACCATCTTGAGGAACTGCCACTGGGCAACGGGGCTGAAGCCCGAGCGCTGCGCGCTCTTTACCAGCGGTTTTGCTCAACCTCTCCCAAGTCGGCGATGCGCTTTCTGGAAGAGCGCCGAGAAGCGCTCGATGATGAGCCTGGCGGGGCTGCGGGCGACCCGGTGGCGAGAATAGCGGCTGATACTGGCCCCAATGACGAGCCGATCATCCTCGCCGAACTCGTCCGGAGTCTGACCCGCCTGGATGGTGAGGAAAGCTGGCTCCGCACCGCTCATGGTCTTGCAGAAGCCTGGCATCAGGAGGGCGGCTTCAGCCGCGCTGATCTCCTAGCCGACTGGCTGACCGACCATCTGCGTGATCCCGAAAACCAGGTTCTGGTGTTTGTGCAGGATGCCGAAGCTGCCGATGACCTCGCCGACCGGCTGGAGGCTCGGCACGGCAAGCACGCCGTTGCCCGGTTCCATTGCGAAATCGACGAGGAGGACCTGGCGAGCACGGCTTTCCGGTTTCAGCATGACAAGAGTTGCCGAGTGCTCGTGTCAGACGAACTCGGGGGTGAGGGCCGAAACTTCCAGAATGCCTCTGCCGTCGTCCACTTTGACCTCCCAGTCTCCTGCGCACGGCTTGAACAGCGCATCGGCCGGCTGGACCGCGTCGGGCGCCAGAGCGATCGTGAAGTTCTGTCGGTCGTCCTTGAACCCGCAAGCTCCGCGGACCATGCCCTGCTAGAAACCCACCGCGACGTCTTCCAGGTCTTCAATCGGTCAATCGGCGGCCTGGAGTTCATTCTCCCTAAGCTGCAACTGCAGGTTCAGGCGGCCTACGGCGAGGGTCCCTCGGCCTTGCGCGCGATCACTGGCGATCTCCGCGCGGAGGTCGACGCGTCGCTCACCGCCACCGACGAGGCATTCGATATCTCGCTCGACGCGACCAAGCCGCAGCTCGAACGATCCATCGCCCTGGCCGCAGGGATCGAGGAAGAGAGCGACACAGCGGAGGGCGCATCGACGCTGCGGTCCTGGGCGTCGCGCCTAGGGATTCAGACCAAGAAGCGCGACGATGGAAGTAGCGAGTTCCGATGGACCAATGGCTCCCTCAATGTCAGCAGCGATCGGCTGAAGATCGGCGCGGGCACCGACTCGGAAAGTCGCCTCCTGTGCGGAACATTTGCTCGACAGACGGCGCTTGCACGTGACGACCTGCAATTTTTCGCGCCTGGCCACAGCCTGATCGACACAATGATATTCGAGGCCGAGCACGGAAGGCATAGCCGGGTAACGGCATTCATGCTCGAAGGCTTCGCGAAGCATAAGGGCACCTTGCTCCTTCAGGTGCTCGCCCGGTCCGTTCTTGATGAAAGGCTTTGGCGGGGCCATGACATTGGTCCGGGGCTCGCCGCTCGAGCACGCTCGCTCCTCTGGCCCGAGGTCACGGCCGAGATCATGCTGCTCCGGGATGGCCGCGGCGCTCACCAGGACATCGTCACCCATGCGGGCCTTCGCGGCTTCCTTGACCACCCGCGAAAGGACCTGACCTTGCGACCTATAGAGCCGTCGATGGTCAGCGAACTGCCGTTTCTTCCGGAACTGTGGAACTCGATCGACAGGTCCGTTCCCCTGGCCCTCGCATCTATCGAAAAGCGTCGGGCAGCCGCTGCCGAAGAGCGCGGGGATGCGCTTGAGACAAGCCTGCGAGGCGAGCTTGGGTTTCTGCGGTGGCAGGCACGTACCGCTAAGGACCTAGACTCCGCGGACGCCTTTCAGGCTGCCATCGAGGCGAGGCTGGCTCTTATCCAGTCCACCCGTTCGCCGCGCACCGATCTCTTGGGGCTCGCCTTGGTCGCCCTGGTTTGAGACCCATGACAGCGACTATCCGGAAACCCTGGTATATCGCCGCGCAGCAGCGCGCCGTGCGCGCATTCAATGCGAGCAGTGAGCCGGGCGATCGCGGCGCCATGCTGCGCGAACTCTGTCGCCTCCACGGTGGCTATCTGGATCTCTCCGGAAGCGAGTTCGCGGTCACCGACAATGATCTGGTGAATTTGCCGCGCTTCGGGCTGAAGCGGGTGACGGTGCCCGGCAGCGATGCACTCATCATCGATGACGCCGAAGTTCTCCCCATCGCCGGCCTGTCCGATGTCCTGCGCCTCGATCCGACGCCGCGTCAGACTTATTCGTCTGCTTGCGCCGACGCGTTGCTACTGCGTCACAGCCCGTTCGATCGATATCGCGCGCCCACGCAGAAGGCGGCGATCCGCGCGCTGGCGACAATGCCTGACGGTGCCACGCTACTCGCAACGCTTCCCACCGGCGCGGGCAAGAGCCTCCTGTTTCAACTCGCTCCTTTGCTGGCCTCCGCCCCAGGAACATGCTGTGTCGTTATCGTTCCCACGGTGGCGCTCGCGCTTGCCCACGTCGACAGCCTGAGGACGATCCCTGGGCTCGAAGCGAGCGAGTGCATCTATGGCGATCAGGACCAAGCTACTCGTTCGGGAATCTACAATGCGTTCGGCCGCGGCGAAGTGCCGGTGCTCGTCCTCTCACCCGAAGTGGCTTTGGGCGCCGCGCGCGAACTCCTGATCGAGGCCGCTCAGGATCCGAGCCAGAAGCTGCCGAGTCTGGACGCGCATTTGACGACCTTCTTCGTCGATGAGGCGCATATCATCGAATCCTGGGGACGGTCATTCCGGCCGGACTTTCAGCGCCTGCCAGGACTGGTCGACGCGCTGCGCGACTCCAATCCGGCCCTGCGGACGGTCCTTCTCTCTGCGACCGTCAACGAAGCTGCCCGAGTCGAACTCAAGCGCGCTTACGGTGCCGCCGAGTTTCTGGCCGTCGAGGCGAAGGTCGCCCGCTACGAGTTCGATCTCGTTCACGCTCGCATCGAAACCGCTGCCGAACGTGACGCCTTGCTGGTCCGATTGATCGATCGGCTGCCGCGACCGGCGATCATTTACACGACGCTCGTCAATCACGCTGAGCGTCTTCACGACGCGATCAAGGCCAATGGCTATAAGCGGCTGGCGCTCTTCACCGGCCAGGTCGACGACGGCACGTCACGACTGCGGATCGTTAGCGACTGGCGGGCGGGGAATATCGATCTCGTCGTTGCCACATCCGCCTTCGGCATGGGTATCGATAAGGACGACGTCCGCGCGGTGGTCCACGCCTGCGTGCCCGAGTCTCCATCCCGCTACTATCAAGAGATCGGCCGGGCGGCGCGCGATGGAAATCAGGCGCTTGCCCTCATGCTCTGGACGGACGATCGCGGGGTTGCCGGAGATTGGCGACAGGCGCGACGCTTGTGGTCTGGCGGGTGGCTCCGCCCTGCGATGATGCTCAAGCGATGGCGCGCAATCGTCAGCGCTGCCGATGCGCTTGGCGAGAGCACAATCGTGGCGGGCATGCGGCGGTTGGTCGTGCCGCTCGACGCAGCGCATGAGGATCTCGCCGCCGGCGACACCGACTATAACCGCGATTGGAACCGGAGCCTGCTCAACATGCTCCAGCGAGCCGACGCGATCACGATCCAAGCGACAGAGAGTCGGGGCGACGTGCCGGTCTGGCATGTGGACATACGAGAGCCGCTACTACTCGATGCCGGGGAGAACGACGCCTACTGGGCGGGAATCGCGGATTTGCGGATGAAAGAGCGATCGGCCGCGCTGTCCGATCTCAACAACTTCAAGGCCGCAATCTTCAAGCCACAGATTTGCGTCTCGGCCGCCATTTTCGAATTGGTCGAAGCAGGAAGCCCACTGGTGCCGCCCTGCGGCCGCTGCGCCTATTGCCGCGGCCGGGGGATCGCGTCACCGAAGCTGGATGACATTCACTTCGAGGGGTTGGATCGGCGATGGCCGCATTCCCTGGGCGAGAGCGGGTTACGTCCTGGGGTGTCCATCCTTCATCCGTCGCGTGATGACGGAACGATCAGCGATGACCTCATTGAGGGCCTGATCGGTGCGGGCGTCGAGCAATTCATCGTCCAGGATCATCTCGCCGGTGATTTCGCGCACCGACTCGTCGCCTTCGCGTGCCGCTATGGGCTGGTCAGCAGCCATGCCGACGTGCAGGGAGATTGGCGCCCGGCGCTGTTGCCCACCGCAGTCTTCATCGACGGCCAAAGCCGCGTCGAGCGGCTGATCGAGCGGATTGAAGGCTGGGCCGCTGCCAATCCCGCGCAGCGACTGATTGTCATCGCACCGCCAGAAACAGCCGTCCGCGGCAAGCCGATCGTCAACATCCTCTCGAGTAGCGCTCCCACCAGCGAGGCGGCGCTTCGAGCCTTCGTCAAGGAAGTGCTGCCCCAATGAGCCTGCTGAGCGACACCAACTATTCTCCGCAGCGCGTCTACGCCTTGCTCCGCCTGCTCGGGGCACAGGATGGGCAACTGGGTTTCGACAGTATTCGGACCTGGCTGAAGCCGACGCTCCGCGGCGTCGAGCAAAAGGGGTCGGAGGAGAACATCAACATCCGACAGTTGCTCGGTGCCACCGCCAGCCTCGGATTGATCGAGTCCCCATCTCAGAATCAATACAAGCTGACGGTGCCCGTCCCGGCGACGATCGAGGCATTTGCCGACGCCGTTCACGATCGCCTTGTTGCGCTTGATGTGGATCATGCCGACTCGATCGTGCTCGAAGCTTACGCGGCGATGGTGGTGCTGACCGAAGCGGAACAGGGCACGTCATGGCTGGACCTCAATGCCAAGGATCGAGCGGCCAAGATCAACAAGGCTGTCCGAGCCGCCGACGCTGACGACGAGGATGAGGAGAAGAAGCGGTTCAATGCGACGAAATCCTCTCCGTGGAAGCGCTGGATGATCTTCCTTGGCTTAGGGGTATCGATGCCAAGGAGCGACTTCTATCCCTATCCAGCCCAGCGCCTTGAGCGCGAGGTCGCTCGGCTGAGGTCGGAGCAATCCCTCCCCAAGACGCTGGAGATCGAGGCCTTTATCGGGGGCATCGCGGAGCGGATGCCGTATCTGGATGGTGGCCGCTTATTCCTTGCGTCCGTCGAGCGTGTGCGACTGCCGCCGCTTGGACGACGTGTGTCTCGCGTGTTGAGCGGAACCCTCCGCGATCTTCACGATGACAAGCGTCTGGTGCTCGATGCCATCGGCGATGCGAAGGAGACCTACGCACTGACCCAGGAGCCGCATCCCGTGAGGAACATCAAGGCCGTGACGCTGGAAGGACAGGCCAACAATGTCTGAAGCAATGCATGGGACCTGCTGGACCGAAGACCGCGCGCATGCGGTGCTTCGCTCGGTCGCGCTGGCGAATGACGAAGCGGAGTTCCTTGCCGTTCATCAGCCAATCCGCGACTTTCAAGTGTCTACGACAACCGGTCGGGGCATCGAGGCAAGCGATGAAGCTCTCCTCGCCGACCTTTCCGACCCAGAGACGCGTTACGCCTTTTGCATCGTCGAAGGCGAGCCCGGCGCAGGCAAGTCGCATCTGATCCGGTGGCTGGACGTCAAGTGGAACGCGGACGATCTGGTGATGCTGATCGAGCGTGCCGACGGGAGCTTGACCGGCACGCTCAGGCAGTTGCGCGATCAACTCGGCGCCCAATACGGCTATCTCTTCGAGAACCTCGCGCAAAGCGTTGAGGCTTCGTTCGATGGACGCGTTAAGCTGTTTCACGCCAACCTCTCGGCGTCCCTCAGCAAGTCCTTTTTCGAGACCCCGATGGGCGATGAGGACTGGTGCGCCACGTGGGAGCTCGAACGCTTGATCGGCCATCAGGCCGTTCAGGAGAAATGGGGCGGACCGGAGCGGATTCTCAAGGTCATGTCAGGGGACGGCGGACAGCGCAACTCAGCCTCGGCAAGCTTCAACCTCTATGACATTGCCGACCTCGCCCAGGTCCAATTGGCGGTCGAAGGCCTTCCTCCCAAGGCGCTGATGCTGATGCGCACCTTGAAGAAGGAGACCGACCGTATCGCCCCGGCGAGGGCAGCCGATGTGCCTGCCGCCGAACTCGAACTCGATGAGACGCTCGAGATCCCGCAAGCCCGCAGGCTGTTGAAGGCTCTCAATGATCGTCGCAATTTCGCGGTCCAGCACATTCTCGGCATCACGGTCGATGGTCTCCGAGACATGTTCTTCAAGCTACGCAAGGAGCTGCTGAAGGAAAAGCGGCGACTGGTCCTGCTGCTCGAGGACGTCACGAGCTGGGAGGGCATCGACGGCCAATTGATCGACTCCCTGGTCGTCGATGCGAGGACGCGGAGCGACGTCTGCGACATGATCTCCGTCGTCGGCATGACGCCCCTGTACCTGAAGGGCATCCAGGGCAACTACAGCGGCCGGATCACGCATGTTCTGCGTCTGGGCAGGGTGCGTCAGTCAGGTGGGTTCCAGGAAACAATTCAGCTTGCCACGGAGGAGTCGCAGGCCGAGTTCGCGTCACGTTATCTTCGGGCCGTGCGGATCGACCGACCGGAGTTGGAGGCTTGGCACAAGGCCGGCGCCAATCCGGAGACAGTCCCCAACAAATGCCAGACATGTGTTGGCCGTGATGCCTGCTTCGCGGCGTTTGGCGCATCGGACGGGATCGGGCTGTTTCCGTTCAATCGGAACGCCATCACGAACATGTTCGAGAAGCTTGAGGATCCCAAGGGAACACAGAGCCTCCATACCCCCCGCGGGATGATCCAAGGCGTGCTCGCGCCCGTGCTCCTTTATCCGTCCCGCCTCGACGCAGGCGAGTTTCCACCCGCGGAGATCGAGTTTTCCGAATGGATGCCCGAGCGCTCGCTGCAGCCGAGCGGCTTCCTCGCCCAAGTGATCGATGCTGCCGAGCCCGACCTTGGTCGGCGGGAACAGCTGCGCCGCCTAATGATGCTCTGGGGCGACCGCACGAGCGAAGTTCACGTCGGCATCACGGCCGAAGGCACGCGCTCCGTGTCGGGCGTGGCGGAGGGCGTCTTCGAGGCTTTCCGACTCCCTTGGCTCGGCGAGGGCCTGGACTCGGCTGGAACCCGGTCGGCTGCTGTGGCGGTCCAGCCGATTGCACTGACCTCGGATGTGCCAGCGCCGGAGGCGCCCGCAGGCCCCACTCGGTCTGCCCCGCCTCCACCAACTCCTTCGCCTTTCAGCTCGTTGACCGCGACAACTTCTGGAAGGCTGAGTTCGGCTGGCGGGAAGTCGTCGCCAACGAGTCCGGCTGTCTCTACGACGCGCCTCAAAGCGCTCGCGGAGCAAGCGCTGCTCTGGCGCGATGGTAAGCCGATCAGCGATCCGAGCGCCTGGGAAATCCTGCTGATCGACCTGATGAACGAGGCGCGGGAACTGCTTCCCGAGCCGAAGTTCGGGCTTTGGGAACGGGTCTTCACCAAGGACAATGTGAAGCTAGAGGGGTCGGGCAGAACCGACATTCGGCACTTCGTCATTCCCCGGGAAGATTGGGCGACCCGCGGGATCGAAGCCTACCTCACCAATCGGTTGGGCACAGCCCTCCAGTCGCTTCAACTCGAGAGCAACCGCCGCGCGATTGCGAGATTGCTGCGGCGCCTGTCCGAACTCGCATCGGCGCAGCTGGAGCGCCGCCTGGCTCAAGATGACCCATGGTCGATCGATGGGGCGACGGCTCAGGTCTTGCTGGCCCGAGCCTGGCTTCGCGGCGCGATCTCACCAGATTCACCGCTGGAGGAGCAGTTCCAGGAACTGCTCTCTGAGGAGCAGGAGGCGAAGAGCCTTCCGGACGATCGGGTCGAGTCCTGGGGCGAGTTGGTCAAGGCGACGAGCTACTGGCACGACAAGCTTCGCGGGATGCTGAGGCAATTGCTGAACCTCCCGCTGGGTAGCGGTGCTCCGCTGATGAACGCGGGAGCGGTCGCGGGCGCGATGAAAGGCCTTCGCGACACGATGCGGACGGTGCCGGTTCCCGCCAAGCCCGAATTCTCCAAGGGGCTTGAGGAAATCGGCAAGCTTGTTGAACTTGCCCGTCAGACTGATAGTCAATTGCGGCACATTCCCGAGCGCGAGAACAAGAGCCTATCGCAGCGCAAGGAGCGCGCCTTGGCTCTGCTTCGTCAATCCAGCTTCAGTCATCATCTTGCGAAGGTCGACGATGCAATGACGCGAACCGTCTCGGCGTTCGTCCAGGCCGCGCCCGTGCAATATCAGGAATATTCGACGGCCCGGAACCGCTCCGCGAATGCGGGGCTGTTGAACGAGACTGATCCCGCTTGGGAGCGATTGGCAGACTATCTACTCTCGGATGACGTCGGTTTCCAAGGAGAGGCGGAGAAGCTGGCGCACTCGCTTGGGGTTCCGATCGCAGCCTTGCGGCTCGCTTTGGAGACGCTGGAGAAAGCCGAACTCGCGGTTGACGCAGCCTATAAGTACGCGCGCGCCTTCGTCGAGGGCAATCAGAGCGCCGGCGATCTCTCGGTCGTACAAAGCTTTGGCGAGCGATTGGCGGCCGCCGCCGAAGCGCTGCAGACCAAGCTTGATGAGGTCGCGTAATGGACGATGCACCCGACACCACGCTCGCTCCGCTGGACGAACTGATCGAGCTATTGCCCAAGATCGACAAGGCCAAAGAGCGTGCCCGACTTGGAACCGCGCTCCAAAAGGCGACAGCGTCAGCAGAGCGGCTGGATGGCTGTCCCGCTTTGCTTGAGGGCCTGGCCACACTGGTGGAAGCGGCCGATGCGGACTTCGAGGCCGTGCGATCCGAGATCGGCGCGTCGCTCGGCGAGATCGTGAAGATGAGCCGCATTCTCGCAGGCGAGCCCACGATCGACCAGCTGGACGCAATCAACCAGATCGGCCTGACCCGACTTCCCTTCGAGATGGAGAAGATCGAGAGAGGTATCGAGGGCGTGTGGCGTAAGGCCGCCCAGGATGCGCTTGGGGGACAGGCGGCACTCGGCGAAGTGCTGACCAATATTCCCGGGGTCGAGGCGCTCGGCAGCGATCTGCTGAAGCTGGCAGCCCGTGCCAAGAAGCTCGAGGACCCGAGCCGCCCGCCCGCTGATCGCGTGAAGGAGCGCGACTCGCTGGTGGTGGAAGCATCCGCGTTGAACGATCGACTGCTTGCGGTCGGCGTTGCTCCGCCGATCGCGGCATTCCTTGTGGCTGTCGCTGCTCGGCCGGTGCGATTGTCAGACCTGACGGATGAGATACTCGGCTGGATCCGGGATCATGACGCCTTGGCCCTGTTCACGGTGTCAGCCCATGGCGCGACATGAATCCATGAAGCGCGTGAGCAGTCGGCGGCTTACCGCAACCTCCGCAAGCATCGACGGCATGAGGTCGCTGTCTCCATGGAGGCAGGCCAGGCAGCCGTCGAAGCAAAGCCTTCCGCTGACGCGGTAGATCTGATCGGCCAGGCGTTCGCCCGGGGAGAGGCTGCCGTCCTGCGCCGCCCCTTCGATCTGTGAATACG
>NZ_BBPI01000102.1 GCF_000787715.1 Sphingomonas parapaucimobilis NBRC 15100
TCCAGCAGCCAGTTCCCCACTTCCGTACGCCTGTCGTCAATGATCGACGAAAGTCGGATGGGCGCCCAGCGGCTGATACCCAAAACTCATATCCTGGCGGCGCTCTATCGAACGATACCACCGGCTTGCCATGACATTCGCCATTCAAGCGTCATGGCGAGGACGATGAACGTGCCGCGGCCCCCAATCGGACAGCCATCCCCTTGATGGGGTAAGCGGCCAGGGATGTCTCCCTGGCCGCCTTGTCGTCAGAATTTGAAGCCCAGTCGGGCATAGCCGAACTGGCCCGGCAGGTCGTAGGTGGTCGGGTCGAACCCGCCGCAGCTCAGGCAGTCGGGCGCACGCTGGCCCAGGATGTTGTTGACACCCATGGTCAGGGTGAGCCGCTGCGCCAGCCAGGGCATGGTCCAGCCAATCTGCGCATCGAGATACAGGATCGGCTTCATCTCGCGATTGTCATAGGCGGGCTCGACGACCTTGCCGATGTAACGCCCGGTGAGCGAGGCAAGGAAGGTCTCGCTCGACCAGTCGATCGTCGCCACGCTCTTGAAGCGCGGATAGGCCTGGTCGCCGCGCTCGGTGCCCTGCCGCTCCAGCTTCTCGCTGCCGGTCGCGGTGGGCAGGGTGGTCGAATATTCGAACAGGAAGTTGCTCGCCCAGTTCAGGCCGAAGCTGCCCGCCCCGACGCGCGGGCTACGGTAAAGCAGGGTGACGTCGATCCCCTCGCTCTTCAGCGAGGCGATATTCTGAAGCAGGCCGCGAATCTGCGTGATCTGGCCGCTGCCGGTCGCGGAGCGGGTGATCGCGCCGCAGCTGACCGCGTCCCGCTGGTTGATGCAGTTGGCGAGCAGCACGTCGGCGCCGACCGATGCGATCGCGTCGTCGACCCGGATGGTGTAGTAATCCGCCTCCAGGCTCAGCTGGCTGGCGATCCCGGCCTCGCGCGCCCAGCTCGGGCTGTACACGCCGCCCAACACCCAGCTCTCCGACCGTTCGGGCTTCAGCGCGCGGTTGCCGCCGGTCAGGATCGGCAGCTGAAGGCCGTTCTGCACATAGTTGACCGGCACGCCCAGCGCGACGCAGTTCTGCCGCACCGTGCTGTTGGCGGGCAGGCTGGCCAGGCCCGAGCAGGGATCGATGACGTTGCCGTCGAAGCGCGACGGCGTGCCGAACAGCTCACCGATGCTGGGCGCGCGGAACCCTTGCGCCCAGGTGCCGCGCAAACGCAGATCCTCGAACGGCTTCCAGCTGAGCCCGCCCTTCATCACCGTGCGGTTGCCGCTGGTCGAATAATCCGAATAGCGCGCCGCGAACGACCCTTCGAGCAGGCGGAAGAAGGGGGCGTCCTTCAGCACCGGTATGCTGAGTTCGCCGTAGACTTCGTGGACGTCGAAGGCACCCGCCGTCGGCTGGGCCGGGATGTCCGAGCCCAGGCCCGCCGCGACGATGGGGTCAGGGTTGAATGAGCCGGTCTGGCGACGGAACTCGTAGCCCGTCGCCAGCCCCAGCGGCCCGGCGGGAAGCTGGAGCAGCGTGCCGGTCAGGTTGAGGGTCGCGTCGGTCATCGTCTGTTCGGACCGGTCGCGCTGGGTGAAGGTGACATAGTTGATCATTGCCGGGGTGATCGAGCCCGCCCCGCCGAAGATGTTGAACGGCACGCATGCGCCGGTACAGTTCGCCACAGGTCCCAGCGCCTGCGCCAGATTGGCGGCGTTGACGTTACCATGCGCCACCTGCTTGGCCTGGTTCTCGGCATAGATCAGGTTGGCGTCCCAGTACCAGGTGCCTGCACCGATCGGAATCTGGCCGTCCAGCGTGCTCGACATGTACATGGTGTCGACCCGCTGGCTGTAATGGCGCGGGCCGTTCTCGACGAAGCGACGGCCGATAAAGGCATAGTTGGCGGGCGTGCCGGTGTTGCCCGCGCTGAGCGTCACACCGAACGGGTTGAACGGATTGGTCCGGTCGATCGAGATGGTGTCGAGCAGATTGCCGTTGCCCGCGTCCGGCCCGACGAACAGCGGCAGCGGCGCGGCCTGGTTGTCCGAGGTGCGGCGATTGTAGATCAGTCGGGTGCTGAGCCGGACATTGTCCGCCAGCTGGCCGGTGAAGTTGACGAACGCGCCGACCCGTTCCTGCGGGGTCAGCAGATAGTTGAAGGGGCGGAAGTTGAAGCGGTCGGCGACGGTGAAGGCCTTGAAATCGCTGTTCGCGCCGGTCGGGTTCAGCGGATCGAAGCGCGGCTGGGTCAGCGGATTGCTCTTCAGCGTCAGGTTCATCGACTCGCCCGTGACGGGATTGTTGATGATGAACCGGCCATTGGGCGTGCCCGAGCTGCACGTCGTGGTGCAGGCGGTCGCGCCGGGATCGGGGAAGGCGTAATAGGGCCGGTCGCCCGCGAAGACCGAACCCTGGTTGATATAATTCGCCCCGACCACCACCGAGACGCGGTCGTCGGCCGTCCGGTGGCCCCAGCTGAGCTGGTAATTCTGGGTCACGCCGTCGCCCTTGTCGTAACCGCCGAGCTGGGCGGTGGCGAGGAAGCCGTTCTGGCGTTTCTTGGTGATGATGTTGACGACGCCCGCGATCGCGTCCGAACCGTAGATGGTCGAAGCGCCGTCGCGCAGCACGTCGACGCGTTCGATCATGCTGTCGGGAATGGCGTTCAGGTCGACCGCGCCGGGAATGCCGCTCGCCGCGCTGCCGTTGATGAAGCGCAGGCCGTCGACCAGAACCAGGGTGCGGCGGCTACCCAGATAGCGCAGGTCGATCTCCGCCGAGCCGGCACCGACGCCGCCGCCATCGGGCGGATTGCCGTTGTTGCCGGAGCGGTTGAAGCGGGAATTGAGGCCGCCTGCGGCGCCCGGCAGGCGTTGCAGCACGTCGCCGATCGAAGACAGGCCCGTGCGGGCGATATCCGCGCTGTCGATCGCGGTGAGGGGGGCGCTCTGGTCGAGGGGGTTGCGGCGGATGCGTGAGCCGGTGACGACGATCGTGTTGTCGCCCGCCGTCATATCGTCGCCGGTGGCATTTTCCGCCACGCCCGCGCCGCCGCCCGTCGCCTGGGTCTGCGCCTGCGCATCGACCGCCAGGATCAGGGCACCGACAGCCGCACTTGCCAGCGCCCATTTGCGCAACCGGCTTGGTCCGTAAGCCATAATCTTTTCCCTCTTTTGGTTTTATTGACTCCCGTTCCTGCTGCAGATGTGAGGCGCCTCTTTTCGGGCTGCCTTCGATATTCAGATATATGGCCCGGTGATCCGGGATCGATGAAGCGCGTCTTGGTGAATCGGCAGCCGATCTTGTGCCGAAAGAATTCGCCGATCCTGCCGTTCGCCTCCACTAATGGCCCCCGGTATACAAAACATGATCCCACGGTCATGTCAAGCGCTGCCCATGGGGAGAGAGGTGGCCGTACCGCATGCCATCGGCCGGTTCACATATGTTGGCGGGTTGTCGCTGAAATTCGATCAATTGCGACGTTTTGCCTGTCGATCGGTTCAGCTTGGCGTAGGATAGCGTGATGTAAAGCGCCGTTCCCACGACGACATGCCGACGAACAGGGGCTATCATATCCGCATGACCAAAATGCCATTCTCCGTTTCCCGCCCCTCCATTGCCCGGCTGCTTGGTACGTTGGCGACCGGATCGATGATCGCGACGCCGCTGCTGGCGCAGGTCGCGCCGCCGCCGGTGATGGTCCCCACGACGCCGCCGCAGGCCCAGCCCCCCGCCGCGCAGCCACAGGTGGTGCCGCCTGCGACCGTGCAGCCGCTGCCGCAAGCGGCCCCCGCCGTGGCGATCCCCCCCTTGTCGGAGGCGCAGGCCCGCCAGCTCGCGACCCTGATCGCGCAGGGCGAGGTGGCGCAGGGGCTGCGTCAGGGGCCGCCGCGCGACCTGTCGACCCTGTCGACCCTGTCGCCCGCCGCTCTGACCCGCGTGGCGCTGGATTATGCCCATGCGGTGCATGTCGGGCGGCTGGATGCGGCGGACTTCACCAAGGACTGGGGCATCCGGCCGCAGCCTTACGACCCCGCGCCCGGCTTTGCGGAGGCGGTGCGCCATGACCGGCTGTCGGCCTGGATCGCCTCGCTGCCGCCGCCCTATGCGGGCTATGACGCGCTGGTGAAGGGGCTGGCCCGCTATCGCGCCATGGCGGCGGCGGGGGGCTGGTCGTCGCTCCCGGCGGCCACCATCAACTTCGGCGCAAGCGGGCCGCAGGTGCTGGCGTTGCGCAAGCGGCTGGCGATGGAGGACCCAGCGGTCAGCGCCACCGGCGAGCGGTTCGATGACGATCTGCTGGCGGCGGTGCGGCGGGCGCAGCGGCGTTATGGACTGAACCCGGTCGGCACCGTGGGCAGCCAGACCATCGCCGTGCTCAACGTTCCGGTGGCGCAGCGCATCCGCCAGATCATGGCGAATATGGAACGTTGGCGCTGGTTGCCGCAGCAGCTGGAGGCCAAGCGCGTCCAGGTGAACATCGCCGCCGCCGTGCTGACCGTGTTCGACGGCGACAATCCCGTCATGTCGATGAAGGCGGTGACGGGGCGTCCGGGCAACGAGACGCCGATGCTGGTGTCGACGATCCGCAGCATCGTGCTGAACCCGCCCTGGAACGTGCCCAGCTCGATCGCGAACAAGGAATTGTGGCCCAAGGAGCGGGCCAATCCCGGCTATCTGAAGCGTGCGGGTTTCCGGGTCATCGACAATGGCGACGGTTCCAAGCGGTTGCAGCAATCGTCGGAAAAGAGCGCGCTGGGCCGGTACAAGTTCGACTTCCCCAACGACTTCGCGGTCTATCTGCACGACACGCCCGCCCAGTCGGGCTTTTCCAAGTTCGACCGGCTGGCCAGCCATGGCTGCGTCCGGCTGGAAAAGCCCGCCGATCTGGCCTCGTTGATGCTGAAGACCACGCCCGAATGGCAGCAGCCGCAGATCGATGCGGTCATCGCATCGGGCAAGACGGTGCGCGCGACCATGGCCGAGCCGGTGGCGGTCTATCTGCTCTACTGGACGGCGTTTGCGAATGCCGATGGGCAGGTGGGCTTCCGCGAGGATCCCTATAGCTGGGATGCGCAGCTGGCGGCCAAGATCGAAGCGCGCTCGGCCGAGCGGGCACAGGCAACCAAGGACTAAAGGGAAGACAGGATGAAGATTGCCACCAAAAGCGCCATGGCGCTGTTCGCGGCCGGACTGATGCTGGCGGGCTGCTCGCGCTCGTCGGAGGATCCGCCCGTGCCGGTCGAGAACGACACGGCCGTAGTGGAAGAGAATATGACCGCGCCGGAGGAAACCCCGGTCATGACCAACGATGCGGAGGCGGTCGCGCCGGTCAACATGGCCGCCGACACCATTCCGCCGCCCCCGCCCGAGCGGACGGTCGACCAGCAGATGCTGGACGATGCCTCGGCCACCGGCATGACCTCACGCGTCCAGCGCACGCCGAGCGGCGACGCGCCTGGCGAGGGTATCGAGCCGAAGGACGGGCAGTAATCCGCCTTATTCCTCCCCGAGCTATGCTTGGGGAGGGGGACCGCCGCGAAAGCGGTGGTGGAGGGGGATTTCCGCTAGGTACGTCCTGTGTGGAAGCCCCCCTCCGTCAGGCCTGATGGCCTGCCACCTCCCCGTGCCGGGGAGGATTTATTCTGCGATCCTACCGATCAACGCCGTCCGCTGCGCTTCGGTCGGCCGCCACAGGCCCGCCATCGAACCGCCGTCCCCGAACAGCGCATCCACCACCTGCGCCGCATCGCCCTGTTCCCACAGTCCGGCCAGTTCCGCCCGACGCGGATCGGGCGACGCATCATTGCCCGTCCGGACAAACCGCAGCCATGCCGCCAGCGCGGTCAGCGTCGCGGGTGCGTCCCCGCCATGCGCCGCCAGCGAGGATAGCCAGCGCGGGCCGACCTTTTGCGATCCGTCGCTGGCGATCTGCGACAGGCGATGCTCCAGCGTCCGGTTGGCGAAGCGGGCGAGCAGGGCGTCGGCATAAGGCTCCAGCGCCTGTCCCTCGGCGGCGGTGAAGCTGGTCGCCGCCTCGTCCCGCATCAGCCGTTCGACCACGGGACGGATGGCGGGATCGGCGACCGCCTGGTGGACGAACTCGTGCCCGCGTTCCAGCCCCAGATAGGCGAGCGCCGAATGCGCGCCGTTGAGCATCCGCAGCTTGGCGGTCTCATAGGGCGCGACATCGGCGACGAACTGCGCCCCGCCGACTTCCCAGCGGGGGCGTTCGCCCGCGAAGTCATCCTCGATCACCCATTGGCGATAGGGTTCGGTGATGACGGCGGCCTCATCGCGCATCCCCAGCGCCGCCTCGACGCCTGCGCGCTCGGCGTCAGTGACGGCGGGGACGATGCGGTCTACCATGGTGTTGGGGCAGCGCCAGTCGCGCTCGAACCAGTCGCGCGCGGCCGTTTCGCCCCGATGGTCGAGGAATGCCGCGACACCGGCGCGCAGCACCCGGCCATTATCGGGGAGGTTGTCACAACTGACCAGCGTCAGGGCACCAAGCCCCGCCGCAGCCCGCGCGACCACCGCCTGCGCCAGATAATGATAGATGCTGTTCCCATCCGCGACGATGCCCGCCAGATCGGTCGCGCCATCGGGTTGCCGCCAATAGCCCTTCTCGGTGACGGTCAGCGTCACGATCCGCGTGTCGGGGGAGGCGAGGCGTTCGGCCAGCCGGTCGGGCGTCCTGGCCGCCACGATCACCTCACGGATCGCGCCGATCAGGCGGACGGCCTCGCCCTCGCTCGACCGTTCGGTGACGGTATAAAGGCCGTCCTGCGGCGCCATCTGGTCATGCACGCCGCCCGAGCGCAGCGATGCCGCCGCAATGGCCCAGTCGCGGTCGCCCGCCGCCATCGCATCGTCGGTATAGACCGCCTGATGCGCGCGGTGGAACGCGCCCAGCCCGATATGGACGATGCCGGTCCGCTGCGCCGCCCGGTCATAGCCGGGACGTGCGACGGCGTCGGGCAGTGTCGCGGCGGTCGCCTCGCTCAGCCGGGTCACAGCCGGTACGCCGAGCGGACCAGCCCGTTGGTCAGCGCATGGGCCAGCTCGACCGCCTCGTCCTCCTCCAGCCGGTGCTCGGCGACGAGGCGCGCCAGGAAGCCGCAATCGACCCGCCGCGCGACGTCATGCCGCGCCGGGATCGACAGGAAGGCGCGGGTATCGTCGTTGAACCCGACCGTGTTGTAGAAGCCCGCCGTCTCGGTCGTCATCTCGCGGAAGCGGCGCATCCCCTCGGGACTGTCATGGAACCACCAGGCAGGGCCGAGCTTCAGGCACGGATAATGCCCGGCCAGCGGTGCCAGTTCGCGCGCATAGACACTTTCGTCCAGCGTGAAGAGGATGATGGTCAGGTCGCGCTCATTGCCGACCACATCGAGCATGGGCTTCAGCGCATGGACGTAATCGGTGCGCATCGGCATGTCCGCGCCCTTGTCGCGGCCATGGCTGGCGAAGAGTCCGGCATTATGGTTGCGGTAGGAGCCGGGGTGAATCTGCATCGTCATGCCGTCCGCGACGCTCATCTTCGCCATCTCGGTCAGCATCTGCGCGCGGAAGAGTTCGGCATCGGCGGGCGTCCATCCACCGCCGACGACACGCGCGAACAGCGCCTCGCATTCCGCCGTCGACAGGTTCGCGGTCGCCGCCGTGGGATGGCCGTGATCGGTCGCGGTCGCGCCCAAGGCGCGGAAGGCGGCGCGGCGCTTGGAATGGGCGGCGAGATAGCCCGACCAGCTATACACATCCTCGCCGGTCAGCGCGGCGAAGCGCTGCATCGCGCCGGCGAACTGCTCATGCTCGACATCGATCACGCTGTCGGGGCGATAGGTGGTGATGACGCGGCCAGCCCAACCGGAGTCGCGGATCGCCTGGTGATGGACCAGCGGATCGTCGGCGCCCTCGGTCGTCGCCAGGCACTCGATGCGGAACCGCTCGAACAGCGCGCGCGGGCGGAAGGCGGGGGTGGCGAGCGCCTCCCCGATCGCGTCGAAATAGCGGTCGGCGGTCGCCTCCTCCAGCGCCTCGGTGAAACCGAATACCTCGGCAAACACATGGTCGAGCCACATGCGCGACGGCGTGCCACGGAACAGATGATAGTTCGCCGCAAACAGCTTCCACGCCGCACGCGGATCGGTGGCGGGGCGGCCGCCGCGATGCGGGATGCCCAGATCGTCGAGCGCGATGCCCTGGCTGTACAGCATACGAAAGATATAATGGTCGGGGGCGAGCAGCAGGTCGCTGGCATCGGCCCAGGGCTCGTCGGTGGCGAACCAGCGCGGATCGGTGTGGCCGTGCGGGCTGATGATCGGCAGGTTCGCGACCTCGGCATAGAGCGTCCGCGCGATGCCCCGCGTCGTCGGATCGGCGGGCAGCAGCCGGTCGGGATGAAGCTCCAATTTGCGTGTCATGCGTTCAACCCCAGCATATGCACGATTCCCTGCTCCAGCCCGCGCAGCTCGGCCAGCCCGCGCATACGGCCCAGCAGCGAATAGCCGGGATTGGAGCTGCGATGAAGGTCGTCCATCATCCGGTGGCCATGGTCGGGGCGCATCACGATCGCACGGTTCCGCATATGCGAAATCTCGACCACCGCCTGCATCACCTCCGCCATGCGGGCATGGCCGCCCAGATGCTCCGCCTCATGGAAATTGCGCTCGCCCGCTTCCCAACCGACCGAGCGGAGGTGGAGGAAGTCGATCCGCTCGGCAAAACGGCGGACCATGGCGGGCAGGTCGTTGTCCGGCCGCGCGCCGAACGACCCGGTGCAGAAGCACAGCCCGTTCGCCAGGGACGGCACGGCGGCATAGAGATGATCCAGATCCTCCGCCGTGCTGACGACGCGCGGCAGGCCGAAAATGGGGAAGGGGGGATCGTCGGGATGGACGACCAGTTTGATCCCGACTTCCTCGGCGATCGGGCAGACCGCGCGCAGGAAGGCGATATGGTTGGCCCGCAGTGCTTCGGCGTCGATCCCGGCATAGGTGTCGATCGCGCGCTGGAAGGCGGGCGAGTCGAAGCTCTCCTCGCTGCCTGGCAGCCCCGCGATGATCGTGCGTTCGAGCTTGTGGCGTTCCTCGGGCGTCATCGCGGCGAAGCGCTCTGCGGCGGCGGCCCGGACGCTTTCCGAATAATCCGCCTCGGCGCCCGGCCGCTTCAGGATATGGATGTCATAGGCTGCCACCGCCGCCCATTCGAAACGCAGCGCGGTCGCCCCATCGGGCAGTTCCCAGTCCAGATCGGTGCGCGTCCAGTCGAGCAACGGCATGAAATTATAGGTGACGGTCCGCACGCCCTCCGCCGCCAGGTTGCGCAGGCTGTCGCCATAGGCCCGGACCAGTTCGTCGGTCAGTTCGCCGCGCTTGATCGCGTCATGCACCGGCAGGCTCTCGACCGTCGACCAGCCCAGCCCGGCCGCCTCGATCATCGCCCGCCGCTCGGCGATCGCCTCGCGCGGCCAGACCACGCCGTTGGGAATTTCATGCAGCGCGGTGACGACCTCTGTGGCGCCCGCCTGGCGGATATGGGACAAGGAGACCGGGTCGGCGGGTCCGAACCACCGCATGGACTGGATCATCAACACGGCCGCTATTCCCTCGTCCCAAATCACGTTTTTGCGTCGGTTAGCGGTAGCATTCGGCATTCGGATTGACCAGTTACAAATTTTGGCCTTGCCACTATGCTGGTAAAGCTAGCGATCGATAGGAGAGAAGTGGATGCGGATCGTCGTCGTCGGGGAAGGGATGATCGAATTATCGCGCGCAGACGGTGGGCTGTGGCGGCTGGGTCATGGCGGCGACACGCTGAACACTGCGATCCATCTGGCGCGGATGGACCGCGATGTCCGCTACGTAACCGCCCTGGGCGACGATCCGTTCAGCGCGACGCTGCTTCAAGACTGGGCGGCCGAGGGCATCGATACCAGCCTGATCCTGCGCGACCCGACCCGGATGCCGGGCCTGTACGCGATTACCACCGACGAAGCGGGCGAACGCAGCTTTTCCTATTGGCGGGGGCAGAGCGCCGCGCGACGTACCCTGTCCCTGCCGGGCAGCGAGGCGGTGATGGCTCAGGTCGAGCAGGCTGATCTGCTGCTATACTCGCTGATTACTCTCGCGATTCTGGACGAACCGAGCCGGGAGCATCTGTTCGATCTGGCGCAGCGCGTGCGGGCGCGGGGCGGGCGGGTTGCTTTCGACGGTAATTACCGCCCCCGCCTGTTCGCCACTCAGGACGAGGCGCGCGAGCTGTGCCGTCGGGCGATCGGCGGCTGCGACATCGGCCTGCCGACTCTGGAGGACGAGGCGATGCTGGTCGACGCCAAGTCCGCCGAAGAAGTGCGCGACCGCTGGCAGGGGCTGGGCGCGGGTGAGGTCGTGGTGAAGCTGGGCGCCGATGGTTGTCTGGTCACCGGCGTCGGCATCGTGCCGCCGCCCGAGCGCCTGAACCCGCGCGATACCAGCGGGGCGGGGGATGCGTTCAACGCAGGCTATCTGGGCGCGCGACTGGATGGTTTGTCGCCCGCCGAGGCGGCGGTGCGGGGGCATAGGCTCGCCGGGTGGACGGTGATGCGTTCGGGGGCGATTCCGGCGCGGGATGACGATTTCCCGCGTTGAGTGTTTTGGACTGACCAAATTTAATCGGGCGGTCATGGGGTAGGCGCATTTAGCTTCTCCCCTTCAGGAGCATCGGGTCGATCAGGCTGGGAGCCTGATCGACCCGATGCTGGATTGGGGTAGGGCCTTTCCCCTTGGCGACGTGCTTGTGGAGCCGCCCCACCCCCGGCCCCTCCCCTGAAGGGGAGGGGAGTCCCACCACCATGCCCCCGTTCGCACTGAGCGAAGTCGAAGTGCATGGGATGTGCTTGCGGCGAGGCTGAAACGTGGCCTTCGACTTCGCTCAGGCTGAACGGAGTAGGGGCAGCCCGCCACTCGGCCACGAAAAAGGGGGCCGGAACCTTGGTTCCGACCCCCTGATCCTGTCAGCATGCGCTGGCGGCTGGCTTTACGCGCCCGGGATTTCCGAGACGTTCACCTTGATGCCGCGGCCCATCGTCGACGAGACGGCGACCTTGCGGACATACTTGCCCTTCGCGCCCGACGGCTTGGCCTTGATCAGCGCGTCGACCAGCGCGTCGAAGTTGGCGCGCAGGTCTTCCGCCGGGAACGACGCCTTGCCGATGCCCGAGTGGATGATGCCAGCCTTTTCGACGCGGTACTCGACCTGACCGCCCTTGGCCGCCTTGACGGCTTCGGCGACGTTCATGGTCACGGTGCCCAGCTTCGGGTTCGGCATCAGGCCCTTGGGACCCAGCACCTTACCGAGGCGGCCGACGACGCCCATCATGTCCGGGGTCGCGATGCAGCGGTCGAAATCGATGGTGCCGCCCTGGATGGTTTCCATCAGGTCCTCGGCGCCCACGACGTCGGCGCCGGCGGCGCGTGCCTCGTCGGCCTTGGCGCCCTTGGCGAACACGCCGACGCGAACGGTCTTGCCGGTGCCCTTGGGCAGGGTGACGACGCCGCGGACCATCTGGTCGGCGTGGCGCGGGTCAACGCCCAGGTTCACGGCGACTTCGATCGTCTCGTCGAACTTCGAGGTCGCGTTGGTGCGCGCCAGCGAGATCGCCTCGTCGATGCCGTGCAGCTTCTCGGCGTCGATCTGGACCGACTTCTGCTTCTTGGTCAGCTTGGCCATGATCTTAGCCCTCCACCACTTCGAGGCCCATCGCGCGGGCGGAGCCTTCGATGATCTTGGTCGCAGCCTCGATGTCGTTGGCGTTCAGATCCTTCATCTTGACCTGGGCGATTTCCGCGAGCTTCGAGCGCGCGATCTTGCCCGCCGACACCTTGCCCGGCTCCTTCGAGCCCGACTTCAGGTTGGCGGCCTTCTTGATGAGGTAGGTCGCAGGCGCGGTCTTCGTCTCGAACGAGAACGAACGGTCGGCATAGACGGTGATGACGGTGGGCAGCGGCGTGCCCTTCTCGACTTCGCCGGTCTGCGCGTTGAACGCCTTGCAGAATTCCATGATGTTCACACCGCGCTGACCCAGCGCCGGGCCGATCGGCGGCGAGGGGTTGGCGGCGCCTGCAGGAACCTGCAGCTTGATATAGCCGGTAATCTTCTTTGCCATGTCACTCTCTTTTCGAGTCTAGCGGTCGTGACGGGCGCGTGGCGTACGCCAGCGCACCCTCCCGCAAGGGTTCCGTCGCATGAATGCTAGGGAAGGGCGGGCTCTTAGTAAAAAGTGGTAGAGAAAGCAAGGTGAGTCTGCCCCGCCCTCCGTTCGCACTGAGCGAAGTCGAAGTGCACGGGATTCGCGCGGGGCGGAACGTTGGGCGTGGGCTTCGACTTCGCTCAGCCTGAACGGAGGTGGGGAAGGGGGGCGGGAAGTTCAGATACGAAAAGGGCCGGTGGCGTTGCCGCCCCGGCCCCTGTTTCGTCGGATGGTCCGAGCTTACTTCGAGCGTTCGACCTGCTCGAAGTCCAGTTCCACCGGGGTCGCGCGACCGAAGATCGACACCGACACCTTGACCTTGGACTTGTCGAAATCCAGTTCCTCGACCACGCCGTTGAAGCTGGCGAAGGGGCCTTCCAGCACCTTGACCGCGTCGCCGATCTCGTAGTCGACCTTGACCTTGTGCTTCGGGGCGGCGGCGGCCTCTTCCTTGGAATTCAGCATCCGCGTGGCTTCCGCCTCGCTGATCGCCTGCGGCTTGCCCATCGCGCCCAGGAAGCCGGTCACCTTCGGCGTGTTCTTGACCAGGTGATAGACCTGGTCGGTCATGTCGAGCTTGGCCAGGACATAGCCGGGCATGAACTTGCGCTCGACCGCGATCTTCTTGCCGCGACGGGCCTCGGTCACGGTCTCGGTCGGAACCTCGATCTGGTCGACCAGATGGTCGAGGCCCAGACGGGTCGCCTCGGCCATGATCGAGTCGCGGACCTTGCCCTCGAAACCGGAATAAGCGTGGATGATGTACCAGCGCGCCATGAGAACCCTTTTACTTCGCGAGCGACAGCAGGGTGCGGACCAGCGTCTCGAAGAACGAGTCGACCGCCAGGAAGAAGATGGCCAGGATCGTGGTCATCACGACCACCATCACGCCGGTCATCACCGTCTCGCGCCGCGTCGGCCAGACGACCTTCTTGGTCTCGGTCTTGACCTGGTTGAGGAATTCGATGGGGGTCGTCTTCGCCACTCGTGCCGTTCCCGCCCTGCGTGGAAATTACTGTCAGCGAGGCATGGGTCCGCCGTCGCCTGCCCAGGGGGCCTGCGACGAAAGGTCCGTCCGCGCTGTTCGGATGGGAACGCGATGTAGCCGTGGTGTGGGTAAAAGGCAAGGGTAGGGCGGGGCGGCAGCGGAGCGGGGGTTTTGAGTTCACGCGAAGCCGCGATGGCGCGAAGGTTTTTTGTTCGCGCGGAGACGCGGAGTTTTGGGTTCGCGCAGAGGCGCGGAGGACGCAGAGGGGAGCGGAAGGCGCTTATCGGCACTCCCAACCGCCGTTCAGCCTGAGCACAGTCGAAGGCCACGGGAAGGAGTCGCCTAAGGACCTTCGAGCCGCAGGCTCCTGGAACGCTGGCGAGTTCTGCCCGCGTGGCGGGCGTTATCCCGTGGTCTTCGACTGTGCTCAGTCTGAACGGAGGGGGGATAATGCCCCACTCTCTTCCTCCGCGTCTCCGCGTCTCTGCGCGAACCAATCTTCTCCGGAGCCTTGCGGCTTCGCGCGAACAATCAGCAGCAACGCCCGCCATTCTTCCCGCCATACCTTGCCTGTTGCCGCTCACGGAAGAAGGTCACCTCGTCCATCGGCTCGCGGTCGGGATGCCGGGCCGCCATGTGCGCCACATAGGCGTCATAGCTAGGCATTCCGACCATGGCGTTGCCGATCTGACGCAGGCGGGCGAGCCAGCTCATTCGGCGGCCACCAGCTCGGGCGGCACCTCGGTCACGCTCGGCCGGTCGATCCGACGTGCGATCAGGCAGGTGCGCACCGCATAGACCAGGATCGCCAGCACCACGCCCAGGAAGATCGCGCACAGCCCCGCGTCGATCCGGTCGTTGAACACGATCCGCCCCATCTCCGCCATGGTCTTGGCGGGCGGCAGGACCTTGCCCGACGCGGCGGCGCTGGCGAACTTGTCGGCATGGGCGAGGAATCCGACGCGCGGATCGGCCGAGAAGATCTTCATCCACCCGGCGGTCAGCGTACAAGCGAGCAGCCAGACGGTCGGCACCACCGTGATCCAGGCATAGCGGTCCTTCTTCATGCGGAACAGCACGACGGTCGACAGCATCAGCGCGACGGCGGCCAGCATCTGGTTGGAGATGCCGAACAGCGGCCACAGCGTGTTCACCCCGCCCAGCGGATCGGTGACGCCCTGATAGAGGAAGAAGCCCCAGGCCGCGACGCAAAGCCCGGTCGCGATCAGGCCGGGTGCGACCTTGCTCGATCCCCGGAAGCTGGGGACGACCAGGCCGATCAGGTCCTGCAGCATGAAGCGGCCCGCGCGGGTGCCCGCGTCCACGGCGGTCAGGATGAACAGTGCCTCGAACAGGATGGCGAAGTGATACCAGAAGGCCTTCATCGCCTGTCCACCGAACAGGTGGCTGAAGATTTCCGCCATCGCCACCGCCAGCGTCGGCGCGCCGCCCGCGCGGGAGATGATCGTATGCTCGCCCACGTCGCGCGCGACTTGCGCCAGCGTGTCGGCCGAGATGGGAAAGCCCATCGCGGTGACGGCGGCGGCGGCGCTGGCCGGGTCGGTGCCCAGTACGGCGGCGGGCGCGTTCATCGCGAAATAGATGCCCGGATCGAGGATCGAGGCGGCGACCAGCGCCATGATCGCGACCGCGCTTTCCATCAGCATCGCGCCGTAACCGATGAAGGGCGCGTCCTTTTCGCTCGCGATCAGCTTGGGGGTGGTGCCGCTGGCGATGAGAGCGTGGAAGCCCGACACCGCGCCGCACGCGATGGTGATGAACAGGAAGGGGAAGAGCGGTCCCGCCCAGACCGGCCCGCTGCCGTCGATGAACTTGGTGAGGGCAGGCATCTTCAGCGGTGGCGCCATGATGACGATGCCGATGGCCAGCGCCACGATCGCGCCGATCTTGAGGAAGGTCGACAGGTAATCACGCGGCGCGAGCAGCAGCCACACCGGCAGGACCGAGGCGACCGCGCCGTAACCGATCAGCAGGAAGCAGAGCTGGACCGGCGTGAAGGTGAAGAGCGGCGCCAGCACCGCCGACTGCGCGATCGACTGGCCATAGACGATCGCCAGGATCAGGCCGATGAAACCGATGATCGACACCTCGCCGATCTTCCCCGGCCGGACCCAACGGGTATAGCCGCCCATCAGCATCGCCAGCGGCACCGTGGCCGCCACGGTGAACAGGCCCCAGGGACTTTCGGCCAGTGCGCGCACGACGATCAGCGCCAGCACCGCGAGGATGATGACCATGATCATGAAGGCGCCGAACAGCGCAATGGTGCCCGCGACTGGCCCCATCTCCATGCGGATCAGCTCGCCCAGCGAGCGCCCGTCACGTCGCATCGACAGGAACAGGACCAGGAAATCCTGCACCGCGCCCGCCAGCACCACACCCGCCAGGATCCACAGCGTGCCCGGAAGATAGCCCATCTGCGCCGCCAGCACCGGCCCGACCAAAGGCCCCGCGCCCGCGATCGCGGCGAAGTGGTGGCCGAACAGCACGGTGCGGTCGGTCGCGACATAGTCCAGCCCGTCGGCGCGGCGGATGGCCGGGGTGGGGCGGCTGGGGTCGATGCCGATCACTCTGGCGATGAACAGCGCATAATAACGATAGGCGATCAGATAGACCGAGACGGCGGCGGCGATGATCCACAGCGCGTTGATCGGTTCGCCCCGCACCGTGGCGACCACGCCCAGCGCCCCCGCTCCGACGATCGCCAGTGCTATCCAGGGAAGGTGTTTCGTCATGCCCCGTCCGGTCCTCCAGCTATGCTCTTGTCCGCCTTTCTAGCTCCGTGACAGGCGCATGCCACCCCAATTTCGGCCTTGATGGCGGCATGTGGAATGAAGTTATTTCCGACCCGGCCTTGCAGATTCGGATCGGGAGGCCCACATGTCATGCTGCTAAAGTCGCAAATCGACGGTTCTCTGCTTTGCGGCACGTTCCTTCTTTCCCTGCACCGCGGCCTCGAATCCGGCCCCGCGCCTGGTTCACCATTATGAAGGAACGAAAATGAGCATCACCGGAACCGTCAAATTCTTCAACGCCGACAAGGGTTATGGCTTCATCGCCCCCGAAAATGGCGGCGCGGACGCCTTTGTCCATATCAGCGCGGTCGAGCGTGCCGGCATGATCACGCTGAACCAGGATCAGCGGGTGAGCTACGAACTGGAGCAGGATCGCCGCGGAAAGATGGCGGCGGTCAACCTTCAGCCCGCCTGAATGTCGAAGCGGTAGCCGATCCGGCTACCGCTTTTTTTGTGGTCGAAAGGATAATCCATGTCTCGTGATGCCATCTTCTTCCGCAACCAGGCCGAAATCGAACGCACCAACGCCGCCGATGCGACCTTGCAGAATGTCCGCGAACGCTGCGAGCGTGCGGCTTCCTCCTGGGACGCCATGGCCGTCCGCGCCGAGCGCGCGGAACTGGGCCGTGCGGCAGCGGCAGCCCGAACGGCGCTATAGGCCGAAGCGGAATCCGTATCCCAGACCCAGCGTCGCCTGCATCCGCCGTCCCCGCTCACGGATCAGCGGCGAGTCGGCGGCCGGGCCACCCAGCCGCTCCAAGCTGGTGAACAGCGTGAGGGCGCTGCGCCTGTTCAACGGGCGGACGACATTGCCACCCAGTCCATAGGACAGCACGCCACCATCCGCCCGGTAGGGCGTCAGGCCGGTACGCACCGATTGCGCCGCCGAAATGCCGAAATAGGTCTGCATGAAATCCGCGCTGGCCAGCGTCATGCGCGGTCCCGCGCTGACAATCGCGCGGCCGATCCGGGTGCGATAGGCGGCCGACAGGTCCGCGACCACGCCGTCATGCCCGCCGAAGCCCTGCCTTACCTCCGCGCGAGCGCGCCAGCCCCGGCGCGGGCCGAAGGATTTTTCGACAAAGCCGCCGACCTCGCCCGCCGCCTTGATATCGCCCATGCCCTCCAGCGCGTCGCTGCCGCCAGCGATCAAGAAGGGCGAGCCGCCATTGCGCTCGTCGCGGCCAAAGCGGATCTTGACCAGCGGCCCGGCCCGCCAGCCGTCGCCGCGCACCGCATTCCACCCGATCCCGTCGGGCACCGAGGCGAAGAGCGTGTCGCCATAATTCACCCGCAGATCGGGAAACAGCGACAATGCCATGTCGCGCGACCCCTGCCAGGCGGGGCCGAAAACGGGGGCGGCGCCGATGGTGATGCTCCAGCCATCGGGCGCACCTGGCGCACCGGTGGCGACACCGGGGGGCGGGCCGCTTTGCCGCACCTCCTGCGCCGCCGCCGGACAGGCGCATAGCGTGACGATCCCCAAAGCCCAGACACGCATCCTTCATCTCCCTGTCATATGGGATAGGGCGAGACCCGGACCGCCGCAACGCCCGGAGCCTGCAAACTTAGCGCTTGCTCGTCGCTCGGTCCGGAGTGAAAGGCGGAGCATGGCTCACTCTTCTTCCCCGCTCGTCGTCGGCATCGGCGGCACGATCGGCAGCGTCTCCTCGACCGAGCGCGCGCTGCGCACCGCGATGACGGCGGCGGCGGACGAGGGCTTTCGCACCCATGTCTTCGGTGGCGAGGATCTGGCGCGCCTGCCGCTCTACAACCCGCGCGCGGGCGAGCGGACCGAGGCGGAGCAGGTGTTCGTCGACACCGTGCGACAGGCGTCGGCGATCATCATCGCCAGTCCCGGCTATCATGGCAGCATCTCGGGGCTGGTGAAGAACGCGCTCGACCTGCTGGAGGAAACGGCGAAGGACGACCGCCCCTATCTCGCCGACCTGCCCGTGGGGCTGATCGCGACCGCCTATGGCTGGCAGGCGACGGGTTCGACCATCGCGGCGCTGCGCTCGATCGTCCATGCACTGCGCGGCTGGCCGACGCCCTTCGCGGCGGCGGTGAACACGCAGCAGACCCGCTTCGACGAAGAAGGCCGTATCAGCGATCCGGCGGTGGAGGGGCAGCTGCGCCTGGTGGGCCAACAGGTCGCCCGCTTCGCGCCGCTGGCGGGGACGATCCGCGCTTCGCATTGAGGGGCGTCGCCGGGATTTTGGTTCACGCGAAGCCGCGAAGATTTTTGTTCGCGCGGAGGCGCGGAGAACGCGGAGGTGTCGTATCCAGCGACTCATGCATGCCTTCTTCCTCAAACGGACGAACAAAGAGGGATTTGCGCTATCGCGCACAATACACCTCCGCGTCTCCGCGCCTCCGCGCGAACCAAATTCCTCCTCTTCGCGGCGTCGCGGCTTCGTGTGGGATGAATGAATCCGTTCCCCGGCGAAGGCCTGGGTCCAGTGCCTTTCAAGCCCGTGGCGCGTGGAAACTTTGCGTGGGAGGCAAAGGCCTTGTGCTCCCGATAGTGCCTAGAAACTGGACCCCGGCCTTCGCCGGGGAACGGTAAGGCGGGGGAGCGCTTAGCGCAGGCGCGCCATCGCCAGCGCGGTGATCTCGTCCGCGATCTCCGCCGGGTCGCGCAATGCCCCGCCTGCCACGGTCGACACCGTCACCCATTCGCCCAGCATCGCCCCGTCCGCCATCGCGGCGTAATTGGCCCGCACCCGCGCCTGAAGCCCCAGATCGGCCTCATACGCGTCATAGGTATCGTCGGTATAACTGCGCTTGCGCTTGCGGGCGATCAGGTCGCGCGCGACGTCCAGCGGCGTGTCGAGATAGACCGACAGATGCGGCGCGGGCAGGCGGAACTGCACCGTCTCCAGCTGCTCGATCCATTGCAGCAGCGCCTCCGCCCGGTCGGGCGGCACCTGCGCGGCCTGATAGGCCATGTTCGATGCGATATAGCGGTCGAACACGATGATATCGTGCGTTTCCGCCAGCTCGATCAGGTGCGGCCGCGATTCGAATCGGTCGAGCGCATAGAGGGTCGCCGCCGTCTCGGGCGCGGCGGCATGGGGCAGGCGGCCTGCCAGATATTCGCCCAGCGCCCAGCCGCCGACCGTCTCGGCATAGCGTGGAAAGGACAAGGCCGCCGCCGACAGCCCGGCGGCGTTCAGCCTTTCGGTCACCGCCGCCGTCGCGGTCGCCTTGCCCGCGCCGTCCGCGCCCTCGATCGCCAGCAGGAACGCCATCAGCCGCGAAAGCCTTCATGGTGGCGGATCACTTCATCGATGATGAAGCGCAGGAATTTCTCGGAAAATTCGGGGTCGAGCTGCGCATCGCTCGCCAACTGGCGCAGCCGGGCGATCTGCGACTCCTCGCGGCCGGGATCGGCGGGGGGCAGTTCGTTCTCCGCCTTGTAGCGTCCGACCGCCTGGGTGATCTTGAACCGTTCGGCCAGCATGAAGACCAGCGCGGCATCGATATTGTCGATCGACTGGCGATAGCCGGTCAGCACGGTGTCGGACATGATCGGTACGTCTCCCTCTGGCGCGGTGGCCGCACATGAATTCGCGCGCGCCCTTTCGCGCTTAGGCTTGCGTTCGGCAAGCGTTGTCGCCAGAGGCTCTTACCTGCCCATGACCGTAACCGCCACCCGCCTCGCCAAGCCCGCGCCCTCGCTGGACCCGATGATCCGGCTGGTGGCCGATGACATGAACGCCGTGAACCAGGTCATCATCGACCGCATGGCGTCGGAAATCCCGCTGATCCCGCAACTGGCGGGCCACCTGATCGCGGGCGGCGGCAAGCGGATGCGCCCGATGCTGACGCTCGCGAGTGCGCAGCTGCTCGGTTATCGGGGCACCAGCCACCACGTCCTGGCGGCGGCGGTCGAGTTCATCCACACCGCCACGCTGCTGCACGACGATGTCGTCGACGGCTCCGACCTGCGGCGCGGGCGTCGCACCGCCAACATCATCTGGGGCAATCCCGCCAGCGTGCTGGTCGGCGACTTCCTGTTCAGCCGGTCCTTCCAGCTGATGGTCGATGCGGGCAGCCTGAAGGTGCTGAACATCCTGTCTGGCGCGTCGGCGGTGATCGCCGAGGGCGAGGTGAACCAGCTGACCGCCGTGCGGCAAGTGGGGCTGGCCGAGGAACGCTATCTCTCGATCATCGACGCCAAGACCGCCGCGCTGTTCGCCGCCGCCTGTCGCATCGCGGCCGTGGTAGCCGAGCGGCCCGAGGCGGAGGAACTGGCGCTGGAGGCCTACGGCCGGAACCTGGGCATCGCGTTCCAGCTGATCGACGACGCGATCGACTATGTGTCGGACGCAGGCACCATGGGCAAGGATGCGGGCGACGATTTCCGCGAGGGCAAGATGACCCTGCCGGTGATCCTCGCCTATGCGCGGGCGAACGACGACGAGCGTCAGTTCTGGAAGGACGCGGTCGAGGGACGGCGCACCTCGGACGAGGACTTCGCCCACGCCGTCGCGCTGGTCCGCAAGAGCCGGGCGGTCGACGACACGATGGCCCGCGCGCGGCACTATGGCGGGCTGGCGATCGAGGCGCTGCGTTGCTTTGCGGATGGACCGGCGAAGAGCGCGATGATCGAAGCCGTCGAGTTCGCCGTCGCGCGGGCGTACTGAGCTTCCACGCCATTCCAAATCCCGCACCACCCCGGCGAAGGCGGGGGTCCAGTTGCGGTAGATGATCGAAGGCGCGGGAGTGGCGGCCTCCCCCGCATCGCATAGCGCACAAAAGGCGTGGTGGAACCTGGGCCTCGGCCTCCGCCGGGGTGGTGCCTGGAAGATTTGGCACCTCATTCCCACCCTCCGTTCAGCCTGAGCGAAGTCGAAGGCCAAGTGACACCCGATCCTCTTGGCGAATGTCGGGGCGTGGGCTTCGACTACGCTCAGCCTGAACGGAGGTAGGTCAATCGACCGGGGCCAGAGGTCCTTCACCCCGCTTCCCAAACCCCCTATCGCACCTGCATGACCCTGCCCGTCAATGCCGTCCTGCCCGACCTGCTGACCGCGCTCGCGAACGCCCCCAACGCCGTCCTCGTAGCACCTCCCGGTGCGGGCAAGACCACCGCCGTTGCGCCCGCCCTTCTCGACCAGCCCTGGTGCATGGGGGAAGTCCTGCTCCTCTCTCCCCGCCGTCTCGCCGCGCGCGCCGCTGCCGAGCGCATGGCGGCGCTGGCCGAGGAGCCGGTCGGGCGCACCTTCGGCTATGCGACCCGCATGGATACCAAGGTCAGCGCCGCGACCCGCGTGACCGTCGTCACCGAAGGCATCTTCGTCGCGCGCATCCAGGCGGATCCCGAACTGGCGGGCGTGTCGGCGGTGCTGTTCGACGAAGTCCATGAACGCAGCCTCGATGGCGATTTCGGCCTTGCGCTGGCGCTTGATGCGCAAGGGGGATTGCGCCCCGACCTGCGGCTGGTCGCCATGTCGGCGACGCTCGACGGCCGCCGCTTCTCCAGCCTGATGGGCGACGCGCCGGTGATCGAGAGTGAGGGACGCAGCCATCTGCTGACCCTGCGCCATCTCGGCCGCGCGGCGAAGGCACGCATCGAGGACTCGGTCGCCGCCGCCATTCGTCGCGCGCTGCAGGACGAGGCGGAGGGCGACATCCTCGCCTTCCTGCCCGGCACCGCCGAGATCGCGCGCACCGCCGAGCGACTCGCGAATCTGCCCGACAGCATCGCGATCCACGAACTCCACGGCTCGCTCGACCCGGCGGCGCAGCGCGCGGCGATCCGGCGCGACGCGCAAGGGCGGCGGCGGATCGTGCTGGCGACCTCGATCGCGGAGACCAGCCTGACGCTCGACGGGGTGCGGATCGTGGTCGATTCAGGGCTCGCCCGCCGCCCGCGCTACGACCGTGCGGCGGGCATGACCCGGCTGGTCACCGAACGCGCCAGCCAGGCCGCCGTCACCCAGCGCGCGGGCCGCGCCGCCCGCCAGTCGCCCGGTGTCGCCTATCGCCTATGGGAAGAGGCCGCGACGGCGGGCCTGCCGCGCTTCGACCCGCCCGAAATCCTGGAAGCGGACCTGTCGGCATTGTTGCTCGGCACCGCGCTGTGGGGCGTTGGCGACCCGCGCGCGCTGCCGTGGCTCGACCCGCCGCCCGAGGCGGCCGTCGCCGAAGCCCGCGCGCGCCTGACCGTGCTGGAGGCGCTGGACGAGACCGGCCGCCCGACCGCGCATGGCAAGGCGATCGCCAAGCTGCCGATGCCGCCAAGGCTCGCGCATATGCTGATCCGCAGTGGCGAGCGGGGCTTGGCCTCGACCGCCGCCGAGGTGGCGGTGCTGCTGGGCGAACGTGGCATTGGCGGACAGGATGTGGATGTCGAACAGCGCCTGCGCCGCTGGCGGACCGAACGCGGCCCCAAGGCGGAAGCCGCGCGCCAGATGGCGAAACGCTGGACCGGCCTCGCCCCCAGGCCGGTCGGGCAGGAGGCCTGGGACCATCCGGCGGGCGTGTGCCTGGCGCTCGCCTATCCCGACCGGGTGGCGCGGCGGCGGGACGGCACGGGCGAGAATTGGGCGAGCGTCGGCGGACGCGGTTTCCGGCTCGACCCCACCTCCGGGTTGGCAAGTTCGGAATGGCTGGCGGTGGGCGAAACGCAAGGCGCGGCCTCGGGCGCGCGGATTCTGTCCGCCGCGCCGCTCGATCTCGCGACCGTCGAGGCGCTGTTCGCCGACCGGATCGAGACGCGGCGCACCGTCACCTTCAATCCCGCAACCGGCGGGGTCGAGGCGTTGCGCGAACGGCGGTTGGGAAGCCTGCGACTGTCGAGCGGCCCCGATTCGGGGGCTTCCCCCGAGGCGATCGCCGCGGCGCTGGTCGAGGGGGTGCGGGCGCATGGCGTGGCGCTCCTCCCGTGGAGCGACGGGGCAGGGGCGTACCGGGCGCGGGCGGCCTATGCCGGGGTGGCGCTGGACGATGCGATGCTGATCGAGCGGCTGGACGACTGGTTGCCCGCGCTGGTGGCGGGCAAAAGGCGGCTCGACGCCATCGCGCCGGGCGCGTTGACCGAGGCCATCCGCAATCTGGTCGACTGGAACGACCAGAAGCGCATCGACGCGATGGCGCCCTCGCACTTCACCAGTCCGGCGGGCAGCAGCCATGCGATTGATTACGCCGCCGAAGGTGGCCCGCGCGTCGAACTGCGCGTGCAGGCGCTGTTCGGGCTGGCCGAGCATCCGGTGATCGGGACCGAGCGGGTGCCGCTGGTCCTGAGTCTCACCTCGCCCGCCGGACGGCCGATCCAGACGACGCGCGATCTGCCCGGCTTCTGGGCGGGAAGCTGGAGCGCGGTGGCCAAGGAAATGCGCGGCCGCTACCCGCGTCATCCCTGGCCCGACGCGCCCGCAGAGGCCTCTGCGACACTGCGCACGAAAAAGGCGGATGCAAGAGCCGCCGGTTCGCGATAAGGGACAAGAATTATGGCCACTGCTCGCATCTTCCAGCGCCCCAAGAACGCGATGCAATCCGGCAAGTACCGGACCGATCGCTGGCAACTCGAATTCGAACCGACCGAGGCGAAAAAGCCCGATCCCCTGACCGGCTGGGCCGGCAGCGGCGACACGCAGGAGCAGGTCCGCCTGACCTTCGCGACGCTGGAAGAGGCGATCGCCTATTGCCAGCGCGAAGGGCTCGACCATCATGTCGTGCCGACGCCGCAAAAGACGCTGAAGCTGCAAAGCTACGCCGACAATTTCCGTTAAGGGCGGCCTGGCGCGAACCTCCTAATCCTGACCACCCCGGCGAAGGCCGGGGTCCAGTTTTTCTTGGTCGCGCGAAGCCGCGATGACGCGAAGAATTCAGGATCCATTTCGCATAGAGGCGCGGAGGGCGCAGAGGTGTCCTACCCGGCGGCACGGCCTGTCTGCCATCATCGCTGATTGCAGATGGATTTCGCTGCCGCGAACCCGACACCTCTGCGTCCTCCGCGCCTCCGCGCGAACCAACCTTCTCTTCGCGTCCTCGCGGCTTCGCGTGAACTTAGAGTATGATGACATGGGATCGAACCAAACCTAGCCCCTCTCCTTCAGGGGAGGGGTTGGGGTGGGGCATCACCACAGGCCCGGTGTTTGCGGAAACGCCCCACCCCCTGCCCCTCCCCTGAAGGGGAGGGGGGATGAAGCGGATGTCATCATGCTCTAAAGACCCAGGATGCCGCCACCCAGCAAAAGTAGCAGCTTGGCATCCATCACCACGCCCGCCGCCCGCCGCTCGGCAACAAACGCCGGAACCTCCGACAGCTTTACCCGGTGGACGACGATCTGCTCGTCCGAATCACCGCCGCCGTCGCCGACCTTCACCAGCCCGGTCGCGCGGACCAGGGTGAACCGCTCCGAGGTCATGCCAGGCGAGGAGCAGAATTCCCCAAGCGCCTCGATCCGCGACGGGCGATAGCCGGTTTCCTCCTCCAACTCGCGTACGGCGCCGTCGAGCACCGCCTCGCCCTCGGTCTCGTCGCCGATCAATCCGGCGGGCATTTCCAGGCAGGGTGCGCCCAGCGGGATACGGAACTGCTCGACCAGCAGGATGTGCCCGTCCTCGATCGCCAGGATGACGGCGGCGCGGATGTCGCGCGGGCGGTCGGCATATTCCCAGCTGCCGCGCTTGCGCAGCGCCAGGAACCGCCCCTCGGCCAGGGTTTCGAGGGGGGCGTCCATACGGGGATCGGTCATAGCGAGATGGGTCTGTCCGGCAGTTCGTTGGTGTCGGCCGCCGTCTTGGGGAAATGTGTCGCCAGCACAAGCCCGATGCGCTCGACCGCCGCGCTCAGCCCTTCGCCGACATGGCCCTTGGCGACATGGGGCAGCATCACCGCCATCGCCCGGCCCCAGGTTTCCGGCCCGACCTTGCCGGTCAAGCCGGAGTCGGCGACGATCTCGGCCATATGCTCGTCCTCCGAGAGGTAGAGCAGCACGCCGTAGCGGCTGTCGGTCCGCCGCTCGGCCGACACGCGGAACAGCAGGACCGCGCGCGCCCGGACGCGGGCGTGGCGGATGCTTTTGGGCACCAGTGCGATCCGGCGCGCGACGGGCGCGAGCAGCGCGAAGACCAGGCCGAAGACCAGAATCTGCGCGATCATCAGCACGCCCAGGATCAGGTCCTCGCCCGGGGCGCTCCACGCGTCATGGACCAGCGCCAGCAGCTTCAACCCCAGATCGGGGAAGAGTGCGGCGAACAGCGGCACCAGCAGCATGGCGGGCGTGGCGAACCACAAGGCAACGTCGCGATACTCGTCCGATCGGGGGGCGACGATGGTGACGATCTCCGCATCCGTCGTCGCCTCGGCCCGTGCGACGGCGGCGGTGACGAGATCGCTGTCGGTGTCGCTCAACATCTCACCAATCCCCCGATGCGCCGCCGCCGCCGAAATCACCCCCGCCGCCGCCGGTAAAGCCGCCGCCGAACCACGATCCGTCACTGCCTCCGCTGGACGAGCCGCCGCCCGAACTCCAGCCGCCGCCCGATCCGCTGCCCCAGCCGGGACCCCAGAGGATGATCGGCCAGCCACCACCGCGACGCCCACCGCCGCCGCCATGATCGTCGTCATCATCGTCGCGGAAACGCTGGCCCTGCCTGCGGCGCAGGATCGACAGCAGAACGAAGCCGCCGATGAAGATCACCAATATGATGACGATCGGAAGGCCGTTGGAGTCGCCGCCGCCGCGGCGATGCTCGCGGTCGAACTGCTTGGCGGCCTCGGCCACCTTGGCCTTGGCTTCCTCGGGCGAGGCGCGAAGCTGGGCGATGACCGCATCCGCGCCCGCGTTCAGGGCACCCGATATGTCGCCCGATTCCCGAAGGCGGGGGATCATCAGCGTGCGGATCATCTGCGACGACCAGGCGTCGGTCAGGATCGGCTCCAGCCCGCGCCCGACCTCCAGCCTGGGGCCGCGCTGGCCTTTGCCCGCATTGGGCGCGACGAACAGGATCGCGCCGTTATCCGCGTCCTTCAGGCCGACGCCCCAGGCACGGCCCAGCCGATAGCCATAATCCTCGATCGGATAGTTCTGCAGATCGGGAATCGTCGCGACCACCAGCTGGCGGCCGGTATCCTTTTGCAGCGCCTCCAGCTTCTGCTCGAGCTGCGCCTTGGTCGCGGGGTCGATCTTGTTCGCCGCATCGACGACCAACCCGTCGAACTTGGGAAAGGTCTGCGCCATCACGGGGATGGCGCAGAGAATCAGCCAGAGTCCCAGAATCGGGCGGAGCAGCCGGGTCATATGCGACCGATCAGCTGCCGAAATTCACCTTGGGTGCGTTCTCGGCCCCCGGCGTCGTCGCCTGATAGGGCGTCATCGGCTTGGCGCCGTAGAAGACCTTCGCGCCGATCGCGTCGGGGAAGGTGCGGATGCGGACGTTATAAGCCTCGACCGCCTTGTTATAATCGCCGATCGCGATGTTGATCCGGTTCTCGGTGCCTTCCAGCTGGCTCATGAAGGTCTGGAAATTGTCCTGGCTCTTCAGGTTCGGATAGGCCTCGACATTCGCCAGCAGCCGGCCCAGCGAACCGCTGAGCTGGCCCTGCGCCTGCGCGAACTGCTGCATCTTGGCGGGGTCGGACAGGTCGGCGCCGGTCACCTGCACCGAGGTCGCCTTGGCGCGGGCATTGACCACCTCGGTCAGGATCGACTTTTCCGATGCGGCGGCGCCCTTCACGGTCGCTTCCAGATTGGGGATCAGGTTGGCGCGGCGCTGATAGGCGGCCTGGACATCGGCCCATTTTGCCTTCGCGTTTTCCTCTGCCGTGGGCACGCTGTTCATGCCACAGCCGTACAGGGCGACGGCCATCACGACCGGGGTCAGAGCCAGAACGGGACGACGCATTCGAATATTCCTCCGTCAACTGTATCGGCTATATAAGACGGGTGAGGCGCTTGGCGAAGGGCAAAAGCGACGATAGCCTGAAAGTTCATCGAATAGAGGGAGTTGACGATGCTCAAGGAATTTCGCGCCTTCATCGCGCGGGGCAATGTGCTCGATCTGGCGGTGGCGGTCATCATCGGTGCGGCGTTCAGCAAGATCGTGACCTCGCTGACCGACGATGTGCTGATGCCGGTGATCGGCAAGATCTTCGGCGGGCTGGACTTCTCCAGCTATTTCGTTCGCATGGGGCCGATCCCCGCCACCTATGCCGGCTCGCTGACCGATTATGCCGCGCTGAAGAAGGCGGGCGTGCCGCTGCTCGGGTATGGTGCGTTCGTAACCCAGGCGGTCAATTTCGTGATCGTCGCCTTCATCATCTTCCTGCTGATCCGCACCGTGAACCGCGCGACGGCGATCTTCGAGAAGGACAAGGCCGTCGCCGCCGCCGAGCCCAAGGCCGAACCCGCCGATGTCGCGCTGCTGCGGGAAATCCGCGACGAACTGCGCGCGCGGCGTCCTTAAGCTATCCGATTAGGAGGCTGGTGTTCCCCGGCGAAGGCCGGGGTCCAGTTGCCACCAAGCTGATGGCGCGCAATTCGGTCGCGTCGGAGGCGAGGACTTCCCGCCTTCGCAACTTTACCGCAACTGGACCCCGGCCTTCGCCGGGGTGGCGCGAGGTTGGGTGAGGTAAGGGCTTTACGCCGCCGCCAGCTTCTTGGCGGTGGCGTCGGCCAGGCTGGTGCCGTCCAGGATCCGCGCCGTTTCGTCGCGCACCCGCATCATCGCGTGGCGGATGGCGCAGTCGGCTTCGCTCTTGCAGTCGTTGCACGGACGATAAGCGGTGCGGCTGACGCAGGGGACCAGCGCCAGCGGCCCTTCGATCGTGCGGATGATGTCGCCCAGCGAGATCAGGTGCGCGGGCCGCGCCAGCCGGTATCCGCCCATCTTGCCGCGCTGGCTGTCGAGCAGTTGCGCGCCCTTCAGGTCGGCGAGGATCAGCTCCAGGAACTTGCGCGGCACATTCGCCTCGGCCGCGATGCGGGTCATCGAAGTCGGCGGCCCTTCCACCGGCATTTCCGCCAGGAACAGCATCGCGCGCAGCGCATAACGGGACCGCTGGGTCAACATGCGCGTCTCCATGGACCCAAAATAGGGCGAGCGAAAGGCATTTGCGTAATGCCGCGCGGCTTCCTATATCCGTCCCTGCCGGGTTTCACCCGGCTATGACGATAAACTGCGGCGAGTAATAGACGCAGCGGACCCGGGGGCAGTACCCGGCGGCTCCACCATAAAAGGTGGTGTATCTGGACACCGTTTCTGACGGGGCCGAACCAGGATCGACGTGTGTTGAAAAGCGCTGTTTTCGTTCGGAATGGGACCACCGCAACGGCCCATACTCACAAGTGCCAACGATAACGAAGCACTCGCGATTGCGGCGTAATTGAGGGCCTCACGGCCTGACATTACACCAAAATAGCGCGGTCGGACCCCACCGGGCAACAGAAGGGGAATCCAGCGGTACGGGGAGCACCGGGCAACAGAAGCTCCCCACTTTCCGGTTTTGATGTGAAAGGGTGAGGGCCGGGTGCCTCTTCACCCCCGACCAGCTATCCCACCCGCCGTCCGCACTGAGCGAAGTCGAAGTGCGCGGAATGCCCTTACGGCTGGGCGTGGGGCGTGGCCTTCGACTTCGCTCAGGCCGAACGGGGGTGGGGTTCCTGGACTATGATGACATGGGATCGAACCGAGCCTAGCCCCTCCCCTTCAGGGGAGGGGTTGGGGTGGGGCATCGCCACAAGCCCGGCGTTTGCGGAAACACCCCACCCTGTCTGATGGGATGGTGGTATGAAGGTGTTGCGGAAGGGAGCCCGTCCCCCCCGTGTCTGATGGGATGGTGGTATGAAGGTGTTGCGGAAGGGAGCCCGTCCCCCCCGAGGGTCTGGAGCCCGATAGGGAGCAAGGGTTCCTTCCGCGTTGGTCACAACCCTGAACAGTTGCTTGGGACTGTGGATCCCGCACGACATGGACAGGAGCCTTTACCATGCCACAAGCCGTCATCGGCTGCGACCTTTCGCGTGCTCTCATCGACATTTGCGAACTGCCATCGGGTCGGACCGGGCAGATCGCCAATACACCGGATGCCATCGCCGTCTGGCTCGACACGCTCGACCTTGATGTCCGTGTCGTCTTCGAGGCGACCAGCGGCTGCGACGGTGACCTGATCGCTGCGCTGGCGACGCGCGGCCATCCGTTCTCACGCGTCAATCCGCGTCAGGCACGCGAGTTTGCCAGAGCCACCGGCACGCTGGCCAAGACAGACCGCGTCGACGCCCGTGTCCTGGCGCAGATGGGCGCAGCGCTGGACCTGCCCGCTACCATCCCGCTCAGCCCGGCCCGTTCGCGCCTGGCCGATTTCCTGCGACGTCGCAGGCAGTTGGTCGACATGCGCAAAGCCGAAAAGCTGCATCGCCACAGTGCAGGCCAACCCGAAATCGCCCAGGCCATCGAAGCCATGATCACGCTGCTTGGCCAGCAGATCGCCGAACTCGATCGACAGATCGCAGGCTTCATCGCCCAGGATCAGGCCCTGTCCGAACAGGCGCACCTGCTGAACGCCGTCCCTGGCATCGGACCCACCGTCCTGGCCACCTTGCTCGGCGAACTTCCCGAACTCGGCACGCTCTGCCGTCGCAAGATCGCTTCGCTCGCAGGCCTCGCACCCCACGCCCGCGAAAGTGGAACATGGCGCGGCGCCAGACGCATATGGGGTGGACGGCGCAAGGTCCGCGAAGCCCTCTACATCGCCGCCCTCAATGCCTCACGGCGTATCCCCGTCCTCACCGCCATGCGCGACAGGATGCGCGCCAAGGGTAAGGCGCCAAAGACCATACTCATCGCCGTTGCGCGACAACTCCTCGTCATCCTCAACGCCATGATCCGTAAACGTCAGCCGCTACAGCTCGGGTGAGCATCACAGTTGCCCCCTGCCCCCCTGAAGGGGAGGCGTGGATCAAACTGATGCCATCCCGTTCTAACGGGCAGGAGCAGGGATCACCCCTCCCGCGCCAGCGCCTTCAGCTTGTATAGCGCATCCAGCGCCTCGCGTGGCGACAGGCTGTCGACGTCGAGCTTCTCGACCTCGGCCCGGATCGCGTCGCATTGTTCCTCTTCGATCTGCGCAGCGGCGGCGAACAGGGGCAGGTCGTCCAGACCCGCCGCCAGCCCCCCGGTCTTGGCGCGGCCCGCCTCCAGCTTGGCCAGCACCGCCTTGGCGCGCGCCACCGTTACCGGCGGCATCCCCGCCAGGCGCGCCACCGCCAGGCCGTAGGAGCGATCCGCAGGCCCCTCCGAGACTTCGTGCAGCAGAACCAGTTCGCCCTTCCACTCGCGCGCGCGGACATGGTGGAGCGACAGCGCCTCGCACCGCTCGGCCAGTCGGGTCAGCTCGTGATAGTGAGTCGCGAACAGGCAGCGGCACCGATTATCCTCGTGGATCGCCTCCACCACCGCCCAGGCGATGGCCAGGCCGTCATAGGTGGAGGTGCCGCGCCCGACCTCGTCGAGGATGACGAAGCTGCGCGGCGTCGCCTGGGCGAGAATCGCGGCGGTCTCGACCATCTCGACCATGAAGGTCGAACGCCCGCGCGCGAGATTGTCCGACGCGCCGACCCGGCTGAACAGCCGGTCGACCAGCCCGATCTTCGCCCGGGTGGCGGGGACATAGGAACCGCCTTGGGCCAGCACCGCGATCAGCGCGTTCTGGCGAAGGAAGGTCGACTTGCCGCCCATGTTCGGCCCCGTCACCAGCCAGAGCCGGGAGCTTTCCGACAGCGAACAGTCATTGGCGACGAACCGCTCGCCCGAGCGCGCGACCGCTGCCTCGACCACCGGATGGCGACCGCCGGTCACTTCAAAGCAGCTATGGTCGACCAGTTCGGGCCGTACCCAGCCGCCTTCGACCGCCCGTTCGGCCAGCCCACTCGCCACGTCCAGCCGGGCCAGCGCATCCGCCGTCGCGGCGATGCTCTCGCGCGAGGCGAGCGCGGCGGCGGTCAGTTCCTCCAGATGCGCGGCTTCGGCGGCCAGCGCATGGGCACCCGCCTGCGCGACCTTGCTCGCGACCTCATGCAGTTCGGGGGTGTTGAAGCGGACCACGCCCGCCAGTGTCTGGCGATGGGTGAAGCCCGAATCCGGCTTCATCAGCGCATCGGCCGATCGCGCGGGCACCTCGACATGATAGCCGAGCACGCCGTTATGGCGGATCTTGAGCGCGGTGATGCCGGTCTTCTGGCGGAACTCGGCCTCCAGCGCGGCGATGGCGCGGCGTCCTCCGGCTCCGGCATCGCGCAGATCGTCGAGCGCCACGTCATAGCCCGCCGCGATATAGCCGCCCTCGCTCGCCTCGATCGGGGGCGAGGGGACGAGCGCGCGGCGAAGCAGGTCGATCAGTTCGCCATGCCCGCGCAGGCGCGGTGTCGTCTCCCGCAGCAGGGGCGGGCCGTCGCCCAGCTGTTCCGACAAGGCCCAGGCCCCGTCCAGTCCATCCCGCAGCTGCCCCAGATCGCGCGGCGAACCCCGCCCCGCCGCAATGCGCCCGATGGCGCGGCCGATATCGGGCAAGGCCCGCAACGCCGCGCGCAGCCGCTCGCGAAGAGCGGCATCGTCATGGAAATGCTGCACCAGATCGAGCCGCGCCTCGATCGCATCGCGGTCCATCAGTGGCGCGCCGATATCCCCCGCCAGCGCGCGCGCACCGGCCCCCGTGACCGTCCGGTCGACCGCATCGAGCAACGAGCCCTTGCGCTGGCCATTGGCGGTCTGGGTCAGCTCCAGGCTCTCGCGCGTCGCCGCGTCGATCGCCATCGCCCCCGCTGCCTGCGACAGGACAGGCGGACGCAGGAAGGGCAGGGCACCCTTGGCCGTGTGGTCGAGATAGGCGACCAGTCCGCCAGCCGCCGACAGTCCCGCGCGGGTGAACTGGCCGAAGCCGTCGAGCGTCGCGACGCCGTGGAGCCGCTTCAGCCGGTCCTCGCCGCTGCCGCTGTCGAACGTGGCGGAGGGGCGCAGCGTGGTAGCCGCGTCGGCATGCGCGGCATTCTCGGCCGCGACCACCTCGGCGGCGGCCAGGCGGGCCAGCTCCGCGCCCAGCGCATCGGGCTTCACGTCGATCACCACGAACCGCCCGGTCGAGATGTCGGCGGCGGCCAGCGCCACCGCGCCGCCCGCCTCGCCGATCGCGACGCACCAATTGTCGCACTTGGCGTCGAGCAGCGCCTCCTCGGTCAGCGTCCCCGCCGTCACCACCCGCACGATCCCGCGCGACACCAGCGCCTTGGACCCGCCGCGCGCCTTGGCCTCGGCGGGGGTTTCGGTCTGCTCGGCGATGGCGACGCGGTGCCCCGCCTTGATGAGGCGTTGCAGATAGGCGGTGGCGGCATGGACCGGCACGCCGCACATCGGAATCTTCTCGCCCTCATGCTCCCCGCGCGAGGTGAGTGCGATGTCGAGCACCCCCGAGGCGATCCGCGCATCGTCGAAGAACAGCTCGAAGAAATCGCCCATCCGATAGAAGAGCAGGCAATCCTCGGCCTCGGCCTTCAGCGTCAGATACTGCGCCATCATCGGGGTGGGGGTGGTCATGGAGCTTCTTCAATCGTCGGAAAGTTGGGCGGCGTGGCGGATGCCAAGGATCAGGACGGTCTCGCCGTCATGCTCATAGCGCAGGATATAGGGGCGAACCGTCACCATCTCGCGGCGGCCATGGGAAAGGGGCCTGCCGCGATCCGGGAATCGCCGCAGGGATCCAGCGACCTCGATCAGCCTTTCACCCAAGCGCCGGGCGGCGTCTGGATCGAACTGCTCTATATAATCGACGATCGCGGCGAGTTGGAGCGAGGCCTGAACCGACCAGCTTATTTCAGCCATTCGGGGGGCAGGGGCTTGCGATCGGGGGTGCCCCAGGTCTTCAGCCATTCTGCCATCTTCTCATGGCTTACGAAACGGCCCGCCCTGAAATCGGCCCGCGCGCGTTCGTCGGCGGCCAGCTCCGCCGCCTCGTCACGCTGCTCGAAAATGCCGGGCTCATGCTCCATAGCTGAACTTATAAGGCTGATGCTCCGGCTTGCCTAGGGCGGCAAAAGTGGCGCGTGACAGGGTTGTCAGCCGTGCCCGAAAGCTTCAAGAGCCGTAGCGTCCTTGTATCCACAGCATCGAAGGCCGCGCGCATGTCCGACGAACCCACCGACCAGTTCTCCGAGCGCGAGGCCCTGCTGTTCCATTCCGAGGGACGGCCCGGCAAGATCGAGATCATCGCGTCGAAGCCGATGGCGACTCAGCGCGACCTGGCGCTGGCCTATTCGCCCGGCGTCGCGGTGCCGGTGCTCGCCATCGCCGAGGACCCCGCCACCGCCTATGACTATACCGCCAAGGGCAATCTGGTCGCCGTCATCTCCAACGGCACCGCCATTCTGGGCCTCGGCAATCTGGGCGCGCTGGCGTCCAAGCCGGTGATGGAGGGCAAGGCCGTCCTCTTCAAACGCTTCGCCGATGTCGACTCGATCGATATCGAGCTGAAGACCGAGGATGTCGATCGGATCATCGATGCGATCGAATTGATGGAGCCGAGCTTCGGCGGCATCAACCTGGAGGACATCAAGGCCCCCGAATGCTTCATCATCGAGCAGACGCTGCGCGAGCGGATGAACATCCCGGTCTTCCATGACGACCAGCACGGCACCGCGATCATCTGCGCGGCGGGGCTCATCAACGCCTGCCTGCTGACCAAGCGGCGGCTGGACGAGATCAAGGTCGTCGTCAACGGCGCGGGCGCGGCGGCGATCGCCTGCACCGAGTTGATGAAGGCGATGGGCGTGCGCCACGACAATGTCATCATGTGCGACCGTACCGGCGTGATCTATCAGGGCCGCGACGACATCAACCAGTGGCAGTCGGCGCATGCCGCCGCCACCGACCGCCGCACCCTGACCGAGGCGCTTCACGGCGCGGACGTGTTCCTGGGCCTGTCGGCGGCGGGCGCGCTGAAGCCCGAGATGGTCAAGGACATGGCGCCGTCGCCGATCATCTTCGCGATGGCCAATCCGGAGCCGGAGATCCGCCCCGAACTCGCCAAGGCGGCGCGTCCCGATGCGATCGTCGCGACCGGGCGTTCGGACTATCCGAACCAGGTCAACAACGTCATCGGCTTCCCCTTCATCTTCCGCGGCGCGCTCGACGTGCGCGCGACCGGCATCAATGACGAGATGAAGATCGCCGCCGCCAATGCGATCGCCGAACTGGCGCGCCAGCGCGTGCCGGAAGAGGTCGCGCTGGCCTATGGCACGCAGCACAGCTTCGGCCCGGAATATATCATCCCCGCGCCGTTCGACCCGCGCCTGATGGAACTGGTCCCCTCTGCGGTGGCCAAGGCCGCGATGGACTCGGGCGTGGCGACGCGGCCGATCCTGGACATGGACGCCTATCGCCAGAAGCTGCGCGCGCGCCTCAACCCGACCACCTCGGTCCTGACGCTGGCCTATGAGGGCGCGCGTGCGCATCCGAAGCGCGTGCTGTTCGCCGAGGGCGAAGAGGAAGTCGTGCTGCGCGCCGCCATCGCCTTCAAGGAGGGCGGTTACGGTACGCCGGTGCTGGTCGGTCGTGATGACGTGTATGATCGCCTGAAGGCGCTGGGCGTCACCAACCCGCAGGAATATGAAGTCCATAACAGCCGCACCTCCGAGATGGTGCCGCAGATGGTCGACTTCCTGTACGAGCGGCTTCAGCGTCGCGGCTATCTGCGCCGCGATGCCGAGCGGATGATCAACCAGGATCGCAACATCTTCGGCTCGGTGATGCTCCAGCTGGGCCAGGCCGATGCGATGATCACCGGCATCACCCGCACCTATGCGCAGAGCTTCCGCGAGATCCGGCGCGTGATCGATCCGGTCGACGGCAAGGTGCCGTTCGGCATTCACTTGCTGGTGGGCCAGAGCCATACGGTGTTCATCGCCGACACCACGGTCAATGAGCGTCCCTCGGGCGAGGAACTGGCCGATATCGCCGAGCGCACCGCTGCGGTGGCCCGTCGCATGGGGCATGAGCCGCGCGTGGCCTTCCTGTCCTACTCGACCTTCGGCAATCCCGAAGGCCAGTGGATCGACAATGTCCGCGACGGCGTCGCCGCGCTCGACAAGCGGCAGGTCGGTTTCGAATATGAAGGCGACATGTCGCCCGACGTCGCGCTGAACCCGAAGCAGATGGCGAACTTCCCCTTCTCGCGCCTGTCGGGTCCGGCCAACGTCCTCATCATGCCGGGGCTCCAGTCGGCCAATATCTCGGCCAAGCTGCTGCGCGAACTGGGCGGGGACAGCATGATCGGCCCGATGCTGATCGGCATGGAAAAGCCGGTGCAGATCGCACCGATGACCTCGACCGCCGGGGACCTGGTCACGCTGGCGGTGCTGGCGGCGGGCGGCATCGCGCGCTGATCCTCGCCGGACGGTAGAAGAGGGGGCTGGGCAGCGAGAGGTTGCCCGG
>NZ_BBPI01000101.1 GCF_000787715.1 Sphingomonas parapaucimobilis NBRC 15100
GGCCACCTGACCTATCAAGCGGTGACACCCCTCCGTCAGGCCTTCGGCCTGCCACCTCCCCTGCCGGGGGAGGAATGGGGGTCAGTTCACCGGGCGCGGCCCCACGCCCGGCGGTGTCGCAGGGTCCACTTCGCCGATCTCGTCACCGGGATTCCCGCCGCCTGCCCCTGCCCCGCTGCCATGGACTTCGCCGGTCTTCGGGTCGACCGAGGCCCGCCTGCCATTGTCATCAGGCAGGCTGGTGCGCGCATTGCGATCACCGGGCGCAGGCGGCTTGGGTGCGACCTGACCCGTCGGCAGGTCGCGGCCGAGCGCATGTTCGTCATCGCGGTGATAGACTTCGCCACTGTCTCCCCGATTGGAGGCGGTGAGTTCGACGGTGGGCTTTTCCTGCTCGGCCATGGCCTATCTCCTTTGCCCGGCTCAACGGGGCAAGGGAGACGCCGTTCCCCATCACGCAAAAGGGGCGCCCACCGGGTCGGTGGACGCCCCCTTTCGTCAGGCCATGACCTTCGCTCAGCTGCGGAAGAGCGAGTTCGGGTCGATGACGTCGCCATGATGGCCGACCGAGTCGATATCGCGGCTCTGCTGCTCGCGCTCGGCGCGCAGCGAGGCGAGCAGGGCTTCGCGGTCGCCCTCCAGACGGGTGTCGGTCGGCTGCGCCTCGGCATTGCCGCCGGTCGCCTTGGCCGCCTTCGCCACCGCCGAGTCCAGCTCGCGCTGGGTGGTCAGGCCCAGCGTCACCGGGTCCTTGGGCGTGATGTTGGCGATGTTCCAGTGGCTGCGGTCGCGGATCGCGGCGATCGTCGTGCGGGTGGTGCCGATCAGGTTCGAGATCGCGCCGTCCGAGATTTCTGGATGGTTGCGGATGATCCAGGCGATGCCGTCCGGCTTGTCCTGCCGCTTCGACACCGGCGTGTAGCGCGGCCCCTTGGTGCGGCGGACCTGTTCGGGGCCTTTGATCATCTTCATGCGGTAATCGGGATTGGCCTGCGCCTTCTCGATCTCGGTCTGCGCCAGTTCGTGTGCGCGCACGGGATCACGGCCGGTCAGCTTGGTCGCCGCCGTGTCGTCGGCGATCGCCTGGACTTCCAGGATGTGGAGCCCGCAGAAATCCGCGATCTGCTCGAACGAGAGCGACGTGTTGTCGACCAGCCAGGAAGCGGTCGCATGGGGCATGAGCGGCTGGGCCACGGGGATCACTCCAGTCGGAAAATAAAAGGGCCGCCCCTCACCGGAGCGGCCGTAGCTGCGACGAATCTAATGAAAGCCGTTCCCGAGAGCAAGGTGCGCTGCCACAAACTGCCGGGACAGGGCGCGATAGACGCTGGCGACGCCCGCGTCCAGCCGGTCAGTTGTCGTCGTCGAATCGCCCGAAAGGCAGCGATTGCGAGGCGAGCGCCCGCGTCTTCGCCATATCGCCCGCGTGCAGCGAGGCCAGGACGGCGACGCACGCGCGCTGCAGGATCCGGTCGATCGGCGTCACCGTCCCGGCGCGCACCGCCGCCTCCGCCAGCGCCCGTCCGCGCGGGTCGCGGGGGTCCAGCTCCAGCCGCAGCAACGCCGACAGCCCCGGGAACAGCGCCCGGTCGCCGCCGAGCGCGATCGCCCGGTCTAGCGAGGCGTATCCGACCCCCCGCTGCGCGCCCAGTGCCGCGCGGCCGACGATCGCCCCCAGTTTCTTGACCGCCCCGATATGCCAGGCCCCGAGCGCCAGCTGCGCCTCGGCATCACGCGGGTTCTGCGCCACCAGCGACTCGAACTGGCGGCGGGCGGTGATCGCATCGCCGCGATTGCCGGTCAGCTTGGCGCGGTAGCCCAGCGCGGTGGCGCGCATCAGCAGGGATTCGTGATCGTCGGGCGCGCGCTTCAGGGCATTGGCCGCCGCCATATAGGCACCGGACACACGACGCAGCGCAGTCGCCTCGTCGGAATCGCCGAAGGACGCCTGGGTCAGCAGCTCGCGCGCCGACTGCGCCTGCGCGGGGGTCGCCATCGCCATTCCGCATGCCAGACCCACGCACACCAGCCCGATCCGGCCGCCACCCTTCACCATCGCCATCCCCCACTGGATTCGGCGCGGGGAGACGGCCGATCCGGTCGCCTTGATCCGTTGCAATCTTTTGCAGGCGGATCAAGCGCGGCGTTTCGGTCAGGAGGCCGCAGCCCCGTCGATGGTCAGGACGATCTTGCCCAGATGGTCGCCCGCCTCCATCCGGCGGTGCGCCTCCGCGGCATCGGCCAGGGGGAAGCTGCGATCGATGACCGGGCGCAACCGGCCCTCCTCGACATGCGGCCAGACCAGCCGCGACAATTCGTCGGCGACCATCGCCTTGAAATCCCGGTCCCGCCCGCGCAGCGTCGAGCCGGTCAGGATCAGGCGGCGGCGCATAATCTCCCAGATCGGGATTTCGGCCTTGGCGCCCCGCTGCACCGCGATCGAGACATGGCGACCATCCTCGGCCAGGCATTTCAGGTTGCGCGGCACATAATCGCCGCCGACCATGTCCAGCACGATGTCGACGCCGCGCCCCTCGGTGAAGTCTTTCACCGCCTCGACGAAATCGACCGCCTTGTAGTTGATCGCCTTGGCCGCGCCCAGCTTTTCGGCCGCCGCGCATTTCTCGTCCGAGCCCGCCGTGACGATTACGGTCAGCCCGAAGATACGGCCCAGCAGGATCGCCATGGTGCCGATGCCGCTGGTCCCGCCATGCACCAGCAGCGTGTCGCCTTCATCGGCATAGGCACGCTCGAAGACGTTGGTCCACACGGTGAACAACGTCTCGGGAAGCGCGGCGGCCTGCACCATCGAGAGGCCCCGGGGCACGGTCAGGCAATGGTCGGCGACCGCGACCGCATATTCGGCATAGCCGCCGCCGCCGATCAGCGCGCAGACCGGCTGGCCGAGCATCTCCGGTCCCACGCCCTCACCGACCGCGACGATCTGGCCCGCAATCTCCAGCCCCGGGATCGAGGGCGCGCCCGGTGGCGGCGGGTAGAGGCCCTGACGCTGCATCACGTCGGGCCGGTTCACGCCCGCCGCGGCGACGCGGACCAGCACCTCGCCCTCGCCCGGACAGGGCGTCGGGCGCTGGACAGGCACCAGCACCTCGGGGCCACCCGCCGCCTCGGGGTCGATGGCGGTCATCGTCTTCGGGATATCGCCGATCCCCATTCCCTCGCCAAACGCGTGCACCGGCTGCCATCCCCCATCGTCGGCTCTCGTCCCACCGTTATTGACATCGGCGGCGACCGGGTCAACGCTGCATCCCATTATGGAACAGGACGACTCTCCGATCCGCCTTCCCGACGCCCTGGCCGCGCTGGCCCAGACCGATCTCGATCCGCTGTCGCTCGCCGAGCTGGAGACGCGGATCGCGGTGCTGGAGCAGGAGATCGCGCGGACCCGTAGCCATATGGAGCGCGCCGCGCTCCACCGCGCCAGCGCCGACGCGCTCTTCAAGCGGTGACGCGCATGGGCCTCACCCGGCGCGCACGCACCGAGGCGAACCCCAATTCTTCGCACAATGTTTTTTGTTTCGCGCGATACGCTTTGTTCGGCGGCCGCGCGTTACACCCGCTTGATGCCGGGCCTCCCCGTCCCGACATTGGTCGAAACGAGGCGTCAGTCCATGGCGCTTCGGAAGGAGTATCGTAGATGCCATCTTTCGCCCCCGCGCTCGAGACCACGCTTCACAAGGCGCTGGAAGCCGCGACCGTGCGGCGCCACGAATATGCCACGCTGGAGCACCTCCTCCTCGCGCTGATCGACGACGACCATGCCTCCAAGGTGATGGAGGCCTGCCATGTCGACACGGGCGAGTTGAAGGCGACGGTCGCCCAGTATCTGGACACCGAACTCGACGCATTAAAGGTCGAGGCGGCGACCGACCCCTCCCCGACCAGCGGGTTCCAGCGCGTGGTCCAGCGCGCGATCCTGCACGTCCAGTCCTCGGGCCGCGACGAAGTGACCGGCGCGAACGTGCTGGTCGCGCTGTTTTCCGAACGCGAATCCTATGCCGTCTATTTCCTGCAGCAGCAGGATATGAGCCGCCTGGATGCCGTCAGCTTCATCAGCCACGGCGTCGGCAAGGGCGGCGCGACCAGCGAATCCACCCCGCCCAAGGGCGTCGAGGAGGAAAAGCCCGCCAAGCCCGCGGAGAAGGGCAAGGCCGAGAGCGCGCTCAAGCAGTTCACCGTCGACCTCAATGAAAAGGCCAAGATCGGCAAGGTCGATCCGCTGATCGGGCGCGGGCCGGAGGTGGACCGCACCGTCCAGATCCTGTGCCGCCGGTCGAAGAACAATCCGCTCTATGTGGGCGATCCCGGCGTCGGCAAGACCGCCATCGCCGAAGGTCTGGCGCGCAAGATCGTCGAGGGTGACGTTCCCGAGGTGCTGCTGAACGCCGTCATCTATTCGCTCGACATGGGCGCGCTGCTGGCGGGCACCCGCTATCGCGGCGACTTCGAGGAGCGGCTGAAGGCGGTCGTCAATGAGCTGGAGAAGCTGCCCCACGCGGTGCTCTTCATCGACGAGATCCACACCGTCATCGGCGCGGGCGCGACCAGCGGCGGCGCGATGGATGCGTCGAACCTGCTCAAGCCCGCTCTGTCGGGCGGCACGATCCGCTGCATCGGCTCGACCACCTATAAGGAGTTCCGCAACCACTTCGAAAAGGACCGCGCGCTGCTGCGCCGGTTCCAGAAGATCGACGTGAACGAGCCGACGATCGAGGATACGATCAAGATCCTGGCGGGTCTGCGCTCGGCGTTCGAGGATCACCATCAGGTTAAATACACCCCCGACGCGATCAAGTCGGCGGTCGAGCTGTCGGCGCGCTACATCAACGACCGCAAGCTGCCCGACAAGGCGATCGACGTGATCGACGAAGTCGGCGCGATGCAGATGCTGGTGCCGGTCAGCAAGCGCAAGAAGACGATCACGCCCAAGGAGATCGAGGCCGTGATCGCCACCATGGCGCGCATCCCGCCCAAGAGCGTGTCGACCGACGACCGCCAGCAGCTGGAGACGCTGGAAACCGATCTGAAGCGGGTGGTGTTCGGCCAGAATGCCGCGATCGAGAACCTGTCCTCGGCGATCAAGCTCAGCCGTGCAGGGCTTCGCGATCCGGACAAGCCGATCGGCAATTATCTGTTCACCGGCCCCACCGGCGTCGGCAAGACCGAGGTCGCGCGCCAGCTGGCGACGATCCTGGGCATTCCGCTCCAGCGGTTCGACATGTCCGAATATATGGAGCGCCATTCGGTCAGCCGTCTGATCGGTGCCCCTCCGGGCTATGTCGGTTATGACCAGGGCGGTCTGCTGACCGATGCGGTCGACCAGAATCCGCATTCGGTGCTGTTGCTCGACGAGATCGAGAAGGCGCATCCCGACCTGTTCAACATCCTGTTGCAGGTGATGGACAACGGGAAGCTGACCGATCACCACGGCAAGACGGTCGATTTCCGCAACACCATCCTGATCATGACGACCAATGCGGGCGCCGCCGACATGGCGCGAGAGACGGTCGGCTTCGGCAACCTCACCCGCGAGGGCGAGGATGAGCAGGCCGTGCAGAAGATGTTCACGCCGGAATTCCGCAACCGCCTGGATGCGATCGTGCCCTTCGGCTATCTGCCGCCCGAAGTCGTGGCGCGGGTGGTGGACAAGTTCATCCTCCAGCTCGAACTCCAGCTGGCCGACCGTCACGTCCATATCAGCCTGGACGAGGCGGCGAAGAGCTGGCTCACCGAGAAGGGCTATGACCGTCTGTACGGCGCACGCCCGATGGGCCGCCTGATCCAGGAAAAAATCAAGCAGCCGCTGGCCGAGGAACTGTTGTTCGGCAAGCTGGTCCATGGCGGCGAGGTGACGGTGAAGATGAAGGATGGCGCGCTGTCCTTCGCGATCGAACCGGCCGCGCCCAAGAAGCCGCGCAAGAAGGGTGGCAAGCCCGCCTCGGTCGACGCGAGCTGAACGATCGCACCGAAACGGTGACAATCAAAAAGGGCCGGGTGGAAACATCCGGCCCTTTTCATATGCATTTTGAACGACTTCACCGGTGAGGCGCGGCGGCACGTGAAATCTGCGTTACGCCGCCCTTAACTCTATTTTCGGCCTTTCGCGGGCAGATGAAGCACATGAAGGGCGCTTGGCCGATCACGATAGGCGCGTTGCTGCTGGCGGTGCTGGCCTTGATCTGGCCGTGGACGGAGGCGGACGCCCAGGTCGGCCGGAGCCTGACCACCTGTATCCGCCCTATCCGCGCCGGTGACGATGCCCGCACGCTGCTGACGCACGCCCAGGGGTTCGACTGTACCAGCGACCAGTCATCCCACGGCCCCGGCGATTTCTGGGTCCTGTCGCAACCCTTGCCCCGAATATCGGACGATGTTCGCGATCGGCTGGCCGTCAGCTTCGCCAGCACCTGGCAGGATGCGACGGCGCTTCACATTCTCTACGCCAACGGACAGATTCGCACCGTCGCCTTTACCAGCGCGACCACCGCTCCCTATCTGCTGCTCGGCCCGGTCATCGCGGTGCCCCTGCCCCATGAAGCGAGCTGGCCCGTGCGCATCCTGTGGGAGGCGCGCGGCGCGGCCAATATGCGCGGCGTCGTGCGCGGCGCGCGGATCGGCCTTCATGCCGACATGCTGGCGGTCGAGTCCTCGCTCGGGCTGGTCTATGGCGTCATCATCGGCGTCGTCGTCGGCCTGGCGGTGTACAACATGGCCCTCTGGCCGGCGCTCCGCCAGCCGCTCCAGCCGGTCTACTGCCTGCTGCTGTTCTTCATCACCGGCTATACCCTGTCCTCCTCGGGGCTGATCGGCCAGTGGCTGCCCTGGCTCGACAATAACGAGCGGCATCGGTGGAACGCGATCATGCTGGGCGGGGTCGCGATGACCCTGATCGTCTTCTCGCGCCACTTCTTCGAACGGAAGGTGTTCGAGGGCTGGCTGGACCGGATGGCCGTCATCTGCTTCGTGCTGATCGCCATTCCCAACATCGCCTTTGCGCTGCTGGCTCCGCATTGGATCATCCCGCTCGACCAGGCGGTCCTGATAGGCTTCATGATACTGCTGTTCTTCCTGATCGCGGTGCTGGCGCAGGCCTGGCGGCGGCGGAGCAATTTCCTATGGGCCTTCGCCATCGCCTGGGGCACGCCGATCGGGCTGGCGATGTTCCGGGTGCTCAATGCACTGCACCTGATCGAGTGGCGGCCCTGGATCGACCAGTCGACCGTATTGTCGATGGGGGTCGAGGCGCTGATCGCCAGCCTGGGCGTCGCATACCGCATCTATCTGCTAAGCCGCGAACGCGATCTGGCGCGCGCCGACGAACGGGTGGCGCGCCGCCTGGCCGATACCGATCCGCTGACCGGGCTGTTCAACCGCCGCGCCTTTCTGGAACAGGCGACCGGGCGGAGCGGGCCGCAGACGCTGATCCTGGCGGATATCGATCACTTCAAGCGGATCAACGACACGCTGGGCCATGACGGCGGCGACGAGGTGCTGCGCATCTTTGCCCGGACGCTGGGCGAGGCGGTGGGTCTGGACATGCTGGTTGCCCGGATCGGCGGTGAGGAATTCGCGCTGCTGGCCGATGCCGAACGCGCGCCCGATCCGGATAGGCTGCTCGCCCGGCTGCGCGGCACCAGCTATCCGTCGGGGCTGACCGTCACCGCCAGCCTGGGGCTGTGTACCGGCCCCATGGCCGACGAATCGGATTGGCGCCTGTTGTACCGCGAGGCGGATCAGGCCCTGTTCGCGGCCAAGAATGGCGGGCGCGACCGCGCCTGCTGGGGCGTCCCGATCGACCCCGAACCCCGGCCCAACGGACTATTGCCCGCCATCCGTCCGCATCGTAAGACGACGCCCGAGGGGAAGGGACTGTGCGCGAACGGCGGATCATGACGGCTGGACTGGTGCTGGCGCTGATCGGCCTGGGCTGGTGCCATCCCACGGCCGATGTTCGCCTCATTACCCATGACCTGACCGACCGCTCGCCCCGCCGGGTGCAGGCGGCGCTCGACCTGGGTCTGTTCGGCGTTTCGTTTCTCTACACCTGGACCGTCAACCGGCTGAGATAGAGCCCTTCCATTCCTCCCCTGCAAGGGGAGGTGGCAGGGCGCAGCCCTGACGGAGGGGTGTCCCCCTCTCGATAGCGGGACACCCCTCCACCATCCTTCGGATGGTCCCCCTCCCCTTGCAGGGGAGGAATAACGAGACTGTCAGTTCGTGATGAGTGCGAGCGTCCTTGCGCGCGCCGGGTCGGTATCGCATAGCGGCGTCATGGATACGCCCATCGAAGAACTGACGTTCGAGGACGCCCTCAAGGAATTGGAGAGGATCGTCGGCCGACTGGAAAGCGGCGAAGCGACGCTCGACGAATCGATCCGCCTCTATGAGCGCGGCGATCGTCTGCGCCAGCGCTGCGCCGAACGGCTCGACGCCGCCCAGGCCCGGATCGAGGCGATCCGCCTCGACGCCGAGGGCAAGGCCGCGGGCACCCGCCCGTTTCAGGCGGGTTGAGGGTGACGCTCGCCGCCACCACCCTGCCCGAGGCGCTGACCGAAGTCGCCGAGGATATCGACCGCCGCTTTGCCGAGCTGCTCGCCGATCCGGGTGATCCGCGCGCCTCGCTCTATGCCGCGATGCGCCATGCCGCGATCGGCGGCGGCAAGCGGCTGCGCCCGCTGCTCGTCTTCGCCACCGCCCATCTGTTCGCGGTCGACCGCGATACGGCGGGCTGGGTCGCGACGGCGCTGGAGGCGATCCACGTCTATTCGCTGATCCATGACGATCTGCCCGCGATGGACGATGACGATATGCGGCGCGGCAAGCCGACCGTCCACAAGGCGTTCGACGAGGCGACCGCGATCCTGGCGGGCGACTGCCTCCATGCGCTGGCCTTCGAGATCCTGGCCGATCCGGCGACCCATGCCGATCCCTTCATCCGGTCCGAGCTGATCCTCGACCTCGCGCGTGCCTCCGGCCCCGGCGGCATGGCGGGCGGGCAGCAGATGGACCTGGAGGCCGAGCGGCAGGTGTTCGACCTCGCCACCGTCACCCGGCTACAGCAGATGAAGACCGGCGCGCTGATCTGCGCGGCGGTCGAGGCGGGCGCCATCCTGGGCCGCGTGCCGCCCGAGGGCCGCACGCACCTGCGCGGCTATGCGCATGACCTGGGCCTCGCCTTCCAGATTGCCGACGACCTGCTCGACGCCGAGGGTGACGAGGCGGCGGCGGGCAAGAAGCTGCGCAAGGATCAGGATGCGGGCAAGGCGACCTTCCTCAGCCTGCTCGGCGTCGAGCGCGCGCGCGAGCAATGCCGGATGCTGGTCGCCCAGGCGATCGAGCATTTGCGGGATTATGGCCCCGAGGCCGATCTGCTCCGCGCCATCGCGTCTTACGTGGTGGAGCGCGACCGTTGACCCGGATCGGCGTCTATCCCGGCACCTTCGATCCCGTGACGCTGGGCCATATGGACATCATCCGGCGCGGCGCGAAGCTGGTCGACCGGCTGGTGATCGGCGTCACCACCAACCCCTCCAAATCGCCCATGTTCACGCTGGACGAGCGCATGGAGATGGTCCGGCGCGAGGTCGAGGGTGTCGCGGGCGAGATCCATGTCGTCGCCTTCGATTCGCTGCTGATGGACTTTGCCGAGCGGGAGGGCGCCAAGGTCATCGTCCGGGGCCTGCGCGCCGTCGCCGACTTCGAATATGAATATCAGATGGCGGGCATGAACCAGCAGATCAATCCGCGGGTCGAGACCGTCTTCCTGATGGCCGATGTCGCGCTGCAACCCATTGCCAGCCGGCTGGTCAAGGAGATCGCGATGTATGGCGGCAACATCGCCAAGTTCGTGACGCCTTCGGTCTGTGAGGATGTGGTGCAGCGCGTCGAGAAGCTCGGCCGCAAGGGGTCGTAACGACATTCCTCCCCTGCAAGGGGAGGGGGACCATCCGCAGGATGGTGGAGGGGTGTCACCGCTTGCGAGGATGCCCTCCATCTGAAACCGGGACACCCCTCCGTCAGGCCTTCGGCCTGCCACCTCCCCTTCCAGGGGAGGAAAAACAGGGCGAAGGTTCAGATTGGCGCAAGGGGCGATTTGCTCTACAGCCCCTCCATTCCTTCCCTTGTCGTAGAGATATGATGCGCGTTCTCGCCGCTCTTGCCATGATGATGGCCAGCCTGATCGCCGTTCCGGCACAGGCGCAGAAACAGTCCCAGGCTCAGCCGAAATTCACCTCCCCCGCCAAGGCCGCGCAGGTTCTGGAGGACAATGTCACCGGCCGCCCTACCCCGCCGCCCGTCACCGACAAGGAGAATCTCTGGCTGCTCGACCTGTCGACCGGCGGCCGGGTGACGATCTGGCTGCGCCCCGATGTCGCGCCCAAGATGGTCGAGCGGATCAAGACGCTGACCCGGCGTCACTTTTATGACGGCCTGACCTTCCACCGCGTGATCGACGGCTTCATGGCGCAGGGCGGCGATCCCAAGGGCGACGGCACCGGCGGCTCGGACCTGCCCAACGTACCCGCCGAGTTCAACTATCTGCCGCATGTGCGCGGATCGGTCGCCGCCGCGCGTGCCGACGATCCCAACAGCGCGAACAGCCAGTTCTACATCGTCTTCCAGCCGCGCTTCGCGCTCGACAAGAAGTACACGGTGTTCGGCCGGGTGATCGACGGCATGCAATATGTCGACCGCATCGAACGGGGCGAGCCGCCCGCGAACCCCAGCCGGATCGTCCACGCCTATGTCGCGGCGGACAATCCCCCGGCCTATGTGCCGATGGCCCCGGCACCCGCCGCCGATCTGGGTGCGCCCGTGACCCTGCCGGGCGCGGCCCCCAAGCCCGTCACCATCACCCCGGCGCGCCGCCCCGCCCCGAAGGCGGCTCCGGCCAAGAAGGCGGCGACGGCCACCAAGTGAACGTAGATCTGTTCGACTTCGCGCTGCCGCCCGAGCGGATCGCGCTGTACCCGGCATCCCCGCGCGACTCGGCGCGGATGCTGGTCCTCGACGGTGACGCCACCCGCGACCAGCGGGTGAGCGATCTGCCCGCCGCCTTGCGCGCGGGCGACCTGCTGGTGTTCAACGACACGCGCGTCATCCCCGCGCAGCTGGAAGGCGTGCGGGGAGAGGCGCGGATCGGCGCGACCCTGCACAAGCGCGAGGGCACGCGGCGCTGGCGCGCCTTTATCCGCAACGCCAAGCGGTTGCGCGATGGCGACGTGATCGACTTCGGCGCAGGCGTCTCCGCCACGGCGCGCGATCGGGCCGAGGATGGCAGCTTCGCGCTCGACTTTGCCGGGGACGAACCGGTCGAGCTGCTGCTGGAGCGGGCGGGCACCATGCCCCTGCCCCCCTATATCGCGCAGAAACGCGGCGTGACCGAGAAGGACGCCGACGACTATCAGACGATGTTCGCGCAGGAGCCCGGCGCGGTCGCAGCCCCCACGGCGGCGCTGCACTTCACGCCGGGCCTGCTGGATTCGCTGGCGGCGGCGGGGATCGAGCATGCCACGCTGACCCTGCATGTCGGCGCGGGCACCTTCCTGCCGGTCAAGGCCGAGGACACGGTCGACCACAAGATGCACGCCGAATGGGGCCGCATTGATGCCGCCACCGCCGACCGTCTGAACGCCGTCAAGGCCCGCGGCGGCCGGGTGATCGCGGTCGGCACCACCTCGCTGCGTCTGATCGAGAGCGCAGCGGGTGAGGACGGCGTGATCCGCCCGTTCGAGGGCGACACCGCGATCTTCATCACGCCGGGCTATCGCTTTCGCGGCATCCACGGGCTGATGACCAATTTCCACCTGCCGCGCTCGACCCTGTTCATGCTGGTCTCGGCGCTGATGGGACTGGACCGGATGCAGGCGGCCTATGCCCATGCGATCGCGAATGCGTATCGCTTCTATTCCTATGGCGACGCGTCGCTGCTGCTGCCGGAACGCCCTGCATGATCCTGTTCGCCCTGCTTCTGATGCAGGCGACACAGACCGCCGCGCAGGAGGCGGACAATACGGTCGTCGTCACCGCACGCCCCAAGCCCTTCGCGCAGACGCCCGCGACCATGGTGGTCGAGCCGGTGGCGATGATGATCGCGACGCTCGACAGCGATGGTGACGGCAAGACCAGCCGCGCCGAGATGGAGGCGGGGGTCAAGCGCAGCTATGACGCGATCGACACCACGCATCAGGGATCGATCGGCTATCTCCAGTTCGCCGACTGGGCCGAGCGTTGGCTGGGGGATCGCAATGCGCTGCCCAGCCCCTTCGATGTCGATAAGAACAGCGACAATCGCATCACCCTGGCCGAGTTGCAGGCGCATTTCTCGCGCCTGTTCTCGCGCTTCGACCGCGATCAGGACGGCGCGATCAGCCGCACCGAGGCGCTGACCATCCGCACCACCCCCGTTGACGCCAACGGCCCGACCGGCCCGCTTCGGCCCCGAGACAGAAAATGACCGCCCGCTTCTCCTTTTCCATCCACGCCACCGACGGCCGCGCCCGCACCGGCACCATCACCATGAAGCGCGGCGAGATTCGCACCCCCGCCTTCATGCCCGTCGGCACCGCCGCCACCGTCAAGGCGATGAAGCCCGGCGACGTGCGTGCGAGCGGTGCGGACATCATCCTGGGCAACACCTATCACCTGATGCTGCGCCCCGGTGCCGAGCGGGTGAACCGGCTGGGCGGGCTGCACGGCTTCATGGGCTGGGACCGGCCGATCCTGACCGACTCGGGCGGCTATCAGGTGATGAGTCTCGCCGAACTGACCAAGCGGTCCGAGGATGGCGTCGCGTTCAAGAGCCATCTCGACGGCACCCGCCATCTGCTTAGCCCCGAACGCTCGATCGAAATCCAGCGGCTGCTAGGCTCCAACATCGTGATGGCGTTCGACGAACTGGTCCCCACCACCTCGACCCGCGAGGTTCAGGCCAGCGCCATGGAACGCTCGATGCGCTGGGCGAAGCGCAGCCGCGACGCCTTCGACGCGGGCGGCCAACATGCCGAGGACAATGCGATCTTCGGCATCCAGCAGGGTGCGCTGGACGAAGGGTTCCGCAAGGCGTCGGCCGATGCGCTGATCGATATCGGGTTCGACGGTTACGCGATCGGCGGCCTCGCGGTCGGCGAGGGGCAGGAGGCGATGTTCGGCTGCCTCGACTTCGCGCCGGGCCAGTTGCCGGTCGAAAAGCCGCGCTACCTGATGGGCGTGGGCAAGCCGACCGATATCGTCGGCGCGGTCGAGCGCGGGGTCGACATGTTCGACTGCGTGCTGCCGACCCGCTCGGGCCGGACGGGACAGGCCTTTACGCGCCAAGGCCCGATCAACATCCGCAACGCGCGCTTCACCGAGGATCAGGGGCCGCTCGACCCCGCCTGTGGCTGTCCGGTCTGTTCGACCTGGAGCCGCGCCTATCTGCATCATCTGGTCCGCGCGGGCGAAATCCTGGGCGCGATGCTGATGACCGAGCATAATATCTGGTTCTACCAGCAGATGATGGCCGATCTGCGCGCCGCGATCGTTGAAGGGCGACTGACGGCCTTTGCGGACGACTTCCGGGCGCGCTACGCTGCCGGACAGTAGGAGAGTAACCATGACCGATCGTATCGAAGACGCCCCCAACGAAATCCTCGCCGCCGCCAAGGAGGCCAAGGATCACGCCGTCGCCGCCGCCGAAGCCACCGCCACGTCGATCAAGGAAAAGACGCGCAACTGGCCGATGGGCAAGATCGGCCTGGGCGTCGGCATCGGTTCGGCCGCGATCGCCGCCGCCGTGCTGTACGGCACGCGCAACAAGTCCAAGTAATCCGTCTCCAATAACGAGGGTTTTCATGCGCCTTTTCCGTGCCGCGCTTCTGCTCGGCGTCGCCGCCCTTCCTACACTGGCCGGGGCGCAAACCGCACCGTCACCGGCGCGCACGGAAAGCGTGAAGCCCATCGCCTTCACCACGCGCACTTTGCCCAACGGCCTGCGCGTCTATGCCATTCGCGACACGACGACGCCCAATGTCTCGGTCCAGGTCTGGTATGATGTCGGGTCGAAGGACGACCCCAAGGGCCGCTCGGGCTTTGCGCACATGTTCGAGCATCTGATGTTCAAGGCGACGCGCAACCTCGTCCCCGAACAGATGGATCGGCTGACCGAGGATGTCGGCGGCTATAACAACGCCTCCACCGCCGACGACTATACCAATTATTTCGAGGTGGTGCCCGCCAACCACCTGCAACGCCTGCTCTTCGCCGAGGCGGATCGCATGGCGTCGCTGGTCGTCGAGCCCAAGAGCTTCGCCAGCGAACGCGACGTGGTGAAGGAGGAACTGCGCCAGCGCACCCTCGCCCAGCCCTATGGCAAGTTGTTTGCCATCTATTACCCCGAGCTGGCGTACAGCGTTCACCCCTATGCGCGGCCGGGTATCGGCAGCCTGGAGGAACTGGAGTCGGCGGGCATCGACGATGTGCGCGCCTTCCACGCCACCTATTACCGGCCCGACAACGCGGTTCTGGTCGTGGCGGGCAATTTCGATCCCGCGCAGCTGAACCGCTGGGTCGACCAGTATTTCGCGAATATCAAGCGCCCCGCGACCGCGATCCCGCGCGTCACCGTGCAGGAACCGGCGCGCAAGGAGGCGGTATCGCGCACCGTCTATGAGCCCAACACGCCGCTGCCCGCCGTGCTCGTCAGCTATCACATCCCGCCCGAGCGCAGCGCCGACACCCCTGCGCTGATGGTGCTCAACGCGATCCTGTCGGCGGGCGAAAGCTCGCGGCTGTATGAGGATCTGGTCTATCGCGACCAGCTGGCCCAGTCGGCCGCGACCTTCCTCGACACCAAGCAGGCGACCGGCAACATCGTGCTGTATGCGATGATGGCGAGTGGCAAGCCGGTGGCCGAGGGCGAAGCGGCGCTAAAGAAGGAGGTCGCCCGGCTGCGCGACGCCCCCGTCTCCGCCACCGAACTGGCCGAGGCGAAGAACGAGCTTCTGACCGCCGCGCTCAAGCAGCGCGAAACCGCAGAGGGCAAGGCCAGCCTGATCGCCAACAGCGTCATCGTCGATGGCGACCCCAGCGCCGCCGACCGCCAGATCGCCGCCGTACAGAAGGTGACGGCCGCAGATATCCAGCGGGTCGCGCGCGCCTATCTGAACGACAATCAAAGCGCGACCATCCGCTATCTGCCCGACAGCGAACGTCCGGCAAATGTCCGGATGATGCCGATCGAGATCGCGCCCACGGTCCAGATGGCGGCGCTGACCCCTCCCGCCAATATCGAGGTGGTGACGCCCGCCCCGGAGGGCCAGCGCATCCTGCCCCCCGCGCCCGGCGCGGCCATCGCCCCCACACTGCCTCAGCCTGTCGCGACCACCCTGCCCAACGGCCTGCGCGTCGTGACGGTCGAGCGGCACGACCTGCCGCTCGTCACCGCCTCGCTGGTGGCGCTGGGCGGGGCCGCCACCGATCCGGTCGGCAAGGCGGGCGCGAGCAGCCTTTCGGCCGAGCTGATGACCAAGGGCACCACGACCCGCTCGGCGACCGAGATCGCACGCGCGGTCGAAAGCCTGGGCGGATCGATTGCGGCCGGTGCCTCGGATGACGGCGCCACCATCGACCTGACCGTCCCCTCGGCGCAGCTCGGCACCGCGATGACCATCCTGGCCGATGTCGCGACCAATCCGGCGTTCAAGCAGGAAGAGATCGACCGCGCCCGCACCCAGTCGATCGACAGCCTGAACGTCGCGATGCAGAACCCGGCGCAACTTTCGGCGATGGTCGCCGACCGCGTGGTCTATGGCGCGCGTCCCTATGGCCAGCCGCTGTCCGGCACGCCCGCCTCGCTGAAGGGGCTGACCCGTGCCGACCTGACCGCCGCCTATGCGCGCAGCTGGAAGCCGGGCCAGGCGACGCTGCTCCTGGTCGGCGACGTGACGCCCGCGCAGGCCAGGCAGGTCGCCGAGCGCTATCTGGGCAACTGGCGGGTGGCCGGAGCCGCCGTGACGGCGGCCAAGGTCCCTGAACCCGCCTTCCCCGCGCCGCGCGTCATCGTCGTCGACATGCCCGACGCCGGACAGGCGGGCGTGGTCGTCGCACGATCGGGCATCCGCCGCGCCGATGACCGCTATTATCCGCTGGCGGTCGCCAACACCGTGCTGGGCGGCGGTTTTTCGTCACGGCTCAATCAGGAAATCCGCATCAAGCGCGGGCTGGCCTATGGCGCGGGTAGCTCCGTGGCGACGGGCCGCGACATCGGCCTGATCTCCGCGCGGACCCAGACCAAGAATCCCTCGGCCGCCGAAGTGGTCGGGCTGATCGATGCCGAGATGCGCAAGCTGGGCACCGCACCCGTGCCGCAGGACGAACTGGCGACGCGGCAGGCGGTTCTGGTCGGCGGGTTCGGCCGGACCATCGAGACGACCGACGGCATTGCCGACATATTGGCCAACTATACGCTGCAAGGCGTGCCGCTGGAGGAGCTGAGCCGCTATATCCCGCGCGTTCAGGCGGTGGACCCGGCGGCGGTGGAGTCGGTGTCGGCCACGCTGCTCGACCCCAGGGCGGCCAGCATCATCGTGGTCGGCGACGCCAAGCAGTTCCTGCCCGCGCTGCGCCAGGCGCATCCGGAGGTGGAGGTCATCCCGGCCGCCTCGGTCAATCTCGACTCGCCCAGGCTGCGCTGACCGTCCATTCCTCCCCAGGCCCGGCCCGGGGAGGACGCGACGGAAAATCCTTAACCCTCTCGGGTATAACCAATAGCCGAGAGCGGCAGGTTTAGAGGATTCCCCACATTGCGGGTGGCGAAGCGGACCGTAAGGCGGATGATACAGGTCTGGCTGGCGCTGCTCGGCCTGATGCTGACGTTCGGCCTGGTGCTGGCCGCGCAAGGAGCCTTGCGACGGGCCAGACAAACGGCTGCGGTCGCGCCATCGCCGCAAGCCTCTCCGGCCGCGACCACGCCCGCTCCCGTCGCCGATGCGCTGCCTGCCATCGATGGCAGTACGGGAACCGTCGCCCTCCCCGCGCTGCCGATCCCGCCCGGGGCCAGCACCGCCGATCCCGGCGTGGTGGCCGCCCGGCCCTTTGCCTGGGGCCGGGCGACCGCGATCGACAAGGCGCGCGCGATGCAGTGCCTGACCGCCGCCATCTATTACGAAGCGGGTGGCGAGAGCATCGACGGCCAGCGGGCGGTGGCGCAGGTCGTGCTCAACCGCGCGCGGCATCCGGCCTTTCCCGCCACGGTCTGCGGCGTCGTCTATCAGGGGGTCGAGCGCACACATTGCCAGTTCAGCTTCGCCTGCGACGGCGCGCTGAACCGCGCCCCCGCCATTACCGGCTGGTCCCGCGCGGCGCAGGTCGCAGCGGCAGCGCTATCGGGTGGAGTCTATGCGCCGGTCGGGCTGGCAACGCATTACCATAGCTTCGCCGTCGCGCCTGCCTGGAACCGCGCCATGGTGATGACCGACATGGTCGGCGCGCATCTGTTCCACCGCTGGAAGGGCTATTGGGGCACCGCCGCCGCGATGAACCGCGCCTATGCGGGGGGAGAGGTGCTTCCCATGCTCGCTCCGGCACCGGAAACGGCGAGCAGCGACGTGCTGCCGCCCGCTCCGGCAACCCTGCCCGCGCCGCCCCTACCCGGTGCGACTCCCGGTGCTACTCCCGGTGCGACGCCCGCTGCGGCCCGCCCGGCCCCGACACGCGAAACGCCGACCCCCACTCCGCCACGCGAGACGGGGATCAGCGACCGGCTGGCCACATCGGGCCGGATACTGGACAAATGGAAGGACAGCGGCCGCCTGATCGAGCGGCCCGACGCACCGCGCCCGAACATTCCGGACGCGGCGGCCGTCACCAATCAGCGGCGATGATTGCGGTCGTGCTTCTCGAAGCGGACCTGGCGGCTCAGCATCGCGTAGCGGCGGTCCAGATCATTGCGCTCCGAGACGCTGAGGCCACCGCCCGACCGGCGATAGCGATATTCGAGCTGGTTGAGACCACGCAGGTCGGACTGGAGGCGGTTGGCCTCGCGCCGGTTCAGCGCGCCTGAGCGGATGCCCTGGTCGATCCGCTGCTGCAACTGGCCCTGGCGCTGCGCGATCGGGGTCCAGCGCTGCGCCTCGGCGACCGTCGGAACGGCGATGGTGGCGAAACCCAGACCTGCAAGGATCATGGCCTTCATGATGACACTCCCTTAATAAAGCGGGCGATTACTGGCCCGATCCACAATATGGGTCGTGACAATCGCAAAGCCATACCAAGGACTTGGCTATTGTGTCGCCAATTGTCGCAGAAAGTGACATGGCGTTCATCTGAGGTTTATTGGATCCGGACATGACAAGGCCGGCTCTCTCCTTGCAACGGGAAGAGAACCGGCCCAATCCATTGTCGCATATCAGCAGCCGGTATCAGCGGCAGCGGACATTGTTCCGCTCGATCGCGCGTCCGGCCAGCGCACCGCCCGCCGCACCCAGCAGCGTGCCCAGCGTCTGCGATCCGCCCGAGGTGATCGCGGCACCCAGCGCACCGCCCGCGATGCCGCCGACGATCAAGCCGGTCGTGCCGTCGTTGCGACGGCAATAATAGCGGCCGTCCTGCCCGACATAGACCCGGTCGTTGCGACCGAGGCGACGTTCGCGATAGCGCGCATTGTCGACATAATAACGATCGGCGTAATAGCCGCCATAAGCGGGGTCGGGCCGGTTATAGTCATAGGCATAGCGCGGGCCGCCATAGCCGCCGCCCAGGCCGCCGCCATAGGTCGAGCAACCCGAAACCAGCGTCGCTGCGGCCACTAGGCCGAGAGTCAGAGCACGCATTAGATCCTCCCTCATGGGTGATGCGGGGGAAGCGCGTGATTCGGGAAAAGGTTGCGACAGGTTAAGGCGGTTTAAGAGGTAGGTCATATGGCACGGGTCAGGCATGCCCTTCGACTTCGCTCAGTGCGAACGAGGTGAATGGCCGGGATCCTCTCAGGGCGGATCGCCATTCAGCCGCCCCTTTCATTCCTCCCCTGCAAGGGGAGGGGGACCAAAGCGAAGCGGTGGTGGAGGGGTGTCACCGCTTGCAAAGTTCGAACAACCTCTCGGGCGGGGACCCCCCTCCGTCAGGCCTTCGGCCTGCCACCTCCCCTGCAAGGGGAGGAAAAGGTGAATGTCGATCCGATCTGGGCTTGGCCTCCAGCCCCCCGTTCAGCCTGAGCGAAGTCGAAGGCCACGGGAATCACCATAGTTCCCGCATAAGGGAGGTGGCAGAGCGAGAGGGGGGCCGCCACGCACGTCCTTCATGCGGCCGGCCCCCTCCACCATGCCGCGCATGGTCCCCCTCCCCGTGCCGGGGAGGATCGTTATTCCGCCGCCTGCGCCTGTCCCTTGTCGAGCAGCGGCTTCAGATATTTGCCGGTAAAGCTGCGCGGTTCGGCGGCGACCACCTCCGGCGTGCCCACCGCAACGATCTCGCCGCCCTTCACGCCGCCTTCGGGGCCAAGATCGACGATCCAGTCGGCGGTCTTGATGACGTCGAGATTATGCTCGATCACCACCACCGTATTACCCTGCTCGACCAGCGCATGGAGCACTTCGAGCAGCTTGCGCACATCCTCGAAGTGAAGCCCGGTCGTCGGTTCGTCGAGGATGTAGAGCGTGTTGCCCGTCGCGCGGCGCGACAATTCCTTGGCCAGCTTCACCCGCTGCGCCTCGCCGCCCGACAGGGTCGTCGCCTGCTGGCCGACCTTGACATAGCCGAGGCCCACTTCGACCAGCATCGCCATCTTGTCGCGGATCGGCGGCACCGCCTGGAAGAATTCGGCGGCATCCTCGACGGTCATGTCGAGCACATCGGCGATCGAATGTCCCTTGAACTTCACCTCCAGCGTCTCGCGATTATAGCGCGCGCCGTGGCACACGTCGCAGGTGACGTAGACGTCGGGCAGGAAGTGCATCTCAATCTTGAGCACGCCATCGCCCTGGCACGCCTCGCACCGGCCGCCCTTCACGTTGAACGAGAAGCGACCGGGCTTGTAGCCGCGCGCCTGCGCCTCGGGCAGCCCGGCGAACCAGTCCCGAATCTGCGTGAAGGCGCCGGTATAGGTCGCCGGGTTCGATCGCGGGGTGCGGCCGATCGGCGACTGGTCGATGTCGATCACCTTGTCGAGATGCTCCAGCCCGGTGATCTTCTCATGCTTGCCCGCCAGGATACGCGCGCCGTTCAGCGTGCGCGCGGCGGCGGCATAGAGGGTGTCGATGGTGAAGCTCGACTTGCCCGATCCCGACACGCCGGTGATGCAGGTGAAGGTGCCAAGCGGGATGCTCGCGGTCACGCCCTGAAGATTGTTCGCGGTCGCCTTGTGGACGGTGAGCTTCTTGCCCGAACCCTTGCGCCGCTTGGCCGGGACCGCGACCTCGCGCGTGCCGTTGAGATAATCGGCGGTGACGCTGGTCTTGGACTTGAGCAACTGCTTGAGCGTACCGTGCGCGACGATCTGGCCGCCATGCACGCCCGCGCCCGGCCCCATGTCGATGACATAGTCGGCGGTGCGGATCGCGTCCTCGTCATGCTCCACGACCAGCACCGTATTGCCCAGGTCGCGCAACCGCCGCAGCGTCGCGAGCAGCATGTCGTTGTCGCGCTGGTGCAGGCCGATGGAAGGCTCGTCGAGCACGTAGAGCACGCCCGACAGGCCGGAGCCGATCTGCGACGCCAAGCGAATTCGCTGGCTCTCGCCGCCCGACAAGGTGCCGCTGGTCCGGTCGAGATTCAGGTAATCGAGGCCCACATTGTTGAGGAAACCCAGCCGCTCGACGATCTCCTTGAGGATCGGCTGCGCGATGGCGCGCTGCTGATCGGTCAGATGGTCGGGCAGGCCGGTAAAGAAGGCCAGCGCATCGACTACAGACAGATGCGTGGCGTAGGAAATGTCCTGCATGGCGATCTTCACCGCCAGCGCCTCGGGCTTCAACCGCGCGCCGTGGCAGACTTCGCAAGGCTGCGACGACTGGTAGTTGGCCAGTTCCTCGCGCATCCAAGCGCTCTCGGTCTGGAGCATCCGGCGGTTGAGATTGCCGATCACGCCCTCGAACGGCTTCTTCACGTCGTACGACTTCTTGCCGTCGACGAAGGTCAGCGTGACCGCCTTGCCCTTGGTGCCGTGCAGGATCGCCTGATGCACCGACGGGTCCAGATCCTTCCACGGCGTCTCCAACGAGAAGCCGAACTCGCGCGCGAGACTCCCCAGCACCTGCATATAATAGGGGCTGGGCGGGTTGGACTTGGCCCAGGGCACGACCGCGCCCTTCTTGATCGACAGCTCGTGATTGGGGACGACCAGGTCTTCGTCGAAGATCAGCTTCTCGCCCAGACCGTCACAAGCCGGGCACGCCCCCTGCGGCGCGTTGAACGAGAACAGGCGCGGCTCGATCTCGGAAATGGTGAAGCCGCTGATCGGGCAGGCGAACTTCTCCGAAAACACGATCCGGCCATCGGGCGCGTTGTTGCCTAGCACGGCGGACTTGGGCGTCGCGGGCTCGACCGGATCGGCGGGGTCGACATAGGCCAGACCATCCGCCAGCTTCAGCGCGGTCTCGAAACTGTCGGCCAGGCGCGTGGCGATATCCTCACGTACGACCAGGCGGTCGACGACCACCTCGATGTCGTGTTTGAACTTCTTGTCGAGTGCCGGGGCCTCGTCGATCTCGTACAACTGGCCGTCGATGCGCACGCGGGTGAAGCCCGCCTTCTGCCACTCGGCCATTTCCTTGCGATACTCGCCCTTGCGGCCGCGCACGACGGGGGCGAGCAGGTACAGGCGCGTACCTTCGGGGAGCGTCATCACCCGGTCGACCATCTGGCTGACCGTCTGCGCCGCGATCGGCTCTCCGGTGGCGGGCGAATAGGGAATGCCGACACGCGCCCAGAGCAGCCGCATATAGTCGTAGATTTCGGTGACCGTCGCCACGGTCGAGCGCGGATTGCGACTGGTCGTCTTCTGCTCGATCGAGATGGCGGGCGACAGCCCCTCGATATGGTCGACGTCCGGCTTCTGCATCATCTCCAGGAACTGGCGCGCATAGGCCGACAGCGACTCGACGTAACGCCGCTGTCCCTCGGCATAGATGGTGTCGAAGGCGAGGCTGGACTTGCCCGACCCCGACAGGCCGGTGATCACCGTCAGCGTGTCACGGGGAATGTCGATATCGACATCCTTGAGATTATGCTCGCGCGCGCCGCGGACGGAAATCTTGGTCAGCATGAGGCAGGTTCTACTTCTGTTCCGGGAGGAAGGCCAGAGGCGAGATAGGAAGCCAAGGCGGTGGTTTCGAGGGGGGACAGGCTTGCGGTAACGTGCGACCTTCGCCCATGATCCCCGCCGATCGCCGTTCAAGGGGGAGTAGTTACCAACGTGTCAAAGACCTTGCACCTGACCGCCCTGTTGCTGCTGGCCTCCAGCACCGCCACCCCCGCCTTCGCGCAAAAGGCCGAGAAGACCGAGACCAAGACGACCACAGAGACCAAGGACGACGACAGCAAGCGCCCGCCCCTGCCCGCCGACAAGACGATCAGCCAGAGCGCGCGGATCGGCGGCCGGGTCATCAACTACAAGGCGACCATCGGCAAGATCGCAGTGCGCGACGACAAGGGCAAGGAGATCGGGCAGGTCGTCTATACCGCCTATACCGTGCCCGGCGGCGATGTGCGGCGGCCGGTCACCTTCGCCTTCAACGGCGGGCCGGGCGCGGCCTCGGTCTATCTGAACCTGGGCGCGGTCGGCCCGAAGCGCGTGCCGTTCGGCGCGCAGGGCGATGCGCCCTCCGACGCGCCGGTGACGACCGACAATCCCAATAGCTGGCTGGACTTCACCGACCTGGTCTTCATCGATCCGATCGGCACCGGCTTCAGCCGCAGCCTGGTCGACGAGGCGGAGACCAAGAAGGCCTTCTACGCCAACGACCCGGACATCAAATATCTGTCCAAGGTCGTCTATGACTGGCTGGTCAAGGAAGGGCGGTTGCGCTCGCCCAAATATATCATGGGCGAAAGCTATGGCGGCTACCGCGCGCCGCGCATCGCCTATGAGCTTCAGTCGCAGATCGGCGTCGGGGTGAACGGGCTGGTGATGGTGTCGCCCTATCTCGACCCGGCCTCGGGCGACGACGCCACCGCGCTGTCGCCCTTGCCGTGGATGATCGACCTGCCCTCGATGGCCGCCGCGCAACTGGAGCGGCAGGGCAAGCTGACCCCGGAAGCGATGGCGGGGGTCGAAGCCTATGCGCGCGGCGATTACCTGCGCGACCTGATGCGCGGGCGGTCGGACACTCAGGCGGTCGACCGGATGGTGACTCGCGTGACCGAGCTGACCGGGTTGGACCCGGCCTTGGTCCGCAGGCTGGGCGGGCGGATCGATACGCGGACATATCTGCGCGAAATCCATCGCAACGACTCGACGATCGGCAGCATCTACGACTCGAACGTCACCGCCTTCGACCCCTTCCCCTGGTCTTCGCAGCAGCGGTCCAACGACCCGTTGCTCGACTCGCTGATCGCGCCGACGACCAGCGCGATGGTCGATTTCGTGACGCGCGAAGTCGGGTGGAAGACCGACGCACGCTATCATGCGTTGTCCTATGAGGTGAACAGCGCCTGGGATCGCGGCAAGCCCGACGACACCCCCGTCACCGACCTGCGCAAGGCGATCGCCAACGATCCAAAGATGAAGGTGATGATCGTGCATGGCTGGGACGATTTGTCCTGCCCCTATTTCGCCTCGCGCCTGATCGTCGACCAGATGCCGAGCTACGGCGTGGCGCAGCGGGTGAAGCTGAACGTCTATCCGGGCGGGCACATGTTCTACAGCCGCACCGACAGCGGCGCGGCGTTCCGGCGGGATGCGATGGCGATGTACGGGGGGTGATGGAGCTGGCTGATCTCCGTTCGGACTGAGCAAGTTTCGAGGGATTCCCTTGGCCTTCGACTTCGCTCAGGCTGAACGGAGATTTGGGATTGGGCAGCTTCCCCCGCTCCGTTCAGGCTGAGCGAAGTCGAAGCCCACGCCACACTGCTTCCCGACAACCCGGCTGGCTCCCCGCTCCAACCCACGCTACAGACTCAACCGTATACGAAACGGAGCGAGTGACATGGCAGTTATGATCGGCGGATCGACGGCGGAGCGCGAACTGGCGAGCCTGTCGCCCTGGGCCAACCCGGCCCCGGTCATCACCGCGCAGGAACGCGCGCAGCGACTGACCCGCGCCCGCGAACTGATGGCGCAGATGGGTGCCGACGCGCTGCTGGTCGGGGCGGGCGCGTCGTTGCGCTATTTCACCGGCGTCGCCTGGGGCGCGACCGAGCGGTTGGTGGCGATGCTGCTGCCGATCGCGGGCGAGCCGATCTTCATCTGCCCCGGCTTCGAACTCGGCTCGTTCGAGGCGAGCCTGTCCATCCCCGCCATCGACATCCGGCTATGGGAGGAGGATGAAAGCCCCTCCGCGCTGGTCGCCGGCGCGCTGAAGGCGGCGGGGGCGGGCACGCTGGCGATCGACCCGGCCATGGCCTTCCTGTTCGTCGAGCGTATCCGCGCCGCCGCGCCGGGCGTCGCGCTGGTCGATGGCGGGCCGGTCGTCGATGGCTGCCGCATGATCAAGTCGCCCGCCGAGATCGCGTTGATGCAGCAGGCGATGGACATCACGCTGGAGGTCCATCGCCGCGCCGCGCGTATCCTGCACGAGGGCATTCGGGCGTCCGAAGTGATCCGCTTCATCGATCAGGCCCACCGGGCGCTGGGCGCACCGACCGGCAACTATTTCTGCGCGGTGCAGTTCGGCCGCTCGACCGCCTTCCCGCATGGCCTGCCGCAGGACGATGTGCTGCGCGAGGGTGATCTGGTGCTGGTCGATACCGGCACGCTGATCGACGGCTATCACAGTGACATCACCCGCACCTATGCGTTCGGCGATGTCGGCGACGAGGTGCGCCGCATCTGGGATATCGAAAAGGACGCGCAAGCCGCCGCCTTCGCCGCCATCCGGCCCGGCGAACCCTGTGAGGCAGTGGACTATGCCGCGCGCGCGGTGCTGGAGCGGGCCGGGCTCGGGCCTGACTATCGCCTGCCCGGCCTTCCGCACCGCACCGGGCACGGCATCGGCCTGTCGATCCACGAGCCTGCCTATCTGGTGCGCGGCGACAAGACGCCACTGACACCCGGCATGTGCTTCTCCAACGAGCCGATGATCGTCGTGCCCGACCGCTTCGGCGTGCGGCTGGAGGATCATTTCCACGTCACCGAGACGGGTGCGGCGTGGTTCACCGAGCCGCAGCCTGCGATCGACGATCTGGGCTGAAGGATCGCCTCGGCAAGGGCCGGGGCGACAGGTTCACGCGAAGACGCGATGCCGCGAAGGATTTTATTCGCGCGGAGGCGCGGAGACGCGGAGATGATTGCCTGCGCGGCAGCGCTTGGACATCATCGACAGGTTGAGATGACAGGGCCGCTGGCGCGGCGAGCCCAGACCCTCCGCGTCTCCGCGCCTCCGCGCGAACCTCTTAATTCTTCGCGACTTCGCGGCTTCGCGTGAACGACGGCCTTACACCACCGTGAACCCGGCCCAGAACGGGTCCTCGCGGTCGATCCAGATCGTGTTGTAGCCGGTTGACACCGCGGAGCCCTGGATCGACGGCACGATCGCCGCCTGCCCGCCCAGTTCGGTCGCTTCCTCGACCCGGCCGATGAAGCGGCTGCGGATATAACTTTCATGGACGAAGCGATCGCCGACCTTCAGCCGCCCCTTGGCTGCCAGATGCGCCAGCCGTGCCGAGGTGCCGGTGCCGCACGGGCTGCGGTCGATCGCGCGCTCGCCATAGAAGACCGCGTTGCGGCCATCGGCGTCCTCCGCCGAGGGCTTGTCGGCCCAGAGCACGTGGCTGACCCCCCGGATCGAGGGTTCGAGCGGATGAACCGGCTCGAACTGTTCGCGCACCAGTTCGCGGATGGTGCGGCTGAGTTCGACCAGCCTCGACGCGCCCAGATCGTCGAGGCCCGTATAGGCCCCCTGCGGCTCGATGATGGCGTAGTAATTGCCGCCATAGGCGACATCCAGCGTCAGCGGACCGAAGCCCGGCACGTCGATCTGTATGTCCTCGGCCGCCAGATAGGCGGGCACATTGCGGATGCGGACGGCGGTGACCTTCGCGCCTTCCTTCTCATATTCGATGTGGATGGTGCCCGCAGGCACCTCGACCTTCAGCTTGCCCGATTCTCGCGGGGTGATCAGGCCGTTTTCCAGGCCGAAGGTGATCATCCCGATCGTGCCATGCCCGCACATGGGCAGGCAGCCGCTCGTTTCGATGAACAGGATCGCCGCGTCGCTGTCGGGCTCGCAGGGCGGGTAGAGGAAGCCGCCCGACATCATGTCATGCCCGCGCGGCTCGAAGCACAGGCCGGTGCGGATCCAGTCGAACCGCTCCAGGAAATCCAGTCGCCGCTCGGCCATGCTGGACCCGCGCAGCAGCGGCGTACCGCCCGCCACCAGCCGGACGGGATTGCCCGCCGTATGGCCGTCGATACAGAAAAAGGTGTGGCGGATCGTGGGTGACGTCATCGGGATTCCCTTGCTGTAAAATCCGTATACGATATGACCAGGCCCATGCCCAAGCCGGAAAATCACGTCCCAGCGTCAGATCATCGCAGCGCCATCGTCGTCGGCGGCGGCGTCATCGGCACGACCACGGCGCTGGCGTTGCAACGCGCCGGTTGGGCGGTGACCCTGATCGAAGCAGAGGACACCCCACGCGCCGCGTCCTGGGGCAATGCGGGCCATATCGCGACCGAACAGGCCGAGCCGATCGCCTCGCCAGCAATGGTGCGTGGTTTCGCCAAGCGGCTGTTCTTTCGCGGCGGCGCGCTGGCCCTGCCGCCGCGCGAGATCGCGACCTGGCTGCCCTTTTCACTCCGCCTGCTAAAGGCTGCCCGCCCGGCGCGGTACGAGCGCGCGCATGAAGCGCTGGCGGCATTGCTCGCCCAGGCCATGCCCGCGTGGCAGCGGCACGTCGCCGCGCTCGGTGCGCCCGATCTGCTCCGCGCGCACGGCCATGTCGTTCTGTGGGAAACGCCGGAGAGCGCCGCGCGCGGGCTGGCGAACTGGCAGGCGGCGGACACCGGCACCGCGCACTTCCGCTCGCTGACGGAGGCGGAGCTTCAGGACTGGCGCGCCCGGATTTGCGCGCCGATCGCGGGCGGGATAAGGTTCGAGGGCAGCGGCCAGATCGCCGACCCGACCCGGCTCGCCGAGACGACCTCCGCGCGCTTCGTGGACGACGGCGGCACCCGCATCGTCGCGCGGGTCGCGAGCGTCGGCGACGGCGAGGCCCGGCTGACCGACAACCGCCGCCTGACCGCCGACCAGATCGTCGTGACGGCGGGCGTGGCGAGCGCCGCGCTGCTCCGCCCCTTCGGCTTGAAAGCCCCGATCATCGCCGAGCGTGGCTATCACCTCCAGACCGGCCCGGACGTCGACTGGCCCGCCGACCTGCCCCCGGTGGTGTTCGAGGACCGCTCGATGATCGTCACCCGCTTCGCCGGGGGCCTGCGCGCCGCCAGCATCGTCGAATTCGCCCGCGCCCAGGCCAATCCCGACCCCGCCAAGTGGAACCGCCTGCGCCAGCATATCGCGGCGCTGGGCCTGCCGATCGGCGAGGACGCCAAACCCTGGATGGGCGCACGGCCGACCCTGCCGGATTACCTGCCCGCGATCGGGCGGGTGCCGGGGGCCAAGGGTGTGTCCTATGCTTTCGGGCACAATCATCTGGGCCTGACGCTCGCGCCGATCACGGGGGAGTTGGTGGCGGCGATGCTGGCCGGGAAGTCACCCCCCTTTCCCACGTCGCCATTCGAATTGCAGCGATTCAGGTAATCCGGGAAAACTCGCAGTCGAACGACGGGTTTGCTGAATATTGGGCAAAGGCTAGTCGAAGATGCCAACCGCCGCATCAGCCCATATCGCGCACACCACTGCCACTATTCCGATGACGATCAGGCCACGGACCGCCGGGGGAGCCGACAGGCGCGGGGCATATTCGCAGGCAACGCCAATCGTCCCGAGCAATATGGCGGCAAACACGAAGTCGACCAGGTTCCAATCGACCTCACTGGTAAATGGCATCGCCAGCGCTGGCACGAGAAGTACGCACGTCAGCAGCGCCCAGACGAAATTCCGCAATACCCGGGAATCAATCCGCCGTAGATTATGGATCAATTGCATAAGCACTCCACCTGACGAACGGCGGTCAGCATCATGACGTTGTTTGCCACGTAATGAAAGTGGCCGAATATGGCGCTTGTCGATCGCTCCAGCGAATGCCCCCCCCTCATGGGCGACCCGCAACACCACGCGATCGAGGTCATATTCACGTCGGCGTTATCACAATCCTTCGCTCGACATCCCGCCCCCATCCGCTATCGGTTAACCACTTCGCATCGGGGGAGCGGCGACCGGGTCCGTGCAGATCAAGCGGCTTCGCATTTCGGGATTCAAGAGCTTCGTCGATCCGGCCGATCTGGTCATCGAGCCGGGGCTGACCGGCGTTGTCGGGCCGAATGGCTGTGGCAAGTCGAACCTGCTCGAAGCGCTGCGCTGGACGATGGGTGAGAACAGCGCGCGGTCGATGCGTGGTGCTGGCATGGAAGACGTGATCTTCGCCGGGACCGCCACCCGTCCCCCGCGCGACTTTGCCGAGGTCACGATCCTGGCCGAGCGCGAGGGCGAGGAGACCGAGATCGTCCGCCGGATCGAGCGCGGCGCGGGCTCGGCCTATCGGATCGACGGGCGCGACGTACGCGCCAAGGACGTGGCGCTGCTGTTCGCCGACGCTGCGACCGGGGCGCACTCGCCCGCGCTGGTCAGCCAGAACCGGATCGGCGCGGTCATCGCCGCCAAGCCCGCCGAGCGCCGCGCGATGCTGGAGGAAGCGGCCGGGATCGCTGGTCTGCATGTCCGCCGTCGCGATGCCGAAACCAGGCTGCGCGCGACCGAGACCAACCTGACCCGGCTGGACGAAGCCATCGCCGACCAGGACGCGCGCATCGCGACGCTGCGACGACAGGCGCGGGCGGCGGAGCGCTATCGCCTGCTCTCCGACCAGATTCGGGTGGCCGAGGCGCGGATGATCTTCGCCCGCTGGCGCGACGCGGCCGAGGCGGCGGGGGCGGCGA
>NZ_BBPI01000100.1 GCF_000787715.1 Sphingomonas parapaucimobilis NBRC 15100
TGGCAATCGCTCGCCTCTGGCCACTCCCCTCCCGCAGGCGGGAAGGGATGGGGGAGGGACTGGAGTCTCACCGAAACTATCACCCGTGCCCCTCCCCCAACCCCTCCCGGGAGAGGGGCTTTCAGTGGCTGCTCAGGCGTCAGCTGCCCGAGGAACCGGCAACGCCCAACGAAAAAGGGGCCGCTTCCTCTCGGAAACGCCCCCTCTCCATTCCATCAAAACCGAATCAGCGATCGAGGATCGCGTCGATCTCTGCACCAACGGCATCCATCGCCGCCATGCCGTCGACCCGCGTCACGATGCCGCGCGCTTCATAGATGGGCAGGATCGGCGCGGTCTTGGCGCGATATTCGGCCATACGCGTGCGCACCGTCTCGGCATTGTCGTCGGGGCGACGCTTGAACTCGGTCGAGCCGCAGACGTCGCACACGCCCTCTACCTGGGTCGGCTTGAAGCTGTCATGATAGCCCGCCCCGCACGAGGCACAGGTGAAGCGGCCGGTGATCCGCTCGACCAGCGCATCCTCGTCCACCGCCAGTTCGATGACATGGTCCAGGGTCTTGCCACGCTCCGCAAGAAGCACGTCCAACGCCTCGGCCTGCGCCTCGGTCCGGGGATAGCCGTCGAAGATCGCGCCGCCTTCCGCCTCGGCCGCGTCCAGCCGCTCGCCGATCAGCGCCGAGACGATCGCGTCCGACACCAGCTCGCCCGCGTCCATCACCGCCTTGGCCTGGAGGCCGACGGGGGTGCCCGCCTTGACCGCCGCGCGCAGCATGTCGCCGGTCGACAGCTGCACCATGCCGCGATTGGCCACCAGCCGCTGCGCCTGGGTTCCCTTGCCCGCCCCCGGCGGTCCCAGCAGGATGATGTTCACGCCCACGTCAATCTCCCCTCTTTACCCTGAAATCCGCCCGCGCCTCAGCGCAGGCGACCACCCTTCAGCTTCGCCTTCTTGATCAGATCGCCATATTGATGCGCCAGCAAGTGGCTCTGGATCTGGGTCACCGTGTCCATCGTCACGTTGACGACGATCAGCAGGCTGGTCCCGCCCAGATAGAAGGGGATCTGGAGCGCCGAGACCAGATATTCCGGCAGCAGACAGATGATCGTCAGATAGGCCGCGCCGAGCACGGTTATGCGGGTCAGCACATAATCGAGATAGGTCTCGGTGTTCTTGCCCGGACGGATGCCGGGGATGAACCCGCCATAGCGCTTGAGATTGTCCGCCGTCTCTTCCGGGTTGAAGACCACCGCGGTGTAGAAGAACGAGAAGAAGACGATGCCCGCACCATAGAGCAGCATGTACACGGGGCTGCCATGCTGCAGATACTGGTTCAGGCTGATGATGAAGTCGCCCCAGCGGCTTTCACCCGCGACGCGCTGGCCCGCGAACTGCGAGATGGTCAGCGGCATCAGCAGCAGCGACGAGGCGAAGATTGGAGGGATCACGCCCGCGGTGTTGATCTTCAGCGGCAGGTGGCTGCGATCCGCCTGCATGCCCCGTTGCGTCGCGCGCTTGGGATACTGGATCAGGATGCGGCGCTGGGCGCGCTCCATGAAGCAGATGAACAGGACGAGGACCACGACCGCGACGATGATGCCGATCAGGCGTACCGGATCGATGCTGCCGGTACGGCCGCCTTCGAGCAGGTTCACGAGCGTGGTCGGCAGATGGGCGACGATGCCCGCCATGATGATCAGCGACACGCCGTTGCCGATGCCGCGGCTGGTGATCTGCTCGCCCAGCCACATCAGGAACATCGTACCACCGATCAGCGAAATGACCGCCGCGATGCGGAAGGTCATGCCCGGCTCGATCACCGCCTGGATACCCTGGCTGGCGCCCAGCGTCTCGAGACCCACGGCGATGAAATAGCCCTGGATCGCAGTCAGCAGCACCGTGCCGTAGCGGGTATACTGGTTCAGCTTCTTGCGGCCGCTCTCGCCTTCCTTCTTGATGGCGGCAAGCTGCGGGCTGAGCGAGGTCGCGAGCTGCACGACGATCGACGCCGTGATGTACGGCATCACGCCCAGCGCGATCAGCGACATGCGGCTGAGCGAGCCGCCCGAGAAGGTGTTGAAGAAGTCGAGCACGCCGCCCGTGGTCTTCTGGCTCAACAGGCCCAGCGCGGTCGGGTCGACACCCGGCAGCGGGACATAGCTGAGCAGGCGGAAGACGATCAGCGCGCCGATGGTGAACCACAGCCGCTTCTTGAGGTCGGTGGCCTTGGCGAATTTCGCCAGGCTGATGCTTTGCGCCATCTGGTCGGCTGCGGATGCCATAGCTGTTGCGTTATCCTGGAAACGAAAAACGGCGGGATGCGTTTTGAACCGCCCCGCCGCTCATATAGGCGCGAAGACGCGCTTGTCTAACCCGGATGCAAAATCCGCCGCTGTCATGATGGCGCGAAGCCTTGTGACAGCGGCGGATCTTATCCGGTTCAGGCCTTGGCGGCGAGCTTCGCGGCGCGGGTCTGGCCCTTCTTCGCAGCGGCCTTTTCGGCGGCAGGCACGACGTGCGGAACGTCGACCGAACCACCGGCCTTCTCGACCGCTTCACGCGCCGAGGCCGACACGCCCTGCACGACGAACGACAGCTTGGTGGTCAGTTCGCCCTTGCCGAGCAGACGCACACCGTCCTTGCCGCCACGCGCCAGGCCAGCGGCCTTCAGCGCGGCGTGGTCGATCGTGCCGTCGGTCTTCAGCTTGCCCGAGTCGACCGCCTTCTGGATCGCGCCCAGGTTCACCTCGGCATAGTCCTTGGCGAAGATGTTGTTGAAGCCACGCTTCGGCAGACGCATGTGGAGCGGCATCTGACCGCCCTCGAAGCCCGCGATGGAAACGCCCTCACGGCTCTTCTGGCCCTTGACGCCGCGACCACCGGTCTTGCCCTTGCCCGAACCGATACCGCGACCGACGCGGATCTTGGACTTGCGGGCACCCTGGTTGTCGAAAAGTTCGTTCAGCTTCATGATTTGCACTCGCTTTCGCTTGTTTCGCGCATGGCCGCGATAGTCGAGAATCGCGGCCACTAGATAAAAGGAAGGGGGCCGCATAGCCCCCTTCCCCGTATTTGTCACTGTTCAATGTGACGGATGTGAGACTGGGCTTTTGAACCCCACCCCCGTTCAGCCTGAGCGAAGTCGAAGGCCACGCCGAAGCCCTTGCACTTCGACTTCGCTCAGTGCGAACGGAAGTCTGGTTAAAACCCGTAAAGCCTCAGTCCACCACCTGAACCATGTGCTGCACCTTGCGGATCATGCCGCGGACTTCAGGGCTGTCCTGAAGCTCGGAGACCTTGTGCATCTTGTTCAGGCCCAGGCCGACGAGGGTCGCGCGCTGGTCCTTGGTGCGGCGGATCGGCGAACCGGTCTGCTTGATCTTGATGGTAGCCATGGTCGCTTACTCCACGACGGCCGCGGCTTCCGCCTCGGCAGTCTGCTGGGTGGCACCGTGACCGCGACCCAGAAGGTCGGCGATCTTCTTGCCACGACGCTGCGCCACCGCCTTCGGCGAGGTCTGCTCGCCAAGGGCCTCGAAGGTGGCGCGGATCATGTTGTACGGGTTCGACGTACCGACCGACTTCGTCACCACGTCGGCGACGCCGAGCGATTCGAAGATGGCGCGCATCGGACCACCGGCGATGATGCCGGTCCCCTGCGGGGCCGAACGCACCGTCACGCGGCCCGCACCGAAATGGCCGTTGCCATCATGATGCAGCGTGCGACCGTCCTTCAGCGGAACGCGGACCATCGCCTTCTTGGCGGCAGCCGTCGCCTTCGAGATGGCTTCCGGCACTTCGCGCGCCTTGCCATGACCGAAGCCCGCACGTCCCTTGCCATCGCCGACCACGACGAGCGCGGCGAAGCCGAAACGCTTACCACCCTTCACGGTCTTCGAGACGCGGTTGATGTGGACGAGCTTTTCGATCAGCTCTTCGCCCTGCTCCTCGGTCGAACCGCGACGATCGTCGCGACGACCACGGTTGCCGTCACGGCCGCCACGGCCGCGGTCACCGCCGCCCGGACCACGGCCACGGCCGCCCCGGGGACCACGACCCTGGGTCGCGTCCTGCGCGGCGCCTTCGGCACCGGCAACGGCCACGTTGTTCTCGTCAGCCATATTAGAACTCCAATCCCGCTTCGCGTGCCGCCTCGGCCAGCGCCTTGACGCGACCGTGGAACAGGAAGCCGCCACGGTCGAAAACGACCTGCGTGACGCCGGCGGCCTTGGCCTTCTCGGCCACGCGCTTGCCGACTTCGCTCGCCGCTGCGACGTTCGCGCCCGACTGGCCGCGCGCGTCCTTTTCCAGCGTCGAGGCCGAAGCCACGGTACGACCTGCCTCGTCGTCGATCACCTGGGCATAGATGTGCTTGCCCGAGCGATGCACCGACAGGCGCGGACGGGTGCCCGCACGCGCACGCAGCGCGGTACGGTTGCGCCGACGGCGCTTCTCGAAAAGAGAGAGACCCTTGGTCATTACTTCTTCTTCCCTTCCTTGCGGAAGATGAACTCGCCGTCGTACTTGATGCCCTTGCCCTTATACGGCTCGGGCTTGCGCCAGCGGCGGATCTCGGCGGCCAGCTGGCCGACCTTCTGCTTGTCCGCACCGCTGATTTCGACGGTGGTGGCGTCCGGCGTCTTCACCTCGAGGCCTTCCGGCACGTCGATGTTGACGTCGTGACTGTAGCCGAGCTGCAGCTTCAGGGTCTTGCCCTGCGCGGCGGCGCGGTAGCCGACGCCGGTGATGACCAGCTTCTTCGAGAAGCCAGCGGTCACGCCGGTGACGAGGTTCTGCACCATGGTGCGCTGCATGCCCCAGAACGCGCGAGCGCGCTTGGTAGCATTGGCAGGCTGCACCGCGATGGCGTCCGCCTGGACGTCATAGGTGATCTCGTCGGCCAGCGGCATGGAGAGGGTGCCCTTGGGACCCTTCACGCTCAGCACCTTGTCGGCGATGGTCGCGGTGACGCCGGCCGGAACCGGGACCGCCTTCTTACCGATGCGGCTCATCAGAACACCTCCGCCAGGACTTCGCCACCGACGTTCTGCTCACGCGCTTCGGCGTCCGACAGAACGCCACGCGGCGTCGACACGATGGTGATGCCCAGGCCGTTGCGAACGCGGGGAAGATCCTGCGCGCCCGAGTAGATACGGCGGCCGGGCTTCGACACGCGCGCGACATGCTTGATCGCGGGCTGGCCCTCGAAATACTTCAGCTCGATGCGGATGCCGGCCGCGGGGCCCATCTGCTCTTCGCTGTAGCCACGGATATAGCCCTCGCGCTGAAGCACGTCGAGCACGCGGACGCGCAGCTTCGACGCAGGCGTCAGGACGGAGTCCTTGCGCGCGCGCTGGCCGTTGCGGATGCGGGTGAGCAAGTCACCCAGGGGATCGGTCACTGCCATCTCAAATGGTCCTTACCAGCTCGACTTGGTGACGCCGGGGATCTGGCCCTTGTTGGCCAGTTCACGCAGCATGACGCGAGCGAGACGGAACTTGCGGTAATACGCACGCGGGCGACCGGTGATCTCGCAACGGTTGCGGATACGGGTCGGATTGCCGTTGCGGGGGATCTCGGCCATCTTGAGGCGCGCGATCAGACGCTCGGTCTCATCGAGGCTCTGGTCGTTCGCGATCGCCTTCAGCTTCGCGTACTTGCCCGCATACTTCTTGACGAGAGCGCGACGCTTCTCGTTCTTGTTGATTGAACTCAGTTTCGCCATGGACTTAAGCTCTTTCTGTAAGGACCCCCTCCCCGGCGTGGAGAGGGGGCAGTCCGGTTACGCCGCCTTCTTCTCGTCGGCAGCGTCTTCCTTGGGGAACGGGAAGCCGAACAGACGCAGCAGCTCGCGCGCTTCGTCGTCGGTCTTCGCCGAGGTGGTCACGATCACATCCATGCCGCGCACCTTGTCGATGCGGTCATAGTTGATTTCGGGGAAGATGATCTGTTCCTTGATGCCGCAGGCATAGTTGCCCCGACCGTCGAAGGACTTGGGGTTCAGGCCGCGAAAGTCGCGAACGCGCGGCAGCGCGATCGTGATGAAGCGGTCCAGGAACTCGTACATGCGCTCGCGACGCAGCGTGACCTTCACACCGATCGGCATGCCTTCACGCAGCTTGAACTGCGCGATCGACTTCTTCGCCTTGGTGATGACGGGCTTCTGACCCGCGATCAGCTCCATCTCGGAGGCGGCCTGGTCGACGCGCTTCTTGTCCTGCGTCGCTTCGCCCACGCCCATGTTGAGCACGATCTTCTCGATCCGGGGGATCTCGTTGACGTTCTTGTAACCGAACTTGTCGGTCATCGCCTTGACGATGCTATCGTCATAGATAGCCTTCATGCGGGGCTTGTAATCAGCCATCGATCTTCTCCCCGGTCTTGACGGCCACGCGGACCTTCTTGCCATCCTGCGTCTCGAAACGGACGCGGGTCGGCTTGCCATCGGCGGTCACGTGCGCAACCTTCGAGATGTGCAGCGGAGCGGCCGTGCGCTCCAGGCCACCCTGCGGGTTCGCCTGGGTCGGCTTGCGGTGACGGGTGGCGATGTTGACGCCGTCCACGACGACCTTGCCGTCCTTCGGCATGGCGAGCGACACGGTGCCGGTCTTACCCTTGTCCTTGCCGGACAGGACGATGACCTTGTCGCCCTTCTTGATGCGTGCAGCGGCCATTACAGAACCTCCGGCGCCAGCGAGATGATCTTCATGTGCTTCTTGCCGCGAAGCTCACGCACGACCGGGCCAAAGATACGGGTGCCGATCGGCTCCTCGTTCTTGTTGACCAGCACGGCGGCGTTACCGTCGAAACGGATCACCGAGCCGTCGGCACGACGGATGTCCTTGGCGGTACGCACGATCACCGCGCGGTGAACGTCGCCCTTCTTCACGCGGCCACGCGGCTGCGCTTCCTTGACGCTGACGACGATGATGTCGCCGACCGATGCGGTACGGCGCTTCGAGCCGCCCAGCACCTTGATGCACTGCACCCGCTTCGCGCCGCTGTTGTCAGCGACGTCGAGATTGGACTGCATCTGGATCATGGATCCGCTTCCTTCTCTCTTCTGGGGAGGATACCGACCCTACCCCGCCTTAAAAAACGACCCCCGGCGCGGGCTACCGCACCAGGGGGAGAGGCCCCATAGCCACTCCTGGTCCGAAAGGCAAGCGAGTCGCTGTGCCCTTCGACCAATCCGCTCATTGCCCCGAAGGGCACCCCGAAATCCGAACCCCGCTCCTCCAGGCCGGAGAAGCGGGGTCCGAAGTCAAAGGGTTCAGCCCTCGGCCGAGGCCCGCTCGGGCGTCAAGTGGGTGTTGACCCGCTCGATCACCTTCCAGGTCTTCAGCTTGGAGATCGGGGCGGTCTCTTCGATCCGCACCGTCTCACCGGCCTTGTACTCATTGCTCTCATCGTGAGCATGATACTTCTTCGACCGACGGATGATCTTGCCGTAGAGGGGGTGCTTAACCTTCCGCTCCACATTGACGACGACCGTCTTGTCGGTCTTGTCCGAGACAATCACCCCGGTCAGCACGCGCTTCGGCATGTGTCTCGGTCCTTACTTGGCAGCCGCAGCGGTGCGCTGCGCCTGGATGGTCTTGATCCGTGCGATGTCGCGACGGACTTCCTTGACCCGGCTGGGCTTTTCGAGCTGGCTCGTGGCCGCCTGGAAGCGCAGGTTGAACTGCTCACGCTTCAGGTTGCCCAGCGCCTCGACGAGCTGGTCGTCGCTCTGGCCGGTATATTCAGTCTTGGCCATTACTCGCCTCCGAGGTGCGAGGTGTCGCCCAGGCGGGCAACGACCTTGGTCTTGATGGGCAGCTTCATCGCGGCGCGCTCGAATGCCTCGGCGGCCAGCGGGCCGTCGACGCCGTCGAGTTCGAACAGGATGCGACCCGGCTTCACGCGGGCGGCCCAGAATTCCGGCGAACCCTTACCCGAGCCCATGCGGACTTCGGCGGGCTTCGACGAGACGGGCACGTCCGGGAAGATGCGGATCCAGAGACGACCCTGGCGCTTGATGTGACGGGTGATCGCGCGGCGAGCCGCCTCGATCTGGCGAGCCGTGATACGCTCCGGCTCCATGGCCTTCAGGCCATAGGAACCGAAGTTCAGGCTGGTGCCGCCCTTCGCATCGCCGTGGATGCGGCCCTTGAAGGCCTTGCGGAACTTGGTGCGCTTTGGTTGCAGCATGTTCTTTGATCCTTAGCGGCGATGATCGTCGCGCGCCGGGCGCACGCCGGAGGTCTGAGCCTCCATCATCAGCCGGTCCTGCGCCATGGGGTCATGGCCCAGGATCTCGCCCTTGAAGATCCACACCTTCACGCCGCACACGCCATAAGCGGTGTGCGCCTGCGCTTCGGCATAGTCGACGTTCGCACGCAGCGTGTGCAGCGGAACGCGGCCTTCACGATACCATTCGGTACGCGCGATTTCCGCGCCGCCCAGACGGCCGCCGCAGGTGATGCGGATGCCTTCGGCGCCCAGACGGAGCGCCGACTGCACCGCACGCTTCATGGCGCGACGGAACGCGATACGGCGCTCCAGCTGGTCGGCCACGCCCTGCGCGACGAGCTTGGCGTCGATCTCGGGCTTGCGGATCTCGACGATGTTCAGCGACACGTCGGACGAAGTCATCGCACCCAGCTTCTTGCGAAGCTTTTCGATGTCGGCGCCCTTCTTGCCGATGATGACACCCGGACGCGCCGCGAAGATCGAGATGCGGCACAGCTTGGCCGGACGCTCGATGACGACCTTCGAGATCGCGGCCTGGGGCAGCGTCTTCATGATGAACTGGCGGATCTTCAGATCTTCCAGCAACAGGCGGCCATAGTCATGGCCTTCGGCGAACCAGCGGCTGTCCCAGGTACGGTTGATCTGGAGACGCAGGCCGATCGGATTGCTCTTCTGACCCATTATGCTTCTTCCTGCTCGCGGACGACGATGCGGAGCCGCGAAAACGGCTTCAGGATGCGGGTGGACTTGCCACGGCCGCGCGTCGCGAAACGCTTCATGGTGATCGACTTGCCGACCGACGCCTCGGCGACGACGAGCGAGTCGACGTCGAGGTTGTGGTTGTTCTCGGCATTGGCGATCGCGGAGGCCAGGATCTTGCGCGCGTCGACGGCCATCGCCTTCGTCGAGAAGGCGAGGATGTTCATCGCGTCGCCGACCTTCTTGCCGCGGATCAGCGCCGCGACCAGGTTCAGCTTCTGCGCCGAACCACGGATCTGCGTGCCGACCGACAGCGCTTCCTTGTCACCGACCTTGCGGGGGGATGCGGGCTTCGACATCAGCGCTTACCCTTCTTGTCGGCAGCGTGGCCGGGGAAGTAGCGCGTGGGCGCGAATTCACCGAGCTTCATGCCGACCATGTCCTCGTTCACCGAGACGGGAACGAACTTGCGACCATTGTAGACGTTGAAGGTCAGACCGACGAACGACGGCAGGATGGTCGAGCGACGCGACCAGGTCTTGATCGGACCTGCGCGGTTGCCAGCATCCTGAGCCACTTCGGCCTTCTTCAGGAGATGGAGGTCCACGAAAGGACCCTTCCAAACGGAACGAGCCATTGCGTGTTAGCCCTTCTTCTTGGCGTGACGGCTACGGATGATCATCTTGTCCGTCGCCTTGTTGTGACGAGTGCGCGCACCCTTCGTCGGCTTGCCCCACGGGGTGACCGGATGACGGCCGCCCGAGGTCCGGCCTTCACCACCGCCGTGCGGGTGGTCGACCGGGTTCTTCGCAACACCGCGGGTCAGCGGGCGATGGCCCTTCCAGCGGTTGCGACCAGCCTTCGCCAGGTTGGTGTTGCCGTTGTCGGGGTTCGACACCGCGCCGACGGTCGCCATGCAGTTCGCATGGATGTAGCGCTGCTCGCCCGAGTTCAGACGGACGATGACCATGCCCTTGTCGCGGCCCACGACCTGCACATAGGTGCCGGCCGAACGGGCGATCTGACCGCCCTTGCCGGGCTTCATCTCGACGTTGTGGACGATGGTGCCGACCGGCATCTGGCCCAGTTCCATGGCGTTGCCAGGCTTCACGTCGGTCTTCTTGCCCGCGATCACCTTGTCGCCGACAGCCAGACGCTGGGGCGCGATGATGTAGGACTGGTCGACCTTGCCGGCTTCGTCGGTGCCATAGTTGATGAGCGCGATGAAGGCGGTGCGGTTGGGATCATATTCGATCCGCTCCACGGTGCCCTCGACGTCCCACTGGCGACGCTTGAAGTCGATGAAACGATAGCGCTGCTTGTGGCCGCCCGCGATACCGCGGCTGGTCACATGGCCCTTGTTGTTGCGGCCGCCGGTCTTGCGCTTGCCTTCGGTGAGCGCCTTGACGGGCGCGCCCTTCCAGAGCGCCGAGCGGTCGACGAGGATCAGGCCGCGGCGGGCCGGGCTCGTCGGGTTATAATGCTTGAGTGCCATCGGCTCAGATCCCCGTCGTCACGTCAATGGACTGACCGTCCTTGAGGGTGACGATCGCCTTCTTCATGTCCGAGCGCTGGTACGGAGCGCCCTTCCACTTCTTGGTCTTGCCCTTCTGGACGATGGTGTTCACGCCGGTGACGTTCACGTCAAACAGCGCTTCCACCGCCGCCTTGATCTCGGGCTTGGTAGCACCGGGGGCGACCTTGAACACCACGGCGTTGTGCTCGCTCAGGAGCGTCGCCTTCTCGGTGATGTGCGGTGCAACGATCACGTCGTAATGACGCGGATCGACCGCCTTCTGCTGCTTAGCCATGGAAACGGGCCTCCAGCTTTTCGACAGCCGAGCGCGTCAGCACCAGGGTGTCATGCTTCAGAATGTCGTAGACATTGGCGCCAGCGGCCGGAAGGACGTTGATTTCCTTCAGGTTGCCTGCGGCCAGTGCGAACGACGTCTCGACGGCGTCGCCATCGATGACCAGCGCGGTCTTGCCGAAGCCGAGCTTGGCCAGATCGCCCTGCAGCGTCTTCGTCTTGTTACCGGCGACCGCCAGATCGTTCATCACGATCAGCGAACCCGCCTTGGCATGGCTCGACAGCGCCATCTTCAGGCCCAGGGCGCGAAGCTTCTTGTTCAGACCCGGGTTGAAGTCGCGGACGCGGGCGCCGTGCGCCTTACCACCGCCGATGAAGACGGGAGCACGACGATCGCCGTGACGAGCGACACCGCCGCCCTTCTGGCGACCGAGCTTCTTGCCCGAACGCGCGACATCGGCGCGCTCACGGGTGCCACGCGCGGTGGCGCGACGCTTTTCCAGCTGCCAGGTCACAACGCGGTGCAGGATGTCGGCGCGCGGATCGAGGCCGAAGACCTCGTCGTTGAGCTCGATGTCCGCGGCGTCGGTGCCGGCGAAGGATTGAACCTTGACCTTCACGACTTAGCCCTCCTGGCTCTCGGTGGCTTCCGGAGCAGGCTCGGCAGAAGCATTGTTGTTGGCGGCCGCCTTGATGCTGGCGGGGAACGGGGCGTCCGCGTGGCGCGAAACCTTGACCGCGTCCTTGACGATCAGCCAGCCACCCTTCGAGCCGGGCACCGAGCCCTTGACGAAGATCAGGCCGCGCTCGACGTCGGTCGACACGATTTCCAGATTCTGCTGCGTGCGGTTCTTGTCGCCCATGTGACCGGCCATCTTCTTGTTCTTGAAGACGCGGCCCGGATCCTGACGGTTACCGGTCGAACCATGCGAACGGTGCGAGACCGAGACGCCGTGGGTCGCGCGCAGACCACCGAAGTTCCAGCGCTTCATCGCACCGGCAAAGCCCTTACCCTGGGTACGACCCTGGATATCGACATACTGCCCGGCGACGAAATGGTCGGCGGCGATTTCCGCGCCGACGTCCAGCAGGCCGTCTTCGTTCACGCGGAACTCGACCAGCACCTGCTTGGGCTCGACTTCGGCCTTGCCGAAGTGGCCACGCTGCGGCTTGGCAACATTCTTGGTCTTGGCGACACCTGCACCAAGCTGGACGGCGGTGTAGCCGTCACGATCCATCTCGCGGCGAGCGACGACCTGTACGCCTTCAAGCGCCAGGACGGTGACCGGCACGTGCCGACCATCGTCCTGGAACAGGCGGGTCATCCCCAGCTTCTTCGCGATCACGCCGGTACGCATGATCCTGTTCCTTCCTCGACAGAGGCCCCCAAGAACCATTCAAGGGGGGCATATCCAGCCCGATTAAAGCGAAACGAGCCCCCGTCCCGGGCTGGCGACCGGCGAACCGGTCAGACGGGGGACGCTGCCCCGGCACCATCTCGCTTTACGCGAAACCACCGGGCGGTATCCCTTAAGAGTGCCGGATCGCGGGAGCGACCTCGGCGCGTTTTCCGGCAGCTTTGAAACCGGGAAACGCCAAAATCCCGTGGGACGGAATCGTCGACCACGGGAACGCTGGCCCTCTTACGCCAGCTTGATCTCGACATCAACACCTGCGGCGAGGTCGAGCTTCATCAGCGCATCGACAGTCTGCGGGGTCGGCTGCACGATGTCCAGCATCCGCTTGTAGGTGCGGACCTCGAACTGCTCGCGCGACTTCTTGTCGATGTGCGGACCACGGTTGACCGTGAACTTCTCGATGCGCGTCGGAAGCGGGATCGGACCGCGGATAAGAGCGCCGGTGCGGCGCGCGGTGTCGGCGATGTCGCCAGTGGCCTGATCGAGCACGCGATGGTCGAACGCCTTCAGACGAATGCGGATATTGCTGTCCATGATCCCTACCGATGCGAAAGAGCGGGCTTTCCGGTTGCGATCACGAAGAACGATGAGTGCGATCGGCTTTCCGACCGGGCACTCGACCGTTCGCCGTGAAGGCAACCCTGGGCCGAAACAAACTCTGGGTTACGGCAGTAGCGGATAAACGCCCCTGCCCTCACTAAAAGCAAAAGGCCGACTCCGGTGCTTCCGGTGCCAGCCGATTCCCTCAAGACGCGTGCCTATACGCATATGCCCGGGGGGCCGCAAGGGGGTGCGCGCGGGTTTTTGTTGGAAGGGAGGGAACCGGCCACCGATTGCTCCAAGCCCCCCCCCACTTCCGTTCAGCCTGAGCGAAGTCGAAGGCCACGCTTTGGTCTGGCCGCGGGGCGTGCACTTCGACTTCGCTCGGTGCGAACGAAGGGAGTGGCCCGATCCACCCTCACCCTTCCCACCCGCTATTGCAGGCGGCCCCCCTTCCCTCTCCCGGTGGAAGAGGGAGGGAGGCGCGTAGCGCCGGAAGTATGAGGGCAGTCGAACAAAACCCCACAAATGGAAAAGGCCGACCCCGTCGCCGGGGCCGGCCCTTCCCGAAGAAGTTTCAGGCTTTCGCCCGAGACTTACTTGTCGATCGCGCTGACGACGCCGGCGCCGACGGTGCGGCCGCCTTCACGGATCGTGAAGCGCTGACCGATGTCCATGGCGATCGGAGCGATCAGCTTCACGCCCAGAGCGACGTTGTCGCCCGGCATGACCATCTCGGTGCCCTCAGGCAGCTCGACGGTGCCGGTGACGTCGGTCGTGCGGAAGTAGAACTGCGGACGATAGTTCGCGAAGAACGGGGTGTGACGGCCGCCTTCTTCCTTCGACAGGACGTACACTTCCGACTTGAAGTCGGTGTGCGGGGTGATCGAACCCGGCTTGGCCAGAACCTGACCACGCTCGACTTCGTCACGCGCCACGCCGCGGATCAGCGCGCCGATGTTGTCGCCGGCCTGGCCCGAATCGAGCAGCTTGCGGAACATTTCAACGCCGGTGACGGTCGTCTTGCGGGTGTTGTTGATGCCGACGATCTCGACTTCTTCACCAACCTTGACGATGCCGGTCTCGACGCGGCCGGTGACGACGGTGCCGCGACCCGAGATCGAGAACACGTCTTCGATCGGCATCATGAACGGCTTGTCGAGCGGACGCTCGGGCTGCGGGATGTATTCGTCGACCTGCTTCATCAGCTCGAGAACGGCTTCCTTGCCGAACTTGTCGTTCGAACCCGACAGCGCGCAGGTGGCCGAACCCTTGACGACGGGGATGTCGTCGCCCGGGAATTCGTACGAGCTGAGCAGCTCGCGGATTTCCAGCTCGACCAGCTCGAGGATTTCCTCGTCGTCGACCAGGTCGACCTTGTTCATGAACACGACCATCGCGGGCACGCCGACCTGGCGGGCGAGCAGGATGTGCTCGCGGGTCTGCGGCATCGGGCCGTCGGTCGACGACACGACCAGGATCGCGCCGTCCATCTGCGCCGCGCCGGTGATCATGTTCTTCACATAGTCGGCGTGGCCGGGGCAGTCGACGTGCGCATAGTGGCGGTTCGTCGTCTCATACTCGACGTGCGCGGTCGAGATGGTGATGCCGCGCTCCCGCTCTTCCGGAGCCTTGTCGATGTTCGCGAAGTCGACAGCGGTGCCGCCGGTGGTCTCGGCCAGAACCTTGGTGATCGCGGCGGTCAGCGAGGTCTTGCCATGGTCGACGTGACCGATGGTGCCGATGTTGAGGTGCGGCTTGTTCCGCTCGAATTTTGCCTTTGCCATTTTCCTACCTTCTGAATCGAATTCGGTGCCGCATCCGAGGCCACGCGAACGCGGCCCCATAGCGGGTGTTGGAAGCGATTGCCAGCCCCTAGCGCTTTCGCGCCCCCAGTTGCCCCGGGGGCGCGATAGACGCTTTAGGCCATCTTCGCCTTGACCTCGTCCGCAACATTCTGCGGCACTTCGTCATAGTGCGAGAACTGCATCGAGTACTGCGCACGGCCCTGGGTGAACGAGCGGAGCGCGTTCACATAGCCGAACATGTTCGCCAGCGGGACCATCGCCTCGACCGTCTGCGCGTTGCCGCGCGTGTCGGTGCCCTGGATCTGGCCACGACGGCTGTTCATGTCGCCGATGACGTCGCCCAGATAGTCTTCCGGGGTCACGACCTCGACCTTCATGACCGGCTCGAGCAGCGTGATGCCCGACTTCTGGGCCGCTTCGCGCATGGCGCCGCGGGCACAGATTTCGAACGCCAGCGCCGACGAGTCGACGTCGTGGTACGCGCCGTCATACAGCAGGACCTCGAAGTCGATGATCGGGAAGCCGACCAGCGAACCGGTTTCTGCGGTCTCACGGAAGCCCTTCTCGATCGCGGGGATATATTCCTTCGGAATGTTACCGCCCTTGATCTCGTCCTTGAAGACGAAGCCCGAACCACGCTCGCCCGGGGTCAGCTTGACCTTGACGCGGCCGAACTGGCCGGTGCCGCCCGACTGCTTCTTGTGCGTGTAGTCGATGTCGACCGGCTTCTTGAGATATTCGCGATACGCCACCTGCGGCGCACCGACGTTCGCCTCGACCTTGAACTCGCGCTTCATGCGGTCGACCAGGATCTCGAGATGGAGCTCGCCCATGCCCTTGATGATGGTCTGGCCCGACTCGGCGTCCGAGGTCACGCGGAACGAGGGGTCCTCGCGGGCGAGACGATTGAGCGCGACGCCCATCTTCTCCTGGTCGGCCTTGGTCTTCGGCTCCACCGACAGCTCGATCACGGGCTCGGGGAATTCCATCCGCTCGAGGATGATCGGGGCGTTCTGCGCGCAGAGCGTGTCGCCGGTGGTGGTGTCCTTGAGGCCCGCGAGAGCGACGATGTCGCCCGCATAGGCTTCCTGGATGTCCTCACGGCTGTTCGCATGCATCAGGAGCATACGGCCGATCTTTTCCTTCTTGTCCTTCACCGAGTTCAGGACCTGCGACGACGTCTCGAGCTTGCCCGAATAGATGCGCGCGAAGGTGAGCGAGCCGACGAACGGATCGTTCATGATCTTGAACGCCAGCGCCGAGAAGGGCTCGGTGTCCGACGAAGGACGCTCGTCCGGCGTCTCGCCGTCGAGCTTCACGCCCTTGATGGCCGGAACGTCGAGCGGCGACGGCAGATAGTCGATGACCGCGTCGAGCAGGGGCTGCACGCCCTTGTTCTTGAACGCCGAGCCGCAGACCACGGGGACGAACGCCATTTCCAGCGTGCCCTTGCGGATCAGCTTCTTCAGCTCTTCGACCGAAGGCTCGTTGCCTTCCAGGTACGACTCCATCGCGGCGTCGTCCTGCTCGACGGCCATTTCGATCAGGTCGCTGCGATACTTCGCGGCCTTTTCCTTCAGGTCATCGGGGATGTCCTGATATTCGAACTTGGCGCCCAGCGACTCTTCGAGCCAGATGATCGCACGGTTCTCGACCAGGTCGACGAGACCCTTGAAGCCGCCCTCGATGCCGATCGGCAGATACAGGACCGCCGGACGCGCGCCCAGGCGCTCGATGATCGAGTTCACGCAGAAATAGAAGTCGGCGCCGGTGCGGTCGAGCTTGTTGACGAAGCACATGCGCGGCACGCCGTACTTGTCGGCCTGACGCCACACGGTTTCCGACTGCGGCTCAACACCCGCCACGCCGTCGAAGCAGGCGACCGCGCCGTCGAGCACGCGGAGCGAACGCTCCACTTCGATGGTGAAGTCGACGTGCCCGGGGGTGTCGATGATGTTGATGCGGTTGTCGTTCCAGAAACAGGTCGTCGCGGCCGACGTGATCGTGATGCCGCGCTCCTGCTCCTGCTCCATCCAGTCCATGGTGGCGGTGCCTTCGTGCACTTCGCCGATCTTGTAGGACTTGCCGGTGTAATAAAGAATGCGCTCGGTCGTGGTCGTCTTGCCGGCATCGATGTGCGCCATGATGCCGATGTTGCGATACTTCTCGAGCGGATGGCTGCGGGCCATGATCGATCTTCCTCAAGCGTAGGGGGGAGCCGGTTGGCCCGGCTCCCCCTTATATAGGCTGTTTGCGTGACCAGCGGAAGACCGCCGGCACCGCACCCTGAAAAGGTTGCGGCAGGACGGAAAATATTCCGGTCCCGCCGCAGTCCCTTACCAGCGGTAGTGCGAGAAGGCGCGATTCGCTTCCGCCATGCGGTGCGTATCTTCGCGCTTCTTGACCGCGTTGCCACGGTTGTTCGCGGCGTCCATCAGCTCACCCGACAGACGGGCGGCCATCGTATTCTCCGAACGGGCACGCGACGCGCCGATCAGCCAACGGATGGCCAGGGCCTGGGCACGCTCCGGACGGACTTCGACCGGAACCTGGTAGGTCGCACCGCCGACGCGGCGCGAACGGACTTCGATGCCCGGCTTGATGTTGTTCAGCGCATCGTGGAACACGCCGATCGGATCGCGCTTGGCGCGCGTCTCGACGGTTTCCAGGGCGCCATACACGATGGCTTCGGCCACGGACTTCTTACCGTCCAGCATGACCGAATTCATGAACTTCGACAGGACCTCATCTCCGAACTTGGGGTCCGGCAGAATTTCCCGCTTTTCGGGACGACGACGACGAGCCATTCTCGTATTTCCTTACAAAACTTCAGCCTTTGATGGTCGAGGAGCCTGAAAACAGGCCCGACCGGCTTACTTCGGACGCTTCGCGCCGTACTTCGAGCGGGACTGCTTGCGATCCTTCACGCCCTGCGTGTCGAGAACGCCGCGCAGCACATGGTAGCGCACGCCGGGAAGGTCGCGCACACGGCCGCCGCGGATGAGCACCACCGAGTGCTCCTGCAGGTTGTGGCCTTCGCCCGGGATGTACGAGATGACTTCGCGGCTGTTGGTCAGACGGACCTTGGCCACCTTGCGAAGTGCCGAGTTCGGCTTCTTCGGGGTCGTCGTGTAGACACGGGTGCAAACGCCGCGCTTCTGCGGGTTCTGCTCCATTGCAGGGACCTTGGACTTGGCCTTCTGCAGTTCGCGGCCCTTGCGGACCAGCTGGTTGATCGTCGGCATTGAAGCCTTCACCTTTCCATGAGGTTACTTTGCTGGAGCCATCACAGCACTTCGGAATACAAAAAGGGGCCTTCGCGGCTTTCGCCCGGCCCTCATTCGCATCCAGCAATGTTCAAGCTTGCCCGACGGATAAGTCCCGAATCCCGGAAAATCCCCTTCGTGCAGCGGCGGGCTATACGCCGGAGTCGGCCGGGGGTCAATGACGGCGCGGCCCCGCCAGGTCGCGGCCCGCGAACAATCTCGAAAATTCGTGATATTGGGTCTTGTCCCGACTCGCCAGCCGGGCTAATGGCGACCGCCTCGCAGGAGTGTAGCTCAGTTGGTAGAGCATCGGTCTCCAAAACCGAGGGCCCACGGTTCGAGTCCGTGCACTCCTGCCACTTTTCCCTGACATCGTTGGATTGGTGATACCGCGTTGGCGGTAAGCGAAGCCACGCACCTATT
>NZ_BBPI01000099.1 GCF_000787715.1 Sphingomonas parapaucimobilis NBRC 15100
GCTGATCGGCTATGCGCGTGTTTCGACGGCCGATCAGGATTTGACGTTGCAACTCGATGCGCTGGCAAAAGCCGGGTGCGAGAAGGTGTTCACCGACAAGGCGAGCGGCGCGAAGATCAACCGGCCGGGGCTGATCGAGGCGCTGGGCTTTGCGCGCGCCGGCGACACGCTGGTGATCTGGAAGCTCGATCGGCTCGGTCGCTCGATCCAGGGCCTGATCGCACTGGCCGCGGACCTGTCGGAGCGGGGGATCGACTTTCGATCGCTGACGGACGGGTTCGACACGTCCACCGCCTCAGGCCGGCTACTGTTCCACATCCTCGCGTCGGTCGCGGAGATGGAACGCGAGCTGGTGAAGGAGCGGACGATCGCCGGACTGGCGGCAGCGCGCGAGAAGGGCAGCACGGGGGGAGGGCGCAAGCTGGTGATGACGCCCGACAGGATCGACACGGCCCGCAAGCTGCTCGCCGTGGGCGAGAAGCCAGCGCGTGTCGCGAAGGTACTCGGCGTCGGCCTCTCGACCTTCTATCGCCAGTTTCCTGCCAGCGAGCGCGTTGAGCTGACCTAGAGGTCAGTTATGCAGCCTGCTGCTGCGCTTGATCCGCAAGGAAAGCGCCAGGTTCGATCGGCGCTGCCATGACCGCCACTATGTCAGCAATGGTCCGGTCGCCCCCATCCAGTCGGCGATCCAGCAGCTCGGTCAACCGCAGCCGATCGATCAAGATGCTCTGGTGGGCATCCGAGCCAACCCACCGCCCCGTGGGAACGCGATAGCAGATCGGAATAAAGAGAACCGTGGCGGGCTTATGGAAAAAGTTGAAGAAGCGTTCCAGGCTCCACGGACTCGCCTCGAAGCGTTTTTCCGGCCATCCCTCCTGTTGGGCCGCGCATTGGCAGAAAACTGAAGGCACTGCTGCCGCCGCATCCTTCCATTCGTACAGAGCCACAAGATCGATGCCAGCGTCGCCGACATTCTGCTCAGACAACTCATTAACATGATCTAGGATGAGCTTATCCCGCGTCTTGTCCGCCAGCGCCTTCAGTGCGTCTTTGAGCTTATTGCCGAACTGAGGGCGATCCAGGCCGCCGGCACCGAAGTGATAGACGTTCCAAGCGGGGTAGAGTCCGGGCAGCGCCTCCCGGCACAACGCCTCAAACTCCGCTGCGGCCCTAGCCCGATCGGGCCTGTCAAACATCTTGAGACGCGACTGACTTAGCAGTGCCGCATAGACACGATGATAATCATCATATTCGGCCTTCAGCTCGATTACGTCGTGCTCGACCACAAAGGGATACCAGCGCCCAAACGCGATCTGTCGGTATCGAAGGTGCTGAAAGGCGTCCTCCGTCAGAGCCTGGATGCGCTCGTTCGTTTCCGCATCATTGGCGGCATCGAGTTCCCGGAACAGGCCTTCACCGCCCTTGGCAGTGACAAAGGACTCGATATCGCCTCGCGAGATAGGGGTGTTCTCGAATAACGCGATGATCTCACAAAGATCAGCGACGATATGAGGCGAGCGGTCGTTGATAACGCCATAATCCGGCATCAGTTATCGTCCGCGAGTGAGCGGAGCGATTTCGCCTGCTTGAATATGTTGCCGATGCGCGTGATGTGCGAATTATCAAGTTCGACAAGGGCGATCATGCCGACAGCCTTCGTCACCTGCATCTCGGCCGCCGCTAGAACCGAAGCGAAATCGTCAGACAAGCCCTTCGTGCGCCCGTAAGCACGATCGAGGCTCTCTCCCTCAATCAGCCGCTTTGTCGCCTCGGGATCGGCGAGGATGACGGCGAGCTTCTGAATGTTTCGAGAGTCACCGAGTCGGGTTTCGCCCTCACTGTCCTGCTCGAACATCCACCGGATGAGATGCTCAACGTTCTTCTTGCGAAGGCAATCTGTGTCGACGAATGGATCACCGCATGAAGCAACGAAGTCCAATACGCTGTCGTAGCCGACCGCGGTACTGACAAGCGAGAATGATATGTTCTCCTCGTCCAAGCCGGGAATAGCATAGAAATCTGCACGTTCTGCCGCTTCATAGATCGCCAAACCGTCAAGTTGCCGCTTGATATAGGGTGCTTGACTGCCGATCCCGCGCGCCACTTCAACATAGCGGGGATAGGGCTTCGCACCATCATCGGTATGATGCTGGAAATAGTTGGCTATGTAGCGTGCTTTTGCGAGTGGCTCCCACTGTTTAACGCCGGTGATATGTCGATAGCCAAGGTAATTTATTACGTCGTCCCGATCTGGAAACACGACGCATGGTATGCTCGTCGGTCGATGCTCGGCCTCATCCGCGATCTCGCGAATTTTTCGACTCTTCGCGTACAGCTCAGGCTGCTGCAACAATTTCAGCGCTGTCAGCCGCCTGTTGCCCTCGACAACGATGAACTTATTGCCGTCGCCCGGTATAACGATCAGCGGCTCGCCGGGAAAAAAGCCATTCTCGGCTATGGCCGTCATGATCTCTGCGATTGAGGTCGTTCGAGCGATATAGGTAATCATTGTCGTCTGCTGACGACCGATCGTAGTCGGCAGACGGGGATTTTGCTCGTCCAACAAAAGCTGGTCTAGGCTGATATCCCTTGTGTCACTCATTACCCTTACTGCCCCTTAACTACGCAGCGCAGAACAGCGCCAAAACTAACAGTCCCAGCCCCTCGCGTTTACGAGTTCAAAGGGCCTTCATTCTCATGCTCTTCCAACCCCTCAGGAATGTCACCCGCGTCGATCAGATCAGCTAGATTAACAGCGCGAACCAAAGATTTCCTAATTTGGTCGGTGAATGCTTCCTTGAGCGGCGCATCCTTGTAAAGGATCGCATTTTGCAAGTTGGTATGGCTGGTCCCTTCAACCGTCACCAAACGGGGCCGGAACTCACCAGGTCGCGTCGGATCGCTCTCCAAGCAATAGGTCATGAAGATGATGTTGACCTGCGGATCGTTCTTCACATCGGCAGTCTTCATAAAAGCCGCACGACCCAGGATGTACTGGTAAACCTGCTCGGGAATGACCGCGACGATCTTCGTCTTCCAATGATGGTGGAAATAGCCCTTACGAATTAGCTGGGTGATATACCGCTTGTAGACGTTGTCCCAGTTGAACCCATAGGTCGGGCGCTTGTCGAGATCCTCACCCGCGCGCAGCGCCTGATACGCCTTGAACACCGAACCTGTTATGTCGATCGCCTGCAACTCAACCGACAGGAATTGCTCGATCTCATTGTCGGCACCGACATCGGCGATCACGAAATCGACATTGCCGAAGCCCGCCATCTTCACCTCGGGTGCAACCTGGGGGTTCACAGGCTTCGCCCCTGGCCAGCAATGCGCGATCACCTCAGTCAGAAAATCGACTGCGTAGAACCGTTTCGGGCAAACGAAAATGAGGTCCTGCACCGGGTCAGCATCGCCGTCGGTGCGCTTCCATAGGCTACAAACGGGATAGGGCTCATCAGGGAGCTGCGTGCTGCGTTTGGGGCATCGCGACTTGATGAACGGACACTCGAAAGCAAGCGCTGCCGGGTTCACACCCTTCTGCGCTCGCCATCCTAATACCTCACCAACAATCTGCTCAGGGTTACACGGCAATCGCAAGGTCCTCCGCGCCGTGGCCCGCTCGCCGGCTACGGCCTGGCGTAACGGTATCGGCGCGGAGCAACGCTTCTGCAATGCGTTTGCCGAGCAAAGGCGGAACGGCGTTGCCAACTTGCACGAACTGCTCGGTCCGACTGCCTTTGAAATCAAAGAAATCGGGGAACGATTGCAACCGGGCGGCCTCTCGCACGGTGAAGGAGCGATTCTGAACCGGATGGATATAGGCGCCCCAATGCACATCACACTTGGTCAGGATCGTGCAGGCAAGATCAGTCTTGCGCGGTCGACCATAGCGTTTCGTATGATCGCTACGCTTGGCGAGCTTCATACCAGCAGGAAGCAGATCGTGCGGAATGTCGCGCCACGAGCCGCCGGGGGGAATATGGCGCATCCGTTCCAGATTGATGGACGCCAGCCGTGTCGCCGAGTGATTATAGGCGAGGCGGCAATCCCCGCGCAGCATGGCCTGATAGGCCGTCTTTGGTCGCCCGCCAAAGGATGGCAGGCCACGGTCCTCACCATTCTCCAACTTCGGCAAATCGGAGATCGCATCCCATACTGTGACGAACGGCTGCAAGCCCTTGCCGTGGGTGGGCTCGGGAAACAGAATGGGCGCTCCGACCCGATTTGCGATAAACACGACGCGGCGGCGCTCCTGCGGCACACCATAATCCTCGGCGCGCAACACACGCATCTCGACCTGGTAGCCGAGACGGTTCATCTCCTCGTAAATCTGGCGCACGATCGCGCCACCGGCGATCGATGTGATGCCCGTCACGTTCTCCATGACGAGCCAGCGCGGCATGATACCCTCGACAATGCGCAGGTACTGGCGAAACAGCCCGGCTCGGGGATCGTTCGCGCCGCGCTGGTGATTGTAGACGGAATAGCCCTGGCAAGGCGGCCCTCCGCAAATTACGTCGATCTCACCACGCTTCTTGCCGGCCGCATCCAGCAACTGTTGCGGCGTCACCTGCTCGATCGGCCCGCCGATAAAACGCGCCTCGTGGTGGGTCGCCGAGAATGTGCGACCTGCCATGTCGTCGTAATCCTGGCCGGCCAAAACATGGAAGCCAGCCTGTCGGAACCCTTCGGAAAGCCCCCCTGCACCACAGAAGAGGTCAATCACCGTTTTCGCGGTATCGGCGATCATCACCGTCCCCCTACTGCTGCCAAGGGCAGCGGTATCTGACCGTCATCTTCCTTCGCGCGCTCCAACAGCGCACAGATGGCATGGCGTCCAAGCCAAGCCTTGGACACCTTCGATTTTTCGGCGATTTGCGCCAGCGCATCGGCCTCATCATCTGAAAGGTTGACAGTCAGCCTGTTTTTCGAGGTCATATCCGACTCACTATGCGGCATGGTGCTGCACTATGCAGCTATCGTGTTTTCGGATAATCGGCAAGCTAGATACACGGAGATGGTCACATGCAAATCGGAAGCACCATTTTTGTTGATTTCGATAACGTGTTCACCGCGCTGTGGGGCATCGATGAAGGTTTAGCGATCCGGTTCGCATCCGACCCGGCCGATTGGCTTACACGCTTGGGAACGCTTGATACCGATGAGCCCCGGCGTTGGCTCGTCGCGCGTTGCTACATGAACCCACGAGGGAACGTCAGCGCACCTGGGGAGCGAAACGATCGTCTCTGGTTCTCTAATTTCCGCACGAACTTCGTTCGGGCAGGTTTTGAGGTGATCGACTGCCCGCCGCTTACATGGGGCGCCAAAAACGCAGCTGATATCCGCATGGTCATCGACGTGCTCGACCTGCTGGGCCATCGCACTCGCTTCGGTGAGTTCGTGTTCCTTTCCGGCGACTCCGACTTCACTCCTCTGCTGCACCGGTTAAGGGCGGAAGACCGTCGAACTACCATTTTGTCGCCGGGGCATCTGGCAGCGGCCTACACATCGGTTGCGGAACGCGTACTGGGGCTTGATACGCTCGAGACGCTGCTCACCGAAACCGGTGGCGACGTACCCGATCCAGCCAAAGTGAATGCAAACGAAACTGGCATGTCGGAGGATGAGCGAGCTTTCGGGCATTTTATTCGCCAGCGATACAAGGCCGCAACCGGGCCGCTTAATCTCGCTACGCTAGCTCACGAAGCAAAACACAAATGGGCTGATGCGAAATCCAGTGATTGGTTCGGTAAAGGCACTTTCCGAAAGGCTCTTGACGGCTTGGCGCTGCCGAACGTCCGTTTCCTTAATAATCAGCTTTGGGACGCAGAAAGGCATGTGGCGCCTGCCACCCCGCAAGCCGCTGCACCATCATCTGGTGACAAGGATCACCTGCCACCCGATCAGGAGCATCTGGGTTAGGTACCACGCTCTTGGTCGCTTGCTAGTTTGGCAGAAAGGTAGACCTTTCTACCTCCGATAATGGCAACCCGTGTGCGCCATGGCGAAAGTAGCTGACTCTACCCGCCTCCTGATGCCGCGTTCGCGGTCGCCGAAAAGCTCAAGGGATGATCGATCAGGCGGCAACGCTCCACGCTCTGAAGCTACTATCCGCGCCCTTGACCCTGATATCATCGCGCCTGCGTGTAGCTACGCCGATCGAAGCCATGTCGACCGTATCATAGAGATTAAGATATTCCTGGCTCGTATATGATCGATCCGCAGCGGTGACGGGGAAAATGAAAACGCGCCGGGACGGATGGGTGAAGGCATCGAAATAGCCCAATTCCCACGGACACCACTTGGACTTGGTGGCATTCGCCGAATGCAGATAGAGCAGCGTCCGGCACTGGCGCATCCGCCCTCTGATCTTCTCGGCGGTCGCCCGCGTTACGGCGGTACGGTCTAGCAGCGGATCGTCGATCCAGTCGACATAGACGGACAGCCCCTTTTCCTCGAGCAGCTGCTTGGCTCCAAGGACAAGTTCCTGATCCATGAAAGAATGCGACAGGAATACATCGAAGGAAGATTGGTATGTGTCACGCGATTCGCGCAACAAAATGCCCGCAGACTTGAACGTAGCTGCTTTCGCACGAGCAGCGGCAGCCCGGACCTCAGATTCGGTAACGTAGGACATGATCGATCTCGCCTTTAACGACCGGCGCGCTGGGCAGCGGCTTCAACCCATGACGAAAAGTTCTTTCTGCCGTCACCCTGCAACCAGGAATAGGTAGGGTAAGTCACTCTGGTCCCGAACCGATCGGTAAGCGCAAGCTTTGCAATCGGATCGGCCCCGGCCGGATCAACGGTGCCGTTACTATCCTTCATGCCAGCTAAGTGCACACCAAGGATGCCGCGTCCCTCGCGGTGGGCCTTGCGGATCTCATACTCCACCCACGGCCTCGTATGCGTATCGCGACCGATCAGTACCGCTACCACGCTACTGCCGTTCATCTGCGTATCGATCCAGTTCTGGATCGCCTGCGGGCCCTTGCGCATGATTTCTTCCCACGACGCATGGTCGACAATAGTGTTGGAATCACGACTTCCCGGGAGCATCCAGGCATTGCGGACCTGCGACACGCGCCATGCATCTCGCGCGAAGTGAAAGCTGAAGAATACCCGCCTCGCCAATGCCGTTCTCCAAAATGTTCATCACAAACGATTTTCAGCGTGCGATCCGCTTAATGATTTTCAAAACCGCATCAGCGAGTTGATCTGGCGTTGCCGAGGCGTCTGACAATATGCGCAACTCATCGTCCGTGGGGCGCCGGGCATTACTGCCAGCCGACGGAAGGGCTGACGTCAGCAACTCATTGGCGATAACCGAGGCAGCGCCTCCGGTGGCTCCAACAGGCAATAGAAATGCACCTCTACCATCGGCGAGGGCGCGCTCTTCGAACACACCGGTGGCAGACACCAGTCCGCCGGACTCGATCTTCGCACCGCCCACGAAAACCACGATACCCGCCAAGCGCGCCAACTCACCACGCAACTCTGCCCAATGCTGACGATCCGGCTCAGCGTCACCGACCGGTTGCGGAAAGGGACGAACAACCAACCGCCGATCAAAGTCCCACTCACCGCGCCCCTGCATGGTTTCGAGGAACCCTGACAGCGAGGCTGATCCGACCAACAGCCCGGCCCCGGATAGCATGAAAAGATCTGTCGATCCGATCCTACGCCCGATCGCGCGCGCTACATCGTGAACGAACCCCGCGCTAGTATCACCGGCATCGAGCGGCCAGCTACCCGACACCCATATCCGACGACGTGCCACACGCCGTTCGAGTTCATCCATCAATTCATCAATTTCAGCGAACGCATCGATCTCAACGACGACAAGACCATAGCGTCGCAAGTCGCGCACCCAATAGTCATGCCGCTTCAACCGGGCGGCGTGGGCATCATTAGACCCAAAATCCGCCCGTTGTGGCCGCCGTGCGATCATGAAGTGTCGGGGCGGGGTCGTTGGAAAATGCTCACGCAGCAAGGCAAGCACGTGGCGGACGTTCGGGTCCGTCAGGCTCATGCCCACGAACAGGAAGGTCATTCCTGTCAAATGAGCGTGCAGCAGACCCAAAAATGCACCGCGCCGCTGCCGGTACAGTTCGTAATCCTCGGTGGAAATTACGAGATCATCAACTGCATCGATGGTCCCGTGCATCTTGTAAATGCGGACCGCTCCCGCGCGGCGCTTGCGCAGTGCCAACTGCTCCTGGTTGGCCCGAACATCAATCGGCCGCCCAAGCTCGCCGAACGCACGCTCGATCAGCCGGTCGTAATTCGTCGTCCACACCTCGCGGATCGGCAGCCTTGCCAGCGACAGCAGCGCCGAGGGGATGGCATGATCCGGCTCTATCTGCTCCCGTATGGCATTTAGCACGGTCGTGCGGTTCGAATGATCCGCACCGATCGCCCATTGAGCAACTGCCGTAAGATCGTCGACGTCCTCGATTTCGAGGCCGAGATCACCAGCAATTTCCTGCAGCAACCCCTTCCACGAGGGATACCCGGCGGCCATGGAAGTGCCGGCACCGACAAGAACCGAAGCACCATCCTCAGCAAGCGCTGAGGTGTACTCTCTCAAAAATACATCGCGATCGCTCAAACGGCACCGGCGAAGATTATCAGCATCATTCGTTCACAATACGTTCTTCCGAAAAACGTTTCAAGTCGCGCGGTCTGCCGTCGACCATGACCAGCCGCGGCGCGCAATGCGTATCGATCCAATCGGTGATCTCGCCGGCCTCACCGCTGCTATGTCATTCGAGATAGCTGCCTTCATCACCACCGCCTGATTGGGTGTTTGACGCAGCACAGCCCTAGCATGCAGCTCCTGCCGAGTGATATGACACGGCCATGCGCACGGTCCCCTTTCCCCGCACACCCGCCGAGGCCCGTGAATGCCTTGCGCTGGCAGCTGAAGGCGCGATCGCGGTCGAACGCGACGGATCGCCCATGATCGCCATCGTGCCGGTCGAAGAATATGAGCGCCTCGTCGCACTCGACAGGGCGGAAGCTGCGGAAGATTGAGCGAAGCCGGGTGAGCATGCCACACCCGAAACATACCTATCCACCTCGAATCACATCTCCATTTCCCGATCCCGTTCGCGACCACCTCCGCCCATGCCGGGGCCATCGAGCCGTAGCTGCCGCTCGGGAATGCGGGCGTCGAGCGCCTTCTCCAGCGCGGGCTGCCGCGCCATACGGTCCTCGAGCCGCTCCAGGCGTCGCTCGGCCCGGTCTTCGATCCCCGGCGTTTCGCCCGCACCCCGGTCACCCGACGCCGACCGCCAGTCGGCCACGAACCGGTCGGCATAGGCGCGAGGATCGGCGCGCGCTTGCCCCTCCTCCTCCCAGACCTGCCGCAACTCGCCGGGAGCAGATTGCTCCAGACCGCGTACCGGGTCGGCGCTGCGGTCCAGCACGATCCGCAGATCCTCGGCCGCAGAGGACCGGACCCGGTCGAGCGCGGCCGAGGCTGCGTCCAGCTCGCGCACCTGGGACGACGACAGCCCCCGCCCGTCCTCGCGCATCCGCTCGGCTGCCAGAAACAACTGGGCGTAACGCTCCAGCGCCCGGTCGAGCGGGGAGCCCGCATCCGGCAACCGGATGGCGTCGGTTGCCTGGCCACGCTCGACCACGTCGAGCGCCGAGGTCTTGTCGCCGGTGTTGCGGGTAATGTGCCGTTCGACCTTCCGCCCGTCGTCGACCACCAGCGCCACCTTGTCCGCCACGCGGGTCAGCGCAACCAGGAACGACCGTTCGGTCAACAGCTTTCGCTCCGACGACCGCATCGCCACGATGCCGTGCTCGGTGGTGACCCCCTGCGCGACATGGACGTTGATCGCGTAGGCGAGGTCCAGCCGTTCGGCCATGCGATCACCCGACCCGATCTCGTGCACGGTGCCGTCGATGAGCGAGGACACGACCAACCTGCCCCGCCCCACTTCTTCTACCCGCGCCATCGCGCCGTTATCGAGACCGCGGGTCCGGTCGTTGTCGCTCCAGCGGATACGGTCGCCGACGTGCAGCTCGACCTGCTTCAATGCGAAGATCGATACGGCATCGCGATCGAGGTTTTTCGCCAAGCGGTCGGGGCGGAGCGACTTCTCGGTCCCGTCGGCCATGCCGAGCCGCACCCGATCGCCATCGACGCCGGTCACGATACCGCGATCACCGTGCTTCAGGTTCTGGCTCGGCAGGTTCGTGCGGACCTCGACCACATGGCCGGGCCGGTAGGCGCGCATCAGCCGCGCGCCTTCCCTGGTAGCGTTGACCCGGTCGAGCACGGTGAACGGCGTGCCCGTGGCAGCAATCTCGCCGCTCGCCTTCAGTTCGGCCTGCACCGCCTGATTGGCCTCGCTGCGCATGGCGCGGCCGGCGGTCAGCAGGAGGGTGGCGTCACGCTGCTCTTGCGGCAGCGCTACCCAGTGCACCGCGGCGGTCATTGCCACCGCGTTCCCCGGCACCTCGGTCGTGGCAGCCCTGAGTATCTCGAACGTGCCCGACACATCACCGCGGTCGAGCGCGGCGGTGACCGCCTTCATCTGATCGGACCGGGAACGCAAATTCTCGGTGATATGGGCCGTGGCGACGCCGGCTTTCTGGCTCGCCTCGAACGGCTTGCCCGCCGCGATCGCCGTCAGCTGGCGGGTATCGCCGGTCTGCACGACACGCGCGACGCCGGTGATGTTGGCAAGCCGCACGATCCGCTCCATGTCGCGCGTACCGAGCTGCCCGGCCTCCTCGACCATGACGATCGCACCCGACAGCTGCGCCTTCACGCGCGCGACCTGTTCCGGCCGGGCCGTGCCGTCGATCACGCGGGCATGACGCGCCAGGAAGCGGGCGACCGTGCTCACGTCGGCGCCGGTGTCGCGCCCGAACTCGCTCGCCTTCACGCTGGCGATGGCCAGGCCGATCACCCCCCGGCCCTCGGCCTTCGCTACCGCCGTTACCGGCGCCATCGCGGTGGACTTGCCGCGTCCCGACCCGCCCTGCACGTTGACCACGCGGTCGGACGAGGACAGCATCAACACGGCCGCGGCTTCCTGACCCGGGTTGAGGCGATGCAGCCCCAGCTCGCGTGCCGCCTCCTGCGCACGGATTGCGGCATCAACCGGCGGAACGATCGGAGCGGACTGCCCCTTCCCCGCCTCGACTGCGGCAAGGTACGCCTGCTCGAGCCGCACCGACCCTTGCGTCGTCACCATGCGATCGCCGTCGCCGAGCAACAGGCCTTTCGCCTGTAGCAGCGCCAGCCGGGCCTCGATATCGGCAACCGTCACCGGTCCGCCGCGCGACAGGCCTTCGCGGATGAGCTCAAGCCGGTCGAACGCCGCCTCCCGCTCGCCCAAGTCGCGCACCGCCGATGCGACCGCCTGCGCCGCGGCATAGGCGCGCGGCTCCAGTCGCCCCAGTCGCTCAGGGACCAGTGGGTCGCCATCGCGCGGGGTCAGTCCCATGCGTCCGGCGATGGCAAGACCGCGCTCCCCTATTCCGCGCACGCCCCGCACCGTGCGCGTCCATACATCATGCCCCCGTCCCGCCTCCACCAGCGCGACCTTCACCAACGCTGCCGGATCCAGCCCCTTCTCCGCGGCCAAACGCCGCCACCCTTCCGCGCGCTGCTCCGGGGCGAGTTCGGGCGACTTGGGGTCGCGCGTCGCCAGCGCCGCATATTCGCGCGTCTGCGGGGTGTTCTCCAATCCGCGCGCCTTGATGTACGCATCGATCTCGGCCGAGCGGACGGAGAATGCTTCCACCACCGCGCGCGACACGCCGGCGATCTCGAAAGCGCCGTTGCGGCCGTCGTGTCGGGGAATGGTGGCGAAGCCGAGCGTCTCGACCCGGCTGCGGAGCGCAGACAGGAACACCGCGTCCATGACGTGCTGGCGCTCGTACAGCTGGTCCGCGTGCAGCGCCCGCCACTTGCCGTCGGCGGTACGGGTCGCGTTGGCGATGACGTTGTGGACGTGGAGCTGCGGCTCACCGCTGCGGTTCACGTCGTGAAGGAAAGTTGCGGCGACGAACCGGCCGGTCACCTCGGGCACCTGGCCCCTGCCGTTCCAGACCCGCGCTTCCGCGATGTTGCGCTCCGTCCAGGCGAGGGTCGCCGCAGCCGCTTCGTGCACTGCGACCACCAACCGCGTGTCACCGCCCACCAGCGCCAGGATCGACACCGACTTGGGCACCGACATGGTGACGTCCCATCCCGCCCGGTGCTCACCCCGTTTGGCGTCGAGTACAACGCCGTTAGGCAGTTCGCCGGCGAGCACCTGTTCGAACCGGTCGGTGTCGACCGGACCGGACAGGCCCAGCTCGACCGCTCCCTCGCCTGCCCAGGCACTGGCACCTTCTGCCTGATCGGCGGTGTAGTAATTGTCCCGGGCGTAATAGGCGGCTGCGTCGGAGGCCGAACCGACTGCAGCAACCGAGATCACGGTCGGCCCTGCGGGGCGCCGGGCCTCGCCCGCACCACAACCTTGCCCGGTCGACCGGCGAACTGCGTCCGACAACTATCGGTCGCCAGCCGGTAGTTCACCAGCGCGCAGACCGCCTGATCCCCGCCACCCAGCAGGAAATTGGCCGAGCGGACGGCGACCCACGATAGCGGCAGCGCCATCGCCGCAAGGAAGTAGCTGCCGACGCAGAGTAACCAGACGACCGACAGCGCCGCACCGACCTTGCGACCCGACCAGTCCCTGTCCCAGACGGTGTAGCTGACCTTCGTCCGGGGCTGCTGCTCGAGGCTCCTGATGGCGGCGGTGTTCTCCCGCAACGCCTCGGTGTGATCGCGCTGCCGTTCGTCGATGGCATCCAGACGAGGTTGCCTGTCGATCCGTTCGGCAAGCAGCCGCATCTCCGCTCTGATCGGATTGAAGCTGGCGGTGATGCGCTCCGGCAAGCCCTTGATGAACTCGGTCCGGGCCCGCGTCAGCGCCAGCTGGTCCTCGCGCTCGAGCCTGTGCATGTCGCTCTCATGCGCCGCCCAGCTTTGGGCGATGCGGTCGATCTCCATGACCGCCTTGTCCAACCTGGTGCCGAAGGCGACGACGTCACCGGGGCCCAGTTGCTCGGGCCGGTCGAATACGGCCCGCCCCTCCCGCCACGCATCGAGACATTCCCGAACGAACGATTTGGCGAGTGTCGTGCGCTCGACGCCGCGCTCGGCCGCGCAACGGGTGAGATCCGCATCGTCATCGTCCCCGAGCCGCAAATTGACCTGACCGCCCATGAATTCCCTGCCCCTGTCCGGCGTAATACTGGTCGCCGGCACCACTCCCGTGCCATGATAGCATAGTGGCACGATTGCGCCATAATGAGCAGGATAAAGCAATAGGTCATGGCGACGTGAGCGGCGCATCCACTATCGGCGAGCGGATCAAGGCGGTACGGCTCAGGACCGGGTTGGGACAGGACGCGTTCGCGAAGGCGCTGGGCTATTCCAAGCGCGCGCTGGTCAGCTGGGAGCTGGGCGGGGCCGAGCCGCCGGTGGTTCTGATGGCGAAGCTCCGGCGCGACTACGATGTCGATCCCGAATGGGTGATCCTGGGCGAGGATACCATTCCTCGAAGCTACTACGGCCCGGTCGACTGGGACAGGCTCGATCGCCTGCGCGCCGACGTGGACGCCGTCTGCAGGGACGTCGGGCTGGAACTGCCTGACGAACGCAGTCAGGCGCTCGCGCGCGTGATATACGACGGAGGAGCGGACGCGGGCGCTGCCAACCGCAAGCAGCTGCGCGGTACGCTGCTCGCCTTGTCGCTGGGGGCCTGAAGATGAGCAGATCCAGAGATGAACAGCTGGCGGCTTGGACGGTCGAGACGCGGCGGGTCGGATTCAAGCGGCGCAACTGGCCAGTCGTACGCCGACTGGCGGCGCTGTGCACGGGACTGCTGCTGGCAGGGCTAGCGGCCCGTCTACTGGGCTATGCCCCTGCCCTCGCGGCTGTCTGCTGGATCGCCGCAGCTGTTACCGGCGCGGTCATGCTGATCTGGTTCTTCGACCCGCGCCGCTTCCGCGCACGGCCGTCCGGCACATCCTGACCGCACGGAAGCAGAGGCGAGCATCCGGGCTCGACATCGGCCGCTGCTGGCGCACCGATATTGTCCATGACGCCCGACGAGAGATGAGCCCGTGCCCCAAAGGGAGCAGTGCACGGATCGCTTGCTTGCGATCCTCATGTCGCTGCGCAGCCCGGTAAATCACGGCGTCCGTAGCGCCGTAGCATCCTTGTAGCACGTCAGAAGGCAGCTTTCGCGGAACCCGCAGCACAGCCGATATCCTGCTACAGCAATGGTAAATCACGGCTTTTTGCTCTGAACATGGCCGCTATCCATAGCGTGGTGTGTGCTCCTTCCCTGCACGATCCGGATGCTGGCGTATCGATGCCGTGGTGCTCCGGTATTCATTCCGGCTTCCGGCGGGGCACCCGGGCCGGCGTGTCAGCCGGCCAGCAAGCGAACTGTCATTCTACGCAGCTCGCCTTTTCAGCGGTGCGGTAGCGGTTCAGCGCGAGCTGCGGGACATATCGCCTGTCACCGGCGCTGCCGCTGCCAGAATCTTCTCAGCGGCACGACGCTCGCGCGCCTGGGCGCGTCGCTCCTCGCCTATTCGGGGATCACCGCCTTCCACCTCCAAACCGGGGGCAGGATCGGGTTCCTCCATCATCCGGATTCCCTTGGCACGTCGGACCACGTCCTTGCGCCTGGCGCGCTCCTGCTGGACCGCGCTGGTCATGTCGGATCTCAGAAGGACGTAATCGGGTTCGTACCGATGCTGGCGCATCAGCTCGGCAAGCGTGTGAACGGCGAGGTCGTCTCCGATTGCGGCGTGAACCGCGCGCAGCCAGCGCGGCGAGGCGTAACGGTGCCGCAGCGTCCAGATCCCTCGCCCCATCTCGGTAACGAGCAGGGCCACCCAGAGGACGAGCATGCCCCGTCCGGCGACGACCGGTCTGGCGCCGATCGCCTTGGCGATACCGATCGTCACGATCAGCATCGGCAGGAAGACCATGACGCTGATCGCATAAGGGACGACGTTCAGCTGGCTTACCTCCCACCGTGCGATCAGCCGGTCACCCACCGGGACGCGCTCAGTCACGCCAGGGATCATGGCTGCTGGCCGACCAGCTATCGTGATGCTGGAAGTGGTCATGAGTACCGCTGTCCCAGCGATCGTGGCGCTGCCAGTCGGACTCGTAATCGTGCGACCGGGTAGAACCGTAGGGATTGCCGGCGACGTCGGGGCTCCCCGCTCCAGCGATCGTCGGCAATCCGGTCGCCGGATTGATATCCGTGCCGTCGCTGCCAATTCCCGAGCGGCCCGGGAGCGTCCAGTCGTCGAACCAGGTGGCGATGCGCTCGAACAGCCTCATGTCAGCACTCCCGATCGGAAGTCTGCACGATATACGCTTTCCGTATATCTCTCAAGCCGGTCTAGATGCTTTGGGGTGCCCGCCTCCCCAGTCCCATCTGATCTGCACGCCCGCATCGTTGCTGCGCTGACCGTGGCACGGCGGGGCGCCAAGCTTCGTCAGGTTGACCTCGCGAAGCGGCTCGGATGGCAGCAGGCCTATGTATCGCGCTACGAAACCGGCGAGCGTCAGTTAAGCGTGGATGAATATGTCGCGGTCGCCTTGGCGATCGGGGTCGATCCGGTAGCCTTGCTCGGCGAGCTTCTCTCTCAAAACTGCTCGTAATCACAGCTCAGGACCGCCCATCGAGGCGTGCCTAGGCGCATCTGCCGACGATAACGCCCACCCGATTAACGTCGCGAACATCTGCTACGATGCCGAATGCGAGTTCGATGCCTTCTACGATCCAGCGCGATCGCACACACCGGCGAAAACCGACGATCGGTTCGGGGCATCTCCCCAGCCTACCCTTTCAACGAGCGTCACGCTGACAGGTACACACCGCCGGATCGGCTTAGCCTCTCTCGGAAGCCTGCGGCCGTTAGGCCGCTCTTGTGACGGCGATAGCCGGCACGCAACGAAGGCGCATTGCCTTTGGCAATCCTGCATTCTTTCTGCCCATCGGACCTGTGCTGTGGGGTTAAGTGATTCTGTTAAATAGGAATCGTTAAGAAGGTTAAGTGTCGAAAAGCAGACAAAAAACCGCGCTTTCGCAATGCCTTAATAAGATGGCTGGTGTGTGATCCCACGTGATTCGGTGTGTGATCCCACGATAGTGCGGTGTGTGATCCCACGACGGTCGGGTGTGTGATCCCACGATGATTGATCGTGGCTTTGCGGGTCTATTACTGGTCGAACACCACTCTCAACGTCCGCTGCCCACCGCCTCCATCGATACGGATGGGCCTTGCGGTGTGTGATACCACGATAGTCAGCGTTCTCCGGCGAGCTTGTCCATCAGGTCGTCCACCTCGGAGGCGCGGCGACGATCGGCATCGAACCGGTTCCGCCGCTCCTGCTCGGCTTCCAACCTGGCAGTCAGCGCCAGCGCCTCCGCTTCGCCCCGAAGCCGGAACAGCACGGCAGGACTGCCATCGGCCGTTGCCGCCATCTGCATCGCATAGTCAGGGAGCTGGTCGGCCTCCACCACTTTGCGCAGCATCCGGTTGAACTCTTTGGGTTTGCTGTCGCTGCCGGTCTTGTCGCGCAGCACCTCAACGCGACACGTCCATCCGCCCTTCTGGTTTCCAGCGTGCTTGCGCGCGATACGATACAGGGCGCGTTCCAGCCCGCCGGTCAGCAGGAAATAATCTTGGTGCATGGTGAGAAGCGACCGCTCCCCCATGATGCCTTCATACACCCAATCCGACAGTGTGATGGTCATCCCGCGCGGTTGATCGGTGTCCGGGTCCACCTCCAGCGTCCATTTGTCGAGCCAGTTGAAACCGGCCTTGGTGCGCCGCTTGGGTGCGCGGATCGAGGTCGATATGGAAGTCGTCTGAAGCCGCTGGAGTGCGGCTTGCAGCTCTTGATAGGCCCGGCCGCTGGTATCGCGCTTGATCGCCCTCAACAGGTCGTAGGACGTTGTTTTAAGTGTCCGCGGAAGGTCGTTAGCGCCCTGCTCCCGCATCCGGTTGAGCGTGGACGCCGCCCATATCAGGATATCGGCGTCCCAGATCGTCGCCATGCCATAGGCAGGGATCGCCTCGATCTTCACCCACGTCTCGCCGTCTGGGCTGCTATACTCGATAGGCTTCACCCGCTTGCGCTTCTGAAGCGAAAAAAACGGGCGCTCCATCGTCTCCCGCTGATCCTTCAGCGGGAGGTCCCCCATCAATGGGATGAACAGATCAAACTCGGGATTGGGATTCTGGCGCTTGGTCATGCTACTTCAATCCTGCCGTTCTGCATTATTGCAGATGTGCACATTTTCACACACGGCCGAATTGCTTGGCGGCGTCATACTTGGCGACCAGCTCGCTTATCGCCTCGGCAAGGAGGTCTTGGTGACTGCGCCGGGTTCGCGCCGCCAGGACACGAAATGCCTCCGCTGTGGGATCGGCCGGATCGAAATATGCCCCGAGGTGATATTTCCCCGACCGCTTGCCACTCGATCGTGCTGCACTCGACGGAGCAGGCTGATGATCCGGCTCGGGTTCGGGAGGGGAGGGGGGCGCCACTGCAGGCCCCAACAGGGAAGTCCGTTTCGCCATAATCAAGCCTTCACATTTGCAGGTGTGCAACTCATCACATCATCAAATATGTATTTCTGCAAGGTTGCAATCTCTAGGGCGGCCTTGCCCTTCGGCTCGTGCTCGATAACTCCCAAGCCGTGAGGCCATGCCGCCCGGTAGGCGCTACGCTCCCGCAATACGGCACGCGCCACCCGCAAGCCGGTCGCCTCGGCAAGCGTTCTGGCATCATCGAGCAATGTGGTTGCGGTAGGGGGAGCGGCATTCAGCACAACCACGCCCGTTCGCCCGGTACTGGTGATGAGCTGCGCCGTACGCTTAATCGCATCGAGGTCGATCAATGACGGACGGCAGGGGATGACGACCAGATCGGCACGCTGCGCCGCTGCGGCGGCTTCCGCACCCGCTGCCGGCGGTGTGTCGATGATCGTAAGCCCAAAGCCGTTAGCCTCTGCGGCGTCGATCGCCTGATCGAGGCGGCGCGCGCTGATCGGTTCGATATGGGGTGATTCGGCTGTCCGTCGCTCGCTCCAAGCAGTCGCACTCTCCTGCGGATCGAGGTCGAAAAGAGCGGTCTTTATCCCGGCCGCTTCGGCGGCAACCGCCAGATTCACCGCTAGCGTCGTTTTACCGACACCCCCTTTTTGCGCTGCAAGCGTGATTATATGCAAGTGTGCACACCCTCAATAATGCTGAATTGATGGTATGCAGAATGGCAGGATCGCACAACTGCTATTGCGCAACTACCTGATGCTCAGGGCAGGGTAGGGGGTTATGCCAACGACTAACCAGCCACGGGCCTCGCCTACGGCTATCCCGTTGGGGATGGTGAAGAGAGAATGTAGTCGGCTTCTCAAAACCTATGTCTAAGGGTGCTGGTGATATCCGAACGACTGTTGGTCACTTCGGCGCGAGCGCGAAATCGACCCGCGCCGCGACCACGCCGTTGTTCGTGCCGGCCATGACGGGCGGGGCGGCGCTCTGCATCGCGACCACGGGCGGCGGTGCTACGGGCATCGCCGTCATATCGCCGGCCTGCGGTAATTCGCCGCCAGTGCCGCCATCCCGGATCGAAAGCACCCGCACGATATGCAGCCCGGCCGCGGCGGCATATGCGTCCGCTTTCGCGCGTGCGGTTTTGTAGGCATTTCCGTAGCCGGTGAGGTTCGCCTTTTCCGGATCGGCGACCGAAAGGTCGGGGCCGGACACGATGTTGGCACCGGCGTCAGTGACGGCGGCGATCGCCGCGCCTACTTTGCCGGTGTCGCGCATCCGAACGGTGACGCTGTTGGCGACCTCGTACTGTCCCTTGTTCGCGCCCCAAGTGATGCGGTTCACCGACAGATTGCGAGTTTGGATATCCCGTTGGGCGACGCCTAACTTTGCCAGTGCCTGCGTGATCGCGGTCATGGTGCGAGCGTTCCGTTCGGACGCGCCGCGGGCATCCGCGGCGATGCTCGACAAGCCGGCGGTGAACAGCGCCTGGTCAGGCGTCGCCTCGGTGCGGCCGGTGCCCGTCACCGACAACAGCGTCTCGCCCGGCTGAAGGCCGATCGGATCGGGGGTGGCGTTGCAAGCGCCGAGACCAGCGCATAGCGGCGCGACCCAGATCAGACTCCTCATCCGCGTTCTTCCTTCTCGTTCTCTACCTGGAAGACACGTCTATCGATACGGTCGAGGTTTTCCCATTGGGATGCTAATTTTGGGACAACGAAAGGTCAGCCCAGGATAGGTGTTCCTATAACTACGCCATCCTCAAGCTGAAGCTTTTGCCACTGCCGCTCTCGCGCATAGTGGTACAAGGCAGAGTAGAGCCGCCAGCATCCAGAAAGCGGCCGTTAGGCCGGTATGCCCCGCGACGAAACCGATCGCAGCCGGACCTGCCAGGATGCCGGCGTAGCCAACCGTCGTAATCGAGGCGACGGCAAGCTCAGGCGGCATCGCGTTCTGTGCGCCAGCCTGGCGAAACAATACCGGCACCGTGTTCGATGCACCAAGTCCGATCAACATCAGACCCAACATGGCGACCACGGCAACCGGTGCGAGCAGCATGATCCCGTAGCCCATGAGCGCCAGCAAGCCGCCCCAAAACATGGTCTGACGATCACCAATTCGAGCCACCACCCGATCGCCGGTGAGCCGCCCTGCGGTCATCGCAATAGCGAAGACACTATATCCAAGGCCCGCTTGATCGGGTGCCAGCAATCCCTTGCCGGCAAGGAGGGGGCCGGTGAGAGAAGGCCCGAAAACGTACGCTAAGTGAATTGGTATCGATCGATTATCGAGACCTCGACTTACGGCGACCGCACGGTCTTCTAGCTCAGGGCGGATGCCCCGATCACTGCCCCAATCGCCAGGACAACCGGCGTGGCGAGCTTGCTTTTCCAGCGGTACATGATGGCCAGCGCGATGGCGAAGATGAGCGCGCTCGCGATTGGGCTTGAGGTGCGTGCGGCCGTGGTCCGGGCGAGGTCCGTGACCGTCACCACGATAACGCCAACGACCCCGGCCGCGACGCCCGCCAAGAAGAGTTGCAGCCGCTTGTGCTCTACCACCGCTTCCAACCGGTCGTAGAGTAGGAGCGAGAAGGCGAACGCGGGGAGGAACATGCCGGCCGTCATCGCGAGCGCCCCGGCGAGGCCGCCGCTGATCCAGCCGGCGAAGGTCGCAAAGATTACGAGTGGGGCTGGCAGGATGCCGGCCAACCCTAAGCCGTCGAGGAACTGCGCGTCCGTCATCCAGCCCCGGCCCACCGTGTCGTTCCGGATGAACGGAATGGCGGTATAGGCCCCGCCGAACGTCAGCAGCCCGCCTTTCAGCCCGGTCCAAAAGAGCGCGGCGACCGTGGGCGCCGGTTCCCGAGCGACCGCCACGCTGGCATTCCCGAGGCTTCCTGCCCAGGTCAGGGCCGCCAAGCCAACGGCGATCGCGACGACGACCGCAGGGAGCGCGTAGCGCCCGGTCGATGCGAGCGCATAGGCAGCGCCTGCGGCTGGCAGCACGATCCAGAAACTGACACCGGCGAGCGAGGCGATCGCTGCGGCGATAGCCGCAGCCCAGAGCCATGGGTCAAGCAGGATGTGCTCGCCGATCCTATGCACCGCGCGGACGATTACCGCGATCACCGCCGCCTGGACGCCGAGGAGCGCCGCTCCGAGTAGCGTTCCTTGGATCGGCAGCCGAGTGTAGAGCCATGCCAGCGCGAGCATGAGGACCAAGCCCGGCAGCATGAAGCCGAGCCCGGCGAGCAAGCCGCCCAGCCGCCCCTTGGCCCGGACGCCGAGATGCACGCACAATTCATGCGCCTCCGGCCCGGGCAACACCTGCATGACGGCCAAGAGCTTGTTGAACCGGTCGCTCCCGATCCAGCGTTCCTCGTCGACCAGCTCGCGCCGGATCATCGCGATCTGCGCAACAGGACCGCCGAACGCCATCATGCCGAAGCGTAGGAATCGGACAAATAGCGCGGGATAGCTCAGGTCGGGCGGGCGGGTGTCATCGCCGACCGCGCTTGTCGGAACGGGTTGTTCGATGCTCGCCATGATCAACTCCCATCTGTTCAGCGCCGCTTGGCGAAGTGCGCGTAGAAGCCGTCGAGCGCGCCCGATCCTTGCGCGATGCGCTCAATGTCGTCGTCCGTGCCAGCGCAGATGCCGTTGATGAGCGCGCCGATGCCCGCCGTCTCCGGACGACCGAACTTGCCATCGGCGATGTCGAGATCATGGACGATCTCGGCGAGCGCGCGGAGCGCCTGGTCGCCATCGAGCCCGGTGCGGGACACCAGCGTCTCGAAGGTGCAGCGGTCGCCTTCATGCGTAAACTCCGCGTCCGCCATGTCGAATCGCAGCTCGCTCGGCTGGGGGGTGTATTCCTTGCCGTCCACGAATTTGAAGCTGGCATCCACGTCGATATACCGCCGGATCAGCCAAGCAGACGCGATGCGGTCGACATGGACGTGTCGGCGCGTGACCCAGGTGCGGCTTTTCAACTCCGCGGGCATCAGCTCCGGCGCACCCGCCCCGCTCACGTCGGGATGTTCATGGTCGCGGCGGTCCGCATCTGCGAGGGCCGCCAACGCTACTTGCTGACCATGCGCGCCGAAGAAGTCGATGGCGGCAATCTCGTCCAGGCGCTTGCGCAAGCGCCGAGTGTCGGTCGCGTCGCCGGCGTCGCTCAGCGAGCGCGCCTCGCGCGTAAGCTCGTCATAGTCGGCGTCGCGGGCCGCATCGAACACGGCGCGAAGCTCTGCGTCCGTCATTCCATCCACGAGCCGCGCTTCCAGGATCAGCGCCTCGCCGCCGCCTGCGATGATTTCCGTTCTCAGCTCCTCAAACAGCGCGCGCGTGTCGTCGCGCGAAGGAAGCGCGTGGACGGCGTTCTTGAGCGCGGCGGCACCGATCGCCTGCAAGCGCCGCCACACCCGAACACGCAGGTAGGCGGGCTTAGCCGGGAGTTGGGGGATCAGCAGCAGCCAGTCGTGCGGCGTAGATGGAGAAGCATCAGCCATGCAGCGCCTGTATCATGAGGCGGATACAACCGTACACTTGTATCGTTTGAGGGTGGCGAGTTAAAGCTTGGGGCGAGGAGACTTTGATGCAAACCGTCCAATCAAGTGCTTCTGCCATCCTGGCGGGTCTCGCGCTCGCGACCGCCTCGCCCACTCTGGCGCAACCACGTTACGAGACGGTGGCGCAGTTTCACCAGATGTGCGCCGACGAGCAGAAGAAAAAGGTGAACGGTCGTTGCGAGGCGTACCTCGCCGGCGCGGCCGAGACGCTTTCCGCGTTCGGCAACGGCGGCAGCGAGGCCGGCATTTGCGGGCGGGGTGTCAGGGCCGGTGAGTTGAGCCGCATCTTTCTGGCATGGGCGGCCGACAACCGGCAAATGGCGAACATGCCCCGGCTTGCGGGTGTGACGATAGCGTTGCGCCAGCATTTTCCATGCCGGCCGACCAGTTGAGATCGAGGAGAGAAGTTTTGCGCCACCTAATGCTCCCCCTGGCGGTCGCGGTCGCCGTGACCTTTGCCGCGCCGGCGTCGGCCGCCCCCGACTGGGCCGCGGTCGACCGCGCGCTCGGCCGCGTCGGGACCGAACAGGCGGGCGGCGTCCGTCGCTACGGCTTTCCACGATCGGACCTTAACGTGACGCTTGACGGCGTTGCCGTGAAGCCCGCCTTGGCGCTGGGCTCCTGGGCGGCGTTCCAGCCGATGGGTGATCAGGTGATGGTCATGGGCGACCTGGTTCTCACTCATGCGGAAGTGAACCCGGTGATGAGCCGACTGTTGGCGAGCGGGTTCACGATCACGGCGCTCCACAACCACCTGCTCCGTTCCGCGCCGGCGACGATGTATATGCACATCGGCGGCCATGGCGACCCGGTGAAGCTCGCGACCGCGCTTCGCGAAGCGCTCGCCGCCAGCCGAACCCCTCTCGCGGCCCCGTCCAGGGACTCGCAGCCACCTTCGGCCGGCGCGGGCTCGTCATCACCGATCGCGCTCGACACCGCGGCGCTCGACCAGGTGATGGGGATCAAGGGCAAGCCGAACGGCGGTGTATATCAGTTCAGCTTTCCGCGCGCCGAGAAGCTGACCGACGGCGGGATGCCCGCGCCCGCCTCGATGGGGACGGCGACCGCGATCAACTTCCAGCCGACCGGCTCCGGGCGGGCGGCGATCACGGGTGATTTTGTGCTGACCGCGGCCGAGGTCGACCCGGTGCTCAAGGCGTTGCGCACCAACGGGATCGAGGTGACCGCGCTCCACAATCACATGCTTGATGACCAGCCGCGGCTGTTCTTTATGCACTTCTGGGCGATCGATGACGCGGCGAAGCTTGCGCGCGGACTCCGGGCGGCGCTGGACAAGACCAACGTCGCACGGCCCGGCGCGAGTTGAGCACATGCATGAACAAGAACGAAAATCAGGAGGTGGACCAATGCGAAAGTCAGTCGGCGCGGCTCTGACCGCGATCACGGTGGCGTGTCTTGCTGCGCCGTTGTCGGCGTCCCTCGCGCAGGCCGGGATCAGCACGAACCCTGCTCCTGTCGAAACCAGGGATTATCTCGGTGCCATGCACGCGCTGAGTAGGTACGAGGTCGATGCGAGCCGGCTCGTGCTGACCAGATCCCAATCCCAAGCTTCACGCTTGTTTGCGCAAACGATGGTCGACCATCACACCCGTATGATGGCGGAGCACGCCAGCGTACTGAGCATGCCCGCCGCCACCGATTCCGGAAGCGCGCTGGTCGGGCCTCTGTCTCAGATGCTGGACACGCTAGAGAACACGCCCCGCGCCGAATTCGACGCGGCGTACAAGCGGGGACAGATCGCGGCGCACGAGGAAGCGTTGAAGGTCCATAACGCCTACGCGACGAAGGGTAGTAACGCGGCGGTGCGGGAGAAGGCTAAAGCGGGCGGGCTCGTGACCCGGAAGCACCTCGATAAAGCGCGGAAGCTGCCCGGAGCCTGAAACAGTTTCGGCCGGCACGCGAGCGCAACTATCCAGTTGGTGAGTCGCTCCGATCGAGAATGATCATATGACCGTCAGGCAGTTGTACGTAGCGATCTTTGCTCGAGCAGCTTCTCACCATCGGAGCGGATCTGACCATCGGGCGTGACATGCCGGTAGAGCGTCTGACGCGTGACGCCGAGCTCGACGCACAGCTCACCCACCTTAGTTTCCGGTTTCCCCATCGCGGCCTGGGCGAGCCGCAATTTGGCGGGCGTCATCTTGAACGGTCGCCCGCCATGTCTGCCGCGGGCGCGTGCCGAGGCAAGGCCCGCTTTGGTGCGTTCGACGATCAGTTCGCGCTCGAATTCGGCGAGTCCGGCGAAGATCGCGAAGATCAGCCGACCATTGGCGGTGGTGGTGTCGATCGACGCGCCTTCCCCCGCCAGCACTTTCAGGCCAACGCCGCGCTTGGTTAGATCGCCGACCGTATTGACTAGGTGGCGCAGGTCGCGCCCGAGCCGGTCGAGTTTCCAGATGACGAGCGTATCGCCTGAGCGGAGCGCCTTGAGCGCGCCCGCTAAACCGGGGCGATCGTCGCGCCGCCCCGAGGCCGTATCCTCGTAGATGTGGTCGGGATCGACCCCGGCGCCGATCAGCGCGTCGCGCTGCAGATCGTGGACCTGGCTGCCGTCCGTTTTCGAGACCCGTGCATAGCCGATGAGCGTTGTCACATATTCGTCCGTTCACGTGACGGAGCGGCATTGCCCGTCGATCAATCGCGATAATGTCACATAACCCGTCTTCTGGTCTATGCTCCATGAACGGGTACGCTTTCCTGTTTCGTGACGAACAGGAAGCCGATGCCGACCAAGACCATCCTGTCGCCCGCGCAGCGTGCTGTGATCTTCGACCCGCCTGCCGATCGCGCGACGATCGAACGGCTCTATACGCTCGGTCCCGACGATCTGGCACAGGTGGCGCGACGTCGGCGCGGGGCGAACCGGCTCGGCTATGCGGTGCAGCTTTGCTACCTGCGTCATCCCGGTCGCAGGCTACTGACGGGGGATGCGGTGCCCGCCGCCATGCTCGCGCTGCTCGCCGATCAGATCGGGTGCGTAGCCGACGACTTCACCGGCTATGCCACGCGCCCCACGACATTGCGCGAACACCGGGCCGAGATCGAAGCTCTGCTCGGTCTGCGCGCCTTCGCGCGGGTGGATGTACGGGCGATGCTGGCGCTGGGATCGGAGATTGCCGCTTCGACTGATAGAGGTGAGACGATCGTCACAGGCATGGTCGATCGCTTGCGGGCGGACCGGATCGTACTGCCGGCGACATCGACGCTGGAACGGCTCGCCCTCATCGTGCGGACACGGGCGCGCAAGGCGGCCCATTCCAATCTGATCCGCGACTGTTCGACCGAACAGGAAGCCGCACTCGAACACATGATCGCCTCCGACGATGATGGGCGCACCCGGCTAGGATGGATACGCGAATGGCCGGAAGCACCATCGGCCGCGAACCTGAAGGGAATCGTCGAACGGCTCGACACCGTGCGCGGCATCGGGATCGCGGCTGATCGAGCACGACGTATCCATGCTGCTCGCTATGCCGTCATTGCGCGGACCGCCGGCATCGTCACCGCCCAGCACCTGCGGCGTCTCGAACGTCCGCGCCGGCTCGCCATGCTCGTAGCTTCCGTGATCGAGATGGAAGCGACGTTGACCGACGCCGCGCTGGTCATGGTGGAGAAGATGGTGGGCGCGCTGTTCCGCCGTGCCGACCGCACCCGCTCCGATCGGCTGCTCGGCCAGGCACGGATGCTGAAGGACACCGCGCGTTTCCATGCCCGGCTCGGTCGCCTGCTGGTAGATGCTCGTGCGAGCGGGCGCGACGCCTTCCGCGCGATCGACGCGAAGATGGGCTGGGATCAGCTCGAACGCAGCATCCGCTTTGCCGAGGATCTGACGCGCTCGGCCGATGACGGGCTGGAAGAAGTGGTCGAACGCTATCCCGCCGTGCGGCGTTTCGCCCCGACGTTTCTCGCCGCTTTCACCTTCCGCACCGCGCGGTTGGCTGATCCGCTGCTCGGCGCGATCGAGGTGCTGCGCACGATGTACCGCGACGGTCGATCGGTCCTGCCGAAGCGAGTGCCGACCAGCTTCATCAAGCCGCGCTGGCGCAAGGTCGTGCAGCCGGCGGAAGGGACGATAGACCGGCGCGCCTATGAGATCGCAGTGATCGCCCACCTGCGCGAGCGGCTCGGCTCGGGCAGCATCTGGGTGGACGGCAGCCGCGCCTATCGCACGCTCGACGACTATCAGCTGCCCATGCCCGCCTTCGAAGCGATGCGCGCGAGCGGCGATCTGCGCCTGGTTGTGCCGACCGACTTTTCCAAATGGTACGAGGAACGCCGCACCCTGTTGGCCCGGCGCATGACGGAGGTGGAGCGCGCAGCCGCAGCGGGCGAGCTGGTCGATGTGACGATCGAACGCGGGCAGTTGCTCATATCGTCGATCCGGCGATCCCCGTCCGACGATGCCGATGCGCTAAAGGCCCGGCTCTACGCGATGCTGCCGCGCGTCCGAATCACCGATCTGCTGGTCGAGGTCGCCGCATGGTCGGGATTCGCCGACCGTTTCGTCCATGCGCGCAGCGGCGCCCCCGCCTCCGACCAGTCCGCGCTGATGGGTGCGATCCTCGCCGATGCGACCAACCTCGGCCTGGGCCGCATGGCCGAAAGCTCGCGCGGGCTGACGTTGTCTCGCCTGCGCTGGACGGCGGAATGGCATGTGCGCGACGAAACCTATCTGTCGGCGCTGGCGGCGATCGTCGATTGCCATACCGCGCATCCGCTCGCGGCGGTCTGGGGACCGGGCGATACATCGTCGTCGGACGGGCAGTTCTTTCGTGCCGGTGGTCAGGGCGAGGCCCGCGCCGATCACAACGCCCGCTATGGCACCGAACCAGGCGTGCTGTTCTACACCCACGTCACCGACCGCTTCACGCCGTTCCACACCAAGGTCATCGCCGCCAATGCCGGCGAGGCCGCGCATGTCCTCGACGGCCTGCTCGACCATGAAAGCGAGCTGGTCATCCGCGAACATGCGACCGATACCGCCGGCGCGGTCGATCATGTCTTCGGCCTGTGCCATCTGCTCGGCTTCCGCTTCGCGCCCCGCATCCGCGACCTCAACGAGCGCCGGCTCTACAGCCTGTCGCCGCTCGACTCGTGGCCGACGCTGCGCCCGCTCGTCGCCGGTCCGGTCAAGATCCGCGCGATCGAGGAGAACTGGGACGAAACCCTGCGCCTTGCCGCCTCGATCCGCGCCGGCACGGTGAGCGCCTCGGTCATGCTCCGCAAGCTGGCGGGCTTCCCGCGTCAGAACTCGGTCGCCCGCGCGCTGCGGGAGATAGGTCGGATCGAACGCACCCTGTTCATGCTCGACTGGTTCGATGATCCCGACCAGCGTCGTCGCACCGGCAGCATTCTCAACAAGGGCGAGGCCCGCAACGCGCTCGCCCGCGCCATCTTCTTCAACCGCCTCGGCGAACTGCGCGACCGCACCTTCGAGAACCAGCGCCATCGCGCCTCCGGCCTGACCCTCGTCACCGCGGCCATGACGCTCTGGAACACCGTCTATCTCGACCGAGCTGTCCGTCATCTGCGCGGCAGCGGCGTCGACGTGCCCGACGAGCTGCTCGCCCACGTCGCCCCTCTGGGCTGGGAGCATATCGGCCTCACCGGCGACTATCTCTGGGGCGAGATCGACAAACCTCGCGAGCGGTTCAGGCCGCTGCGCCTCCACCAGCAAAGCCGGGACGCTTAGCGTACGTTTTCGACCATCCTCTCACCGGTCCCCACGATAGTCAGCCTTCTCCGGCGAGCTTGTCCATCAGGTTGTCCACCTCGACAGCGCGGCGGCGATCGGCATCGAACCGATTCCGCCGCTCCTGCTCGGCCTCCAACCTGGCTGTCAGCGCCAATGCCTCCGCTTCTCCCCGGAGCCGGAACAGTACGGCAGGACTGCCATCGGCTGTTGCGGTCATCTGCATCGCATAATCAGGGAGCTGGTCAGCCTCCACCACCTTGCGGAGCATCCGGTTGAACTCTTTTGGTTTGCTATCGCTGCCGGTCTTGTCCCGAAGCACCTCCACGCGACACGTCCACCCACCCTTCTGGTTACCGGCGTGCTTGCGGGCGATCCGGTACAGCGCTCGCTCTAGCCCGCCGGTCAGCAGGAAATAATCTTGATGCATGGTGAGAAGCGACCGTTCTCCCATAATGCCCTCATACACCCAGTCCGACAGCGTGATAGTCATCCCGCGCGGTTGGTCGGTGTCCGGATCTACCTCCAGCGTCCATTTGTCGAGCCAGTTGAAACCGGCCTTGGTGCGCCGCTTGGGTGCGCGGATCGATGTCGATATGGAAGTCGTCTGAAGCCGCTGGAGTGCAGCTTGCAGCTCCTGATAGGCCCGGCCGCTGGTATCGCGCTTGATCGCCCGCAACAGGTCATAGGACGTTGTTTTAAGTGTCCGGGGAAGGTCGTTTACGCCCTGCTCCCGCATCCGGTTGAGCGTGGACGCCGCCCATATCAGAATATCGGCGTCCCAGATCGTCGCCATGCCATAGGCAGGGATCGCCTCGATCTTCACCCACGTCTCGCCGTCCGGGCTGCTATACTCGATAGGCTTCACCCGCTTGCGCTTCTGAAGCGAGAAGAACGGCCGCTCCATCGTCTCCCGCTGATCCTTCAGCGGGAGGTCGCCCATCAACGGGATGAACAGATCAAATTCGGGATTGGGATTCTGGCGTTTAGTCATGCCTCTTCAATCCTGCCGTTCTGCACAATTGCAGATGTGCACATTATCACGCACGTCCGAATTGCTTGTCGGCGTCATACTTGGCGACCAGTTCGCTGATCGCTTCGGCAAGGAGGTCTTGGTGACTGCGCCGGGTCCGCGCTGCCAGAACACGAAATGCCTCCGCCGTAGGATCGGCCGGATCGAAATATGCCCCGAGGTGATACTTTCCTGGCCGCTTGCCACTCGACCGTCCTACACTCGACGGTGAGGCCGAAGGAGCCGGCTGATGATCCGGCTCGGGTTCGCGAGGGGAGGGGGACGCTACTGCCGGCCCCAACAGGGAAGTCCGTTTCGCCATAATCAAGCCTTCACATTTGCAGGTGTGCAATTCATCACATCATCAAAAATGCGCTTCTGCAAGGCTGCAATTTCCAAGGCGGCCTTGCCTTTCGGCTCATGCTCGATGACGCCCAAGCCATAAGGCCATGCCGCTCGGTAGGCGCTGCGCTCCCGTACTACGGCACGCGCCACCCGCAAGCCGGTCGCCTCGGCAAGCGTTCTGGCATCGTCCAGCAACGTGGTTGCGGTAGGGGGGGCGGCATTCAGCACGACCACGCCCGTTCGCCCAGTACTGGTGATAAGCTGCGCCGTACGCTTGATCGCATCAAGGTCGATCAACGATGGACGGCAGGGGATAACGACTAGATCGGCACGCTGCGCCGCTGCGGCGGCTTCCGCGCCCGCCGCTGGCGGTGTGTCGATGATGGTAAGCGCAAAGCCGTTGGCCTCAGCCGCATCAATCGCCTGGTCAAGGCGTCTCGCACTGATCGGCTCAACGTGGGGCAGCTCGGCCGTCCGTCGCTCGCTCCAAGCGGTCGCGCTCTCCTGCGGGTCTAGGTCAAAGAGAGCCGTCTTGATCCCGACTGCTTCAGCGGCAACCGCCAGATTTACTGCCAGCGTCGTCTTTCCGACGCCCCCCTTCTGCGCTGCAAGCGTGATAATATGCAAGTGTGCACACCTTCAATAATGCCAATTTGATGATATGCAGAATGGAAAGATCGCACAACTGCTATTGTGGGAGTGCCTAATACGCAGGGGAGGGCAGGGACTACGCCAACGACTGACTAGCCACGGGACGTTTGCGCGCGGCAGAACGCGCTGGGTTCACTGAGCTAAGGCGCGGGCAGCAATGGCGTTTCGATCTAGTGGAACGCAGCAAGAGTGGCTTTGAAGCGACCCATCTGGAATGCTGTTCGACGATCTGCCTCCCTCAGAGAAATAGGCGATGCTCTCGAAAAAAGTTCTCAATCAAGATACCAACGATGCGCTGACCGAGTGGACCGCCGTTCGCATACATCTGGTTCGGTCTATGTAATGCCCCTATTTGATGGGTATTCCACATTCTTCGGCATTTGATCGAAAGCTGACACATCTCGATAGGGCTATAGTGAGGCGTGATACCGTTCACCAGCAATGCTCCGGAAGTGACAATGCCCTACTTCGATGATTACGATCTTCCACTGACCACCGCTTCCGACATGGCAGCAATGGCCTACCGAGACGGCGTCCGCTTGATGCTCGCTGCATGGCCGGGTGCCGCGGCGAAGCTGGATGTGGCGATTTCTGCCGATCCGGACTTCGCCCTCGCGCATGCCGCTCGTGCACGGCTTCACGCCATCTTGGCGGAAGGAGCGAATGCCAAAGAAGCAGTGGATCGGGCGGCAGCACTCGTCGCTGTGCATGGCACCGAGCGCGAGCGGAGCCACGTCGACGTCATCACTTATGCGGTGACTGGGCAGTCTAAGGAAGCGCTGACACGAGCCATCGCGCACCTTGAACAATGGCCACGTGATGTAATCATCCTTTCGCTGCCGCTGGGAGCGTTCGGCCTCTACGCTTTTTCCGGTATGGCCGATCACGATCAGGCGCGGGTCGATCTGGTTGAGCGGCTAGGGCCGCATTTCGACACGGATGACTGGTGGTTCCTGACCTATCATGGATGGGCGCTCGCAGAGAATGGCGAGGTCGCACGCGGTCGCACCATGCTTGAGCGCAGCATGGACCTGCGCCAAGAGAACGCCAACGGTGCCCATGCGCTCGCCCATGCGATGTACGAGGGAGGTGCTGGCGACGATGCCGATGCGCTCATCAAGGCGTGGCTGCCCAACTATGATCGTAGCGGCATCCTGCACGGTCATATCGCCTGGCACGCTGCCTTGGTGGCGCTGGAGCGCGGCGATCCCGCTGGGGCACTCACTATCTATGATACGCACGTGCAGCCCTCGGTATCGCACGGCATGCCGATCAATGTCGTCAGTGATGCGGCTTCGCTGCTTTGGAGAATCGCCGCATACAGCCATGTGGTGCCGGAGGGCTTATGGAGCACAATCGGCAGCTATGCGGCGACCCGATTTCCGAAAGCGGGACACGCTTTCATCGACACCCACATGGCGATGATCGAGGCGATGACTGGCGATCGATCCGCGTTCAATGCGCGAACCGCCACGCTCGATACGATGGCAGGCAATGGCACCCTTGGCGCGGGGAAAGTCGTGCCGACGATAGCTCGCGCAATGTTGGCCTTCGCCGATGCCGATTACCCGCGCACGATCGCGTTGTTGGAACCTGAGACCCGCGACGTTGCGCGAATAGGGGGTTCGGGTGCGCAGCGCGAGGTGGTCGAAGACACGTTGCTCGTCGCCTACATGCGTGCAGGCGAAGCGGCTAAGGCGCGGGCCTTGCTCGACCGTCGACTTCACCGGCGTCCGTCGCCGCGGGACTCGCGTTGGCAAGAAAGCCTTGTTGCATGATGGCGCGGATCGGGAGTGCGGATGTCGCACGGTTAGCGATCAACCGAGCGCTCACGGCCGCGAACCCGATTGTCGTCTATGCAGCCGGCACGATCATCGGGCACGGCCTTGCGGCTGTCCCAACACTATCGACGCTGCCCATGCTGGTTCATTCGCCGCAAAATCGGCGAGGTGAAGCCCAATAGCGAGACGACCGCACCCAATAGCCCCAGCGTGACGAAGAGCCATCGGACACCAATCCATTCGCCGAGCGGCGTCGCGATAGCGAGGCCGATCGGCGACGCCAGTCCCATGATGGTGGCAAGAAGCGACAGGACGCGGCCCTGGAGGTGGTTGGGAACGATCGACTGTAGCAGCGCCGTGAACGGCGCGTTGCCGGCGATGTAGGTGACGCCGCTGACCGCCCACATAGCCACCGCGACCGGAAACATCTGCGCAGGAGTCAGGGCGGTCAGCGCCAGGCTCAGGCAGGAAATCGCGAAACCCCACAGCACCCAAAGCACATGCCTCTTTGGCGATATGGCTGCGACAAGGAGGCCGCCTGCGACCATTCCCATACCGCCGATGCTTTCGATCAGGGCAACCTGGGGCGCCGCGCCGCCAAAATGCTCTTTGACCAACAAAGGAACGAGCGTGAACGACGGCATGACGATCAGGACAATGGCGCCGAGTAGGGCGTACATCCTTCGCAGGCCAGGGTTGCTCCAGACGAGATCGAGACCTTCACGAAACTCGCGCCAAAGGCTCGGCCCGCCGTCTGACAAGAAGCGATTTTGCGGAATGGCGAAGATCAGCAACGGCACGATGCCGAGCACCGCGGTGACGACGTCGATCGCAAGCGCATAGCCGATCGGCATGAGGCTGATGGCAAGTGCCCCCAAGGGGGCTGCGGCGACGGTCATGATGCCGGTGAGCGACTGGTTCAATCCGGCCGCGCGACCGAGGAAGGTTGCCGGCACCAGCATGGCGGTGCTTGCCGTGGCGGCCGGCTGCTGGAACGCCTGCATCGCGCTCCGGACGAACATCATCACGTACAGGTGCCAGAGTTCGACCGACCCGCTCAAAAACAGGGCGATCAGGAGGACCATGCATGCTGCGCTGACCAGATCCGCACCGATCATGATCGCACGCCGGCTCCACCGGTCCGCCAGCGTGCCGCCAAGCGGCCCCAGCAAAGCTTGTGGCAGCAAGGCGACAAGCCCGGCTGTCGCCAGCGCCGAGACGCTGCCTGTCGTGTCCGTGATCCACCACAGCAACACGAATTGGGTCAGCGCCGAGCCGATCAGCGATACCGCCTGACCGGCAAAGACCGACCAATAGCGGATGCGCCATCCCGGCCCGGGATCGTGATGGTCCATGCCGCTACCTGCGCTGGAAGGGGCCGTAGCCGCCATGTCGTTCATCAAGCTGGGTTACCTCTGCCCTTGCGCGGCGCGCTTACCTGCCTTCGTCGGCACCGCCTCCGAGTGCCCGGAACAGGGCAACTGCACTCGAAAGTTCGGCGCGCCGCACCTCAAGCAGATTTTGACGCGCGGTGTATTCGGTCCGCTGCGCGTCAAGCAGTTCGAGGCGGCTATCGACGCCGGCACGGAAGCGCAGGTTGGTCTGCATCAGGCGACGCTGCGCCACACTTGCCGCCTCTCCCTGAGCGGTCCGCTGGCGCTGGAACGTCTCACGACCGGCCAGACCATCGGCAACCTCACGGAATGCCGTCTGGACCGCGCGCTCGTAGTTCGCGACCGCAATGTTCGTCCGCACCCTGGCCGCCGCAAGCGCGCCGGGGGCTTGGGGCTGGAGGACGGGGATTGAGACCTGCGGCGACACGTTCCAGTTCTGGTTGGCGCCGCTGAACAGGTTGCTCAAGCCTAAGCTTGCAAAGCCGAAGGCACCCGTCAGGGAGATGCGCGGGAAGAGCGAGGCCCGTGCGGCGCCAACATCGTAGTTGGCGGCCCGCAGTTCGTGCTCGGCCTGCAGGATGTCAGGGCGACGCAGCAGGAGGTCAGAGGGGAGTCCTGCCGCGATCTGGGTACGAACGGGCTGGTCCATAAGACCGATCGCCGTGGGAAGATCGGTTGGGACAGGCGAGCCGACCGCAAGCGTCAGTGCATTGGCTGCCTGCGCCACTTCACGAACCCGCTGTTCCCGATCAGCTTCGGCCTGTCGCACCAGTCCTTCCGCCTGCGCGACTTCAGGCCCCCCGACCTGACCGGCATCATGCAGCTTGCGCGTGAGGTCGAGCGAGGACCGCCAATCGGTCAGCGTGGTTTCGGTCAATCGCAATTGCTCTGCCGCCAGACGCTCATTGAGATAGGCGTCAGCCACCGCGCCGATGACGGTGATGCGAGCTGCACGCCGACCCTCATCGGTCGCCAGATAGCGTTCGAAGGCAGCCTGCGTCTGCGAGCGGATGCGCCCGAACAGGTCGATCTCGAATGACGTCAGGGCTGCCTGCACACCGAACTGGCCGAACTCGACACCACGCGTCGCGCCCTCGTTCGGATCGATACCAACGCCAGCGCCAGCGACGGACGAGGGTACGCGGTTGCGGGTATAGATGCCCTGTATCTCGCCCGTCGGCAGAATCGCCGCGCGTGCGATGCGGAACTGCGCCCGCGCTTCCTGGGCCTGGAGGGTCGCAACCCGCAAATCGCGGTTTTCAGACAGCGCGATCTCGATCAGCCGCTGAAGGCGGGCGTCACCGAACATGGCGCGCCACTGGATGTCTGCCGAGGTAACCGCGTCGGCTGCGGTCGCTCCCGGATAGGTCGCAGCAACAGGAGGTGCCGGGATGTTCAGACGGGGGTTCATCGAGCAACCTCCTGCCAAGAGCAGCAGGGGAAGCGCGGCGAGGAGATATCTGCGAGCCATCGTAATCAAGCCTCGTTGGGGGTGGCGACAGTCTCTTCGGCCCGCTTGCCGCGGAGCCGCGCGGCGAGACGCACCACGACGACGAAAAAGGCAGGAACCAGGAAGATCGCCAGCACCGTGCCGGTAATCATGCCGCCGAACACACCGGTGCCGATCGCGTGCTGGGTCTCGGCGCTGGCACCGGCTGCAATCATCAGCGGCACGATGCCGAGGGTGAAGGCAAGGCTGGTCATCAGAATGGGGCGCAGGCGGACCTTTGCTGCCTCGACGGCCGCCTCAACGACGTCCTTGCCTTCTTCCACGTACTGCTTGGCAAACTCGACGATCAGGATCGCGTTCTTGGCGCTGAGGCCGATGATGGTGATGAGGCCCACCTGGAAGAACACGTCGCTGGCGAGCTGGCGCAGGATGATCGCAGCGAACGCACCAATCAGACCCAGTGGCACGACGAGGATCACCGACAACGGGATCGCCCAGCTCTCATAGAGGGCAGCCAGCACCAGGAAGACGACGAGCATCGAGAACGCCATGAGGATGGTGGTCTGCGATCCGGCCTGCTTTTCCTGAAGCGACACACCGGTCCACTCGACCGCGAAGCCCTTGGGCAACTGGCTGGCAAGCTGCTCCATCTCGGCCATCGCCGCTCCGCTCGACACGCCCAAATTTGGGTAGCCCGCGATCCGCACGGCCGGATAGCCATTGTAGCGAATCATCTGAAGTGCACCCTTCTCCCACACGGGGCGGACGACCTGCGCCAAGGGCACCATCTCGCCGTTCGCATTGCGGACGTTCAGCTTCAGCACGTCGCCAAGCTGCATGCGGGCGGTCGCGTCGGCCTGGACGATGACCTGCTGCATCCGGCCCTTGTTGGGGAAGTCGTTGACGTAAGCCGATCCCATCGAGGCCGACAGCGCATCGCTGATCGCCTGAAACGGCACGCCCATCGCCTGCGCCTTCTCGCGGTCGATCGCGAGCCGGACGTTGGTGCCGGCGGGCAAGCCATCCGGATAGACAAAGGTCACGACCTTGCTCTTGGACGCGAGTTCCACGAGCTTGTTCTGGGCAGCGATCAGCGCGGCATAGCCCTGATTGGCGCGGTCTTCGAGCCGCATGGTGAAGCCGCCCGACGTGCCGAGTTCATCGATCGCCGGGGGCGACAGGCTCATGACCGTGCCTTCGGGGATCGCCTTGGCGGCTTCCGTCGCGTGTGCGATCTCGTCGGCGACCGTTGCGCCGTTACGATCCTTCCAGTCCTTCATAACGGTGAAGGCCGTGGCGACGTTGGGGCCTGCCCCGGCGAAGCCATATCCAAGAATCGCGACGTTGGTCTTGATGCCGGGACGGCTCGCAACATAGCGCTCGTAGGTGCGCATCGCTTCGTCGGTGCGCTCCTGCGTTGCATCCGGGGGAAGCTGGATGCTGGTCAGAAAATAGCCCTGATCCTCTTCCGGCAGGAACGACGTGGGCCAATTGGCGAACGCCACGCCGACCAGACCGAGAACCGCAACGAACACGAGCATTGCGCGACCCGTGCGCTTCAGCACGGCAACGACCCAACGCTCGTAGCCTGCCGTCATGCGATCGAAGCGATCGTTGAACCAGGTGAAGAAGCGGTTCTTCTTTTCGTGCCCGGTGACCGGCTTCAGGAGCGTGGCGCACAGCGCCGGCGTCAGCGAGAGGGCGAGAAAGGCAGAGAAGAGGATGGAGACCGCCATCGACAGCGTGAACTGGCGATAGATCGCGCCGACCGAGCCGCTGGACAGCGCCATCGGCAGGAACACCGCGGTCAGCACGGCGGTGATGCCGATCACCGCGCCGGTGATCTCGCGCATCGCCTTGGAGGTCGCTTCCTTCGGCGACAGATGCTCCTCGTGCATGATGCGCTCGACGTTCTCGACGACGACGATCGCGTCGTCGACGATGATGCCGATCGCCAGCACCATGCCGAACATGGTCAGCACGTTGATCGAGAAGCCGGCCAGCAGCATCACCGCCAACGTGCCGAGCAGCGCGATCGGGGCGACGATCGCCGGGATCAGCGTGTAGCGAACCTTCTGGAGGAAGAGGAACATCACGAGGAAAACGAGGACCATCGCCTCGACCAGCGTGTGCAGCACCTTCTCGATCGAGATGGTGACGAACGGCGCGGTGTTGAACGGAATCGACCACTTCATGCCTGCCGGCATTGCGCGGGCAAGTTCGGTCATCCGGCCCTCGACGGCCTTGGCAACCGCAACGGCGTTCGCGCCGGGCGCGAGCTGGACCGCGGCGCTCGCCGACACCTTGCCGTTCTCGCGCGTCGAGAAAGAGTAATTCTGCGGTCCGAGTTCGACACGCGCGACGTCGCCGATCGTGACCTTGGAGCCGTCCGGATTGGCCTTGAGGATGATACCGGCAAATTGCTCGGGCGTGCTGAGCTGACCATCAGCGGTCAGCGGCACGAGGACGCGCTGGCCCTTGACCGTTGGCGAGCCGCCAAGGCTGCCGGGGGCAAGCTGCACATTCTGCTCGGCAATGGCCGACGTGACGTCACCGATCGACAGGTTGTAGGAAACGAGCTTGGCGGGATCGGTCCAGATCCGCATCGCGCGCTCGGCCGAAAAGTTCTGGACACGACCGACGCCGGGGATCCGCTTTAGTTCTTCGGTGATGTTGCGACTGAAATAGTCACCCAGCGCGACTTCATCGAGGCTACCGTTCTCGGACGTCAGCGACACCATCATGAGGAAGCCCGACGAGGCAGCCCCGACGTTGACGCCGAGCTGGCGCACCGTCTGCGGAAGGCGCGGCTCGACCGTCTTCAAGCGGTTCTGCACGTCGACCTGCGCAAGGTCGGGATCGGTGCCAGGACGGAAGGTCGCGGTGATCGTCGCCAGGCCGGACGTGTCGGTAGTCGACTCAAAGTAGAGCAAGTTCTTTACGCTCGACAGCTCGCGCTCGATAAGGACGACCACGCCGTCATTCATCGTCTGCGGGGTCGCGCCCGGATAGGTGGCACTGATGGTCACCGAGGGCGGCGCGATCGAGGGGAAGCGCGCGACAGGAAGCTGCGGGATTGCGATCAGGCCGGCGAGGATGATGCCGATAGCGATCACCCACGCGAAGATCGGACGATTGATGAAAAACTGAGGCATGATGGCGATCTCCTCAGCGCTTCGCTGGTTGCCAGGCGCGTGCCTTGACCGGCACGCCGCCCTGGATGCGATCCCGGCCGACCACGATGATCGTTTCGCCAGCCTTCAGGCCCGACTGGACGACGTAGCGACCATCGACGACGTCGCCGACGCTCACCCGGCGATCGTGAACGCGGCCCTGGCTGTCGAGGATGGCGACGGTCGCATTGCCGTTGTCGTCACGTGTAACGGCCTCCTGCGGTACGGTCAGCGCCGCTGGCACGCTGGATCGCGGCAGTCTGGCGCGCACGAACATACCCGGCAGCAGGCGACGCTGCGGATTATCCACCTCGACCCTGACGACAGCATTGCCGGTGCCCGGCTCTACCGTCACACCCGAGAACAGGATGCGCCCGCGGATCGGGTATGGGGTGCCTGACGAAAACAGGATGTCGACGCCATCGGTGCCCGGTCCTTTGCCGTCGCGACGTGCCTGCAACAGCGCATCGAAGCGCTCAGCAGGCTGACGGACGTCGACATAGACCTTGTCGATCTGCTGGACGATCGCGAGCGGGTTCGTGTCCTGCGCGCCGACCAGCGCGCCTTCGGTGACAAGCGTTGCGCCGATCTGCCCGGAGATCGGCGATGTGACACGCGCGAAGCCGACATCGAGCCGACGACGGCTGAGATCGGCGCGGGCCTGCGCAACCTCGGCAGCCGCCTGCGCGCGCTGTGCGACCGCATTGTCATAGCTCTGGCGGCTGATCGCATCCGCGGAGACCAGCGGCTTCAGGCGCTCGGCTTGCGAACTGGCGAGACCCAAGGCTGCTTGTGCCCGAGCCAATGAGGCGGCTGCGCTGTTCGCATCGGCGCGGAACGGTGCAGGGTTGATCTGGAAAAGCGGCTGACCGGCGCGGACGAAAGCGCCCTGCTCGAAGAAGCGGCGCTGGACGATGCCGCCGACCTGCGGACGGATCTCCGCCGTCCGGAATGCGACGACGCGGCCCGGCAGCTCGTCGGCGACCTCGACCGCCTGCGGCGACACCTTCGTGACCTGCACCTCGACCGGCTGCGGGGCAGCCTTCTGCTCGGGTTCACCAGAGCAAGCGGCGAGCGCAAGCGACGCGGCCGTAGCCGTGCAGAGGGTTCTCATCCTGCGTCCGCGCAGAAGCATCTTCCAGGTCTCCGAAACGTGTTCGATCGTGCATTTGCCGATGACCGTCGCGGTTCGGTGGACGTTGTGTGGAGACAGTGTGGAGGGCCGTAGCGCGGGCTGCTCAGGAGCGATTAGTATCTCACGCGGAGATCAAACGAATGAACGCGCTTATCCTGATTGCCGAAGACGACCCCGAGATCGCGGACATCATCCGCGCCTATCTTGAGCGGGAAGGCTTCCGAACGGTGCATGCTCCCGATGGTCGGATCGCCCTCGATCTGCATCATGCGCTCAAGCCAGACCTGATCCTGCTGGACGTATCGATGCCGCGCATGGACGGATGGGAGGTGCTTGCGGCCGTTCGTCAGTCTTCGACGACACCGGTTATCATGGTCACCGCGCTCGATCAGGATATCGACAAGCTTCAGGCGTTGCGCATCGGGGCTGACGACTATGTCGTGAAGCCGTTCAACGCCGTTGAGGTCGTTGCCCGGACCAAGGCAGTCCTGCGGCGGACTGCCGGTGATCGCGCCGGGGGTGTCCTGCGCGCCGGACCGCTTGAGATCGATCAGGAAGCACATGAGGTTCGCAAGATTGAAGCGGATGAAAGCGTTACCCGGCTTGCCCTGACGCTGACCGAGTTTCGCCTCCTCGTCCATCTCGCAAAGAACCCGCACCGCGTCTTCAGCCGCGGCGAACTGGTCGACGCCTGCCTGCCGGGAAGCGATGCGCTGGATCGCACGGTCGATAGCCATGTCAGCAAATTGCGCAGGAAGCTCGCGCAGGCGGGGCTTGCCGACATGCCCGAAGGCATAAGGGGCGTTGGCTACCGGCTGATGCCGTCGTGACGCCGCGCCGGGATCTGACGACGCAGCTCGTCATCGCGATGATGACCGTCGTTGTCGTGTGCATCGCGTTGTCGGTCGGAGCCTTTGAGATCGGTTATCTGGTCGTCTATGCGCTGGGCCTGCCCGGCATTCGATCGCTGAAGGAGCTGTATCTCGAACCTCTCGATATCGGCTTCCTCGTAACGTCCGTAATCGTTGGGGTGACGATCGCCTCAATGTTTGCGGTTCGTATCGCCAAGCGCATCCTCCGGCCGCTTCGATCGGTAGAGCAGGCGCTACGGTCGATCGCTGAAGGTGATCTGTCCGCGCGTGCCACACAGGACGATTATGGGCCTCGCGAGGCAGCCGGGCTGATCGACGACTTCAACACGATGGCGCATCGCCTCGAACAGGCATCGCGAAACATCTCGACGTGGAATGCGCAGATCGCGCACGAGCTGCGCACGCCGCTCACCATCCTCAGCGGCAGGCTACAGGGCGTTGTCGATGGCGTGTTCGTGCCGGACGAGCGCCTGATCGGCAACCTCATGGTGCAGGTCGAAAGTCTGAAGCGATTGGCTGAGGATCTGCGGGTGGTCAGTTTGGCCGACAGTGGCCATCTCGACCTTCAGGTCGCGCAGACCAGCCCGACTGAGGAGGTCCAGGGGTTGATCGATCTCGTGCGGCCGCGCCTGACAGAAGCCGGTTTTACCATCAGCTATGAGGGTGATGCCGGGGCAGCCATGCTTGATGCCAGTCGGTTGCGGCAAGCCCTCCTGGCCTTGATCGAGAACGCCCGCATCCACGCGCCCCCCGGGCGATTGGCGATCCGCACGCGACTGACCGAGGATCGAGTGGCGTTCGAGGTGGCCGATGACGGGCCGGGGCTACCGGATGATTTCGTGCCCCGCGCCTTCGGGCAGTTCGAGCGCGCCGAAGCCTCAAAGGAACGTCGTGGCTCGGGATTGGGACTGTCGGTCGTCAAAGCCATAGCCGTTGCTCACGGCGGGGATGCTTCCTACCGCCGCCAGGACGGGCAATCGACCTTTATCCTCGATCTTCCGCGTTGGCATTGACCGACTTGCGGCGCGCACTCCGGTAGCTCCGCCTGCATCCGCCGTTGCTCAGGCTCAGCGAGTTCAGGTTCGACCCCATGACGAGGAGCATCAGGATCGCCAGAAGCGAGAGGATCGTACAGATGAGCGTGTCAAGGCCGCCGCTGAGTGCGAAATTGAACGACGCGGCACCGATGACGACCAGCAGCGTGGATATCGCGATGGCGCGCAAAATAGGGATCAGCACGCCCCTGCCTCCACGTTTTCAGCCAGTCGCGCCCGCCAGAAGGCGATGGCGTCGGCAGTGAGCAACGCGCCTGGAACGACGGGTGCTTCGAAGAGCGAACCAGCCAGTTCATACAGGCAGGAAGCCAATCCTCGTCGCCTGAACCGCAAGCCGATTATGATGCTGTCACATCGAACCGCGGAGGCGTCTGCCGCGAAGGTAGCGGCACCGACGCACCGCTGATCGTCAGCGGTAAAGAGGGTCATCCAGAGCGATCCCGCCGTCGCGGGTACGGCGATCGACCGATCGTCGTACAGTCCGCGCAAGGCATGGTCGTCCGGTAACCCGTAGGGCACGAAGGCAATCTCGACCACATACCCTTTGTCCAGGTCGAAACTCATTGTCCGAGGAACATCGATCCTAGCGACCACTCACCATCTCCACCGCGACCGCGCGCAGATGAAGGCATGCATGATGTCGATGGTGACAATGTCGCGATTGGATGCAGCTTCCGTGGAGACGCACGAAAACCGCTCGGCACGTCGATCGTCACGGTTCCTCCACGCAACTTCCACCGGAACGCGACAGCGCGGTTCCAAATGGCCTGCGACCAAGATTTCCGGTCAAAGCAGGAGTTAAGACCATGAAGAAAGTAGCGCTCGCGTTCGCATTGTTTGCAGCTACGGCAACCCCCGCCCTGGCGCAGACCGCGGGCACGACGCCGACGTTCAGCGGCGCCCATGTCGATGTCACTGCCGGTTGGAACCGTGGCACGACCAAGGACGTGCTGCCGGGGCCGGGCGATCAGCGCTCGCGCAAGAGCGGCGTCGCCGTGCGCGGCAGCGCCGGTTACGACGTTGCCCTGGGTGACAGCGCCATCGTGGGTGCCGAAGTCGGGATCGGGACCGGCGGACGCGACATCCAGACCATCCGCGGCAATAACCGCTTCACTCTCGATCCCCGTCTGACGGTTGATGCCGCAGCCCGGTTCGGCGTGAAGCCGAGCGATGGTCTGCTGGTCTATGGCAAGGCGGGCTGGGCGATGCAGCGCGTAACGACGAGCCTCGCTCAGACGGGCGGTTCGACCATCACCAGCCGCGACACCGAGCATGGTTTCCTGTGGGGCGGCGGGGCGCAGGTCGCGCTCTCGCACAACGTGTCGCTCAAGGCGGAATACGACCGGGTCAAGTTCAACGACTACTACAAGCGTTCGCGGCTGATGGGCGGCTTGAGCTTCAACTTCTGATCCGAAGCACCCTCCGCGAAAGCGGAGGGTGCAGACCTGCGTATTGAGTGGAGTATGCGATGAGCAGCAACCCCAGGAATGTCGATGTCGTCGTCGTTGGAGCGGGTCTGGCTGGCCTTACGGCAGCCGACGAGCTGACCCGGGCCGGATATACTGTCATCGTGCTGGAAGGGCGCGATCGGATAGGTGGCCGGGTTCGCGACGCGGAGATTGCAGGTGTTGCCGTCGACGCGGGCGCGACCTGGGTCGCCCCTCATCACACTGCCCTTCGCGAACTGGCGAGCCGGCTTGATTGTCAGCTTGTCCCACAATTCAACGACGGCAAAGGCGTCATCTCCTTCGGCGGATCACGCAAGGTCGAAGGGCTTTTCGCGATGGCACCGTGGACGGTGCTCGACATCACCAGGATCATGAACGCTTTGCAGGCATTGGCTGACAAGCTGCCTGTTTCAGAACCCTGGAAACACCCCGATGCTGTATCGCTGGACTCAGTGTCGCTGGGGGAGTGGGCGGCGGTCTCGAACTGGGCACTCAAAAATACTGGCAGATTCCTGACCATGTTCAGCCTGGTGCATTGGGGCGCACCTCCGGAAGCCGTCTCGCTGTTCAACGCACTCCGCTACATCAGAAATATCGGCGGGGTGGATGTCATGCTGAAGGTCGAAGGCGGTGACCAGCAGGACCGCCTGCTTGGGACCACGCATGGCCTCACCCGCAAATTTGCCGCAACGATCGGGGCAGAAATCAACTTGAACTCACCCGTCGTCCGTATCGAAACCACTGGTGATCGAGCGCTGGTGCAGACAGTACGGGGAGCTTTCGAAGCCCGTTACGTCATCGTTTCGGCGTCGCCGGCGCACCGGGCGACGATCGAGTTTTCACCGCCACTTCCTGAGCAGCATTATGGCCTCTCCCGTAGCTGGAAGCTCGGTGCGCTCAGCAAGGCATTCGTCGCTTACGATCATCCATTCTGGCGGGATGAAGGTCTCTCAGGCTCTGCTGTCACCGATAACGGGGTCGGTTTCCTCACCTTTGACGTAAGCCCTGCACCGGATGGTCCGGGAATCCTGATGGTGTTCTGCGATGGCCGGGCTTTTGACGGCAAGGATCCGTCCGAACGCCGTCAACTCGTCCTGAACCAACTGGAACACCTCTATGGCGAGCGTGCCAAGCAGGTGATCGACTATACCGATTTTGCCTGGGGGAATGACGTGTTCGCCGCAGGTGGTCCAAACCCGGCTGTGGAACCGAAAGGATGGACGAATTTCGGGCCATTTCTGAAGGAGCCGGTGGGCCTGGTCCACTGGGCCGGCACCGAAACCGCCGATGAGTTCAGTGGAACCATGAACGGTGCGATCCTGTCCGGGCGACGTGCGGCACATGATGTCAAGATCAGGCTGGGCCTTTGACAGATGCCGTTCGCGCAACGGATTCATGCTGGAAAACGCTGAACGCTGTAGAGGACTTTGTGTCGGCACGACGTCGTGGAGCCATAAATGGCACAACGTTCGTTATCGCGAATGCTGGCACCGCGGAAGCGCCGATACCCGGCTAAAAACCTCGCTCTTCTCGTTTCATAATTCAGGACACTACTCATGAAGACCATTGGCCTCGCATTGCTGATCGGCGCCGTCGCGACACCGGCCGCGGCCGCTGAAATTTCGACCCATGTGCTTGATCTTGCCCGCGGCGTGGGCGGCAAGGCTGTACCTGTAACGCTATCGAAGCGCAGCGCCGACGGCAGCTGGCAGAAGGTCGGCGCGGCGACGACCGACGATAACGGCCGAGTTCGCAGCTTCAATGATGCACAGTCTTTCGACACCGGCATCTACCGGCTTCAGTTCGATATGACGCGCTACCCGGACGCATCGGCCTCGCCATTTTTCCCCGAGATCACGCTGACGTTCCGCGTCACTGACAAGTCTGGTCACTATCACGTGCCGGTGGTTGTCAGCCCCTATGGCTATTCGACCTACCGAGGGAATTGACCATGATCGTTGCACGCCTTCCAAACTCGGAGACAAGGGAAGGCGTGGGTTTGCGGAAAGAGACCATCCGCATCTTCGGCACGAAGGTTAGTCGACATCGAACGGATGCCTGCCGACATGCCCTCACCCTAGGTCGCATGCTAATTGGCACCGAAAAGGAGTTTCCCGATGACAGCAGCGCCGGTAGCCATCCTGTACCAGGCTGTTCCACCGCCCATGATCGATGGGTTGCGCAAGGATGCAAAGCCGGGCGGCTATTCCGATGGAGGTGCCGACATCGCCTACGCCTTGCGCCGGGCAGGGGTGGATGTGGTCACTCCCTCTGCTGCACCGGATCCTGCCAGCGCCCTCGACTGGGTGTTCCCGGACACGATGGAGGGTATCCGCAGCGCAGGCGCTGCTGGCGCAACGGTGCTGTGGGCGAACACGGTTCTTTTCGAAGGCCACCCCCTGGAGGCAGCGCTCGCCGACTTCGCGATTGTCGGCCAGCTTCCCGCCGCCATGCAGGCGTTCGATGACAAGTTCGCCACCAACCGGTTGCTGGCGGAGGCCGGCTTGCCGGTTGCCCGATCGTTCCTGCTGTCCGGCACGGCCAGGGATGACGTGTGTTCGCTGACCGATGTCGAGCAGGCGTGCGCGTCCCGAGGCATAGCCTTTCCGATGATCGTGAAGCCGGTGCGGGGGCGCGGCAGCCAGGGCGTTACCTTAGTAGAGAATTTTGGCGAGCTGCGCGACGCTGCCGCCGCCTTGATCGAGGCTGCGACCTTCGGCGACATACTGATGGTGGAAGAGTTCCTGGGCGGTGACGAGATGACGGTCACGGTCATGCCCCCGGCCTCACCGCGCCCGGACAACACACGATCGCAGACGCACTGGGCCTTGCGGCCCGTTTATCGCTTCGATCAGCATGCCGGGGTCGCGCCGTATAACGGCGACGTACCGGTCACCGCCAACAGCACCGCGATCGACGTCGGGCGCCTGAGTGATCCGGCCATTGTCGCCATGATCGACGCTTGCGTTGCGGCAGCTGCGCTGGTCGACGCGCGTACTGCCATTCGGATCGACTGTCGGGCTGACCGCGACGGCACGTTCAAATTGTTCGACCTCAATATGAAACCCAACATGACCGGTCCCGGCCGCCCGGGACGCGACAACCAAGACTGCCTGTCGGCGATCGCCGCTCGCGCAGATGGGTGGAGCTATGTCGACCTTCTGCAAGCCATGTTGGCCGCCAAGTGGAGTATCGCTCGGTAAGCGCCGTTCAGCGATGAGCGCCCACTTTTGAGCGTAGCAGGCAAATCCTTTTTCCCATTTAGGAAGGGCGCGGGAGAAGGTCGGAAGTTCCCGCCGATCCCGTGCGTCGTGAGCGACCGGCTTTCCCGAAACATGTTCCCGAATGCGTTTTCCCAAAATTTCCTGTTGGACATGGAGAAACGGGACGCTCCGCAAACGAGCGTAGACGGGCTTTGATCATGTTCGCCGTTCGAGTAGCGAGGGCATGTGGCAGGGTGGCCTTGGCTACGCCACGGCCAGGATCGTCCTCCTCGATCTCCAACGGCGGCAGGATATCTTGACGGTGTGGACATGCTCGTAGCGCCCGATCCGGTAAAATCAGAACACACGATGGCGGCGCTCGTCGCGCCTAGGGCAGAAGCCGCTTAGAATTAGTCACATAGCGAGATGAACTCAAAGCAGCCTGATAAATACCATCGTCCAGAAAGCGGAACAGGTCTTTGATTGCCTTGCGATCCGCGGGCACGACGAGCTTTCCGTTCTGAACGACGACGTTGATACCAAGGCCGGCCGCCTTCTGAGCGATGACCGCGACCTGATGGTTATTGAGGACGTCAGCCTTCGTTATCGCGTGAACAAGTTTCCGAATGCCCTGATCCGCCACTACCTTGAAAGCTGCCACGTCGGCGATCTCGAGGCTGCTGTGCTGACTGAATGTATCGAGGTCTTGGTCGGTCGCCTCGCGGTAGAATTGTTGGAGATCGAAGATACCTCGAACCCTGTGGAAGCTCTTGAACTTGAGTTTTCCAGCCTCAAGTATCGCCACAATGCCGTTGTCGAGCGTGAAGCCAGGTTCGGTGAGTTCCTTGAACGAATTACCCGACTGAAACAGCGTAAACCGGCGTGAGAGAAGCTGCTGGGCGGAAAAGGCCTGGATCAAAACCCGCTGCGCTGGCCCGGCCCCATCAATGATGAAAAGACCGCGGATCCCTTCCGCCATGAAATTCGATGCGTCGATCTCGGGCAGGCTGATCGGGTTGGCTGTCTGCGCCGCGGCGATGACAGCTGCTTCTGCCGGAGGATTCATGACGAGAATTTCGTCATCGTCCGGCTTCCAGCCTCCAGAAAACTCGACCTCTTCGTTGACGTTTTGCAGGAAATTGATGGCCTGACCTTGGAATATCCCGCCAACCTTTGCCTGAACCGGCTGGGCCAATGCGACACGCTTCACTTCGAGAGCCCCGCTCGGTCGACACAGGGCAAACAGGTTCACCATCAGGCATCCTCCAGGTCGATTAGAATATACTCCGTCAGTTGCCCGACCGAAATGGGATTGGCGGCGGATCGTATCTGCTTCTTGGTAATCAGGACATATGTCACGCCCTCCCGCGACTTCACTTTGTAGAAGTGCCATCGAAGGATGCCGAGTAGGGGGTTGAAGTGATAGTTATACCCGGTCGCCGTAATAATGGCGAAGATACCAAGGGTCGGAATCCATAGCTGCCAGTTCAACGTATTAAACTGTGATGTAAAGAGTGGCAGGAGATACAACAGGAGAAAGCCCATATTCTCCCGATCGGCCGCCTCAACCTCGCTTGCCTGAAACAACGTTATTTCAAGGTTCTTTTTGGCATAGCGAAGCATCATCAGGCAGATCGCTACTGTCGCAAGGCTCCCGATCGCAATATAAAGCGCCGCACGAAGATCATTCTGTGTGTAGGCGACCCATGCATAAGTGAGGCCGACCGGCGCGATGGCGGAACTTGTCAGCAGGATCCGGGCAAGAGCGTTCAACATGGTTGAGGTTGAGAGCGGGACATATCAGAGCCCCATCGAGCCTTTCAGCCCCTCGAGATCGGCGAGGAAGTCCGCCTGCATCTTGGTCGTGTAGATGCGGGCGATCTTGCCCTGGTTCTGGCGGTCAACGATCTTCCGGAGATCGGAAAGGCGCGCAGCCCAGGTCGACCCGTCCGTCACGAACAGGAGCGTCGTGTCGTGCCGCTTGGCGTCGATGATGGCATCGAGGTCGCCGATGATATCGGTCATTTTCGAGCCGGTCGCGTTATAGCCTTTGACCTCGATCACGATCCGGGGGCGGTTTTTATCAGGGATGGCGATATCGCATTTGGCGGTTTTGCCGTCTGCGCCGGTGAAGGTGCAGCGTGTCTCATAGGCGTCGCCAAATACCTCCCGGACCAGAACCTCTGTGAAGTCCTCAAGCCCCCTGCCCCGCTTCTGGCCCTGGATGGCGGATCCGCGGCCCGATCGCAGCCGCTCCTTGAGAATATCGCTCCATATCGGTTGGTAATTGATGGTGGCTGCCATCTTATCGGGTAGTCCGAGCCGGTCGAGGGCATCCAGAAAGGTCTCGCGATCGGCCTTGTAGCGTTTCGCGCCATAGCCTTCTGGCAGCTCCTTCGAGAGCGCCGTCGTCATCGCGTCCTTGGATAGCATCAGGAACAGCCGGGCGCACAGGATCCCGCGGTCGAAACCCTGATCGAGCATCGCTGCAACGTCGTTCCGATCATAAGTGTCTTTGACCGGCAGCTCGGCGAGAAGCGCCATCGCTTCCCGCGCAGCGTCATCCATCCACTCGACGGTGAGTGGACTAAGGCTGGCCTTGATCTCGTCCAGCGTCTGATCTCGAACCTGCATCAGCTCCCCACAATCAGATATTCGGTCACGGCGGCGCGTTCGACGCCCTTATGCGTGCCAAAGTGATAGCGGTGCGGCTTTTCAAATACACGCACGGTCTGCTTATGCTTTCGCATCAGCGCCTCGAGCTGTGCGAGATCAGGGAAGCCGTTTGAGCTGTAGGACAGCACGATCTGGCTTTTCGCGAAGCGGGCAAACATGCGGTCGAACGCTTCGACCGCCGTGCGCCGATAGCTAAACGGCGTGTACCGCTTGGCGATCTTTTTCACTTTCGTCTTCTCGTCGATCGGCAGGCCCTGCCAGTAGCAGGACAGCCCCTCGAGGAAGTGATAGCGTTTGACGTAGCAGTTGTCGTCGGACCGCGGGACATAAGGCGGATCGAGATAGACGAGATCGACTTTCCGCCTGGGCAGATCGAACAGGTCTGACCGGATCGCCGCATTTTTCCGCCCGTTGTCAAAGACGGCAGCGTTATAGACCTCGATCTGTTCGAGGAAATGCTCCTCGAGAGACAACCGGAGATCGCGCCGCCCATCGTCATAGTGCGACAGGTCGCCCGAGATCGTGAATACACCGCGGGGCTGGCGCTTGAGACAGGACCGGAACAGTGCGGCATAAGCGAGCGCCTGCTGATGCGGATCCTGTAGCTGGCCGATATTGCCCGACACGCGGTCGAGGAATTGCAGGTCGGGCTTCGTGTAGAAAACTCCGTTGAAGGTTTTCTCGATGAAATGATGCGTCGACGGCGTTCGATCGATCAGTCGCGCAATGGCTTTCCCGTCAAGGTGAGTGCTGTTGTTCTCGACGGTCGCGCGCGCGACGGTGCTGGTAAAGTTGAGGAAGTCGGACGCGATCACGCGCCGGTCCATCGCCTTCATCAAATAAGCGACGCAGCCGGTCCCAGAGAACGGATCCCACGCACTTTCGAAATCCAGCCCGTTAAGAACGCTATGGATCCACGGCAGTAGCCGCGTCTTCGATCCCATGTAGCGCAGCTCGGGGTAGCGCCCTGCCCTTTCCGGCAGCGCGGGCAGGACCGGCCGAACCTCTGGACGCGCGGTCTTGAGGGTGACGACGTTCGACTTGATCTTCAATGCCTGGCTCATGCCGCTCCGCCCATGACCGCGCTGCGGCCTCCTGGAATATGTCGGTAAAGCGTCGACGGGGCGGTGCCTAACTGCTGCGCTACCTCCTCGACGGTTATCATCGGATCGGCGAGCATCGCTTTTGCCCGGCGGATCTGCGCCTCATCAAGGGCCTTCGGCCGGCCGCCGCGACGATTGGCGGCGCGCGCCGTTGCAAGGCCGGCATGGGTGCGCTCGAGCATCAGCTCCCGCTCGAACTCGGCCACGGCCGCGAAAACGTGGAAGATGAGACGACCGCCAGCCGATGTGGTGTCGATCTGCTGGGTCAAGACGCGGAGGCCAACGCCACGCGAGTCTAGGGCAGCCGATGTTTCGACGAGCTGGCGCACGGAGCGCGCCAGGCGATCGAGTTTCCAGACGACAAGCGTGTCCCCTTCCCTCATGTAGTCGAGAGCGGCTTTCAGCTCTGGCCGGTCGCGGTTTGCTCCGGACAGCTTCTCGACAAATACGCGGTCGCAGCCGATCGCCTTCAAGGCCTCGATCTGCGCTGCTGGATTTTGGTCGCGGGTCGAGACCCGCGCATAGCCGACAAGCATGCCGCCTCCTGAAACTCGTTGCAGCATGCACAGATTCGAGGCGTCCAAACAAGAGACAGTTTTAGGAGGCTGGATCGCCCTGCTTACACTCAAACGTGTAGATATCAGCGCTAATTGGCATGGTTCTGTCAGTAGTAAATGTCACGTTGCGAAGCGGCGCTGGATTCTTGGAGTTGACCGGAAACGGGAAATCGGCGCCCTCAACCCGCTTCCAGCCCCCTGATTACGAGGCGGCCGGTTGCGCCTGCGAGTATTTCACACATTCGAAGCGCGGCGGCGTTGTAAAGGGCTTCATCATTCGTTCTGCGATGCAACGGCGTCCACTTGACCCAAATAGTTCAACAGAAACTCGTTTCCACGAGTTCGCTGCCGATTCATAGTCTGTCCCGGAAGCCTCCATTTCCTTCGTAGCTTGGATCATGCTGGCAGGCGCAATTGCTGTACAGGCAAGAAGCTGCTGGCGGATGAAGGGCTGGAGCTTGTACCAGTTGTCGCTTCGGCTTGGCTTGGGATCGTATCCAACAAGCACGCCTTGACTGATACATATCGTTTTACCATCAGCGCTCTGGCCCTCGGCTTTAAATCTAACGCTTGCGCCGTTATCGACAAATGAAAACCCGATAGCGCCCGAACTGTCATGCCACTCAAGCTTGGCTTCTTTCGTTAGCCAACAGCCAAAATCGAGCATGGGAACGGCCCGACAGTCCTCAATATAACGTACCACGGTAAACTGGCCAAAATGATCCTCGCTCTTTTCATAGTGCGTTTTTCCATCGTCAAAGCTGGGGGGCTCATAGCCCTGACCGGGTAATTGCCCGTATCCCGCCTCAGTCATCAACAGCGTGCTTAGAAGAACTGCGCAGATAGAAATTTGGCGAATAGCCAAAGATTTTATTTTCTCCGCCATTTAAGTCTCCCTTGTCTGCGATACTGTTTGACGTCCGAGGGTTGCTTCCATCTTAAACCGATGCTTGCGGTGGATCATGCCGCTTTAGCCGCAGGCACGGCGGGTTGGCGACTTAGAGTCCGGTACACGGTTGGCCGTGATATCAAGAACACCTCGGCGAGATCGCTGATCGAGTAGTCGCCGGTGTCGTACATGCGGCGTAGCTCCTTCTGCTGCCGATCGGACAGCTTGGGCTTCTTGCCGCGTAGCTTCCCCTTGGCGCGCGCGACCGCCATGCCCTCGCGGGTCCGCATCCGTATAAGGTCCGCCTCGAACTCGGCGAAGGTGGCGAGGATGTTGAAGAACAGCTTGCCCATTGGATCGGCCGGATCATGGACGCTGGCGCCGACCTGGAGCTTCACTCCACGGGCGGCAAGGCTGTCACCGATCGCGCGCGCGTCCGGCACCGATCGGGCGAGACGGTCGAGCTTTGGCACCACCAGCGTGTCGCCGCTGCGCACCGCCGCCAGCGCCTGGTCGAGGCCGGGCCGATCCCGGCTCGTGCCGGTGAACCCCTTGTCGGTATAGATGCGATCGGCCGCGACGCCGAGCTTCACAAGCGCCTCCTGCTGGGCGGCAAGGTCCTGTTTGTCGGTCGAGCATCGGGCATAGCCGATCAGCGTTTGCGTCATAGACCGAAGTGTAACGTAAAAGGCCCCGTCACCGCAAAACATATGGTACTATCTATGTGAGA
>NZ_BBPI01000098.1 GCF_000787715.1 Sphingomonas parapaucimobilis NBRC 15100
GGCTTGAAAATGGCCGTCACCTGGCTGCCGAAGGGCAGGACCGAGATCCTGCGCGCGCAGCGAACCGGTGACGAGTTTCGCGGCGACCATTCGCGGGCTGTCGTGGCGGGCGGATCGATCGCGTTCACGCGACGCGGGAAGATCCGCGTCTGCCACCGAACCCCGGAGGAGTCCTAGGAAATGCAGGCACTGCTCTATACGCTTGCGCCTGTGCTGGCGGTCGTGCTCGGCGCGATTGTCGCGAGCCGCACCAAGTTGAAACCTGGCCTCGTGGCGGGCCTACAGCATCTCGCTGCCGGCGTCGTGTTCGCGGCGGCAGCGACCGAAATCCTGCCGCAGGTCAAGCATGAGGCATCGCCCAGCGCGACGTTGATCGGCGGGGCGGCGGGCGTCGCGACCATGCTGGGGCTCAAGGCTCTTGAGGCCCGCTTCAAGGGGCCGATGGCGCTACTCGCCGCGATCGGCATCGACATTCTGGTCGACGGCCTGGTGCTCGGCCTCGCTTTCGTGGCGGGCGAGAAGGCAGGTCTCCTGCTGACGATCGCGCTCACTCTGGAAGTGTTATTTCTGGGACTGACGCTGACCGACGAGCTGGCGGAAACCTATCGCTCGCGCTTGCGCATCATCGTGATCGTCTCGGCATTGGCCCTGCTGCTGCCGATCGGCGCGCTCGCTGCCGTGCCGGTCGCCGCGCTGTCGCCGGTGATGATCGCCGGCTTCCTCAGCTTCGGGCTGATGGCGCTGCTCTACCTCGTCACGGAGGAGTTGCTGGTCGAGGCGCACGAGAAACCCGACACCCCGCTCATCAGCTCGATGTTTTTCGTCGGCTTCCTGGCCCTGCTGACACTTGAGGAGATGATGGGATGATCCCGGGCAACGACAACAATGGCGGGCAGGAGCGCCGCACACTGTGGATCGTCCTGCTGCTGAACGCGGCGATCGCTGCGGGCTTCTTCGTTTCCGGCTTCTTCGCGGACTCGAGCGCGCTGATCGCCAACGGCGTCGACAACCTGTCCGATACGGCTGTGTATGCGCTGAGCCTTGTGGCGCTCACCCGGGGCCAGACATGGAAGACACGCGCCGCGGTCGCTTCGGGCGTCATGCTGCTGATCTTCGCGGGCGGCATCTTGATCGATGTCGGACGGCGCTACGTGCAGGGCAGCGAGCCCATCGGACCTACCATGATGGTCATGTCCGCGATCGCCGGCGTCGTGAATTACCTCTGCCTGCGGCTGCTCCAGCGCCTCAAGGATCCGGACGTCAATCTCCGGGCCGCAACCACCTTCAGCTTCAACGACTTCATTTCCAACGGCGGCATCCTGATCGCCGGCGTGCTGGTGCTGTGGTTGGGTACCAATTGGCCGGACCTGCTGGTCGGCTTCGCCACCGCCATCATCGCCATCAAGGGCGGTGTCGAAATCCTGCGCGACGCGCGCGCCGAAACCAAGAAAAGCGAAAGGAGGTCGTCATGAACGACAAGCTCGAACTCGACATTCCAGTGTTGTTGCCGGACCTTCCTGACGCGGCCGATGCCTGCCTGGACCGTCTCGTATCAACCCTGTCAAAGCGCGAAGGTGTCGAGCGGGCGCATGTGATCTGTCTCGACGGCAACACGCCAGCGGCGCTGTGCATCCATTTCGATGCCGCCAAGCTGCCGCTGCCACGGTTGCGCGAAATGGTGCGCGCCGCAGGTGCCGAAATCACCGAGCGCTACGGCCATGCGATCTGGCAGGTGACGGGGATCAACCACGAACGTCGGGCGCGCACGGTCAGCGATGCGCTGTGCGCCTTGCCCGGCGTGGTCCAGGCAAGCGCCAGCACCAGCGGGTCTGTCCGGGTCGAATATGATCGCCGCGAAACCACCGAAGAGGAGGTGCGCGCTGCGCTTCGCAAGCTGAAGGTGAGGGTGGGCAAGCGGGTCGCTGCCGATGAACATGCCGGCCACGACCACGGCCCCGGGGGCCACGGCGCGGGCGAAGAGAAGCACGGCCCCGGCGATGGCCACGACCATAGCCACGCCGAATTTCTCGGCCCCAATACCGAGCTGATCTTCGCGCTCGCCTGTGGCGCGCTGCTGGGGATCGGCTACGCGATCGAGAGGCTGGTCGCTGGCGCGCCCGAATGGCTGCCGACCGCCTGCTATATCGCAGCCTATTTCTTCGGCGGATTCTTCACGCTGCGCGAGGCGATCGACAACCTCCGGATGAAGAAGTTCGAGATCGACACGCTGATGTTGGTCGCTGCGGCCGGCGCCGCTGCGCTGGGCGCATGGGCCGAAGGTGCGCTGCTGCTGTTCCTGTTCAGCCTCGGCCATGCGCTTGAGCATTATGCAATGGGCCGCGCCAAGAAGGCGATCGAGGCGCTGGCGAAGCTCGCGCCCGAAACCGCGACCGTGCGACGCGGCGGGCAGACCAGCGAAATCCCGGTCGAGCAGATGGTCGTCGGGGACATTGCCATCGTCCGCCCGAACGAGCGCCTGCCTGCCGACGGCTTCGTCATCAAGGGCACCAGCGCGATCAACCAGGCCCCGGTCACGGGTGAAAGCATCCCGGTCGACAAGGTGCCGGTCGCAGATGCCGCAGCGGCACGCGCCAAGCCCGATGCAGTCGACGCGCAAAGCCGGGTTTTTGCTGGTACGATCAACGGCGGCGGCGCGATCGAGATCGAGGTGACACGCCGTTCCAATGAAAGCGCGCTTGCCAAGGTCGTGAAGATGGTGAGCGAAGCGGAGACGCAGAAGTCGCCGACGCAGCGCTTCACCGACCGGTTCGAACGGATCTTCGTGCCCGCCGTCCTGGTCCTGTCAGTGCTCCTGCTGTTCGCATGGGTGGTCGTCGACGAGCCGTTCCGCGACAGCTTCTATCGCGCGATGGCGGTGCTGGTGGCGGCAAGCCCGTGCGCGCTCGCGATCGCAACGCCGAGCGCGGTCCTGTCGGGCGTTGCCCGTGCAGCGCGGGGCGGCGTGCTCGTGAAGGGCGGTGCACCGCTCGAAAACCTCGGGTCGCTCAAAGCGATCGCTTTCGACAAGACGGGCACGCTGACCGAAGGTCGTCCGCGCATCACTGATGTCGTGCCCGTCGATGGCGCCGATGAAGGCGAGTTGCTGGCGCTGGCTGTCGCCGTCGAAGCGTTGAGCGACCATCCCCTGGCCCAAGCGATCGTCAAGGACGGCCGCGAACGTCTGAACGATCGTGCCGTGCCGACTGCCGGCGACCTCAAGAGCCTGACCGGTCGGGGCGTCACCGCGAGCGTGGATGGCGAGACGGTGTGGATCGGCAAGGCCGAGATGTTCGGAAGTGAGGGCATTCCGGCGCTGGGGCAGGGCGCGCAGGACGCAATCGCGAAGCTGCGCGAGAACGGCCGCACGACAATGGTGGTCCGCAAGGGGGACCGCGACCTGGGCGCGATCGGCCTGATGGACACGCCTCGCGAAGCTGCCAAGACCGCGTTGCGTCGGCTGCACGAGATGGGCGTGTCGCGGATGATAATGATCTCCGGCGATCACCAGAAAGTCGCCGAAGCGATCGCCGACGAAGTCGGGATCGACGAAGCGTGGGGCGACCTCATGCCCGAAGACAAGGTTGCCGCGATCAAGAAGCTCGCCGGCGAAGACAAGGTCGCGATGGTGGGCGACGGCGTGAACGATGCGCCGGCGATGGCAAGCGCCACGGTCGGCATCGCGATGGGCGCGGCGGGGTCGGACGTTGCGCTGGAGACAGCCGACGTGGCGCTGATGGCCGACGATCTGGCGCACCTGCCATTCGCAGTCGGTCTTAGCCGCCATACCCGTGGAATCATCCGGCAGAACGTCTTCGTCAGCCTGGGTGTCGTCGCCTTCCTGGTGCCTGCTACCATCCTCGGCCTCGGCATTGGGCCAGCGGTGGCGGTTCATGAGGGATCGACGCTGCTCGTCGTCATCAATGCGCTCAGGCTGCTCGCCTACCGCGATCCGGCAGGGAAGGCGGCATGAAGTGGCTGATCGCCTTCGACCTCGACGGCACGCTTGCCGAGAGCAAGCGGCCGTTATCGGAGGATATGGCCGCAATCCTCGCCCGATTGCTCGCCATCACGGATGTGGCGGTGATCTCGGGCGGGGACTGGCCGCAGTTCGAAAAGCAGATCGCCTCGCGCCTTCCTGCCGGCGTCGCGCTCGACCGTCTCTGGTTGATGCCGACCACAGGCACGAAACTCTATCGGTTCATCAATGGCGCTTGGCGCGCGGTCTATGCCGAACTGTTCGACGACGCGGAGAAGGCGAAGATCCGCACGGCCTTCGATCAGGCGCTGACCGATGCCGGTCTCGCCGACGAACGTATCTGGGGCGAACGGATCGAGGACCGGGGCAGCCAGATCACCTTTTCGGGCCTGGGGCAGGCAGCGCCGCTGAAGGAAAAGGAAGCGTGGGATCCTGACCGAAAGAAGAGGACCGCGTTGCAGGCCACGTTGCGCGCGAAGCTGCCGGAGCTCTCGATCAATCTCGGTGGCACGACATCGATCGACGTGACCAGAGCAGGGATCGACAAGGGCTATGGCCTGAAGCGCCTGAGTGCCGAGAGCGGTGTCCCGCTCGACGGGATGCTGTTCATCGGGGATGCGATATTCCCCGGTGGGAATGACTATCCCGCTGCTGAAATCGGCCTCGACACAGTGAGGGTGCGCGACGTCGCGGAAACCACCGCCGTCGTGACCGCCATCATCGCGTGTCTGCACCGATAGGATCAAGATACATGGTCGGCTCCATCGCGGAATGCCGCATTGTCAAAGCTCTGGCTTCTGTCGCTTAGGGCAGCGCTTCCTAAAACGAAAAGAAGGCAATGTGCGCGTCTCCGCGAACAAAGCCTCCAGCGATCAATCTAAGAGATTCCGCCGCGCTTCTCAATCGTACGCGGTGCTTGATCCCACCACTCGATAAACCGCAACAGCTCGGGTCCGGAGTGACGCCGCAGGTTCATTATTCCCCCCTCCTCCCCTCCGGCTTAATCCTGACAGTGCATCGCACTGGCTCGCCTGCCTTGTTGGCTGCCCGCCGACATTGTTCAAGCGTCTCCTGATTTGCTTGGGCGATCACTGCACCCGCAACCATCGTGTTCCAAGTGTCGGGCTGGCTGACAGCCGCCAGTCGCCGGCTTGCGGTCCAAGTGTCCAAGCGCAAGCTGCGCGATGCCATCTTCTCTGGCCATAGCCAGCTTTCCGGCACGGCGCGCGCCACGACGCCCGCGCCGGCTGCCCATAACACCATGCCGATCGCGACGCCGCCGATCGCTGACCATGCTAGCCGTCTGTTCTGCTCGCCGGCATGCCGCGCCGATGCGACAAGCCCGTGAAGCTGGCGCGTCACGTCCTCCAGTCCCTTGCGCCCGGTAGCGAGCGCCACCTGGTCCTCGCGCCGGGCGGCGTTACCGGCTGCGGCGATACGCTGTGCCATTTGCTCGGGCGTCATCGCCAGCGCCGGACTCCGCGCGATCACGTCATTGATGACGGCGATACGGTCGGCCGTGGCGTCCACGCCCTTCTGCATCCGCCCCAACGTCTCGGTATAGTCCGGCACGTCGATCGCGCCGCGCTCGGCCGCCAGACCCTCCACGGCGCGGCGCAACAGCGCCAGCTCACCACGCATGGCCTCGAACGCCTCGGCCGCGCCTGCCTCGTCCTGGTCGTCCTCGTCCGCCACCCGTCCCCCTTACCGGCTCATGCCACGATCACGGTCGCGGCCTTGTCCGACCGACTGCGCCAGCTCCTGCCCGATCGACTTGCCCCGCTCCATGTTCAACTCCAGTTCGGGGGCGCGACGGCGCAACACGGATTCGAGCTGTGGGTCGCGGTGCAACCCGCCCGCGATGCCCTCCATCCGCTTGCCAAGTTTCTCCGCGCCCGCGCGGTCGCCGGCACGCTCCATGTTGGCCCGCGCTTCCTTCATGCCCTGCCACTGCTCCACGAACCGGCCCGCGCGCTTCTCCGGGTCGGTGCGGACCTGGCGCTCCGTCTCCATCGCCTTCGCCGCCCCGCCAGTGTTGCCCTCGGCCGCGTCGCGCGCGAGCCGGGGGTCGCGCTCGATCGCGCTGGCGAGGTCGCGCGCGCCATGCGGCCGCACCTGGTCGAGCGCGTCGCCGGCCTTCGCCAGCGCCTGTTCCTGGTGCGCCAGCACCGGCAATCCCTTGTCCCGCATCCGGCTTATATCCGCTGCGGCGCGCCCATAGCGTTCGATCGCGCGGGCCTGCGAGGGCGCCAGCGGCCGATCGGCCGCGAGGCGCTCCGGCGACGTCGTTTTTTCCGCCGCTGGTTTCGGCCGGAACCCGGCGAACATGCCCCGCGCCTTGGCCTGCACCTTCTCGACCACCTGACGCGCGAGTTCCGGGAACCGGATCTCGCGCCGATCGGCGAACGCGCGCGCCTGATCCTGCTCGGGCCGGGCGTAGTCACCGGCCATGTCCTTGCCCCGGTCGCGCGACAGGGCGCGGACAAGCTGGCGCTGGTCGGCGAAGTCGTCGCGGCCGTAATGGAGCTGCGCGCCGTCGCGGTGTCGCGACATGCCAACATAGGCGCTGTGCCGGTCCATGCCGGGGGTGGCGAGAACGTGGGCGCGATCGACCGTCACGCCCTGCGCCTTGTGGAAGGTAGCGGCGTAGCCGTGATCGACCGCGGCATTACGGCTCGACCTATCCCATCTGAGACGGAGGGACGGCGGGGAACCCCGTCGTCCTCCGCTTTCGTGATTATGAACGATGATGACGATCCCTCGGAGCTGCCGTGTCCGATTCCCCTCATCATGAAGCGCTGAAAACCTTGGGAGACGCCCTCAAAGCAGGGCCGAAGGCTCTCGCCCGCAGCACTGGTGCGCAGGCCGGACGAACTTTGTGAATCGCCTCACGACGCTCGCGCACCAACTCGATGTTGGTGGTCACGGCGGGGCGAAAGAGGTGTATGAGGCAGCCTCGATCATCGCAAGGATGCAGCGGAACCAAGAAGACGCAAAAAGCGATGGTTGGTCAGTCGCCGACCATGAGGCCATTGCTGGCCTGAAAGGCATCGAGACCAAGCTTCTGAAACTCGCAAATGGCGTTGAACAATGAGCATCTTGGCTGGCCGCATCGGCCACCAATTTTAGGATCGGCTTCTCACCTCCTTTTGGGAGGAGCAGTCCGCTGCGGCGATCATGCCGCCTCGGTCTGGTAGAGCTGCGCCTCACGGTTGATAAGGATATCGGCCAGGAACCAGTAGGCCTCGCCCCAGGCGTTCAGAACCTCATCGGTTGCCGCCTCGCCCAATATGTCGCGGATCGCCGGCAACAGCGCATTGGCGACCGCAGGATAATGTTCGGGCTTGATATGGGTCTCGACATGGCGCGCGGCGATGCGTTCGATCGCGGGTTTCAGCACGTCGAGCTTGTCGACGTTCTGCGCGAAGGCGAGGATCGCGGCCGCTAGCCGCTTAGGCTGCGCGCCGGATTCGTGCGCGGCCATGTCAAACAGCGCCTTGATCTCCGGATCGACGAACAGGCGCTGATACATGCGCGTGGTAATCTCCACGCCGTGCTGCTGGAGCGCAGGCGCCGTAGCTTTCACCAAAGCCATTGTTTCGGGGGAGAGCGGTTTGGACATACAGACGTGCTCCGGATTTCAGACCCTGATAAAAGAGACGATCAAAGTGGCGAGAGGGACCCGATCCAGCAAGGAGCGTGGGCCGGAGAGACAGGCATGCGCGATGAACCAAGGCTTAGCGGCGGGGTATCCTGTATCCGGATCGATCATAGCTCGACCGCAGCCAGAGGAGCGAGCAAGGTCCACACGACGCCCGAGGCGGGAAACTCCATCTCGGCACGGCCGCGCAAGCTGCGGCTCACGGCCGTGCATATCAGCCGCGACCCAAAGCCCCGCCGCTCGGGCCTGACGACTGGCGGGCCACCCCGTTCGGCCCATTGCATCCAAAGCTCGGCTTCGGTGCCCGAATCCAGCACCTTCCATGTCAGCTCGATCGTGCCCGCCTCATTGGACAGGGCCCCATATTTGATCGCGTTCGTCGCCAGCTCGTGAAAGGCGAGGGTCAACGTCATCGCCGCCCTGGGGCCGATCGTGACCGTGGGGCCGTCGAGGCGAAGCCGCTCCGCGTAGAGGGTGAAGTGGCCCAGCGCATTTTCCGCCAGCGCGGGCAGGGGCGCCGCCTGCCAGTTGTGGGATAGAAGCTGCTCGGTCGCGTTGCCCAGCGCCTCCAATCGCTCGTCAATGGTCGATCGGGCGTCTTCGATCGAATCGGCCGCCTGCAAGCTCTGGCTGACAAGGGAACGAACGACAGTGAGAATGTTCCTGAACCGATGCTCAAGCTCACGAATCCGGGTTTCAGTATCGACCATAACTCTACGTGCCCCCTACCCGGCTACTTAGAGCAATCGGGAGCCCAGGACGAACATTTTGCACGTTCGCGTGGAGCACAGAGCCAGACGGCGCGTTGCTGCGCTGATCGGTGGAACGGCTGCGTAAATGCTTGGTGCGGCATGACTAAACAAGACGGGATCAGCGGCCTTCGCGTGCTGGTTGTCGAAGATGATTATTGGGTCGCGGCTACGCTGGTTGAGATAATATCTGAAGCCGGCGCGGAAATCGTCGGCCCTGTCGATTGCGTGCGGGATGCCCTCGCGGCGCTGGACTCGTCGCCTCATGTCGCCAGCCTCGATGTGCAACTTGGCTCCGAAACCTCGTTCCCGATCGCGGACGAACTGGACCGTCGCGGCGTGCCCTTCATCTTCGCCACGGGTGCGGCCAGCATGATCCCGGCTGCCCACGCCTCACGCCCGACCTTCCACAAGCCCGCTTCGCGCGAGCTGCTGATCGGGGCGCTTTCTGGCGCGCTCAACCCTGCCTAACAGGGCTGCTTCACTGACGCGATGCAAGAGGCTCAAAAGGAAACGCCCCCTCGTCGTCCAGCAGCTCGCCGGGTTGCATCGGGCCGGCTCCGGTCGCGGCGTCGATCGCGGCTTGCAAATGGACGGCGGTGGCCGTCGCGCCTCGGCCGCTCCGATCCAGTTGGGCCAATGCCATCCTCATAAGCGAGAGGGCTGTGTCGTCATTCGTCATAGACATGCCTCGATGGGAACCCGGAGCCTTGACGGAACAGGGGTGTCCGGGGCTCGATCTGTCGCCGCGCGACCGATCTCCACGGCGTTCTTCCCAGCGCGCTTGACCGCGTACATGAGCTGATCGACCGCGTGCATCAACGAGGGTTCGTCACGCGGGGTCTCGGGCTGAATCAGCAGCGCGCCCATGCTGCACGTCACCGGATGAGGCGTGCCGGCCAGAACCGATGACAGGCGCTTGTGAAGCGAGCGAGCGAAATACACCGCTTCCTCGGCCGAATGGACGGGAAGCAGAAAGGCGAACTCGTCGCCGCCGATTCGGCCGAAATCATCCTCACGCCGGATGATCCCCCGCGCGCCCTGTGCGAAGGTGCGCAGCACCTCGTCGCCCGCAACATGGCCGTGGCGGTTATTGAGGCCCTTGAAGTCGTCGAGATCAAGGATCGCGAGCAGGAAGGATTGTCGGGCAGGCACCGCTAGATCGAGACGATGGATCACGCGCTCGCGGAACGTCTCCTTGTTGAGCGCATCGGTCATGCGGTCGCGTGCCGCCAGGTGGTGCTCTCGGTCGAAGGACCGGCGGAAGCTGAGAACAATGGCGGCGACGAAAACATAGGTGACGGCGCGCACGGCCATCCTTGCCCCGAGCAGGGCGGGGGAGAGCCCTGGAAGTTCGGCGAGATGCGGCACGACGGCGAGGACCGCCGCAACGATCGCCACCAGATAGCCAGCACGGCTTCCCAACGCCCAGCAGGCGGCGCAGACGATCGGGATATAGAGCGGCGCGAGACCCATCCGGGAAAAATGTGCGTCCGCCAGCGCCAGCGCCGTGACGCTGAGGAGGATCGCGAACCAGGCGCGCTCACGCGGCAGGGAATGAAGGCGATCGGCGAGGCGGCCGACAGGCAGATGACTATTCACGCATGTCCTACTCGGTCAAAAGGTTCTCCAAGCTCATTCCCGCCCCAAGTGTTCCTGTTCAGCCGGCGGCACGCCCCATTTCGGAGACGTGCCGGCCACTGAACCGGGTGTTGGAAACCTGAAACACGTCAGGCGCGGACGCCTTTGGCCGGGTGGCTTGGACATGCGCGCCCGCCACCCGGTCGATGAAGCTCGACCGGCTCGTGTTTCAGGAGGTTTCCACGCCTCCACCCGCGTCTCCGCAGGTGCGCGCACGCTACCGGCAAACCGTTAAGAAAAGCAACAAGCCGACAGGCACACCGGGGATCAGCCGATCTTGACGCCCCGCCAGTCCCGCCTTTTCCGCAGGTGGATGGGCCGCTTGGCCGCTGACGGGAGCGTATCGCGGCCGGTCCTGTCGGCCAGCAGCGGCGTCGATCGCTCCTCGATGAGGGCGCGCAGCCGAGTCCGCCCGCGTGCGATGCGGCTCTTGAATGTGCCTGGGGCAATGCCGAGCTGCGCCGCGCCATCCTCGATGGACACGCCTTGGCTCGCCAGCAGCACCGCCTCGCGTTGGTGGATCGGGAGTTCGCTGAGCGCCCAATCCGTATCCCGCAGCCAGACGGCGAGGCTCTGGGTCTCGTCCACCCGTAGCATGCGGTCGCGCGCCTCTTCGGGCAGGTCGGCATGAAAGCGGGCGCGGCGGCGACCGGTGAGAAAGCTGTTCTTCATCACGGTCCGCGCCCAGGCGGCGAGGCTTGTTCCCGCCGCGAAGCTGGCGCGCGCGGTCCAGCACCTGAGCATGGTGTCCTGCAGAAGGTCGTCGGCATCGGCACCCCCTCCAGTCAGTCGCCGCGCATAGGCGCTTAGCGCCGCCGCCTGCTCGATCAGCGCTGCTCCGAACGCATCATCGGGCATGGCGATCGGCAAGGGAACACGGGCAGGCACATCGGGCGGCATCTCATTCTCCGGGCAGGGCTCTCCTGCCCTCAAGCGATATAGGGGGTGCGAGCCGCCGATGTTGCCGGCCAGACCGCTTCAAGGCCCGCTTCGTCCCGTATCGGTCGATCGGGGCTGCGCGCGTGCTATGGGGCTTCCATATCGCAATCGGAGAGAGACGATGGAGCGCCTGTTTCCGCGCGCCTTGATAGCGTGCATTCGTGAGGCTCGGCCGCCGACGTCGCAGGAGCTTGCATCGATGGCCGAGAAGATCTGGCGCGAGGCTTTTCCAGAGCGTCCATTTCGACGCGAGCGCGCCATGACCATCGCCGCCGTAGCGCTCACAGGCGAACGCCAGACGTGCAAGGGACCGCCGACATCCTGTCCCGCTGAACCATTTCCGGCTAGAATGCGGAGCGCTACGGTCGGTCGATGGTCGCCAGGGCTGTCGTCCAGGAGAGGATGCGCCGCTTGAGCCGGCAACATGCTGGCCGTAGCACCGGCCGGTTTCTTCAAGCAGCCGGCTTGACGGTGGCGGCTCAAACCTCGGTAGGCACCGGCTCGTAAGGTACCCCGATCCGGGTTTCGGCCGTGCCGCGCCGCCGCAGGGTCGCGGCAATGTGGCGGTCGGCCGCCGCGCGATCGGCGAAGGCGTGCCGCTGGGCTTGGCCGTGTGCGCCGATCCGGCCCCAGCGGGTTTCTACAACGATCATGCCGAAAAGATCGAGGCTTGCGGTGATGCTGTAACGCCGGCGGATGTTGCGCGCCGGGTCGATCGCCACCAGTTCGATCGGCTCGGGCAGGGACAGGTTCGCGCCATTCATGGCGCGGAGCCTACGAAATAAGCCTCTCCAAGTCAGGCGACTTTCCTGAATCAATGGCAAGCCGGTGATTCAGGAAATCGATGGTTCCTCGAAGCGTTACCGCGTCTGCGGGCTTGCGCGATGCTTCTGGCGCTGTTCGAGCCAGGGGGTGAACGCCGACTGGGTGCAAACGTCCAAGGGTTCATAGGTGCCCGGCGCAACACGCCGAAACAGCATGGGGCCGGTCCGAACGGCGCTTCGGCTGAGAGAAACCTGGCAGCTATTCCCGGTCATCCCGCACCGGCCACCTATGTTCATCACCGGACTGGTGCGGATGCTGATTGGTCCCGAGACGCGGCCCTTCGTAGCGCTGATAACGCGCGCGGGGCGGCTCTGCTCGATCTTCTGCCCAGGCCTGAACCATAGTCGCGCTCGTCCGTCCGACCCGCACCAGAAACTGCGCGCCGCTGCCACCGGCGCGCGCCCTATCTCCAACTCACCAACAAGGTCGGCTTTCGCGAACGCCGCGCGCGCCGCTGCCTCGATATTGTCGGGCAGGATGCATGAGCACGCCAGGGCGGGCGTGGACGCGCTAAATGCCGCACCAGCGAGGGCGGCGGCGGTCGTCCGCGATGATGACAGCATCGTCATCCCAAGAGACTATGGCCGCACGGCTGAACGAAACATGGCCTGCGCGCCTATACAGTCATTGGATCATTACCCGAGGATCATGAGCGATCAGGGTCTGGGCTGTCTCACCAAACTGCCGCCGATCAACCCCGCTCAAGGTCACGCGATTGCGTGGAATGTCGATCGTCAGAATGTTGAAGCGCCACTTCCGGCTCGACAACAATTCCGCAACCGCCTGCTCCGTGGCCTGTAATTCCCTCAAGGAGTAGCGGACCTGTCGAGCGACATAGCGCGGGTCGCCGGACAGGCGGCGCAGGCGGGCCTCAGCGTTGTCAGTGAACTGCACGATCACCGCGCCGCCGTCGACGAAGCTTCCAGCATAGGAAGGGTCGCCCGCTGCAAGCCCGTTGATCGCCGAAACAAGAATTGCGAGCGGTGTCGATTGCGCCGATTGGGCCTCAGGCGTGGGCGGCGCGGGAAGCGCCGAACCGGGTTGGGGTGTTGAACAGCCCAACAATAGCTCGCACGCCGCCGTGCAGACGATCACTCGCAGTAGCAGCGATGTTCGCAAGCTGGTCCGCATATGGCCGTTCATCCCAATGCAAGGATATCCGGAAGAGACTAAATTCATTGTGAGGATGATTCTATCCCTATTTGCCCTTTGCATGGCATGTTCGCCCGCAGTTGAGCATGGGGACGAGGGTGGCCCGCAATCAACAAGCACCTTCAGAACCCAGACGAAAGCGCCCTCCCCTAACTATCGTATACTACTCAATCAGCCGGCAGCGGGCGGACACGGGGCGTTGCGACAGGAAGCGACGTCGCCTCTCCCGCGCGATGCCAAGGCCATCGGCGATGCCTGGATCGCCCGTCTCAAAAAGCGGGGAGCGTTACTCGGCTACGGCCTCGCGGGAAAGGGTTCCGCCGGCCCGGTCGAGATGATCGACACGGGGTTGACCCAGCAGGAATTCGACAATTGGGCAAAGGAGAACGGTTGGCGCGTGCCTGGCCACATCAGCTGGAGCTTTGTACCTAAGATGAGCATTCCTCCGGTGAGTGAGGCCGCGAAAGGCGCGATCCGCGTCTGGCCCGCTTCCAAGGCGCGGACGGGCCTTCAACATCAGGCACTTTACCACGGCCGGGTCGAACTACGTGACGGCTGCTTTTTCGTCGGCCTCTCGGGCCAGCCTGTCGACAAGTTGGCATGGTTCCACTCGGAAATGGGGCTCGACATTGACCAGTCCGGCTACTTCATTCTGCGCGAAAGGGTCGGCGGAAAAACGCTCGCCCGCTTGGGCGAGGATATGAACTGGGGCGGCCCCGCGACTGCGGACATCGACAAGGAAACCGCACAAGCCTTGCAAGATGCATGCGGACCCGGCGAGCTATATGTCGTCGGTTCGCCCGAAGCGAGCGAGCGCTTCTTGACCCAGTATCCGCATCTCCGCGAGCCATCGGTTCCCCCGCCGGCACCCCCGAACAAGATTGAGATCGGCCGGTGCTGGACAGCTCCCGCGAAGCCACCTCATCGCGAGCAACTCGCTTAGACCGAACCCAATCGGGTTGTCGAAGGGCTGATCTGGCGGTTGCCCCTCGCCACGCACTTCATGCTACCTAGTTGCTGATCGAGGTTGGATCGGCGATGCGCCCGAAAAACAGCACCGCGCCGCTCTTTCGGTCTCGCAGGGTGGCAAGGAAAGGACGATCGACCACCATCTCCGGTACCTGAGGCGCTATCCGCGCACTGGTGACGACGACCTTGATCGCAGTTGCCGCCGCTGCCTCGGTGCCCTCCTCATCGACGCGCAGGAAGGTCGCGTGCGCCACATCATCGATCGCCAAGCGCGCACCACGGGCAATCCCCGACAGGTCCGCGCGCTGGTGGTCGAAGGCGCTCGGCATACCCGCTGCGATGAGCGCTGCCTTCACGCTCTCATCGAACCTGGCTTCAAAGCGGGGCAGAACGATCCGCACCGCGCGTTCCTGCTCCGCTGACAGGTCGAAACGATCATTGCCGCCCTGCTCGCCGGCGAAGAAATCGACACCCTTCAGCTCGCGCTCCCAGCGGCGCAGGGTCGCCGCGTCACGCGGCAGGAAGATTTCCATCACGAAGCTGCCATCGCCGCGATAAGGCAGCGCGATCGCCTGCCCTTCCCGGGTCTCGCGATAGTCGAACCAGCCAATCCGCTTCATCATCGTGATCGGGATGCGCGTGCCGTCGCCACGCGTGAAGGACCGCGTTTCCGTCTCCTCGAACGGCACCTGCCACTTCGCCTTGAAGTAAAGCGCGTTGGTCAGCACAGCGGCGGTGTCATCCCCGAAGCCGCTCGGAGAGACGATCTCCGAAATCCTGCCCTTCGTCTCGCGCGAAACCCAGCCATTGATCCGCTCGGCCGCTCCGGTGGGATCACCAGCATAATCGACGGTTTCCGGAGCCGCTCCGAAGCCGGCATGCGCCTCGGCGACATACTCGTCCCGGACCGGCAATCCCTTCGCCAGCCACAGCGCGTTCGCGATGCCGAGCGCGGTATCGGCATCGCCGGTGTCGTTAAGCTGGGCATTGTAGGATTTGATGAGCGCAGGGACGTTGCGGGACGAATCCCAACCAAGCACGCGGCCAATCTCCTCGCGCGTGGCGCCCCGCGCGCCAAGGTAGGCGAGCCCCAGGCCCTGCGACAAGCTGACCGGGGAGATGAACAGATTGGCGTTTGCATCGGCCTTCGCTGCCAGGTGCGGGTAGACCTTGACGGTCATTAACGCCGCGCCATAGGTCAGGTCATGCGGCAAAGCCTCGGCGTCGGGCCGGGACAGGCTTGTAGGAAGCGAGCCGGGACTCGGTGCCGGGTCGCGCGTCGCACAGCCACCAAGCGCGAGGATGGCAAGAAGCGGGTATGACAAGGCTGTTTTAGGCATGGCTCTCCCTAAAGGCTTGGCTGCTGATCGTAGAAATCGACCTGCATCCGCATGGCTCCGAGCGGTTCCACGAAATGCGGCTGTTCGGGCAAGATCAGCCCTGGCCGGTCAGGTGTAAGGACCACCTCCGAGGCCGGGTCGAGATAGGTGAGCTTCAGTCTCCCTTCGATGACCCGGATCACGCCCCACACACCGGCCTTGGTGCGATGTTCGGAGCGCAGGGCAGCGGGCAATGTCGCCTCATCGAATATGGGCGTCGAGCGGTAGGGAATCACCATTATCTCTTCACTCCCACCTGGATCGTGCATCGCACCGGCTGATCCGCCTTCCTTGCCGCTTGCCGGCATCCTTCGATCTTTTCACGATTGTCGCGCAGCAACCTGTCGGCCGCGACGATCGCCTCCCAGCTCGCCGGTGACGCGCTCGCCATCAAATGCTGCCCGGCATCCCACGGTGTCGCCTCGGCAAGAGCCCGCGTCGCCATGCGTTCGGGCCATTGCCAGCTCGCCGGCGCGATCTCGCGCGCGACCATACCGGGAAGGAAGGACCAGAGGAGGATGCCGATAAGCAACCCGCTCAACCCGAACCATAGTTGACGGTCCTTCTGATCCCGCGCCGTCAGCGCCGATTGAACGACGGTGCGCAGCTCGCGCCCCTGCTGCTTCATCTCGTCGGTGGCGGTCGCGAGGGCGGCATGGTCGGCGCTGCGAAGGTCGGCCGCCGCTCGATTGATCTGCGCCGAAACCTGCGCCGGCGTCATCGCCAACGCCGGCGACTTCACGATGGCCGTCGTAACCTGGTCCAGGCGTCCGTTGATGCCGTCCAGCCCCTGGACGACATGCCCCAGCGTCTCGGAATAATCCGGCACGTCGATGCTGGCGCGCTCGGCCGCCAGTCCCTCGATGGCGCGGCGCATCAACGCTAGTTCGCCGCGCTGCTGCTCGACCGCAACGCGCACCTGCTCGAACGCTTCCGCCGCCGCGTCGCCGCCTTCCTCCCATTCCTCGTCCGCCATTGCCTCTCCTTATCGGCTCAACCCTCGATCGCGGCCGATTTCCAGCGAACGGGTCAATTCCTGGCTGATCGGGCGATCCCGGCCCATTTCCAGCCCCAGCTCGGGCGCGCGCCGCCGCAAGACGGATTCGAGTTGGGGATCGCGGTGCAGCGTTCCGGCCAGGCTCTCCATCTTCTTGCCGGTGCGCTGCGCGGCCTCACGATCGCCGCTGCGCGTAAGCTCGGCCCGCTCGCGCGCCATGCCCTGCCAGCGCTCCACGAACCGATCGGCGCGAAGCTCGGGATTGGTGCGGACCTGGGCCTCGTGCGCCATCGCCCGCGCCGCGCCGCCGGCCTTGCCCTCGGCCGCTTCGCGCACCAGCACCGGGTTGCGCTCGAACGCGGACGCCAAATCGCGGGCGGCATGGGGCCGCACCTGGTCGAGCGCGTCGCCCGCCTTCGCCAGCGCCTGCTTCTGATGCGGGAGCACGGGCAAGCCCTTCTCCCGCATTCGGTCCATATCGGCCTGCGCGCGCGCATAGCGCTCGATCGCCCTGGCCTGGCTCGGCGCTGCCGGTGCCCGCTCGGGGGTGGTGTTAATCGGACCCCCTTTGCCGTCGCGCGCCAGCTCGGGCGAGGACGATTTCGGCTTGAACCCGGCGAACATACCCCTCGCCTTGTCACGCACCTTCCCGGCGATCTCGCGCGCGAGTTCCGGGAAGCGGATCTCGCGCCGCTCGGCGAACGCGCGGGCCTGGGCCTGCCCGTCACGGGCGGCGGCATAATCGCCCGCCATGTCCTTGCCCCGGTCGCGCGACAGGGTGCGGGTGAGCTGGCGCTGATCTGTGAAATCGTCGCGACCATAGTGGAGCTGCACGCTGTCGCGGTGCCGCGACAGGCCGACATAGGCCGAGTGCCGATCCATGCCCGGTGTCGCCAGCACATGCGCCTGATCGACCGTCACGCCCTGCGACTTGTGGAAGGTGGCGGCATAGCCGTGATCGACATGGGCATAGTCCTTGAGGTCGAACGCGACCTTCCGGCCATCGTCCATCTTCACCGCCATGCCCTCGGCGCTGACGCGCTCCAGCGTGCCCAGCGATCCGTTCTTCACGCCAAGGCCGCGATCGTTGCGGAAGAACATGATCCGATCACCGGTCGCGAAATCGCGCCTGCCGCGCTCCACCGATAGCCCCACCTCCTCACCCAGCTCGCCGGCGGCGCGCATACGGCTGCGGGCTTCGCTGTTCAGCTCCTGCACCTCGGCATTGGTATGGGTGAGGATGATGCGGCTCTTGTCCGGATCGGCCTGCCGGTCGCTCTCCCATCCGTTCATCAGTTCGACCCGCGCCGCCTCGCGCGTGTCGGCAGCGCGCACCATGCCTTGCCTCTCATAGGCGTGCAGCGCCTCTCCGGTCCGGCCTGTGGCGAGCGCGCGCGTCGCGTCCTTCTGCCAGTCCTCATGCTGCCGGCGAATTTCGGTGATCTCGGCCGCGCCATGACGCTCGGCAAGGCTGCGGAACGCCGCCCCGGCCTCGATCGCCTGCAACTGCTCGGGATCGCCGACAAGAACGACCTTCGCGCCGGCACGTTCGGCCTCCGACAGCACCCGCTCCATCTGGCGCGAGCCGATCATGCCCGCCTCGTCGATAACGAGCACATCACGCGGGCCTAGCTGCTCGCGCCCCTGCCCCCATGCGTGCTCGAGACTGGCGATCGTCCTCGAGGCGATGCCGGAACCACCCTCAAGATTTTCGGCGGCAATGCCCGACAGGGCCGCGCCGCGCACCTGATAGCCTTCGCGCTCCCACGCCTCGCGCGCGACCCCCAGCATGGCCGACTTGCCGGTGCCCGCATAGCCGACGACGATGGCAAGATCGCCACTCGTCCCTATATGCTCCAAAGCGGCCCGCTGATCTTCACCGAGTGTCAGCCCGCCACTCCCGGCGGCGTTCAGCCCCCCTTGTAGCGACGCCGCCGGGAGACCATGCCCCACCCTGTCGGCAAGCCGACCGGCAGCGCGCTCTAGCCGCTCCTCCACCGCGATCATCTCGCGGCTCGTGAACCGCTCCTGGTCGCGTCCGTCCTTCCCCAGCGCCACCAGCTCGGGCGAGGACCGCACCGCGCTCATGGCCTGGTCGAACTGCTCCTTGCCGTCGCTGTGCCGGTGGACGAACATCGCCAGGTCGCGGGTGGTGAACGTCGCCTGTTGCCGCGTGATCGCATCCAACGCGATTTCCGGCTTGGCGATAATCTTCTCGCCGTTCTCGCGCGCGATCCGCACATGATCGTCGGCGTTGCGGTGCGGCTGTCCCTCAAGCTCGTGCCGTTTCCCCATCGGCCCGATCTTGTGCTGGGGCTCAAGCTCGATCCCCTGCGCCTCGTAGGAGCGATGGTCGATCCGCCCTTCCAGCCCCAGCTCCGCCATGCGTTCGTTGACGTGGGCGGCCCATGCCTCTCGCCACTCCTTCAACAGCTCGGTTGAGTTCCAGGCGCGGACCTTCTTGCCGAACCCCTCAGGTCCAACCTCACGCATCGACAACATGACATGCGCGTGCGGCTTCGGGGTGCCGTCCTTTGCCTTGTCCCAATGCACATTAAGGTCCGCGACCATCCCGCGTTCGACGAACTGCTTGTCCACAAAATCGCGGGCGAGGCTAACGCCCTGTTTCTCGCTCATCTCGCGCGGGATCGAGAACTCCACCTCGCGCGCGAGCTGCGCGTCCTTGCGTTTCTCCCCGGCCTCCACCTCGTTCCACAGGGTCGCGCGATCGTTTAAACGCTCCGGCGCACCTTCGGGAGCCAAGATTTCCGAATGGACGACGCCGGCCTTGTTCGAGAAGTCATGGTCGCGCCCCAGCCGGTCATCGTGCAGCCGTTCCGCCGCACGATAGGCCGCACTGGCAACGGCGCTCGATCCGTTGGCACGGCTGATAACCTTGGCCGAGAAATGGTAGATCGCCATGACAACCGCTATACTGCCCTTCTTAGCGCACGTCGGCAACGACGTATAAGCGCGCACTCACACTCTCTGCCGTTCGCATGATTGACTTCGCCGCATTTTTGTTCGCAACCGCTGTCCTGCATCCGTGATCGTGCTACGCTGCCTCTCCCGATCATGGGCGCGAGGGAGAGAATATGCGCAAGGTCCGCGACTATGACGCCGAGTTGAAGGCGCTGGGCGACAAGGCCCGCGCGCTCAAGGCGAAGAAGGTCCAGCAGCTAGGCGAACTGGTCACGTCCACCGGGGCCGATACGCTTGATGCCGACGTGTTGGCCGGTGCGCTGCTCCATATCGTCGCCGAAGCACAGGCTGAAGGAAACCGGGAGGCGTGGCGCTCCGATGGCGCGGCTTTCTTTCAAGGGCGCGGGCGCAAGACTGGCCGACGTGCTGGCGGCAGCGCGGAAGGCGGAAGCGAAGCTGGCGCAGGCGAGGCACAGGCTTGATGCCGCCGCGCGCCGCATCGATACGAGAGGATGGGTCGTGGCCCGACGCGAGCGCACCCGCCATCTCATAGAGCTGGGCGGCCTGGTTCAGAAAGCCGGCCTGGTCGAACTGGCCGACGACGATCGCGCCACCCTCTACGGCGCGCTGCTCGAACTTGCCGCGAAGGCGCGTGAGGATGGCAACGCGCTCTCGCTCTGGAAGCGGCGCGGCAAACGCGCGTTCGACGCGGAAGCTGACGATGGCTGACCGGCCCGATTTTCATATCATCACTGGTGGTCCCGGTTCGGGTAAAACCACATTGATCGACGCCCTGGCGGCGCAAGGCTTCCACCATATGCCCGAAGCCGGTCGCGCCATCATTCGCGATCAGATCGCCATTGGCGGCGGCGCCCTGCCATGGGCCGATCGCGGGGCCTTCGCTGAACTGATGCTGAGCTGGGAATTACGATCCTGGCATGAAGCGCATGACCGAAAAGGCCCGGTGATCTTCGATCGCGGCGTTCCTGATGTGTCGGGCTATCTGCGCCTGTGCGGCTTGCCCGTTCCTTCCCATGTCGAGCGCGCGGCCGAGATGTTCCGCTACCAGCGCCGGGTATTCATCGCCCCGCCCTGGCGCGAGATTTTCGGGCAGGACACGGAGAGGAAGCAGGATTTTGCAGAGGCGCAAGCGACCTATGAGGCGATGGTCACGGTCTATGCCGATCTCGGCTATGAGCTTGTGTCCCTGCCTCTCGCCCCGGTTGCTGAAAGAGTGCGCTTTGTGCGCGCACGGATGTGGAGGGTAGATGACTGACCGCGTTCCCCGCTCATGGCAGCTCCTGATGGTCGGGTCAGGCGTACATCGGATCTCGCCCGATCTTTGCGACCGGCTTGTGCGCCTGCTCGATCTCTCGCCGCAAACCCGGCTAATCGAAATCGAAACCGATCAGGGCGGCGTCAGCGTCTCACGGGACTGGCCCAGCGACAAGATGGAGGAGGTCTCGGCGATCGAAGCCGAAATCCAATCCACCCCCGGCATCATCCGCATGACCATGTTCCAGGCGAGTTGACGATGGAGTGGTTCCGCCAGCTCGGCCGCGCGATCCGCAACCTGTCCCGCATCGCGCGCCAGAATCCCATATGGGCGATCACCGCGCTGGTGGTCAGCCCAATCCGGCTGATCCGCCATCTGTTCGCCGTCCTGATCCTGTTTCTGGCCGCCGGCATCGTGCTGGGCCTTGGGATGCCGCTCATCCTGGGCAAACTGCTCGGCCTCCCGCATGATTCCAACCTCTATCAAATCATCATGATGCTGACGGTGATCGTCGTCATCCTCATTGGCCTGCGCGCGCTCTTCCAGCCCCTGATCCTTGCTTATGGCGGCCCTGCCGCCGACGACACCCACGGCTCGGCCCGCTTCGCCACCGACGCCGAAAACCGCGCCTATGCCGGTGATAGCGGCCTGCTGATCGGCCGCGATCGCAAGACGGGCAGGCCGCTGCGCTATGCCGGTCCAGCCCATCTGCTGACGATCGCGCCGACGCGCACCGGCAAGGGCGTGGGCACGATCATCCCCAATCTGCTCGACTATGCCGGCCCGGTCGTCTGCATCGACCCCAAGGGCGAAAATGCCCGCATCACCGCCCGCCATCGCGGCAACTTCGGCCCGGTCCATGTCCTCGATCCGTTCGGGGTGACGGGCCTTCCCGGCGCGGCCTTCAACCCGCTCGATCGCATCGACCCTGCTGGCCTCGATCTCGCCGACGACTGCATGACGCTGGCCGATGCGCTGGTCTATGACGCCCCCGGCGAAGCCGGCGAGGCGCACTGGAACGAGGAAGCCAAGGCGCTAATCGCCGGCATCATCCTCGCGATCGTCACCAGCGAGCCGCCGGCGACCCGCACCCTTGCCACGCTACGCGATCGCCTCACCCTTGCGCCGCAAGCCTTCGCTGCCATGCTCGAAGCGATGCAGGCGCAAGGCGGCCTCGCTGCCCGCGCCGCCAACCGGCACCTCGGCAAGTCCGATCGCGAAGGCGCCGGCGTCCTGTCGGCCGCCCAGCGCCACACCCATTTTCTCGACAGCCCACGCATGACAGCGGTGCTGGGGCATTCCGATTTTACGTTCGCCGATGTGAAGGCGCAGCCTACCAGCGTCTACCTGGTGCTGCCGCCCGATAGGCTCGCCACTTATGCCCGCTGGCTGCGCCTGATGCTTGCCCAAGGGCTGACCGATCTGGCGCGCGCACCGGCCTCCCCTACCCGCTCTGTCCTGTTCCTGCTCGATGAGTTCGCCGCCCTCGGCCGCCTCGAACCCGTCGAGCGCGCCATGGGCCTGATGGCCGGCTACGGCATCCAGCTCTGGCCGATCCTGCAGGACGTTCACCAGCTCCGCGCGCTCTACGAGCGCCGCGCCGGCACCTTCCTGTCCAACGCCGGCGTCCTGCAGGTGTTCGGGGTCAACGATCACGACAGCGCCAAGCTCGTCTCCGATCTGCTCGGCCAGGAGACGGTAGTGTTCGAGACCATGAGCCGCGCAATCGACGCGGAGGAAACCGGCATCTCGTTCGGCGCGCAGCATGTCGGCCGCCCGCTGCTCACCCCCGATGAGGTCCGCACGCTGCGCGAGGATTTGCAACTCGTGTTCCTCGCGGGGCAACGGCCGATCGTCGCCGCCAAGCTCAAATATTACGCAGATCGCGAGTTCGCCGGCCGCTTCGACAAAGCGTGAGGTCGTTTAAACGGCATGCCTGTCAAAGCGCCATCGTTCCGATATACAGGCAATATCGAAGTAACGGCGTTCCGCCGCACATTATGCCGCGTCGAAATCGCCCAAAAGCGCGGAAAATCGCGCTTTGGCGTGCGAAAGGTGAGTTTTGGGGTATCAGCTCACCGTTCGCCTTTCGCGCGGCGGTAGGTGATACTCCTAAGGGTCGTGGATCTCGCGCCGGAAAAATCGGCCGTCCGGGAAGCCCTTAGAGCACCGTGGGCAGTTGCGACGCCCGAAACCCTGTCCAGGAGACGGAATCGCGCTGGGTGGCCCGGAAAACGCCCCTGCCGGGACGTTTCCACCCTCCCTGCCCTCTCGATCGGAGCGCCCACATATCCGCTTGGCTTTTCTGGAAAGCCATTTTCCACGGCTGGTCTAGGCAGTGTGCTGGCGATAGGGCGTGACGGTTGGGCGATATTCCAAATCAACAAAAGCGTGCCGGCGAAGCCGGCTCATTGTGGGGATGCCGGGTGGGAGGATCGCGTAGCGATCCGGGGCGGCCGAAGGCCGCGAGCCGGCGGGGCGAAGCCCCAAGAGGCGGTGCTTTTCTTCTCCTTTGGGCATGTCGGTGCCGCCGGCGCAGAGTTATCCACAGGCAAGGCTACCCTAAAACTCACCGTTCGCCTTCTGATTCAAAGATTCTTCTTAGATTCAAGATTCAGGGTGCCTCAAACCCGCAGAAAACTTGGAAAAATGACCTCAAAAAGTGAGTTTTGGGGTCGAGTCGCGTGAGCTTTGGGGTAGCCTTCGGTGAGTTTTGGGGTCGGTAAAAGTGAGTATTGGGGTCGAGTCCGGTGAGCTTTGGGGTATCCGCCAAATCGACGGTGAGTTTTGGGGTATCCTCCCCTGATCGCGATCGGCGAGCTTTAGGATTTGCCTAGCTCACCGCTGCTGTTAAGGTGAGGGCATGGCTTTAGCAAACTCACCAGTGAAGGACGCGAAGGCAAAGACTGCCTCGGGCGACGAAACCGCCCTCACCCTCGCCCAAAAGGGACGCGGAAACCCGTTCGATCCCGCCAATTACGGGGAAATCGTCAAACCCGGCGAGCTGGTCGATATTGTCGAGCTGTCGCCCCTCACCCTCGCCGATCGGCGAATCTACAATCTGCTGATCGCGAACGCCTGGGACCGGATCGGCGAGCCGGTCATTCACCGCATCGCCAAATCCGCGCTCAAGGGCACGCACCAGGGCAACGAGCGCATAGAAAGCTCGCTGCTGCGTCTGATGGGCACGATCGCGATCGTCACCATCCGCAAGGCCGGCAAGAGCTACAAGCGCCGCGTCCAGCTTCTCGGCCCCAGCGACGAAAGCCTCGAAAAAGACGGCTTCCTCCATTACCGGATTCCCGAAGAGCTGATCGAGATATTGCGTAACAGCGAGGTCTATGCCCGCCTCAAGACGCAAGTGATGTATTGCTTCGAGTCGAAATACGCGCTGTGCCTCTATGAAATGATCGAACGGCGGATCGGCCTCGAATACAAGCAAAGCGAAGAGTTCACGATTGCGGAGCTGCGCGGGCTGCTCAACGTGCCGGAAGGTAAGTTGGAACGCTTCGCCGATTTCAACAAATACTGCCTCAAGGTCGCGCAGGACGAAATCAACAAGCTCTGCCCCTTCTGGGTCGAGTTCACCCCGATCAAGAAAGGCCGCAAGGTCGAGCGGGTTTCGATGATGTGGCTCCCGAAAACCATGAGCGGCCGGCGCGACGCGCAAAACCTGATCGACCAGCATAGCATCGTGCGGCGCGCCAAGCTGCGCGGCGACATACCCGAAATGCCGGTGCTGGTGGATTTCAGCGCGCCAGCGGCCGAACGGTGAGGGCCTACCCCAAAACTCACCTTTCGCGCGCTAGGACCGCCTAGCCTTCGCCAGCTCAGCCCGCGCCGCCCTAACCCTCGCCGGCATCGAGCGCGCGGCTCACCGTGAACTGAATCCACGCGCTCCGGCTGATCCCGCGCCGCTTGGCTGCCGCATCGACCTTGGCGAGAAGCGCGCGATCGAAACGCAGCATCACCGGCGACTTGCGCGGCTCGGCCCCCTGCCCCGCCTCGTCGGCCTCGACCGCGATCGGCGCGGCATCCGGCTTCGCCGCGCCGGCAATGAAGGCATCGGCGGCCGCCTCGTCAATCGCCGGCTTGGGCTTGCTGTTCGGTTTACGAGCGATAGCCATTAACACGCACTCCGATATTATCTTGATATACAAACCGCGCCGATCAGCGCCGTCAATTCGTCTATCGCCTTGGGGTCGCGCGGGCTTTGCTCGATAACCGCCCTGCCCTCGGCCGCCGCGTTCGGGAACGCCTTGCGCCGCACGATCGACGTGGGCAGCACTTCGATACCGTCGATATCGCCGATCATCTCCAAGGCGGCCTCATTGTCGGCCCCCTGCGCGTCCGCGCCGTTCAGCACGGCCACGGCGCGCAAGCCCTCGTTGATCTCGCGCGCCTCGGCGACCAGCGCCGAAACCTGATCGAGCGCCCACACGTCGAAGCTGCGCGGCTGCACCGGCACCAGGAGCGTGTCGGCGACGGTGAGCGCGGCGCGCAGCGATCCGGTATCGCGTCCGCCCACGTCGATGATGATATCGTCATATTTGCTGGCGAGCTGGCGGACCTGGCTGCGCAGCGCCGCGCCGGTGAGGGCGACGGCGGTATAGCCGGCCTCCCCAAGCCGCTCGGCGCGAAGCTGGGTGAAGGTGAGGGCGGTGCCCTGCTCGTCCCCGTCCACCAGCAAGAGGTCGCGGCCGGCGAGCGCCAGCGCGACCGCGAGATTGACGGCGAGGGTGGTCTTGCCAACGCCGCCTTTCGTGTTTCCGACTGCCAATATCATAATGCCCTCACTCTGCGAGCTATCGTTAGTCGATTTGCCATGAACTGTCTATCGCTATGATATACAGATGATGCTTACCTATTGGTGTTAAGCCATCGGAGCGTCATTGAAATGGCGATAGGACGGGTCTTGAATCCGAAATGACGATAACGCCCTCATTCCTCCGGTTCGGGATCGTCATCGTCCAGCGGCTCATGGCTCATCTGGCCGTGATCCTCGATCGGGCAAAGCGGCGCTCCGGCCTGCTCAAGCCATTTGCGCGCGGTCCTCACGGTATAGCCGCACGTCGCGCACTCGCATTTGAGCATCCGGGCTTTCTGCTTCTTGGGCGCGGTCGACTCTCCGTCCGTATCAAGGCGGGCATGGGGGAGGGGGCCGACGCTCTCCAAGATCGGCGCGATGGCCGCAAGGAACGCCTCGCCGGGGGTGGTGGCGCGCATCGGCCCGACTAGGCCCAGCCCAAGGGCGACCCGTTTAAACGCCTTCCCATGCCCTGCCGGGATGCCAACGGCGGCATGGACCAGTTCATGCGCGAGAATGGCCGCGATCTGCGCCGGCATCGCATCGGGCGCGTGCGCCAGGTCGGGCCGGATGAAGATTTCAAAATGCCCGTCCGCGCTCAACCGATTATCCCAGCACTCGCCGATCGCCTTGCCCTTCGCGCCTCTGCTGGTGAAGCCGATCGCCACGCGCACGCGGTCGGGCAGGGGGGCGTCCAGCGCCTCGAACAGCGGAGCCATGCCCAGCGCCACGGCATTGAGCCAGCTTTCGCGGGTTTGGTGGGTCATCGTCCTTACTCCTCCCTTCAAATCGCCTGTCCGGCGATGGCCATGCCATCGGCCGGAACACGGACGCCCAAGAACGCCGGCGAGAGAGGGGGGCAGCGGGATTCGATGGGGGTGGTGCGGCCGCAGCGCAGCGAGGCACGGCCCCATCTAATCCCGTTGCGGGGGAGAGACGGCCGGGACCGCCTTTCCCCCTTGAACGAACATCGACGCCGGCGCACGCCGGCACCATGAAGCGAGATCCGCTTGCGATCTCGCCCCCGCCATGTGGGTCGTCACCTTGGGCCAAGACCGCTTGCGGGCTTGGGGAGCGAAGCGAGTAGGGCCACGGTGCCGCGCCAGCGGCAGGCGCATGTCCCCTGCCTGGATTGAAATTGTTGCTCAAATGAGCTACATTGTCGGCTTGACCAAGGAGGTTCCAATGGCCGCTACCGCTTTCGTGCGCGCGCGCATCGACGAAACATTGAAGGATGAAGCCGCCGCCGTGCTGGCCGAGCTGGGGCTGACCGTCTCGGATGTGGTCCGCATGACCCTCACGCGGGTTGCCAAGGATCATGCGTTGCCGTTCGAGCTGAAGGTGCCGAACGCCGAGACGCGCGCCGCGATCGAGGCGTCCCGCGCGACGATGAAGGCCCACCGCGCCCGTTTCACCGATGCCCAGGAAATGTTCGATGCCCTCGACCAAGAAGCCCACCAGCAGTAAGCGGGCTTCGTTCCCAAGAGAGGCGTCCTACGAAAAAAGGTTCGTCAAGGATTGGGAGCGACTGTCGCGCAGCGGGCGCTACAACATGAAACAGCTCAAGGAGGCGATGATGATGCTCATCGCCAACGACGCGCCGTTAGGCCCGGAATGGCTGGATCATCCGCTGAAAGGCGATTGGAGCGATCATCGCGAGTGCCATATCGGCGGCGATTTCCTGCTGATCTATACGATTGAGGGGAATCTGGTGAACTTCGTGCGCGCCGGCACTCATGCGGAACTGTTTGAATAGCCATGCGCGTAATCTTCATCCGTCACGGCGAATCCACCGGCAATGCCGGCGTGCCGTGCCACGATCTCGCGACGATCGAGCTGACGGAGCGCGGCCACGAACAGGCGAGGGCGGTCGCGGCGAGCTGGACGCAAGCGCCCGCGCTCATCGTCACGTCCCCCTATACCCGCACGCAGCAGACGGCCGCGCCGACGATCGCGCGCTTTCCCGGTGTGCCGGTCGAAGTGTGGCCGATCGAAGAGTTCACCTATCTGCAACCGGCGCGCTGGAACGGCACGCGCAGCGCCGAGAGGATGCCGCACCTCGAACGCTATTGGCAGGACGCGGACCCGGACTATTGCGACGGGGAGGGGGCAGAGAGCTTCGCCACGCTGCTCCGGCGCTGCGAGACGGCGCTAGACCGCCTCGCCGCCATGCCCACGGACTCGCTGGCCTATGTGTTCGGGCATGGGCAGTTCATCCAGGCCGCGCGCGCGATCGTCGCCGATGCCCATATGGATGACCGCGCCAAGATGCGAGCGTTCTGGCGCAAGGGCGAGCCGCCCGCGATCGGCAACGCGGAAAGGATCGGGTTCAGGTGGACTGAGGATCGCTGGGAATGTTCACTGGCACTCGACGCATAACCCCTCTCTTGGCGGCGATCCTGCTGGCCTCCTGCGCCAACACGCCGGAGCCTCCTACCAACAGCCATGTTGGGGCGCATCCATACTCGGCCGCCGAGCTAGAGCGCGCTTTTACGAATAGCCGATCCGCCTTGCCGCGCGATCTCTACGGGCCACTAGGAATAGTCATCGATGCCAGGCGCGGCGCGATCGTCATCAGCACCGCTTACGAACTGACCACGGCAGCACCGGATTTTTCGTGCGCGGCGCTGCGACCGTTACCCCCGCGCGATCTTGCGACCACTGTTCCCCTGATCGATGAGCGGGATTGCCAGACAATTCCGGCGAAATATTCCAAAGCACGGCCATTTATCGTGACCTACGATGCCGCGACCTTCCCGCCATCGGCTATGCAGGAAGCGCGCGGAATGCTCGCGGTGGAGAGGGGATGTGTCGTGCTCCGCGAAGCCAATGGTTCACGCCTGTTGGTCTGGCGACAGCCCGCGCAAATTACGCAGACGCAGGATGGATATCGCATCGAGCAGTTGGGCGCGTCCGCCGCGATCGGCGCGCCGGTCGCGCTGACAGGCACCGGCGGAAACACCGTCTCGCCTGCATTTGGCGTCACCTCAAGGTTTGTGCGCCAGACAACGATTTGGCAGACATAATGCGAACATCGGCTAATTAGCGAGCTTGAGGCGCGACATGGGATCGTTGAGCTGGCGGAATTCACCGCCAGGCGGACGCTCCGCCTGCCCTCAAAGGCAGCCGCCGGGCAGGCTACGCCGCGGGGTACGATGCTACTGACATGGCCAAGCCTTCGCTAACGAGCGTTCAGCTCCGGCCACCATATGAACACTCATAAAATAGCTATTCTGCTCCGCCCAGCGTAAATATGCCGCGCGCAGCGCCGATCGGTCATAGCGTGGAGCGCGGCATTCCGCTTTTCGCGCGACGATCATCATGTCGAGCACGCCTTGGAGGTAAGCGCCGCATCGCGGCTCATTCGCTTGACAGCTTACGAACAACGCCGAGCCCGTCGCCGACGCGGGTTCGGTTTGGCCGATCGCACTATCAGGCAGGGCGGCCAAAGCGGCGCATAACAATATCCATCGCCTTGGCCGCATTTTCGTCTCCTATTCCGCAGTATCATTTCGGAAGGGGCGCACGGCCCTCGACGGCCGGCGCCCCGTGCTGATCCATCATTCGCGGCCGAGCACCTGGCCTTCGGGCGTGACGAACAGTTCGATCGTCTTTCCGTCGCTGTTCTTGCCCTTGATTTCATAGAGCGTGCTTCCGTCCGCCTTTCGGGTGACTTGCTCCGCTTTGCTTATTGACGCGAGTTGCGCGCGTGCCGCGTTCATCGCGGCCTCGGGCACCTGAGCAAGCGGGATGTCTCGTTCGCTGTGCTTGCCGATTATCCGGTTTTCGTTCGCCTCGTGGTTTTGCGCGATCGCCACGCCCGCGATCGCCAGCGCGGCCGCGCCCACGCCTGCGACAACAGTGAGAGTTCGTTTGCTAGCCATGTTCCATTCCACTTCCTGCATAAGGGCCGTGGGGTCGGGCGGGCGGCGGTTACGGCCCAATGAGCCGTCGTCCGAGTTCAACTCCTCTGATTGTTCATCCTGTCGAGCGCCGCGCGCAGCCCACGGGCGAGCTTGGCTGCGTCGTCGTTGGCCCAGAAGTGCATGAAGAACAGCCGCGGCTCGTCGTTTAGCATATGATTATGCAGCGCCGTGACCTCGATCCCGTTCGTCCGCAGCACGCGCAGGACCGGATCGACCTCGTTTGCGACAAGTACGAAATCGCCGGTGATGGCGGCTCGGCCGTCCCCGGTTGGCTGAAAGTTGATCGCGGTCGCCGTGCCCATCGTCGGCGGAGTCTCCATATCGCCGTCCATCAGCCGCTCGGCGCGCGGAAAGCTGTATTGGAGGATGCCACCGGCCGTCTTGCCCTCACCGCCCATCAACCGGTTGAGCGGGGCCACATCGAGGTCGAGCCGCGATGCGGCTGCGCTGGCCGAAGGCGATTGCGGCGCGGCGAGCGGGGTCCGACTGGCTGATAGCGCTTGCCGGAGCGCGGCCGCGAGCTTCACCGGGTCGCCGTGGCCGGCAATGTGCATGTACATGGTCGCAGGCGAAGAGCGGAGCAGGTGATTGTGGAGCGCGGTGATCGTAAAACCGCTTGCGAGCAGGCGGCTCAAAACGGGGTTCACCTCGTCGTGGGTCAGCACGAGATCGCCCATCACCATCGCCTCGTCGCCCATCGGCTGAAACGCCGCCCAAGAGCCGAGCGCGAGGGAGGGCTTGATCGTCACCCCATCCAGCGTGACGCTCAGGTCCGAACGCGGGAAGCTGTAGCGGTGAACGCCCCCCGGCTGTTCGGCCCCCGCTCGTCCTATCGCCCGGTCGACAGCCGACCAGTCCGGCGCTGCCCATGCCGGGCTTGCCAGCAGGAGGCTGGCGAATCCCAAGGCGATGGTCTTTTTCAGCATAATTGATCCTTCATCAGCGCACTCGACACGGAAAGCCTCACGTCATGCGAGCGCGCCGCCGGCGAGCCGCGACATTACGCTCCGGTTTCTTTCTTCGGGATAAGCAGTCCTATGCTCATGAGGCTTGTGATGCAACCCTTACACTTGTAGGCTAGTGACGATACAACTATGACAAACACACAAGCTTCCCCTTGGTTGCTCCTGATCCCGCAGCTTCCGGCTAAGCCTGCCTATTTGCGGGTGAAGGTCTGGCGGCGTTTGCAGGCGATCGGGGCCGCGCCGCTCAAGAACGCCGTCCATGCGCTCCCCAATCGCGAGGACACGCGCGCGCTGTTCGAAGAACTGCATCGCGAGATCACCGAAAATGGCGGCGAGGCGCTGATCCTCGAAGCGCGCCTTGTCGGCGGCATGGGCGATGCGGAGCTGCGCGGAGTGTTCGACGCTGCGCGTGACGCCGACTATGAGGAGTTGGCACGCGAGGCGCGCGCGCTGTGTGAGGGCGAGTATGTCGCGGCGGCGGATGTGGGCCGCCTGCGCAAACGCCTGAACGAGGTCGCCGCGATCGACTTTTTCGGTGCGCATGGTCGGCAGGCGGCACAGGCCGCCATCACCGAGGCGGACCGCCGCTCTCACCAACATCCCGATGTGAGCGGCCCCGGTGCGCCCGAGCTGACCCCGGCGGAGCTAAAGCGCCGCGTTTGGGTGACGCGCCGCCATGTCCATGTCGATCGCATCGCGTCCGCCTGGCTCATTCGCCGCTTCATCGACCCCGAGGCGAGCTTCAAGTTCGTCGAGGGCAAAGGATATGTGCCGGAGCCTGACGAACTGAGGTTCGACATGGCGGACGCTGAGTTCACCCACGAAGGCGACCGCTGCTCCTTCGAGACCTTGGTGTTCCTCACCGGTCTCGAGACCGACCCCGCGCTGCGGGCGCTCGGCGAAATTGTTCACGACCTTGATATTGCCGATGCTCGGTTCGAGCGCCCGGAAACTCCGGGAGTGAGCGCGCTTATCGCCGGCATCTGTGCCGGCACCGACGACGACGAGGAGCGGATCGCGCGCGGATCGACCGCGCTCGACGGATTCTATGCTCACTTCACCCGGCGAAAAGAGGACTAAAGATGGAGGCCAGCGCACGCGCTGAAATCGCAGTCGAGACGCTGCACGAGCACGGCATCAGCTTTGGCGAGGCGGTGCGCGTCTGGATCAGGGTCGCGCTGCTCAGCTTCGGCGGACCGGCGGGCCAGATAGCGGTGATGCATCGCATCCTGGTCGAGGAGAAGCGCTGGATCGGCGAGGAGCGGTTCCTCCACGCGCTCAACTATTGCATGCTGCTGCCCGGCCCTGAAGCGCAACAGCTAGCTGTCTATATTGGCTGGTTGCTCCATAAGACCAAGGGCGGCCTGGTCGCGGGCGCGCTATTCGTGCTGCCCGGCTTCCTCGCGATTTTAGGGCTCAGCTATGTCTATGTGCTGCTCGGCGAAGTGCCGCTGGTCGAGGGATTGTTCTTCGGATTGAAGGCCGCCGTGCTGGCGGTGGTGCTACAGGCGGTGGTCCGGGTGGGTTCGCGTGCCTTGAAGAACAACGTCATGCGCGGTTTTGCCGCGCTGGCGTTCGTCGCGATCTTCGTGCTCGACGTGCCCTTCCCGCTGATCGTGCTTGCCGCCGCGCTGATCGGCTTCTTCAGTGGCCGCGCTGGTTACGCCGCATTCAAGGGCGGCGGCGGACATGGTCCCGCCGGCGCTGAGATAATCCACGACCGCGACACCGCTCTTGGCGAGGGCCTTCCCGACCATGCCCGGCCGAACCTCTCTTGGTCGCTGCGCATCTCCGGCGTCCTGCTGCTGCTCTGGCTCGGGCCGGTCGCAGCGCTGCTGTTCGCGTTCGGCCCCGACGACGTGTTCAGCCGCATCGCCACCTTCTTCAGCCAGATGGCGGTGGTGACCTTCGGCGGCGCCTATGCGGTGCTCGCCTATGTCGCGCAGGAGGCAGTCGAGACCTATGGCTGGCTCCAGCCCGGCGAGATGCTCGACGGGCTCGGCATGGCCGAGACCACGCCCGGGCCGCTGATCATGGTGACGCAGTTCGTCGGCTTCCTCGCGGCCTTCCGCGAAGCGACCGGGCTGCCGCCGCTCGTCGCCGCGACCTTCGGCGCAATCCTCACCACCTGGGTTACCTTCCTGCCATGCTTCCTGTGGATCTTCGCCGGCGCGCCATTCATCGAGCGGCTGCGCGGCAACCGCGCATTGTCGGCCGCGCTTTCGGCGATCACCGCCGCAGTGGTCGGCGTGATCCTCAATCTGGCGGTCTGGTTTGGTATCCACACTCTGTTCGAGCAAGTCCGCGAAGTGCCGTTCGCAGCCGGCACCATCGATCTCCCAGTCCTAACGTCCGTCAACTGGCCGGCGCTGGCGCTCGCGGTGGGTGCGATACTCGCCATGTTCCGGTTCAAGGCCGGCATGCTGCCGGTGCTCGGCGTCTGCTCGGTCCTCGGGGCCGCATATGTAATGATCATCTGAAGGAGTGACGCGTGACGATCGACCATCTTTCCCGACGCAGTGCAATCGCAACTCTTGGCATCGGAGCCGCCGCCATGACTATCAACGAAGCCTCTGCGCAGACGCCGGCCGCAGCGCCGGCGGCTGTCCCCGCCTTTGCCGGAAATCATCAGGTCAAGCCGCTCAGGTTCAATCCCGCCAGGCTTCACGGCCTCTCCGAAAGGCTGATCACATCGCACCACGAGAACAATTATGCGGGCTCGGTCAAGGCCCTGAATATGATCGAGACACGACTTGCCGCCGCGCTCGCTGACACGGACCTGCCGCCGGTGGTCTATGGCGGATTGAAGCGCGAGGAGCTGCACCGCACCGGCTCGGTCGTGCTCCATGAGGTCTATTTCGACGGGCTCGGCGGCAACGGCCAGGCAGCCGGTTCCATCCGCGACGCGCTGGGCGCGGCGTTCGGCTCGTTCGACCGCTGGGAAGCCGACTTCCGCCGTACCGGGATGAGCCTTGCCGGCGGATCGGGCTGGTGCGTGCTCGTCTACAATCTCCACACGCGCTCGCTGCACAACCATTGGGCGTGGGATCATATGCACGGTGCGATTGCCGGCGTGCCGCTGCTCGCGCTCGATATGTACGAGCACAGTTTCCACATGGATTACGGCACCGCCGCCGCCAAATATGTCGACGCCTTCTTCCGCAACATCGACTGGGAAGTGGTCGACCGGCGCTATGCCGCGGCTTTGCGCGGCGGCGGCTGAACCCGACCGCCGTGGCTTAACACCCACTGCTGCGCGACACCTGAGTTCGCGACCACAAAGGGGACAGGTCCGATGGGGAGATGCAACAATGACATCCGGCCCGAACATCGCTCTTCTTTGGCGTGGGCAAGCAGCCGAGTGGACGCATCGCTTTCATGAAGCCCGGCAGTGGCCGATAATGCAGGCCTTGCGGGCGCTCGGGGCGACCGCAAGGCCTGTACTGTACAGGGACGAGGCGGTTCGCGAGATTCGGGACGAGCTGCTGTCGTGCGACGCAGTGCTGGTCTGGGTGAATCCGTTGGACATTTCAGGCGACCGCTCGCAGCTCGATCCAATGCTGCGCGAAGTCGCGGGGTGCGGCGTTGTCGTCAGCGCGCATCCTGACGTGATCGCCAAAATCGGCGTCAAGGAAGTGCTCTACACAACGCGATCCATGGAATGGGGCAGCGATGTCGATCGATACGTGGACGCTGAAGGCCTTCGCGCTCGTTTCCCCGAACATCTTGCCGCAGGCCCGCGCGTGCTGAAGCCGAACTACGGCAACGGCGGCAGGAATGTATGGCGTGTCCAACTAGACGAAGCGGGAAACGCTCCGGCTTTGAAAACGTCGGTGAAAGTTCAAGAGGCCCGCCAAGGAAGCAAATCGGAGCGCATCAGCCTAGCCGAGTGCTTGGAAAGGTGGGTGCCGTTTCTAAACGACGGCGGCGTGCTGATCGATCAGGCTTATCAGCCGCAGTCGTCCGAGGGCATGGTCCGCTGCTACGTGTGCGGGCACCGAGTGGTTGGCTTTGGGCACAACCTGATCACTGCGCTGATGACGCCAACGGCCATTGATACAACGTCGTCAACCCCACAGCCGATGGGCCGCGCCATGTTCGGACCGGAGGTGACGCGCTTCGCAGCCTTACGGAAAGCGATGGAGGATCGCTGGATTCCAGAGATGCAAAGGTTGCTGTCGATCGCCGACCACGATCTTCCGCTTCTTTGGGACGCCGACTTCCTATTTCGCCCTGGTGAAGCCATCAGCGATGGCTCCTATGCGCTTTGCGAGATCAATGCTAGTTCGGTTGCACCATTTCCGCCAAGCGCCGTCCAGCCAGTCGCCGCAGCGGCAATCGGTCGCGCTCTTGCCATTCGTTTGACGAAGGAGACCTCCAATCCTCATTGATATGATTCAAGCAATTCAAGAGACGTGACATTGGTCGTATCAATCAGACAAGCCTAAGGGTGAGCGAGGCTGGGTGAAACCGGCTCAGGTGGCAGCGCGGAGATACTGGTAGAGGGTTTCGCGACTGATCCCCAGGTCACGGGCGATGACGGCCTTGCGCTCGCCGTCATCAACACGGCGGTGCAGCTCGGCGACCATTTCGTCGGAGAGGGAACGTTTCCGCCCGCGATAAGCACCGCGTTGTCTGGCGACCGCAATGCCTTCGCGCTGCCGCTCCCGGATCAGGGCGCGCTCGAATTCGGCGAACGCACCCATGACCGAGAGCATCAGGTTGGCCATCGGGGAATCCTCGCCCGAGAAGGCCAGGCTTTCCTTCACGAACTCGATCCGGACGCCTCTTTTGGTGAGGGACTGAACCAGTTTGCGCAGATCGTCGAGATTACGCGCCAATCGATCCATGCTGTGGACCACGACGGTGTCACCCTCGCGGGCGAAGGCGAGCATGGCATCGAGTTCGGGGCGGTTGATGTCCTTGCCCGATGCCTTGTCGGTGAAAATCCGGTCGAGCGACTGCCCGTCCAACTGGCGATCGACATTCTGATCGAATGTGCTCACCCGGACGTAACCGATCCTCTGGCCTTTCATCGCCGCCTCCGGTCAAAATGTCTGGTTGAATTCTATGACACGGCGGAACATGCGTCAATAAATGCTTGCCATAACCCTATCCTGACAGAAACCGCCGCTGCATCCTGACGTCCGGTTAGGCTATACTCCAGATTGACGCTAGCCTGTCGCTCTCGACTCGGGATGGAGGCAGGATGGCGCGGCGGCGATTATTGACCGGAGAAGAAAGGCGTCGCCTGTTCGATATCCCCCATGACGAAACCGCGATCGTCGGCCACTATACCCTTGCCGCCGAGGATCTCGAACTGGTCGGTCGCCGCTATCGCCCTGCCAACCGCCTCGGTCTGGCAACGCAGATCGCGCTTATGCGGCATCCCGGCTTCGGTTTGCAGCCCGACGTCGACGTCCCCGATGCGGTCCTTCACTATCTCGCCGCCCAGCTCTTCGTCGATGTTGATGCGTTCGCCGACTATGGCCAGCGCGCGCAAACACGTAACGATCATGCCGACATTGCGGCACGGCATCTGGGGCTACACCCTTTTCGGCGAGGGGATATACCGCTCGCGCTCGATCTCGCCGCAAGAGCTGCGGAGCGGACCGATCGGGGCGAACCTATTGTCCGCGCATTGATGGAGGGGCTGAAGCAGGAACGCTTCATTCTTCCATCGGCAGACACGCTCGAACGTGCGGGCCTCGCCGGCAGGGCACGCGCCCGCAAAGCCGCGGCGGCGCTCATTGTCGAAAGCCTGGGTCATGCCGAACTGGCGCGGATCGATGATCTGATCGTCAACAACAGCGACTTCGGCATGACGCCGCTGGCCTGGCTGCGCAATTTCGAGGAAGCGCCCACCACGGCGAACATCAACGGGCTGCTGGAACGGCTACGCTATGTGCGCGGAATCGGCATCGACCCGGCGATCGGCGCGAAAATCCCCGACTTCCGGTTCGCGCAGTTCATGCGCGAAGGTGGCGTTGCGCCGGCGTTCCTGCTCTCCGATTATAGCCTTAACAGGCGCCGCGCGACGCTGATCGCGGCGGTCATCGACCTCGATGCCAGGCTCGCCGATGGTGCGATCCAGATGTTCGACAGGCTTGTCGGAAGCCTGTTCACACGGGCGCGGCGCGGGCGGGAAAGGCGCTATCAGGACAGCATCCGCTCGGTCGGCGAACTTATGCGGCTGTTCGGCGCGACGATCGCCGCGCTGGGAGAGGCGGTCGAACATGGCGGTAATCCGCTCGAACTGATCGACGAAGCGGTAGGCTGGCACAGACTGGTCGCAGCCAAATCGCAGGTCGATGCGCTGGCCGAGCTGGCGGGCGAAGATGCGCTTGTCGCGGCGACTGGTCGCTATGCGACGCTGCGGCGGTTCAGCCCGGCTTTCCTCGATACATTCACGTTCAAGGCATCGGGGAGCGGATCGCAACTGGTCAAGGCCATCGAGGTCATCCGCGATACCAATGCCCGCAAGGCCCGCAGCCTGCCCGAGGGCGTTCCGCTCCCATTCGCCAACCGGCAGTGGAAGCGCCTCATCACCGAAGGTGGCCAGGTCGATCGCCGGCGATACGAGACGGCCATCATGGCCACGCTGCGCGATCGGTTGCGCGCCGGCGACATATGGGTCGAAGGAACCCGCAATTATCGCCGCTTCGACACCTATTTGCTGAGTCGACGCGATGCCGATAAGGTGGCCGACAGCCTGCCATTCCAGACCGATGCGGCCGCCTATCTGGAGGAGCGGGCAAGGACGCTCGACTGGCGGCTGCGCCGTTTCGCCAAGCAACTCAAGGCGAACAGGCTCGCGGGCGTGGCGCTCGAACGCGACCGGCTCAAGCTGCAACCCATGCCGGCGATCACTCCACCCGAGGCGGAGGCTCTCGATCGCAGGCTCGACGCCTTGCTTCCGCGCGTGCGGATCACCGAACTCCTGGTCGAGGTGGCCGAGCGCACCGGGTTCCTGAGCGCATTTCGCGATCTTCGGTCCGGCAAGGAGCATGACAACCCGCACGCGATCCTCGCCGCCATTCTCGCTGATGGATCGAATCTGGGTCTAGAGCGCATGGCCAACGCCAGCGACGGGGTGAGCTACGCCCAGCTTGCCTGGACCCACAACTGGTATTTGTCGCCCGAAAACTATCAGGCCGCGTTGGGGATGATCGTTGCCGCGCACCATGATCTTCCTTTCACGCGCCATTGGGGAGCCGGCACTAGTTCATCCTCCGATGGGCAGTTCTTCCGCTCGGGCCGCAACCGATCGGCGGCGGCCGACATCAATGCGAAATATGGCAGCGAGCCGGGCCTGAAGATCTACTCCCACCTGTCCGATCATTTTGCCTCGTTCGGATCGCGGATCATGTCGGCCACCGCCGGCGAGGCCCCCTACGTGCTGGATGGCCTGATGCTCGGCGCCGGCGCGCTACCGCTGCATGAGCATTACACTGATACCGGCGGCGCGACGGACCATGTCTTTGCCCTTTGCCATCTTCTCGGCTTCCGGTTCGTGCCCCGTCTGCGCGACATCGTCGACCGGAAACTCGGCTCGATCGCCGCGCCTTCGACCTACAAAGGCATCGAAAGCCTCATGGGCCGCACGATCAAGACGGCGGCGATCGAAGCCGATTGGGATGACATCGTCAGGATCGTCGCCTCCATTAAGGAAGGAGCCGTTGCGCCCTCCGCGATCCTGCGCAAGCTGGCCGCCTACAAGCGCCAGAACAGGCTGGATTTTGCGCTGGCCGAACTCGGCCGCATCGAGCGGACGCTATTTGCGCTCGACTGGCTTGAACAGCCCGACTTGCGTCGCGCCTGCCAGGCCGGCCTCAATAAAGGCGAAGCACGTCATACCCTTGCCGCCGCGATCTACACCAACCGACAGGGGCGGTTCACCGATCGCTCGATCGAGAATCAGGAATATCGGGCATCGGGCCTCAATCTGCTGATCGCGGCGATTTCTTACTGGAACACCGTCTATATGGACAGGGCCGCCCAGCATCTCCAATCATCCGGCGGCACCTTCGATGATGCGCTGCTTGCCCATCTCTCGCCGATGGGCTGGGTGCATATCAGTTTGACCGGCGACTATCTGTGGCAAAGGGCAAACCGGCTCTCCCCTGGCGAGTTCCGCACCCTCAACGATCCCATGGCCCGCTTCAAACTCGTGGCATAGCCAGTGTTCTCATTATGTCCGCCAAATCGTTGTCTGGCGCACAAACCTTGAGGTGACGCCATTTGCACGACAACATGCCATTCCCTCCGACTGCCGCACATTCCCGACCTTCGCGGTTAACGGCATTTTGCCAGGAGAGTGATGTGAGGGTGGCCGCACTGTGCCTGTTCCTGCTGGTGAGCGCGTGCGGCCTGGGAGAGACCTCGCCATCGGTGGTCGAACAGACCCAGGATGGCGTCACCGCGCTCGTCCGAAACGATGTGCAGGAATCAGAAGACGGCCTGGTCGTGTCTGACGCGATTGAACGGCATGGCTTCGTGCGGCGGCAAGGATCGTGCCTTGTCGTGGACTACAGCGGCCAAGAATATTCGCCGGTATTCCGCACGCCAGCGACCTTTGACGCTACCCTGCAATCTGCAACCGCGAAGCCCTCCGCCCCGCTTCAATTGCTCGGCGGCCCTCTCTCCAAGGTGCGACGTGGATTCAGCGAAGAACTGGCCGAATTTTGCGGACGGCCCCTGTTCCTGCTGGTCGGGATCACGCCTTCGGTATTTCATAACCCCGTCGTGCCCGGTAAGGCGCGATAGTCAGTTGGCGCTGAAATAGGGGCCGGCACATTGCGAGGGCAGGGGAGTGGAAAGGGCCTCGGGAGGTATGCTCTCGCCGACGCCCCCGCCAAGTTGAATGCGTGGGCCGATCGGCACGCGCTGCCCGCTGTTGCCCAATATAACGGCAGCTCCGCGTCCCTCGGTCACGATCCGGGAGCCCTTGGGCCAAATGACAAGCGCCCTCGTTTTGCCCGCTCTGCCGACAAGCCGCAGACAGCCATCACGGGCAACGAGCCGGCCGGACGCTAGCGCCGTCAATGCTATCTCGGGATCGAACGATAGTGTTGGTAGCGCGATTCCTGACATGGGAGGCTCGCTCGTCGTAGCGCAGCCCTCAAGTCCCATCGCGGTTAAAAGCAAAGATGGCAAGAACGTGCTATACCGGCGCACTGATCGCCTCATGACAACACCGATAATCCGGTAGGCTCAGGCACCCAGCGTCCAGCTTGGCGGATAAGGCGGAATTGCATTCCATGCGCTCCGAGATTGCCGAATACGGCTGTCGCCCAAAAAGTCAGCACACCTTTCCGATCGCGAGATTCGACCCTCACCGTGTAGAGGATCGCTTCGGCCTTGGTCGCGGTGACGAACGGAGTGGCATCGGCCCTGCATTGGGAGGCGGGGAAGGCGGGCAAGCGCAGTAGCTCGGCCAATCGCCTGATCGTTCTTTCCGGGGCATCCTTAACAGCGCCATCGGCGAGGCCCTGCAGCCCGACACAAATCGCTTGCTTGCCTTCCCCCGGTCGCGCCCGCGCGACCGCCTCGTCGAACATCACGTCGATCTGCGCATCATCGAGGCCGCTAATGTCGGGAGCGCCAGGAACCGCGATGGCACTCCCGTTACCATGATAATTGGGGCCGGGCACTGGCGGGGGAGGGGGCGGCGGCAATTCCGACGAACTTGCTCGTTGGGGTGGTCCCTCCGCCACCGCCGGTTCTTTCGCCGGACTACATCCTGCGAGACTGATGGCCAGACTGACGACGATGGCGGCACCAGGCCATTGCAGCCCCGTCATCATGGCCGTTCCTGTAACCGCGAAATCGTCGCCTGGCTGACGTTGAACAGCGCCGCGACGGAACGCTGAGTGTCGCCGGCGTCGAGCTTGCGCCGTGCCTCGGCCTGCTGGTGGGGGGTGAGGGCGCTTTTGCGGCCGAACTTGACCCCGCGCGCCTTGGCCTGGGCGCGGCCGGCGCTGGTGCGCTCGACGATCCGCTGGCGCTCCCAGCTCGCCGCGACGCCCAGCACCGCGATCACGACCTCGGCGAGCTGCGATGTCGTGTCCAGCATCGGCTCGGCGATCGAGCGGAAGCCGGCGCCGGTCTCCTTGACCGCGTGCAGGATGTTGAGCAGGTCACGCGTGTTGCGGGCGAGGCGATCGGTCGCCGTCACCATCAGCACGTCGCCGGGATCGAGCGCGCCGATCGCGCGCTTGAGCTGAGGCCGCTCGGCCGACGCGCCGCTGATCTTCTCGCGGTAGATCTTCGTGCAGCCGGCCGCCTCAAGCTGGGCGAGCTGCTGGGCCAGGTCCTGGCCGTTGGTCGAGACGCGCGCATAGCCGTAAATCATGCCGCGATTCTGCATCAGATTTTTGCATCAGGGAAGGGCGCGGATGTAAACGCTCGCGCTGAATGACTGACCGGCTGACGCCGGTAGGTTCATGGCGAAGGGCTGAAGCCTTGCTTGTGGGTATGGCGGTCGAGATAGCGCATGATGATATCGTCGGTGATGTTTCCGGACGTGGTTGAGAAGTAGCCACGCTGCCAGAAGCGCTGGCCCCAGTAGCGCTTGCGGATATGCTCGAACTCCTGCTGGATCTTGCGCGAGGACCGCCCCTTGACCCGGCGCACGAAGTCGCTGACCGAGATATGCGGTGGGATTTCAACGAACATATGGACGTGATCGCGTGAAAGCGCGCCATTGACGATCGTCACGCCCATTTCGACACAGACCTGCTTGATGATCTCGCGCACCCTGAGGCGGACCTCGCCGTGCAACACCTTGAAACGGTATTTGGGCGCCCAGACGATATGATAGCGATGATGAAAGGTCGTGTGGCAACCACTCGAATAGCCCATAGCAGGTATCCTCGGGAAAGTGAGACTTCACGCCTTTCAGGCGGTCTCACTTTCCCGAGGATACCTGCTATTATGCGAGTCTATGGCTGAAGCCAGTATCCGACTGAAGTCGGAGGGGTTGCTCCCAAAGCGTGACGCTAAATGGCGGCGTTCTGATCGCGCTATTTGTCAGTTGCCGGGTCCGATGACGAGGCAATCGCGCGCGGCCTGAACGATGTCAGCGGTGACCTCCTCGACGCGGTTGAGGGTCATGATCCGCCGCATCTGCGCGAACAGGCGCTCCATGAGCCGGAAGTTGCCGCGCGTGATGCGGATCACGGCTGCCTGCGCTTCGATCGCGTCGAGTTGGGCCGGGTCGAAGCTGATCCCGAAATCGCCGGCGTGGGTCGCGAGCAGCAGCCGCATTTCGGTCTCGGTAAGCGGTTTGAACTCGTGGACGAAGCCGATCCGCGAGTAGAGCTGGGCATAGCGGGCGAGGCGCTTCTCCAAGCCCGGCATACCCATCAGGATCAGCCCGAAGCCGTGGCGATCGGCCATGTCGCGGAGATGTTCGAGCGACTTTATGGTCAGGCGGTCGGCCTCGTCGACGATGACGAGGGGGCAGGCGATGCGGGCGGCGTCATGGGTGATTTCGTCCTGCGAGCCGCCCGCGACCGTCAGCCGGGCATAGCCCAGCTTAATGAGGTTGAGGCCCAACACCGCGTCGATCGTCTTGGGCGTGTTGCTGACCGACACGGTGTAGAAGACGGCGCGGCAGCGAGCGACCTTTTCGCCAAGGAGCGCGGCAATGGGACGGAGCGCGGCATATTCCCCCAGGTCGGGGAAGCTGGAAAACTCGCGCGCCGATCGCGTCTTTCCGACGCCCGGCCGGCCATGACACACGCCGATATAGCGGTAGTGCGCGCAGGCTTCGGCAAACTCGACGAACCGGGCATGTTCGCGGGTCGCCAGGAACGGCTGCTCGACCAGGAACTCAATCGTCAGCGGCGTAGAGCCGGAGCCCTCGGTAGGTGGTGGGCCGGGAAGCCGTATCCTCTTGGTCGCCATCGAAGGTCTCCGTGGGGGCAGGCACCTGCTTGTCGCGCTCCTTCGCGCCGCGCCGGGCGCGCTGGATCGCGCGCAACGACGGGTGCCCAGCGTGCTCGGAGCTGAGCGCACGGCAGACGAACCGGCCCTGGTGGTAGACGTGGATCTCGGTCAGGTCGCGGGGGTCATAGACCGCCTCGACCTGCTCGCCGACGAAGGCCGCGAGCGTGGGTTCGACATAGCGCCTGCCCATCAGACGGATGCCGTCGCGCAGCACTTTACGGGGCTTGGGCACGTGCACGAGCAGCATGTCGAGCTGTTCAAGGCTGTCGGGCATTGCGGGCAGGAACCCGCCCTTCTGCCAGCGCGTGATCGGCGGTTCGCCGGTGCTGCCATGCGGGCGACGATGATAGACGCCGCACACGAACGCCTCGAAGCGGGCGCGCAGCTCGTCGGGCGTGAGCACTGGCGCCGACAGCGGCTTGCCCGCGATCAGGTGGCCGGGCAGGTCGGGCAGGAACATGTCGTTGATGGTGCGGAACAGCCGCTCGATCTTGCCGCGCCCGCGAGGACGCCCCGGCAGCGAATGGATGAGGCGGATTTTGAGGGCGATGCACGCCTGCTCGATATGCTCGGAGATGAAATCCGAGCCGTTGTCGACGTAAAGCTGTTCGGGAATGCCGCTGACGATCCATTCGGGATTGGGCTTGCGCCAGATCGCCTGCCGCAAGGCGAGCGCCGTGTTGAGGGCACTGGGGGCATCGAGGCTGAGGAAGTAACCGGCGATGGCTCGGCTGTGATCGTCAACGATGACGGTCAGCCAAGGACGCACCGGGGTTCCGGCATCATCGAGCACGAGAATGTCGAGAACGGTATGATCGGCCTGCCACATCTCGTTCGAGGTCGCGGCTTCGCGCCGATGCACTAGCTCGTGCTGGTCGCGGTAGACGGCCGGATCGGAGGCTGCGGCGATCTGGCTTGCCGGTATCGCCCTGACGACACGCGCGACGGCCGCATAGCTGGGGGTTCGGTGTCCATGCGCGATGGCGAGTTCCTGCACCTTTCGGTGAATGGCGGCGACCGGGGGTCGCGGGCGCTTGGTGGCGAGAGTGCGGGTCAGTTCGACCAGATGTTCCGGCAGGTGCAGCCTGCCCCGATCGTTGCGCGGCAGACGCGCGAGACCGGCAAGTCCTTCGGCACGGTAGCGCCCGAGCCAGCGCTGCAACGTCCGCTCGCTCAGCGTGCCGGTGCGGGCGAGGTCCGCGAGCGGGATGCCATCGGCGAGGTGCGGTTCAAGGACGCGGTAGCGCTCGATCGCCAGCGGCGGGACAAGCGCCGGATGCGTCACCGCCGACGGTCCGTGTCGCAGGTAAGGAAAACGGAGATTTGCCTGCCCATCGCCATGCGAGTCCGCTCGCGTTGCCAAACCGGCCTGTTCGACGTAAATCTACCCGGTAAAGAAAACTAGGGCAACATAGACCTGCCGATGACGACTTTCTTCCCAAACCGCGCCCGATCGGGGCGCCACCGGCCCTACGCATGAAAATCGGTTACGCCCGCGTATCGACCGCCGAGCAGAACCTGGACCTCCAGCGTGATGCGCTGAAGGCTGCCGGCTGCGAGAAGGTCATCACCGACAAGGCCTCCGGGGCGACTGCCGCTCGCCCTGGATTGGAAAAGGTGAAGGAGCTGCTTCGCGCCGGCGACACACTGGTGGTCTGGCGCCTCGACAGGCTCGGCCGCTCGCTCCGTGATCTGATCGGATGGATGACCTACCTCGACGAGGAAAAGGTCGGGCTGCTGAGCCTGCACGAGGCGATCGACACGACCACCACGTCGGGCAAGCTTACCTTCCACCTGTTCGGGGCATTGGCGGAGTTCGAGCGCAACCTGATCCGCGAGCGGACCCAGGCCGGTCTCACCGCAGCCCGCGCTCGCGGCAAGAAGGGTGGCCGGCCGGCCGCACTCGGCAAGGACAAGCGCGACCTGGCCGTCAGGCTCTACCACGAGAACACGATGCCGATCGCCAAGATTTGCTCGATGCTCGGCATCTCCAAGCCAACACTCTACGCCTATGTGCGATCGGCCGAGACCAAGCCGGTAGCCGCGTAGCGACGCTCGCCGACAAATAGCGCGATCAGAATGCCGCCACTTAGCGCGAGCGTTTACACCGTTCGCGGTCCCGATCGGCCCAGCGTCCCCCGGAACCGTTCGTTATCGGGAAGGCATCTAAGCGGTCTGCACCATCCTTCATCTAAAGTTCTCCAAGCGCTTCTGAGGATTTTCGGGCGCACCAAAAGCACTTGCTCCTCCAGTGGCTGGAGCATGTAACCGCAATTTGCTCTCCTGCGGACGGGGGGCTGGAGGTGGCTTTTTGACGGCCCGTGTTGAAGCAATCGGTATGTCTCGACGCTCATTAGTGGCGCGGCTGGTGGCCTGTGGAACCGGCTTGGTGCTCGGTTCTCCAACGCTCGCGCGACAGACTTCCCGGTCTGCGGGCTCGTGGAACTTCGGTGCGGCTCACCTCGAATGGGAGCCGCTGGAAGTCGGCACGGGTGATACCCTCCTTGTTTCGGCACAAGTGCGCGGAGTGCCGGTGCGGGCGGTGCTCGACAGTGGCAGCGGCGCGTCGATCATGAGCACGGCGCTCGCGGCGAAGCTCGGCTTGAACGATGGTGAGCGGCGCATGATTAGCGGGCTGAGCGCCAAGGCCCCGGTGCTGCTGGTCCGCGACATCGACGTACAGCTCGCCCGCGAAACCCGTCGCTTACCCTTTGCCGTCGTTGGTGATCTGAGTTCAGTGTCGGCGGCCTTCGGACGACCGATCGATATCCTCCTCGGTGCCGATATGTTCACGGGTAGCTGCATCGCGCTCGATTTCGCGAAAAGGCGTATGGCGGTCGTCAAGTCAGGCACGTTTCTCGCCGGTCCCGACTGGCGCGCTGTCGCGCTCGGGCGCGGTGCCAAGCAGGAGCTGTTCATTCGAGCTTCCGTCTCGGGTTTGCCTCCCGTGCCCTTGATGATCGATCTTGGCAGCTCGGCCGCGCTGATGCTCTCGTCGGCCTATGCCCGCGATCAAGGGCTGTTGAACGGGAAGCTCGTCTCGACCGCGGCGATCGGCGGCGTCGATGGTGTGCGTATCAACGATGCTTTCACGATCCAGAACATCAACATCGAAGGGCTTGGCGTCTCGAACGTCCCCACACTCGGGATGAGAGCTTGGCTCTCCACCAGCACGGTTGGCAATGTCGGCCTACCGCTGATCGCTCAATTCGACGTGGTGTTCGACGTGACCGCCGGATTCGTGTGGCTCCGGCCACTCGGTCCTCGTCGTCGCCTGCCGATGCTGAAGGACCGTAGCGGCCTTGGCCTCGCAGCCTCACCAACGGCGCTCACCGTTGTTCATGTGGCGGCGAACAGTCCCGCGGAAAAGGCTGGCTGGGCGGTCGGCGACCGGATCGTGGCGGTGAACGGCCATTCGATCGATGCGAACTATACGCGTGGGGAGCTCTGGCAAGTGCGCTCCCGGCCTGCTGGCACCCTCGTAAAGCTGACGATGGCCTCGGGTGATGTGCGCGAGCTCAGGCTGGCCGATTATTATTGATCGGCTTGAGGGTGGCCTTTGCCGATCGCCTTCATGATCCGACAATCGGCCATGCGCGCCTTGGTGCAGCTCTGGCTGAGCATTGCCAACTCATCCCGCAACACCGCGAGTTGCGCCAGTCTCTCCTCCACATCCTTGAGGTGCTGAGCAGCGATAGCTGAGGCGGCACCACAATCCTGGTCCGGGTTCTGCGCCAGCCCCATCAACGAACGGATCTCGTCGACGGAGAAGCCAAGCCGGCGACCGTTGCGGATGAAGTGCAAACGCTCAATGTCACTGGCATCGTAGGTTCTGCGACCCGACGCCGTGCGAGGGGCGGATCGGAGCAACCCGATCGACTCATAAAAGCGGATCGTCGTCACCTTCGTCGAGGTCTCGCTGGCGAGCTGCCCAATCATCACCGGCTTCATCATGCCATCCTTGCTTATGCGAACGTGTCGCACATTTCGCTTGCTTCTACAGCGACTGGAGGTGGTAAGGAAGGCCGCATGAATGCTTCTACCGAAAGCTGCGGGTGCCACGGGGAGCCCGCGCGCGCGCAAACCGATCCGGCCTATCGCCGTGCGCTGCTGACCGTCGTGGTGCTCAACCTCGGCTTCGGAGTCGCCGAGCTGTTCGGCGGGTTCATCGCCGATAGCCAAGCGCTGAAAGCGGATTCCCTCGATTTTCTCGGGGACGGGTCGATCAGCCTTATCGGTCTTCTCGCGCTTGCCTGGTCCGCACGGGCGAGGGCAAAGGTCGCGCTGACGCAGGGGTTGTTTCTCGGTGCGCTTGGCGTGGGCGTAATCGGTTTCGCGATTTGGCGCGCCCTGAACGCAACCGCGCCCGATGCCGAACTGATGGGCACAATCGGCGTTGTCGCGCTCGCGATCAATGTCGTGTCCGCCTTGGTGCTTGCGCGTTTCCGGGAAGGGGACGCCAATGTTCGCGCGATCTGGCTGTTCAGCCGCAACGACGCGCTCGCCAACGTGGCGGTGATCGCCGCGGCCGGTCTGGTGGCGTGGACAGGAAGCGCCTGGCCGGACCTCGCCGTCGCCGGCCTCATCGCCCTCCTGTTCCTCCACTCCGCTTATGAAATCGTCACTGGCGCTCGGCGCGAATTGGGAGAGCGGTAGTGCGTCTGCTCGCGTTGATCCGGGCAATGCTCTCGTTGCGGCTGCTCTCCGCGCTCGCGGCGCTGCTGATCCCTGCTGCGGCAATCGCCGAACCCGGCGACGTGCAAACCGCATGGCGGCTGCTCGACTATATGGCCGTCGATTATGGCGGCGCGGTCGCCAACGGTCGGATCAAGAGCACGTCGGAATATGCCGAGATGACGGAGTTCGCCGCGTCGGTCTCGACACGGCTTCAGGGCCTGCCGGCGAAGCCGGAGCGTCAAGCCCTCATCCAGCGGGCTGCCAACCTCCAGGCGGTGATCGCGGAAAAGGGACCGACTGAACAGGTGGCAACATTGGCGCACGGGCTCGCGGCCGATCTGTTGCGCGCCTACCCGGTGCCGCTCGCGCCCGATAAGGCTCCGAACCTCGTCTCCAGCGATGCCCTGTTCCGACAATCCTGCGCGTCCTGCCACGGGATGACGGGCAACGGCCGTGGCCCTGACGCCGCCAAGCTCGCTACGCCCCCGATTGCTTTCACCGATGCCGAGCGCGCGCGCCAGCGCAGCGTGTTCGCGCTCTATCAGGTGGTGACGCAAGGCATCGACGGGACCGCGATGCAGAGCTTCGCCGATCTGCCCAACGATCAGCGCTGGGCGTTAGCATTCCGAGCCGGGAGCTTCGCCTTCACGGATGCGCAGGCGCGCGAAGGCGAGCGGCTTTGGAAATCCGACCCGACCCTTCGCCGGCGCATTCCGGACCTGAAAACCCTGGTCGCGCTCACCCCGGCCGCGCTCGGCGCGGCGATCGGCGACGCCAAGGCTGACCCAGTGCTCGCGTTCCTGCGTCGTCATCCCGAACAGGTGATACAACAGGCTCCCGGCTCGCTCGCGGTCGCCCGCGCCAAACTCGCCGAAAGCGTGGCGGCTGCGCGGCGCGGCGATGCGCGCATGGCGAAAGAGCTGGCGCTGTCGGCCTATCTCGATGGGTTCGAGCCGATCGAGCCAACACTCACCGCGCGCGACGCGACGCTGATGGGTCGAATCGAGGGCGCGATGGGGGAGTTCCGCGCCTCGATCGACCGGGGCGCGTCGCCCGATGATCTCGCGGAGAAGGTCGCAGTACTGGGCGGCCTTTTCGACGATGCGGAAGCGGCGCTCGCGCCTGATGCCGCCACCGAAGCGTCCACGTTCCTGGGCGCGTTCACGATCCTGCTGCGTGAAGGGCTCGAAGCCCTGCTCATCGTTGTCGCCATGATCGCGTTCCTGCGTAAAGCCGAGCGCGGCGAGGCGCTGCGGTACGTGCATGGCGGCTGGGTCAGCGCGATCATCGCGGGCGGGATCACCTGGGCGGTCGCCACCTATGCGATCGGGATCAGCGGTGCGAGCCGGGAGCTGACGGAAGGGTTTGGCTCGCTGTTCGCCGCGGTCGTGCTGCTCTCGGTCGGGATTTGGATGCACGGCAAGGCGCAGGCCGATCAGTGGCAGCGCTATATTCGCGAGAAGATGTCGCGGGCGCTCTCGGGCGGGTCGGGCTGGTTCCTGTTCGGGCTGGCGTTCGTCGTAGTTTATCGCGAGGTCTTCGAGACGATCCTGTTCTATGCCGCGCTTTCGGCGCAAGGTGACAACGGGATGCTTCTCGCGGGGGCCGGGTCGGCGATTGGACTGCTCAGCCTGATCGCTTGGGCCATGCTTCGCTACAGTCGCAAGCTGCCGATCGCGCAGTTCTTCCGCTATAGCTCCTGGCTCATGGCGGTCCTGACCGTCGTGCTGGCGGGTAAAGGCGTCGCCGCGCTCCAGGAAGCCGGCCTTATCAACATCGCACCGCTCGCGGACGTGCCACGGCTGTCGATGCTCGGCGTGTTTCCCACTTGGCAATCGGTGCTGGCGCAACTCCTGATGGCGGTCGCCATTGCGGTCGGGTTCGCCTGGAACGGGCGCGACCGATCCCGCTCGGGTTCCGGCTCAGTGACCCTTGGTTCGAATTAGTGCAATGACATGAAAACCCTTCCGTGATAGAGGCAAGCTAGTGCGAGCCTTTTTGCCTTTCCTGACATGCCTGATGCTGGTCCTGACCAGCTTCTCCGGCATGGCCCATGCCGCCGATCTGGCGGGGGGAAGCATCGCGGGCGTTGAGTTCACGGTCCATACCGCCGGTGACATCGATCAGGTGCCATCGGACTCGGACAAGAATGTCCCGCATCATCACAATTATTGTCACGGACACGACGTCGGCGCGCCTGCGCGCACGACGATGGAATATACCCCCGTCCTCACAGTGCCCAAGCCGACAATCTCCGCCTCTGCGTCGCTCGACGGCCGCACCGGCATGGTCCATTTGAGGCCCCCCCAAGCCTGACGTCCGATTTGGGCGTGCGTTGGCGCGCCCCTGTCGATCATCGTCAGGAGTCCTATTTTCATGAATCGTATCCTCGCGGCCATGCTGGCCGCAGCGTCTTGCGCCACGATGGCGCAGGCGCAGGTCGGACCGTCCGCGCCTGTTGCGCAGGATGCGCCGGTCTACACGCTTGACCAAGCGGTCAGTGCAGCGGGCGGTTCGGCCCCTGCTGCGGAAGCGGCGACAGCTGGAATCGACGCGGCCCGTGCAGGTCGCACAGTCGCCGGCTTGCGGCCCAATCCGGTGGTTCAAGGCCAAGTCGAGAATGTCATCGGCTCCGGGCCGTATCGGGGGGTCCGCAGCGCGGAAACCACGGTCGGCTTTGCGATCCCGATCGAGCTAGGCGGCAAGCGCGGCGCCCGCGTCGCGGTCGCCAATGCGCAATTGTCCCGGGCCGAGATCCAGGCCGCGATCATCGCGGCGGATGTCCGGCTTCAGGTAACGCAGCTCTATGTCGAAGCGGTCGCGGCCGATCGCCGGGTAATGACAGCCCGCGATCAGGCCCGGATCGCCAGCGATGCGCTGCGGGCCGCGAGCGTTCGCGTGCAGGCAGGGCGGGCATCGCCACTCGAGCAACAGCGCGCGGATGTCGCGCGTATCAATGCCGACGCCAATGTGGAGCGGCAGCTTCGCTTGGCCGAGGCGGCCCGCGCCAATCTGGCGCGTCGGATCGGACGGCCGATCGACGGCCTGCTCGATGACACGCTGCTCGATCGCCTTCCCGGTGTGAACGTCTATGGGCCGTTGGCACCGGTCAACACGACCGGCACACTCGCGCTGGCGGCAGCCAACGCGGATTTCTCCATTGCCGAAGCCGGCGTGCGGCTCGCGCGCGCCAATCGCGTGCCTGACCTGAACGTCGGGCCGTCGATCCGCCGCCTGGAAGCGACCAACGACATGGCGGCGGTGTTCAGCGTGTCGATCCCGATCCCGGTGTTCAACAATGGTCGCGCCGCGATTGCGCAGGCGACCGCGCAGCGGACCCAGGCGGATGCGCAGCGCCGCGTGACCGCGCTCGACATCGAACAGGCGATCACGGACGCGCAGGCGCAGGCGGCCAATGCCGCAACGACGGCTCGTGCGGCGTCGGGGCCGGCGCTGGCGGCTGCACAGGAGGCCGCCCGCATCGCGCGGATCGGCTATCGCGAGGGCAAGTTCGGCCAGCTCGAATTGCTCGATGCTGAACGCACGCTCGCCGAAACGCGGGTCGCCGCGATCGACGCGCTTGCCAATTACCAGAATGCCCGCGCGCAAGTGGAGCGACTGACCGCTCGTGCGCCCAATGGGGGGAATCAGTGATGAAGAGCTTTTATCTCGCGGGCGCGGCGTCGCTCGCCCTGCTCTTGGCTGCCTGCGGCGGCAAGGATGGCGGAAACGAGGCAACTGCCGAAGGCGCAGCTGCCAATGAGACGGCAGCGGGCACGGAAAAGGGCGGTGCTGAAGGCGGTCATGCCGGTGAAGGCGTCGTCACATTGGGTGCCGACCAGATCGCCACAGCGGGCGTCCAGGTCGGACGGCCGATCATCGGCGGGGCCGGGACGATCGAGCTGCCCGCGATCATCGAGGGCGACCCACAGGGAACGCAGGTCGTCTCGGCCGCAATTGCGGGACGCGTGGTCGCGCTCACCCGTAACCTCGGCCAATCGGTCGGACGCGGCCAGACCATTGCGGTCATCGAAAGCCGCGAGGCGGCGCAGATCAAGGGCGAGGTCGAGGCGGCGCGGGCGCGGCTTCAGCTCGCTAATTCGAACCTCGCGCGCGAACAGCGGCTGTTCGCGCAGAGAGTCTCCCCTGAACAGGATCTGATCGCCGCCCGCACAGCGGCGACGGAGGCGCGGATCGCCCTGACGCAGGCGCAGAGCATGGTTTCGGCGGCGGGTGTCGGCGGCGGCGGGCTCAACCGGCTCGGCATTGCCGCGCCGATCTCGGGCCAGATCATTGCGCGCCCCGTGACGCTGGGACAAACGGTCGCGGCGGATGCCGAACTCTATCGCATCGCCAACCTGAGCCAGGTGTCGATCGCGCTTAATCTCAAGCCCGAGGATGCGGGCCGGGTGCGTCCCGGCAATACGGTGCTGGTGAAGGCGGCAGGCCGTCAGGCGACCGCCCGCGTGACCTTCGTGTCGCCGGCGCTTGATCCGCAGACGCGGCTCGTGCCTGCGCTCGCCACCCTCGACAATCGCGGTGGCGAATGGCGGGTCGGCGAGCCTGTGACGGCAGCCGTGCAGCTCACGGGCAGCGGCGGGAGCGGGGCGGTCCGCGTGCCGACGACGGCGGTCCAGAGTTTCGAGGGCAAGTCGGTCGTGTTCGTGCGCACGCCCACCGGCTTCAAGGCGACCCCGGTCCAGCTCGGCGATGCGTCGGGCGACACGGTGATCGTCCGGTCGGGCCTGACCGGCAACGAACAGATCGCCACCACCGGAAGTTTCACGCTCAAGGCCGAGATCGGCAAGGGCGAAGCGAGCCACGAGGATTAAGCCATGATCGCCCGTATCGTAACCTGGGCGGTCGAGAAGCGCTGGCTAGTCCTGCTCCTCACCGTCATCGTCGCCGCCATCGGCGCCTTTTCCCTCTACCGGCTACCGATCGACGCGGTGCCGGACATCACCAACAATCAGGTCCAGATCAACGTCCGCGCGCCTGCCCTCTCGCCCGAGCTGGTCGAGAAGCAGGTGTCGTTTCCAATCGAAACCGCGCTCGCCGGCACCCCCGGCCTGGAATATACGCGCTCGTTGAGCCGCAACGGCTTCGCGCAGATCACGGCGGTCTTTTCGGACGCGACGGACATCTATTTCGCCCGCCAGCAGGTGGGCGAGCGTCTGCGGGGCGTGCAAGAGAATCTGCCCGACGGCGTGAACCCTGAAATGGGTCCGATCGCGACAGGCCTGGGCGAGGTGTACATGTACACCGTTCGTCTCGATCATCGCGAGGACGACAAGCACAAGCCCGGTGAACCGGGCCAACAGCCCGATGGCAGCTACATCACGCCAGAGGGCGAGCGACTGACGACCGAAGAGGACAAGGCGACCTACCTGCGCACCGCGCAGGACTGGATCGTGACGCCGCTTCTGAAGACCACACCGGGCCTCGCCGGTGTCGACTCGATTGGCGGTTACGCCAAGCAGTTCCTCGTCGTGCCCGACGTGCAGAAGCTGGCCTCGCTCGGCATCACGCTGACGGACCTGGGAAATGCGCTGGAGCGCAATAACACCAGCGTCGGCGGTGGCTTCGTCAATCGCAATGGCGAAGGTCTGGCTGTTCGCTCGGATGCGCTCGTTCGCAATGCCAGCGAGTTGGCCAGGACCGTGATCGCGACACGTAACGGCGTGCCGATCACGGTCGAACAAGTTGCGACTGTGAAGACGGGTCAGGCGATCCGCATGGGTTCGGCATCGGAGAACGGTACCGAAGTCGTCGTCGGCACGGCGATCATGCGGATCGGCGAGAACAGCCGCATCGTGTCGACCGCGGTCGCTGAGAAACTGAAGACGATCAACGCTTCGCTGCCTCCTGACGTCGTAATTCAGCCGGTGCTGAACCGCACCGAGCTGGTCAATTCGACGATCAAGACGGTCGCGAAAAACCTGTCCGAAGGCGCGGTGCTGGTCATCGTCGTGCTCTTCCTGCTGCTCGGCAACTTCCGTGCGGCCCTGATCGCGGCGTTGGTCATCCCGATCACCATGATGCTGACAGGCTTTGGTATGCTGCGCGCTGGGGTCTCGGCCAATCTGATGAGCCTTGGGGCTTTGGACTTCGGTCTGATCGTCGACGGCGCCGTCATCATTGTCGAAAACGCGCTGCGCCGGCTTGCCGAGCAACAGCATCATGAAGGCCGATTGCTCAGCGTCAAGGAACGGCTCGCGACCGTGGCAGCCGCCGCTCGCGAGATGATCCGCCCCTCGGTTTACGGGCAGGCAATCATCATCCTCGTCTACGTACCGCTGCTCACGCTGACCGGCGTGGAGGGTAAAACGTTCGGACCGATGGCGCTGACCGTCATCATCGCGCTCGCCTTCGCCTTCATCCTCTCTCTCACCTTCGTGCCGGCGATGATTGCGATCTGGCTGTCGAAGAAGGTCGAGGAGAAGGACGGCCGCATCATCACGTGGCTGAAGAAGCGCTACGAACCCGGTCTCGACCGGGCCATGAAGCGCCCGACGCTGACGATCGGTGCGGGTGTGGGAAGCCTTGTGGTGGCGGCGCTTGCTTTCACTACGCTCGGCTCGGTGTTCCTGCCGCAGCTCGACGAAGGCGATTTGCTGATCCAGTCGCTCCGCATTCCGGCAACGTCGGTCCAGCAGAGCCAGGCGATGCAGGTGCCGATCGAGCGGATGATGTCGAAGCAGCCGGAGGTGCAATTCGTCTATTCCAAGACGGGCACCGCCGAGCTGGCGGCCGACCCGATGCCGCCGAACGCGACCGACATGTTCGTCATCCTGAAGCCGCGCAAGGATTGGCCGGATCCTGAGCTTCCCAAGGAGGAGCTGGTCAGCCGGATCGAGGGTAATCTCGCGAAGATTCCGGGAAATGCCTACGAGATCACCCAGCCCATCCAGATGCGCTTCAACGAGCTGATCGCCGGCGTGCGCGGCGACATCGCGGTGAAGGTGTTCGGGGACGACTTCAACCAGATGAACCGGACGGCCGAGCAAATCGCGGCGGTGCTGCGCAGAACGCAAGGCGCAGCGGACGTGAAGGTGGAGCAGACGACCGGTCTTCCCATGCTCGACATTCGCGTCAACCGCGACGCGATGGCGCGGTTGGGCGTTACGGCTCAGGATGTGCAGGACACCGTGACTGCGACGATCGGCGGGCGAACATCGGGCCAGATCTTCGAGGGCGACCGTCGCTTCCCCGTGGTGATCCGCCTGTCGGAGGCGCAGCGTGCCGACATCGGCCTGCTCCAACAGGTGCAGGTGCCGGTGGCAGGCGGCGGCTATGTACCGCTGTCCAGCGTCGCCGAGATCAAGGTGGTCGATGGTCCGAACCAGATCAGCCGCGAGAACGGCAAGCGGCGCGTGGTGGTGCAAGCCAACGTGCGTGGCCGCGACGTCGGATCCGTCGTGGCGGATGCGCAGGCGGCGATCGGCAGCCAACTCCGGCTGCCTGCCGGCACCTATCTCGAATGGGGCGGCCAGTTCGAGAACCTCCAATCGGCAAGCGAACGGCTGAAGCTGGTCATTCCGGCTTGCTTCATCTTGATCCTGCTGCTCCTCTACGGGGCGTTGGGATCGGTCCGCGACGCCGCGATCGTGTTCACCGGCGTGCCTTTCGCGCTGGTGGGCGGCGTCCTGTTGCTGTTCCTGCGGGGCATGGACTTCTCGATCTCGGCGGCAGTGGGCTTCATCGCCCTCTCGGGCATCGCGGTCCTCAACGGCCTCGTCATGGTCAGCTCGATCCAAGATCTGATCCGATCAGGGATGAGCCGCGAGGAAGCCGCGCATGTTGGCGCGATGCAGCGTCTGCGACCCGTCATCATGACCGCGCTAGTCGCCAGCCTCGGCTTCGTGCCGATGGCGCTGGGCGAAGGCGCCGGCGCAGAGGTTCAAAAGCCTTTGGCGACGGTCGTCATCGGCGGTCTGATCTCGGCGACGCTTCTTACGCTGTTCGTGCTGCCGACACTCTATGCCCGGTTCGGGCAGAAAGTGATCGAGAAACCCGAGCACTACAATGAGGAGCATGAAGGGGACGACCACGGTCAGACCTTCGTGAACAACTTGGCCTGATGGATGGGCGGGGCGATCCGCGATCGCCCCGCCCATCTCTGGGAGATGGGGATATGCCTCGCACCATAACCAGCTCGATGCTTCACGGCGGGCCACTGCGCATCTGGTCGGCACTCACCGATCCGGATCATCGCCGGGCGTGGAGTCCGCTCGTATTTCTCGATGATCCGTCCCGGCTCGGCGACACAGAATGCACCTTTGCGATCCAGGGCATCACCCGGCCAATTCGGACGCCAGCACGGATTGATCGATTCGATAAACCGCACGCCTTCGCTTGGTCCTGCGGCATCCCCTATCTGTTCACGCTCGAAGAGCGGTACGAGCTGGCGGGGGACGATGGCGGCACCAGGCTAACGCATAGCTGCACGCTGCGCGGGGCGCTCTCCCTGCCGTTCGCGGCGATGATGTTGCGCCGCCTGCGATCCCTGATGGTCGAATCTGACGATCGCCTCGCAACCTATCTCCGCTGGCGGGTAGGTCAGCCTGCCCGGGCTATCAATCGTCAGCGCGTCCCCTTCCGCTACAGGAGGAAGGCGCGATGATGATGCACTGTAAGCGGGTGCTGCCCGCCGTCATCCTCGTTGTCGGGCTCGCGGCGTGCTCGGAAAGAAAGCCGCCAGCCCCGCCAACGGAGCAGCAGATCCATTCGTCCGACAGCGCCGTGGCGACCGGGGAAATGGGGCGGCATAGATATCGCTGTTCCGACGGGGAACCGCTGTTCGTCGATTACAAGGACAACGGCCTGCAGATCGATTTGCGGCGCTCCAACGGGGGACCGCCGATGATGCTGACCGCGCCAGCGCAGGGCCTGCAATATGTCGGCGAAACAGCCACCGCGACCTTCAAGGGGTCGCAGCTCACCATCGTGGAAGGCGATGGCCGTACCCGGATCTGCGAGCGGGAAGGCACGCGATGAACTGCCCTGCCTTCGAACGCCACAGGGCGCTTCGTCGGAAGAGACCGATGTCTGACACGTCGATTTCAAATGTGACAACCTTGTGCGGCCTGAATCGGGCCGGTCTGGCGATCGCGCGCCTCGGCGTCGTTCTCGTCTCCGGGGCGGTTATAGGGGCGTGTAATCCAGCGCCGACCCAGCCTACCGAGCCGGCGCATGAAAAGCATCTGACGTCGAAACTAATCGCGCAGCGCATCATGTACTGCGACGACGGCACACGCGCCGATGTCGACTTCATCGATGAC
>NZ_BBPI01000097.1 GCF_000787715.1 Sphingomonas parapaucimobilis NBRC 15100
ATCTTTTTTCCTATCCGAGGCAGTGGCCAAGCAGCCGCTCGCCCACCCCCTGAGAGGATGCCTTCATGCATCGTGGAGCCTTGCTCGCGATCGGCCTTTGCGCGCCCCTGCCGGTCGCCGCGCAAACCACCCCCGTCCCCGCCCCCGCCATCGCACAGCCCGATGAGGATGTCGCACGCCTGACCCGCCTCGTCGAACAGCAACAGGCGCAGATCGAGCGGCTGGAAGCCCGGCTGGCGGCGGTCGAAGGCGGCAAGCCCCAGGCGCTCGCCGCCGCCCCGCTCGGCCAGCCGCTGCCCAGCGACGCGCATCCCCTCACCCCGCCGCAGATCACGGCACAGGCCAGGCAGGCTGTTCGTACGCCCGCGCCGCTCGGCCAGTCGCTGCCCAGCGATGCACACCCGCCCTCGCTCGACGCGCGTCTGGCGCGGATCGAGAAGGCGCAGAACGAAGGCGTGCATGTCGACTGGTCGAAGGGCACGCCGGAGTTCACCAGCGCGGACGGCAAATTCTCGTTCCGCCCGCGCGGCCGTATCCTGGTCGACCTTGCGACCACGACCGGCAGCACGCTCCCGAGCCGGAACATCACCGCCACCACCGCTCGCTCGCTGCGCCTGGGTTTCGAGGGATCGATCGGATCACACCTCTCCTATCTGCTCGAGGGCGATTTCGCCGACAACGACCCGGCGATCAAATCCGCCTATCTCGCCTGGACGACCGGCTTTCTGGGACAACAGGCCGAGTTCGCGCTGGGCAACCGCCTGAACGATCGCGGGCTGGACGGGTCGAGCGGCACCATCTCGGTCCCCTTCATGGAACGCAATTTCGTCGGCGCAGGGATCATCCCCGTGCGCGGCTTCTTCGGACTGGGCGCGGCCGCCCGCGTATACGGCGATGGCTGGCATGTCGGGGTGCAGGTGTCGGGCGACGACATCAGCAATCCGGGCACGGAAAGCGACGGCCTGACCATCGCGGGGCGTGCGCATTGGAACCCGGTCAAGACCGCCGGCTGGCTGGTCCATCTGGGCCTCTGGGGCTTTCGCGAGACGATCGCCGCCGATGCGACCCGCCCGACGCGCAGCATCGCGGTCGGCGGCTTCTTCAACGACAATCTCCGCATCGTACCGGGCACGTTCACCGGCGCGCGGACGGGTGAAGGCTATGGCTTCGAGCTGGGCACCTTCCACAAGTCGCTCTGGGCCTATGGCGAATATGGCAAGCGGCGGATCGAGAACCGCGCGGGCGCCTCGACCGACCAGTCGGCCTGGGCGGTACAGGCGGGCTGGTTCCTGACCGGCGAGACCCCGCCCTATCTGACGCGCGGCGGCGTATGGAGCCGCCCCAAGGTGCTGCGTCCCTTCACCTCGGGCGGGCGCGGCGCGATCGAGCTTGCCACCCGTTACGAGGAACTGGATTACAGTGACAATCCTACGGCCGGACGCGGCACCGCGCTGACGCTGGGCATCAACTGGTATCTCAACAATTTCGTCCGGCTGCAGGTGAACGCGATCGACTGGACCATTGCCAATCCCGTCCAGCTCCGTGGAGCCAAGGACCACGGCCAGACCCTGATCGGGCGCGCCCAGATCGCCTTTTGACGGCACGGAGCGCAAGCGCGAGCTATCGCCGACCGTGACGTGCCCGAACTGGACGAATGCCTTATGAAACGGGCGAGCTGTACCGGCTGAGAAGCCCGACCCGATCGCCCTGCCGCCGCACCCTGCAGCACGACGCCGTCCGCCAGATAACGCGCCAGCCGCGCCCAGGCCAGGGTCGGGTCGAAAAGCACGCGGAGCAGGTCAACACCCGGTACAGCCCGGTTTTCGCCCCCTGCGGTCAACGGCAGCCGCCCGTCACTCTCGAACAAGTCGCGTGCCGATCGGCATCCCCGCCTGGTCGCGCACAATGATTAACCCCGCCTGATGGTGGAGCTGCCCCGGCATCGAAAGCGCGGCCTTCCCTGTATGCCAGAGCGGGGTTCGCAACGATATGCACCATCCATCAGGAGTCAAATCCCGACATGGGACCGACGTGATCCGAAGGGCATCGCCGGTCGCGACCCGAAACAGCTCCCGCCCAATGGCTGGCACCTCCCCCTATCTTCACAAACACGGAAAGGGCCCGCCTCAAAATCGTGGACCGTGCGTTGGACCTAGGAAGAAGGAGAAGGTCATGTCCCAGGAAGTCCCCACGGCCCCAGAACCTGCCAGCTTTGCCGATCTGCCTATCCAGCCGACCGGATCGGGCGTGCAGGATCTCGAGATCGCCTATGAGCAGATGCAACTGGCCAATGGCGACGCCGCATCGGCGGACGAACCGCGGGGCCAGGGCGTCGAGGGCGTTTCCCGCCACGACACCGTGATGCCGATCGAGGATGAGGAAGCCGCGATCATCAGCGCCGCCCATCCGAGCTGACCACGCACCGGGTCCGCTGCATCGGCCCCTATGGCTACGTCGCGCCGACGCTGGCCTTAGGGTTCCTCCCATCGTAAACCGCGTCCGCTTGCAAGGGAGACGCAGATGGGCACCCAGCCTTTGACGGACGATCAGGCCATCATGGGGTCGGACGCCTTGATCGTCGTCGATCCGCAGATCGATTTCTGTCCCGGCGGCCGGTTGGCCGTGGCGGGTGGCGACGAGATAATGGCGGATATCGGCGCGCTCGCCTCGCGTTTTCGCCACGTCGTCGTCACGCAGGACTGGCACCCCGCCGGACATCTGTCTTTTGCGAGCAGCCATCCCGGTCGGCAGCCGTTCGACAGCATATCAATGCCTTATGGCGAACAGGTGTTATGGCCCGATCACTGCATCCAGGGAACGGCCGGAGCCGAATTCCATCCCGGCGTGCAAGGCGCGATCGACCGTGCCGACCTCATCATCCGGAAAGGCTGTAATCCGCAGGTCGATTCCTATTCGGCCTTTTATGAGAATGACCAGACGACGAAGACCGGCCTTGCGGGCTATCTCCGTGACAAACAGGTCCGACGATGCGTGTTTGTCGGGCTGGCCTATGATTTCTGCGTGGCCTGGTCGGCCCTGGATGCCCGGCGCGAGGGTTTTGAGGCCGTCGTCCTGAAGGATCACACAAGGGCAATCGGCATGCCGCTTGGCGACGGGACGACGATCGACGAAGCAGAGGCACGGTTCCGCGCCGCCGATGTCCGGTTCATCGGGCGGGTAGCTTGGTCCCCAGCAGCACCAGACGATCGCCCGTAATCCCGAACCAGTGCGGCACCCCCGCAGGGAGCAACAACACATCGCCGGGTCGCAGGGGGCGCGTCGTACCCCCCTCGATCCGCTCACCCTCGATCAGGTCGGCGCGGCGCGTGGCCGGCGCGACGAGGGTGCCGCCGGAGATCAGCGTACCGACCCCTTCCAACACGATGGCATATTCCGCTTCTGCCGGATGAACCGCCGGACGGCCAGGCTTCTTCCATATTTCGATCGCAGCGACACGCGCGCCGTCGCGGAGCAACGGACGCCATGCAAAGCCCTGGCCCGGCTTCATGCCGGCCAGCATCGCTGCGATCTGCGTACGGACATCGCTGGCACTCGCCAGATCGGGCGCGCCGGGACCGGCGGGAACGTTCCCCGATTGCGCCGTCGCGCCGGTCGACGCCACTGCGCCCGCCAGCAGCACCGCCGCCATAGCGGCAGACATTTTTCTGATGGAACTCCGCATCTTACAACCCCTCCCTGTTATCGGATCGTTGTTGCATCAAGAGGCGACCGGGGCAACAGGCCCGCACCCGATGCCCCATCCGTCATTCCCGAGACGCGGCCTTACGCCAATCACGATAGCCGATAACCGCAAGGCCAATCATCACCGCGTACAGCCCTGCGGTCAGCATCAGGCCCTTGAAGACGAACATGCCGACATAGACAATATCGACCGCGATCCAGAGCAGCCAGTTCTCGCGGTGCCGCCGCGCCGTCCAATATTGCGCGACCAGGCTGAAACTGCTGAGCGTCGCGTCCAGCCATGGCAACGCCGCATCGGTGTGGTGGCTGGTGAACCAGCCGATCGCGAGCGCCCCCAGCGCGCCGATCGCCAGCCCCGCCCCGGCTTGTGGGCGTGTCAGAGGCTTGACGACGACCGCGCCGGTGGCGTTCCGGCTCCGGCGCCAGACGATCCAGCCATAGACGATACCGATGCCGAACACCGCCTGCAGCGCCATGTCGGCATAGAGCCGTATGTCGAGGAACAGTTTGAAATACAGCGCGCAGGCGACGAGGTTCAGCGGCCAGCAAAAGACGTTGCGCCGCGCCGTCAGCCAGATCGCCAGGAAACTGATCGCGACCGCCGCGATCTCCAATGCCGTCATGACAGGTCCAGCTCGCCGCGAAGGCGAGCGAGGAAATCCTGCCCCGCGAACGATTGAAACCATTCGGCATGGCCCAGAAGATATCCCTCCCACGCCAGCAATGCCGCATCGGCATCCCCGACCACCCCGGCAAAATAGTCGATCTCCGACAAGGCGAACTCGATATGGACCAGCGGCAGCAACCGGACGATCACCTCCTTCATGACGGCATCGAGCCGGCGGAGCGTTTCATACCCGGCGATCAGGGACAGAGCGGCCACGGGGTCGCCGATGTGGTCATCCCGCCGCTCCCCCAGCTCCAACCAGGCAAAGGCCGTCCGCTCGATCGCGGTCGCCAGTTCATGCACCGCACAGGTCCGGTCGGCCAGCCCGAAGTCGAACACGGTTTCGACCCCGCCATCCGCGGACCAGAGCAGATTGGAGGGATGCCAGTCATTATGCGTCCACAAGGGCTTTTGACGGGCCAACCCAGGCGCAAGCCCTTCTCCCAATGTGGCAAACAATGATGCCAAGCCGTTATACCAATTTCTTTTCTTGAGAAACTCGGCAAGCGCTGGCCGGCCATTGATATAGGCCTGAGCCGCCGCTATCGGATCGGCAGTTGACAGGATCGAGAAGCTTGCGACCAGAGGCTGGACGGCACGTGCCGGGGCGTCATAGCCTTCGGAGGCGCGATGCAATTGCGCCAGTGCGACACCGGCGGCACGGGCGTGATCGCCGGTCTGAAAAGGGGTCCAGGACAATCGATCCCGATACAGATCCTCTCCGAGCGCCTGACGGTGAAGCTCGTAGGTCCAGTCGCCCCGTGCGATCGCGCTCGCTCCCTCCCCGGTACGCAGCAGGTCGGGCACCGGCATCCCGGCGGCGGCGAGATGGGCGATGAAGCCATGCTCCTCGGCCAGTCCCGCCACGCTCCGCACCCGGCGATCATGCCGCTTCAAAAGAAGCGAGCCGCCGCTCGTATGGATCAGCGTGGCGGCGGAAAAGGGACGCGGCGAATGCCAGTGCAGCGCCTCGAGCGCGGACGCATCTGGAAAGCTCGCCAGCACCGCCGCCGCTTCATCGGGCGTGATCGCGGGCCAGGTGGGGGCCTCCATCGCCAGCCCCATGCCGTGGACACGGTGCGCCCCGGCCGGATCGCCTGCCCCGATCATGCTCAGAAAGCGCGCGACACGGTGGCGACCACCGCTGCACCGCCGCCGACATAATAGCCTGGCGCATTGCCCGTAATGACCGTGCCACCGCGCCCGATCGTATCGCGGGCATTGGTCGTCACGGCCTGCACGCCCGCCAGGACATGCGGATTGGTGACGTTAATCGCATTCAGGCGCAAGTCGGTCCGCTTGCCGTCGAGCCAGTCGGCCAGATGGATACCGATCGCCAGATCCAGCGTCGCATAGCCGGGAATGCTCTCGTCATTCATGAAGGTCGCATATTGGCGACCGACATATTTGCCCGCGATGCTGCCGAAGAACAGCCCGTCGTCATAGGTGCCGCCGCCGCCGACCTGGACGGTCGGGCTGGACACCGCGCGCTTGCCCTGCGTCGGCAGCAAGTCCATGCCGACCGGCAGATCATCGTCGATCCGCGCGCGGAGATATTCGCCCGAGATATAGACGCTGACGCCCCTGGCCGGGCGATAGTCGATCTCGGCGTCGACGCCATAAGAGGTCTGTCCCCCGGCATTCAGCGTGGTGTTGACCAGCGCACCGCCATTGTCGACGACGGTCGCCAACTGTCGGTTGCGGAACTTGTAGTGGAAGCCGGTGACGGACGCCGACAGGCTGGGGCCGATATAGCGATAGCCCAGTTCCTGCGACACCGAATACTCGTTCTTTACAGCTTCTGTGCCGCGCGTTGTGACCACGCCGCCATAATAGCTGTCATACAGCGTAAATTCGTTGGGCGCGCGGAAATTGGTGGTGATGTTGGCGAACAGCTGCTGCCGATCATCGATGTCGTAATGGACGGCGGCGCGCGGCAAGGCGACGAAGCTGTTGCGGCGGACTTCGCTTTGCGGCCCAGGCAGATAGTTTCGGCCATTGCGCAGCAGGTTGACGCCCTTGAACCCGATATCGACGGTCAGGCGCGGGGTCAGCGTGATGCTGTCGGCCAGAAAGACGCTCTTCGTCACGGTGACGGTGCGCTGGTTCTCATAGGCGAGCAGGCGGCCGTCGGCGGTGCGGATCGCCCGGCTGCGATAGCCCCAGCGGTCGACGGGGCGGCCCTCCGCGTCGATCGCGCTATAGGTCTGCGTCACCCGGTCGGTGCCGTAATCGAACCACAGCCCCCCGGTCAGCCGGTGGATGCCAGCCTGCAAGGTCAGCCTGGCGACCTGCCCCGCCCGCATCTGGTCGCCCGTATAATTGCCCAGCACCGTCGCCACGCCGTCCACGGCCCCGGGCAATAGGATCGGCTGGGTCAGTTCCTCATTGCCCAGGAAGTTGCCGGTCGTCGCCAGCTGGGCGCCATAAGGCGAATTGCCATAGCCGAACTGGAGATAGCTCGTGCTGTCGAAGGTCAGTCGGTCGGACAGCACCAGATGCACCGGTGCCGAGGCATAGAGGTTGCGGAACGGCGCGCGGTACAGTTCCCAGTAATTGGTGTCGCCCGGCGTATAGCGCGCGTCGTAATTGAACCCGCGCCCTTGCGCCTGCCATTCCGCCAGCGTCGGGCTGGGATAAGCGGACGAATTGGCGTCATTGTACGACAGCGCCAGGCTGGCGCGATTGCCGTTCCCCCATTCGCGTAGCAGCTTGGCATCGACATGCTGGCGCATGTCATATCCCGCCCCCCGCCAATTGTCCGCGCGCGTGTTGGAATAAGAGACGAACGCCTTCAGGCCCGTGCTCCCGATCTCTCCCGTATCGACCCGGACGAAGACGCGGCGCATGTCATAGGAACCCAGCGCCAGGTCGGCGAGCAGCTGCCGCGTGGCCTTGGGATCGTCCAGGCTCAGCGACAGCAATCCACCCGCGCCCACGACGGTCGGTGCATCGAGATCCACCGATCCCGGCGACAGCGCGATGCGGCGCAGATTTTCGGTATCGGCGAATTGCGACGGATAGGCGTAATAATAACCGATATCATTCTGCGGCGCCCCTTCCATCAGCACGCCGATCTCGTCCTGCCCCAGGCCGCGTAGCGTCAGGCTGGAGCTGGTCGACAGGCCGTAAGGATCGCTGGAGGCGACGTTCGCGCCGGGCAGCAGATTGACGAGTTGAAAGGCGTTCTGGGTCGGGGCCTGCTTGACGATGAAGTCTGTCGCGACCTCGCTCACCGCGCGGGGATCGGTCTGATCGGGCAGCAAGCCTTCGGGATCGCGGTGGCCGATCACCCGGATATCGGCCGAGGCATCGGCAGTTTGCTGCGCCGAGACGGCCACCGGCCATGCGGCGGACAGCATCAGGACAGCAAGGCGGATCATCGTCTGATCGCGCGAAATCACAACCGGCATCGTCTCTTCGTCCACTTCACGGAGGGACGACGGAGGAACCGCGCACCCTCCCTACGCCGGTATGACCCGGATCAGGTTCAGCGGGTCATGGGCTGCTGCCCATCTCTCAACCGCGCATCAGCGGCCCCCCGGGGATGGCGCCGTCTAGGCGGTTATGCGTCGCGTGCAAATGCTTATCGCGCCTGGCGTTGCCAGAAGTCCTTGCTGACCCATGGCGAGCGGGGATATCCCTGGACCATGCTCCGCATGGCCCCTCCCCCTACCGGGGAGCAATGACGGTAGAACCGCACCTGTGGAATAGCATCGGCTGCGCGAAAGCCCCGCTTGCCCAGCAGCCACTTTGTCGCCTAGCTTCCCGTAACTAGCGTTATAAAGGGGGAAATCGACATGGATCGCCGCAACTTCATCTTGTCCGGTGCGGCGACCGCCGGGCTGACCATGTTGCCCGCACGGTCCGCCTTCGCGCAGGCGTCCGGCGCCACACCCGCCGCCTCGTCGCCGGGCGACGCGCGACTGAACACGGCTTTCGATCAGGTCCTGGCCGAGACGGTACGCCAGTCTCCCGAATTCGCCACGTCGCTGGGTCTCGACACCGGCCAGAATGCCGATCTTCGTCACAAGCTGGGCGACAACAGCTATGGCGCTATCGCCAAGGACCTGGCCCGCAACCGCAAGGCCCTTGCGCTCGTCACCGCCGTCGACCCCGCCTCGCTGTCGCCACAGGCGCGGATCGATCGCGAGGTCGTGCTCTACAACATCAAGTCGAACATGATCGGCCCGGAGCAGTTCGGCCTATCCTCGCCACAGGGACCCTATCCGATCTCGCAGCAGGACGGCGTGTATTTCTCGCTACCCGACTTCCTGGCCTCGACCCACCCGGTGAAGACAACGGACGATGCCGAGGCGTATCTGGACCGGCTTGCACTGATGGGGCGTCAGCTCGACAACGAAACCGACGTGCAGCGGCGGGAAGCCGCCAAGGGCCGCCTGGCCCCCGACTTCTCGCTCGACCTTGCGCTGGGCCAGATGGCGAAGCTTCGCTCGCCCGCCGCCGCCGACAGCCAGCTGGTCGAGGCGCTGACCCGCCGCACCGCTGCGGCGAATATCGGTGGCGACTGGAAGGCGCGCGCGACCCGGATCGTGGCGGAACAGGTCTATCCCGCGCTCGACCGCCAGATCGCCCTGCTGCGCTCTCTACGCCCCTCGGCCCGCAGCGCTGCGGGCATCTGGGCGCTGCCCGATGGCGAGGCGATGTATGCCGCGGCGCTCGCCCAGGCCACCACCACCACCCTGTCGCCCGACGCGGTGCATCGCATGGGCCTGCAACAGGTCGCAGAGTTGACCGCGCAGCTCGACACGATCCTGCGAGGCCAGGGCCTGACGCAAGGCAGCGTCGGTGCGCGCCTCGATCAGCTCAACCGCCAGCCTGCGCAGCTCTTTGCCGATGACGACGCCGGGCGCGCCGAGCTGCTGGCCAGCCTCAACGCCAGCGTAAAGGCGATGCAGGCCCGCCTGCCCCAGGCGTTCACGAACCCGCCCAATGCCGCGCTGGAAATCCGCCGGGTCGCGCCCGAGATCCAGGACGGCGCACCCAATGGTTATTATTTCCGTGCCCCACTCGATGGTTCGCGCGCCGCCATCTACTGGATCAACCTCAAGAACGTCCATGACTGGCCGAAATACACGCTGCCCAGCCTGACCTATCATGAGGGCGTGCCGGGCCATCACCTTCAGATCTCGACCGCCCAGCGCGCGCCGACCCATCCGCTGCGCAAGATCGCCTTTTTCAACGCCTATCTCGAAGGCTGGGCGCTTTATGCCGAGCAATTGGCCGACGAATTGGGCGGCTATGCCTCACCCGTCGAGCGCGCAGGCTATCTCCAGTCCTTCCTGTTCCGCGCCGCGCGACTGGTGGTCGATACGGGCATCCATACCAAGCGCTGGACGCACGACCAGGCCACCAGATATCTCGTCGATACGGTCGGCTTCGCCCCCGGCCGTTCGCAGCGCGAGGTGGAGCGCTATTGCGTCTCGCCCGGCCAGGCGTGCAGCTACAAGATCGGCCATGCCGCCTGGCTGCGGGCGCGCGAAAAGGCCAGGACGATCGCGGGCGGTCGTTTCGACCTGAAGCATTTCCACGACGTGCTGGAAGCGGGCGCGATGCCGCTGTCGATGCTCGAGCGGATCGTCGAAGAGCGCGCCCGCGCGGTCTGAGGTCGTGCGTCAGTCCACCTCGCGCCCGATCGGATAGCGAAGCGGATAGGGATGCCCCGGCCCGGCCTCGGCATAGAGCCAGGCCAGCCGGGCATCCGGGTCGGCGGCAAAGGCGGGCTCGTCCTTGAGCTTCTGCTCGAAACGCCGCTTCACATCGGCATCGGTTTCGAGCAGCCGCTCTCCCAAAGCGGCGAGGACATAGGCGTCGGTGCTGGGCGCCGGTGCCAGCATCTCCGGGAAAAAGCCCCAGGCCAGGAACGAGTCCTGGCTTTCGGGTTCCAGCAGGGAGGCGGCCAGCAAGCCGAGCGGCTGGTCGGCCGGAACACGGACGCTGCCCGCCGGCATCTCCTGCTCCACGCTCTCATGGGCGAAGCGGGCGGTGATCGGATAGCGCCCCTCATTGGGCTGGGACAGCTTCGGGTCGATCAGCCGCACGCGGTCGAGTTGGCGGGTCTGCGGCGCTTGTAGCGTCTCGAACCGGATGCCGTGCAGGCGGAGCCGTTCGATCACCTCGGTCTGCTCGGGCGGAATCCACCAGGCCTTGGGCAGGCGAACGCTCTCGACCGGCTGTTGGCCGATGATCGGCATCCGGAAGGTGATCGGCTTGCCCAGCCAGCGCTGTTCGTCGCGCCCGGAGGCGGGCGAGCGATAGGTGTCGAAGGCGACGCCCTTGAAATTCTCGATCCAGCCGATCGGCGCGGCGGCGGGCTTCCACCGCGTCAGCAACTCGGTGGGGCGGCTCGCCCGGTCGGCCGCCTTGGCTTCCGCGATACGGGCGCGCTCGGTGGCGGCGACCTTCAGCGCGGCTTCCAACAGGACATAGGTTCCCAGGACGCGCTGGCGATAGGGCTTGAGCATATGGTTCTCGACCAGCACGGTCGGCATGCCGATGAAATCGCCATAGCCGGTCGAGTAGCGCGGCCCCTCCGGGCTGTAGCGGATGCCCTTCTCAGGGTGGCGGGTGTCGATCGGGCTGGGATAGATGATGGGGGTGTGGCCTGAGGCGGTCAGCGCACTGGATACCGCCGGACCGAAGCGCCCCTCCAGCCACTCGGCGGTGGCGCGATGCCGCGCATAGGTGCCCCAACCGGCATAGGTGAAGGTCACGTCATACTGCATGTCGAAGCCTTCGCTGACATGGCAGTCGATATAGAGGATCGGATCGAGCCCCCGGATCAGACCGATCATCGCGCGCGACTCCGGCGCGTCCAGCTTGGCATAATCGCGATTGAGGTCGATATTGCGCGCATTGGCATCCCGGCCCTTCTCGGCGGGGCCACGGATGTGTGGATAGTTGTAGGCGTTCCTCTGTTCATGCCCATCGATATTGTAGATCGGCACGAACACCAGATCGACCTTGTCGAGCAGACTGTCTTTTCCGCGGAGCGCAATGTTGCGCAGCAGCATCAGACCGGCGTCCTTGCCGTCGATCTCGCCCGAATGGATGCCGCCCTGTACCAGCACCACCGGCTTGCCCGTGCCGCCCTTGCTGGCGCGGACATAGATCATCTCGCGCCCCTCGGCGGTGCGGCCGAACGTCCTGACGCTGATAAGGGGTGACGCGGCCTCCAGACGTGCCAGCCATGCCCTGACCTCCGCATAGCGTGGCGTCGTCCGAAACTCCGATGCCTCGGCCGGGGTGATCCAGGGGTCCCCCGCCTTTGCGATCAGGGCTTCGCTTTTCCCCGACCATGGCAATGTCGGCGGCAAGCGTGCGGGCTGCTGCGCGTTCAGATTGCCTGCCGTTGCGAACAGCAAAAGGGCGAGAAAAGAGGCGCGCTTGGTTTGCAAGGCAGCACTTTTGTGGGAAGCGGTCATAACGCCGCCGCAATATGATACGTTATAGTGTAACACAAGACAGCGGCTGTGCCCGCACGACGCGGCTTCGGTGGCGGCAGTGCAAATAGCACAGCCAGCAATGTTTTGTTACTTTCCGCGCGCCCTCGCGTTGTTGTCATTCCATTCGCTTGAGGTCCCGCCACACATGCCCCTGCCTGCCGATCGTAGTGCTATTCTCGAAGCCCGACGTACTCTGAAGATGGCGCGATCCGCCCATGCCTATGTCCGGGGGAACACGGCGAAATTCTACGAATGGCTGGCGGCGTCCAAGGCGGCGCGGCGGGTGCCGCAGGGACCGGCGATCTGGATTTGCGGCGACTGCCATCTGGGCAATCTCGGGCCGGTCGCCGATGGGCGTGGCTCGGTGGAAATCCAGATCCGCGATCTCGATCAGGCCGTGGTCGGCAATCCCGCGCACGACCTCATCCGGCTCGGCCTGTCGCTGGCCACGGCCGCGCGCGGTTCCGACCTGCCCGGTGTCGTGACCATGCGCATGATGGAGGCGATGGTCGAAGGCTATGCCGCGGCCATCGGCGACCCCGATCACGACGATCCCGACCTCGACTCCGAGATCGTCCGCAGCGTCGAGCGCGAGGCCCTGGGTCGGCGCTGGCGCCATCTGGCCAAGGAGCGGCTGGACGCGGTCGAACCCCGCATCCCGCTGGGCAAGAAATTCTGGGAGCTGTCGCCCGACGAACGCGAAGCCCTGACCGCGCTGTTCGCCGACGAACGGGTCGGTGCCATGGTCCTCTCGCTGAAGGGCAAGCCGCAGGACCGCGAGGTCCGGCTGGTCGACGCCGCCTATTGGATGAAGGGGTGTAGTTCGCTCGGACTGCTGCGCTATGCCGCGATCGTGGCGCTCCGGACGCGCAAGGGCAACTGGTCCTATGCGCTGGTCGACCTGAAGGAAGCGACCGCCCCCATCGCACCCGCAGCGTCCGGTGCGGAAATGCCGGGCGATCCCGCGGAACGCGTGGTGACCGCGGCCCGCCATATGTCCCCCTATCTCGGCGAGCGGATGATGCCCGTCACGATGCTGGACCGTTCGCTGTTCATGCGCGAACTGACCCCGCACGACATGAAGCTGGAGGTCGAGCAGTTCAGCCAGGGCGAGGCGGTCCGCGCTGCCCGGCACCTCGCTTTCGTCGTCGGCACCGCCCATGCGCGTCAGCTGGACATGGCCGCCCGTTCCGATTGGCTGGCGACGATCGAAGCGGATAGGAGCGGCGCGCTCGACACGCCGTCATGGCTCTGGGAAAGCGTCGTCATGCTCTCCGGCAGCCACGAAGCGGGCTATCTCGAACACTGCCGACGCTATGCCATCGCCGCCTAGCGATCCGTCGGGATTTGCCCGTTGGCCTCGGCGATCAGCCGCGCCATGCGCTCGGCATCCTTGGCGACCTGTTCGTCGTCCAGCTCACGGCGCAACCATCGCATCTCGTGGAGATTCCCGTGTTCGTCGAGTTCACCGCAGCCGATCCGCTTGCCATAGTCCAGCAACGCGCAAGTCGCCCCGGGGACATGCGTCCGTACGATCCTCTGGACCTCATCGATAACATATTCGCCCGAACCAGCAATTTGCGCCATATCATCCTCTGATCGAGCCTCCGGATAGCATTCGCATCCACGCGCGCGAAGTCGTTTCTCCCCCTGCCCCATACGAGACAGCATCGCGAATACGAAAAAAGGGGCGCGGCACACCGGACCAGCGTCCCGTGCATCGCGCCCCCATAGAGCAACCTGAGAACTTAGCTGGCCTGGTCGGCCGACACCGGCTTGGCGGTCACGTCGAAGCGGTCGGCGTTCATCACCTTCACCCAGGCCCGCACGAAGTCGCGGACGAACTTCTCTTCATGCCCGTTCTCGGCATAGACCTCGGCCGTCGCGCGCAGCTGCGAGTTGGAGCCGAAGACCAGGTCAGTCCGCGTCGCCCGCCACTTTTCCTGGCGGCCGCCACGGTCGTAACCGATGAACTTCTCATCGCTCGACGCATCGACCAGATCCCAGAAGGTATCGTTGTCGAGCAGGTTGACGAAGAAGTCGTTGGTCAACTGACCCGGACGGTCGGTCAGGACGCCTTCCGGCGCATCGCCGACATTCGCGCCCAGTACGCGCAGGCCACCGACCAGCACTGTCATCTCCGGCGCGGACAGTCCCAGCAGCGCCGCCCGGTCGAGCAGCAGTTCCTCGGTCTTCACCGGGTTGCGGGTCTTCAGATAGTTGCGGAAGCCGTCGGCCTGCGGCTCCATCCACTTGAAGCTCTCGACATCGGTCCATTCCTGCGTCGCATCGCCGCGACCGCCCAGGAACGGAACGTTGACGTCGAACCCGGCGTCGCGCGCCGCCTTCTCGACCGCCGCCGAGCCCGCCAGCACGATCGCATCGGCCAGCGACATGTCGCCGCGCAGCTCGTTCAGCTTGGCCAGCACCGTCTGAAGCTGGTCGGGCTCGTTCACCGCCCAGTCCTTCTGCGGCGCCAGCGCGATGCGGGCACCGTTCGCGCCGCCGCGATGGTCCGACCGGCGATAGGTCGATGCCGAAGCCCAGGCGGTCTTGACCAGCTGTGCGACCGTCAGCTCGCTCGAAAGCACCGCCTCCTTGAACGCGGCCACGGCGGCATCCGACGGCGCGGTGCCTTCGGGCACGGGATCCTGCCAGATCAGTGTCTCTTCGGGGGCTTCCGGCCCGAGATAGCGGATCTTCGGTCCCATGTCGCGGTGGGTCAGCTTGAACCAGGCGCGGGCGAAGGCATCGTCGAGCGCGGACTGGTCGTCCCGGAAGCGCAGCGCGATCTCGCGGAACTCGGGGTCCATCTTCAGCGCCATGTCGGCGGTGGTCATGATCGTGGGGACGCGCTTGTTCGGGTCGCGCGCGTCGGGGGCCATATCCTCAGGATCAGGGTTGACCGGGGTCCACTGCTTGGCACCCGCCGGGCTCTGCGTCAGCTCATAGTCGTACTTGAACAGCAGCCGCAGATAGTCGCCGGTCCACTGGGTCGGATTGTTCGACCACGCACCTTCGATGCCCGAGGTCGTGATGTGGCCCTTCCCGATCTCCTCGCTGTCGGTCAGCCAGCCGAGTCCCTGCTGGTGGATCGCCTCCGCCGCAGGGTTCTTGAAGCCCGTCGGGGGCTTTGCGCCATGCGCCTTGCCGAAGGCGTGACCACCGGCGGTCAACGCCACCGTCTCTTCCGAGTTCATGGCCATGCGCTGGAACGTCGCCTTCATGTCGCGCGCCGAGGTCAGCGGATCGGGATTGCCGCCGGGACCTTCGGGGTTGACGTAGATGAGGCCCATCTGGATCGCGGCGAGCGGCCCTTCCAACTCGGGCAGTTCCTCGGTGATGCGGGTCTGCGCGCCTTCATCGACCCACAGCTCCTCGGCGCCCCAGAAGGTATCACCCTCCGACGCATAGACGTCCTTGCGGCCGCCCGCAAAGCCGAAGGTCGGCCCGCCCATGCTCTCGATCGCGACATTGCCCGCCAGGATGAACAGGTCGGCCCAGCTGATATGCTTGCCGTACTTCTGCTTGATCGGCCACAGCAGGCGTCGTGCCTTGTCGAGATTGCCGTTGTCCGGCCACGAGTTGAGCGGCTCGAAACGCTGCTGCCCCGACGACGACCCGCCGCGCCCATCGGTCACGCGGTACGTGCCCGCGGCGTGCCAGGCCATGCGGATCATGAACGGGCCATAATGGCCATAGTCCGCCGGCCACCACGGCTTGCTGTCGGTCATCAGCGCGAGCAGGTCGGCCTTGACGGCGGCATAGTCGAGCGCGTTGAACGCCTCGGCATAGTCGAAATCCTCGCCCATCGGATTGGGCGAGACGCCATGCTGGTGCAGCATGTCGACCGGCAGCGAGTCGGGCCACCAATCCTTGTTGGTCCGCCCCAGCAGCGACCGCGCCTTGACCTCGCCGCCGCCCTTGCCGCCCATCGGGCAACCGCCGCCCTTGGGCTTTTCGTAATCGGCCATCTCGGAGTCCTCTTCCAACGGGTGTTCCTATGCGAGGGAAGGTGCCGCATCCGACGATACGCTGTCCAAGCGATTTTTCGGGCCTGACAGATTTCATTAATCGATCACTATCGACGCTGCGTTCATGGAACAAAAACGCCCATAGCGAACCGAGGTCCCGCCTCATTCGGCGGGGGTACGCCGCACCCATAGCACCGCGATCAGGACGATGGCGGTCAGCACCCCGCACATGGCCCAGGCCGCGTTGACGGCAGGGACCAGCGCGGCCTTTTCCACCAGCGGCCGCACCATCTCGACAGCGAAATCGTCGAGCGGCTGGCCACGTTGTTCCAGAAACGCGTCCTTGGGGATACCGATGCGCAGCGCCGTGTCGAGGTCGCCCGCCTGAAGGCGGCTGGCGATATGGCGTCCCTCGGTCGCGGCGCGGCTGAAGATCACCGTGTCGACCAGCGCCAGCCCGACCGCGCCGCCCAGATTGCGCATCAAGTTGAACAGCCCGCTGCCATCCGCGACCAAAGTGCGCGGCAAGCGGCCCAGCGCCATGCGGGTCGGCGGCAACAGGCAGAACATGATCGCCGCCCCACGCACCACCTGCGGCAGGATCATCGCGTGGAAATCGGTCTGCGCGGTCTGTCCCATGCTCATCAGCAGGCCGATCGCGAACAATCCGAAGCCGAAGGCGGTCAGCCAGCGCGGATCGACCCGACGCTCCGCCCAGACCGCGATGGGCGCACTCACCAGCTGCGCGATGCCGGTGACCAGCATGATCTCGCCGATGCGCAGCGCACCATGCTCGCGCACCAGCCCCAGGAAAAAGGGCATCAGATAGGTAGAGCCGAACAGGCCGAACCCCAGCACGAAGCTGAACAGGCACCCGATCGCGAAATTGCGGTCGGCGAAGCAACGCAGCTCGACAAGCGGCACCTGCGCACGCCATGTCCGCACGACGAACACGGTCCCGCACGCCACGAAGGCCGCCAGCAGGCCCAGCACGCGCCCATCGCCCCAGCCGCGCGCCGGTGCGTCCTTCAAGCCGATCTGCAACGCGACGAGCGCGGCGGCGAGCAGAAGCAGCGCCGCGATATCGATGGTACGGCGCGTGCCCGACCGCTCGACCGCCGCCTGCCCGCGCAACAGCCACGCAACGCCCAGCGCCGCGACGATGCCCGGCACGATGTTGATGCGGAACAGCCAGTGCCACGAAAAGGATTGCGTCACCCATCCGCCGACGATCGGCCCGATGGTCGGCGCCAGCACGGCAGCCACACCGGCGATCGTCGTGGCCAGCCCCTGCACCCGCGCCGGGAACAGCAGGAAGACGGCCGAAAACACGATGGGGATCAGCGTGCCGCCCGAAAAGCCCTGCACGACCCGCCACAGGATCAGGGTCTCGAAACTGCCGCTCATCGCGCATCCGATCGAGGCCAGCGTGAACAGGCTGATCGCGCCGACGAACAGCCGCCGCATCCCCAGCACATCGGTCAGATAGCCGGTCAGCGGGATCGCGACGATCTCGGCGGTCAGATAGGCGGTCTGGATCCAGACCATCCGGTCGGGCGTGATGCGCAGCGCCGCCTGGATCGTCGGCAGCGAGGTGGCGACGATCTGCACGTCCAGGATCGCCATGAACATGCCCAGACACATGAAGGTGAAGCCCGCCCAAGCGGCGAACCCGGCCGTCTGCGGCTCCACAGCGGGCGATGCGGTTGCCGCCGTCATATCGTCGCTTCGCCTTCCATCCGTCCGCCCTATCCTGTATTTTTCGACAGGTTGAACAAGCCGAGACGCGGATCGTTGCGCTCCGGTATCCATTTCCGCCGGTTGACCGGCTACTCGGACGGTGCATGTCTCAACCGGTTGCCCTTTTGTCGCTCGCGACCCGCACACCCCCTCATCGACTGTCCCAGGATCAGGCCCTCGCCACGGCGCGGGAATTGATCGGCGACCGCTTCACCGATTTCGATCGGCTGGCGCCCGTATTCGACCATGCGGGCATCGCCGAGCGCCAGCTGGCCATGCCGCTCGACTGGTATCGCACGCCCCGCTCGTTCGAGGAGCGGAGCGCCGCCTATCTCGACGTCGCGCTCGACCTGTTCGTCGCCGCCGGTGGCGGTGCGCTGGAGGAGGCCGGACTGGAGGCCGGGGACGTCGATGCCATCGTCACCGTCTCCTCGACCGGGATCGCCACGCCCAGCCTGGAGGCGCGGGCCATGGCGCATCTGTCATTCCGGAACGATGTGCGACGCGTGCCGGTCTTCGGCCTGGGGTGCGCGGGCGGCGCCACCGGGCTGGCCCTCGCCGCCGATCTGGCCCGCGCGCGACCCGGCTCGACCGTGCTGTTCGTCACGGTCGAGCTGTGCAGCCTGGCCCTGAGGACCAACGGCGCGGACAAGGCCGACCTGATCTCCACCGCGCTGTTCGGTGACGGCGCGGCGGCGTGCCTCCTGCGAACGGGTCGCGAAGGCTTTGCACAGGTCGTCGGCAGCGCGGAAAACACCTGGAACGACACGCTCGACATCATGGGGTGGCGAACCGAGCAGACGGGGCTGGCGGTCGTCCTGAACCGCGCGATCCCGACCTTTGTCGAACGCGAGATGCGCCAGGCGGTGACCGGTATGCTGGAGAGGCAAGGCCTCGCCCTGTCGGACATCGACCGCTTCATCTGCCATCCCGGCGGGGCGCGCGTGCTGGACGCGCTGGAAAGCGCCCTCGGACTGGCGCACGGTGCGCTGGCGCAGGAGCGCACGGTCCTTCGCGACCATGGCAACATGTCCGCGCCGACCGTGCTGTTCGTATTGGACCGTTATCGCCGGGAAGGCCTGCCGCCCCGCTCTCTCCTGAGCGCCCTGGGGCCGGGCTTCACCGCGTCTTCGCTGGTGCTGGAGTGCGATCGATGACCCTGCCCTATGCCATCATGGCGTTCGTCACGCTCCAGCGATTGAGCGAGCTGGTCATCGCGCGGCGCAACACCGCCCGGCTGATGGCGGCGGGAGCGCGCGAATATGGTGCAAACCATTATCCGGTGATGGTCGCGATGCACACCGCCTGGCTGATCGCCCTGTGGTTCAGCGTGGGCGACCGGGCGGTCTCGTGGCCATTGCTGCTGGTCTTCGCCGTGTTGCAGGGGATGCGGATCTGGGTGCTGGCGACCCTGGGTTCGCGCTGGACGACGCGGATCATCGTCCTGCCGGGCGCCTCGCTGGTTGCCCGGGGACCGTTCCGTTTCCTGCGCCACCCCAACTACGCGGTCGTCACCGCCGAGATCGCGGTGCTGCCCCTCACCTTCGGGCTGTTCGGAATCGCTGCGCTGTTCACCATCCTGAACGCGGCGATGCTGTATGTCCGTATCGGTGCGGAGAACCGCGCGCTGGGCCTCAGCGCCGGGTCGCCACCGCCTCCCGCTCGGCCTTGATCCGCAGCATCGCGGCGTGACAGGCGGGCGAGGTCTGGTCGATCTTCTGGATCATGCAGCCCTCGACCTTCTTGCGGCTCATCGACTTCATCTCCATCGGGCACAGCCGCCGCGCTTCGGCGACACAGGCCTTCTTGCCGGGATCGGGCTGTGCCTGGGCGACGCCGACGGTCAGGGGCGACAAGAGGGCGGCGGCGATCAGGACTGCGTACATCATGTGACTTGCACCTCGTGACATCGTGGCTGCGATGTATCCCATAATAAACGCGAAACGCCAGGTTTTTGGGCTCATGGATAGCGGCAGCCTGGGCGTCGGTTACCCCGAAACCGCAATTCCGCTTGGTTGCTGTTGCGCCGCGTCGAGATGGTGCTGCAACCGTCCAACCTTCCGGCGCGGCGTCAGATAATCCTCTGCGGTCTGGTGGTGGCGAGCGTCGCTCCCGCCGCCACCGGACCGGAAAGCCAAGCGGCACATCCCGTCCGCTGCCGGAAATGCGGAATCCTGCATCCCCGTTTCGACATGGCGGACGTTTGCGCCGGTCCGTTCCGCATCAGCGTGCGATGATGGTCGAATCGATGTCCGCGATCGTCCGCACGCCGGTCAGCGCCATCGCCACCCGCATCTCCCGGTCGAACAGGTCGAGCAGGTTGGCGACCCCCGCCTGGCCATCGGCGGCCAACGCATAGATGAAGGCCCGCCCCAGCATGGCCGCATCCGCGCCCAAGGCCAGCATGCGCACCACGTCCAGGCCCGACCGGACACCCGAATCCGCGAGGATCGTGAGTTGTCCCTTCACCGCGTCGGCGATGGTCGGCAGCGCCCGCGCCGAGGACAACACGCCGTCGAGCTGCCGCCCGCCATGGTTGGACACGACGATACCCTGCGCGCCAAAGCGCACCGCCTCCCGCGCGTCCTCGACGTCGAGAATGCCCTTGATCACGATCGATCCCTTCCAGAAGTCGCGGATCCATTGCAGATCGCGCCACCCGATCGACGGATCGAAATTCGCGCCCAGCCAGCCGATATAGTCGGCCAGGCCCGTCGCTGCGCCGCGATAGGCCGAGATATTGCCCAGGTCATGCGGCCGCCCATGGATGCCGACATCCCATGCCCAGCGGGGATGCGTGATCGCCTGCAGCATCCGCCGCCACGCCGCGTTCGGCCCCGACATGCCCGAATGCGCATCGCGGTAGCGTGCGCCCGGCACCGGCATGTCGACGGTGAAGACCAGGGTCTCCACCCCAGCCGCCTGCGCCCGCTCCAGCGCGTCGCGCATGAAGCCGCGATCCTTCAGCACATAGAGCTGGAACCAGATCGGCGCGGGCGACTGGCGCTGTACCTCGTCGATGGCGCAGACCGACACGGTCGACAGGGTGAACGGCACCCGCTTCTGAGCCGCCGCCCGTGCCGCCTGCACTTCGCCGCGCCTGGCATACATGCCGGTCAGCCCCACGGGTGCCAGTATCACCGGCATCCCGAGCGACTGTCCGAACAACGTCGTACCCAGGTCGATATCGGCGACGTCGCGCAGCACCCGCTGGCGCAGCGCCACGTCGGACAGGTCCGCGACGTTGCGGCGCAACGTATGTTCGGCATAGGCGCCGCCGTCGATATAGTGGAACAGGAACGGGGGCAGACGGCGCCGTGCGGCTTCGCGATAGTCGGTGGTGGCGGAAATGATCATTGGATTGTTCCCAAATCTATAACGAGAGGTCCGCACTGCGCGCGGCGGCGGCGCGTTCGGTCCGGGCCTGGTCCTCCTCGACCCGCCGGACGGTGTTGCGCACGAATTCGAGATGGACATCGGCCGCATCGCGCGCGCCGTCCGCATCGCCAGCGACGATGCGATCCATGATCGCACGGTGCTGCCCCGACAGCGCTTCGAACGTCAGTGGCACGGCATAGATCTTTTCGCGGCTCTGCGAGATGCTGGTATGGAGCAGCCCGAACAGGCTGGACATGACATGGGTCAGCACCGCGTTGCGCGAGGCATGGGCGATGGCGAGGTGGAAGGCGGCATCGGCATGGGCCTCCGCCGCCACGTCGCCCGCCCCGTGCAGCTTCTCCATTGCATCGAAGCGGCGGCGGATACGGTCCTTGTCCACCGCATCGGCGCGCCGTGCGGCGTGATAAGCGGCCGCGCCGTCAAGCGACTCCCGAACCTCGAAGATATCGTGGCGATAACCCGGATCGGCCTCGACCAGCGGGGCCAGCGGCTCGGCGATCATCTGTTCGGTCCATTGCGCCGACGGCTCGGCCAGGATCGCCCCGGCGCGCGGGCGGATGATGATGCGCCCCTGCGCCGCCAGCCGGTTCATCGCCTCCCGCAGGATGTTGCGCGATACGCCGAGCGTTTCGGCCAGCGACCGTTCGGAGGGCAGCCGCGCACCCGGCAGCAATTTGCGCTGGGCGATCAGTTCCTCGATCGCAGCCTCCGCCCGGTGGGATACGCTGGCGGGCGCTGTCATGAGCATATTCACGGGATCATCCACGATAGGTGCAGCTTCAGCACGAGATGCGCGAGCGACCCGTCGGCGGCGAACACCGCCTTGACCGGGTCGATGCTGCACCCGAAGACGAACTTGGTCAGGATCAGGAAGGGCGCGATGTTCGCGATCAGGCACAGGCCAGCGGCATAGAGCGACCGAAAGCCCAGCCCGATCAGCAGGGCCACGGTGATCGCCACCGGCGCTCCGAACCTGACGACTCCTTTCAGAGAGACTCCTAACCCGAAACCGGCCAGTAACACTTGCAGACGCTGGTCCTTGGTGACGTTCAGGATTGACTGCCGGATACCGCCCAACGAATCATAATTCTGCGACCAAGCCACCACGGCACCTCTTCTTGGCTTCTGGTAGTACCAAATTCTGGTCACTAAAGTCACAATTCGCCATTTGACGCTCAGCGTCAATTAATCAGCCTCATATCTAGCGTTTTCTGGTACTACCATAAAGGGCTGCCGGGCTTGCTGGTAAAAGCCTATCTACCCCGAACTGGTAATCGATAGCAGCCGCATATGGCAGGCGGCCGGGTATGCGGGATGGTCCCGAGAGCCCTAATGGCAGGTCGTGTCCCGGTTGGTGGTGTAGCTTCGGCGGCCTGGCCTCCGTCAATCAACGGCCACGTCGTAGCGGAAGGCGGGATCTTCGGTAAATCGCCACGCCCGGCGAGGACCGGCCATAACATTGAGGTAATAGAGATCATGCCCATGGGCCGCCGCGACCGGGTGATAGCCGCGCGGCACCAGCACGACATCGCCATCCTCGATCGTCATGGTCTCGTCGAGTGAGCGGTCGTCAGTATAGACGCGCTGGAACGCAAAGCCTTTGGGATGGCGGGTCCGATGCCAATAGCTTTCCTCCAGCTGCGTTTCGTCCGGCCAGGCATCGGCATCGTGCTTGTGCGGCGGATAGCTCGACCAGTGCCCGCCGGGTGTCACGACTTCCACGACGAGAAGCGCTTCCGCGACGTCCGACGTGTCCGGCAGGATGTTGCGGACGAAACGCATGTTGGTGCCGCTACCACGGGTTTCCAGACCGACATCCTCGGCCGCGATCAAGTGCACCACCCTGTTCCCCAGACCCGGCGCGGAACAGATCGCGATCTCGACGGGCGTATGCGCCTCGATATCATAGCCAACGCCTGCGGGGACATAGAGGGATATGGGCGGACCGTCGAACACCGTCGTCCTGCCCCCGATCGCGCGAAAGATCCTGTCCCCGGCCGAGATCGTCGCGCGACCGCTCGCCAGGACGATGCAGACTTCCCGTCCCGCTTCACCCCCGGCATATCGCGCGCCGGGGGCCAGCCGTACCACGCGAAAGCCGACATACGACCAACCCGCGCTCTCGGGCGTCACATCGATCACCACACCCTCGGCATCGGGCTCTTGCGGGCGCAGGCGCAGCGTCACGCGACCAATCCCGTGTCGGCCGCAATCCGGCGGAGCGTGTCCAACCCCAGACGCTGATATGTTGCCGGGTCCGCCTTCGCCGGATCCTGCTCCGCCTCGATCACCACCCAACCGTCATAGCCGATGTCGGCGAGCGCGCGGAGCAAGGGCGCGAAGTCGATGTCACCGTCACCGGGGACCGTGAACATGCCCTCGACGACACCGTCCAGAAAACTGCCTTTGGCGCGCTTCAGCGCCCCGAAACGCGCGGCCCGGACATCCTTGCAATGGACATGCGCAATCCGCGACGGATATTGCCGAACGATAGCGACGGGATCGATCCCGGCCAGCGTCGCATGGCCGGTGTCCAGGGTCAGCCGGACCTGATCGCCCGTTGCCTCGATCAGACGATGCAGGTCTTCACCTGTCTCGACGATCGTACCCAAATGATGATGATAGGCCAGGCGAAAGCCCCGATCCGCCAGATAGGCCGCAACCCGGTCGAGCCGGGCGCCGAAAACGGCCCAGTCGGCGGATTGCAGGCGCGGCCGTAATGTCAGTGGCGTTCCCTGTTGCCCATGAATGGCGTTGGAGGTTTCGGCCAGAATAAAGACATCGCTGCCCAGCTTTTGCAGCAGGGCAAGATGCGTTTGCAGCGTCGCAATCTCGGCCTCGGCCGACCGGGTCAGCAGGCTGCTGCCATACCAGCCGCCGATCAGCCGGAGGTCATGGGCGGACAATTGCGATGACAAGAGCGCGGGATCGCGGGGAAAGCGGTTGCCGAGTTCTATGCCCTCAAAGCCGATCCCATTTGCCTCGGCCATGATCCGATCGGCGGTGATGGCGCCACCCAGCGCGGGCAGATCGTCATTCGCCCAGGCGATGGGACTGACTCCCCAGCTTATGGCCATCCACGCACTCCCAGCAGGCCCGGGCAGATGAGGATCACGCCGAGCGAAGCGACGAGCGTCATAAGCCAGTCCGGCGGTCCAGGCCAAGGCATGAAACCGGGGCGGGCTTCCTTATATCCTCCGTCGCTCGGCATCATAAAGATGACGTGCCGTGCGCACATCGGAGCGATCGGAGCATTCGGCGACGGGCACGTCCCACCAATGACCGCCCACCCCGGTCGATCGCGCCGGGTCGGTCGGGATGACGATGAGGCTGACGCCCCCGGCGTCCCTCGCCCGAGCCAGCGACGCCTCGAGCGCGGCAATGTCACCGACCCGCTCGGCGCTGGCCCCCAGGCTGCGGGCATGGGCGACGAAGTCGATGGTCGGGGCGGCCTGATCGCGCAGGTTTCCGAATGCCCTGCCGCCGGTCGCGCGTTGCAAACGGTCGATGCACCCGAAGCCGCCATTGTCGACCAGGACGATCGTCATGCGGCACCCCATCGCAACGGCCGTGGCGATCTCAGAATTGAGCATCAGATAACTGCCGTCACCGACCATCACGGTCACACGACAGTCGGGCGCCGCCAGCGCGACGCCCAGCCCGCCTGCAATCTCATATCCCATGCACGAGAAGCCATATTCGGCATGATAGCCGCCAGGACGCGACACCCGCCAGAATTTGTGCATCTCGCCGGGCAGGCCGCCCGCCGCGCAGACGACCACGTCATCCGGTCGCGACACCCGCCAGACTGCACCGACCACCTGAGCATCGGACGGAACGTTGTCGTCCGGGGCAACGACCTCTGCCCATTGCCGCAGCCATAGGGCTCGGGCCGACAGGTTGCGGGCGCGCCATGCCGGATCGACCTGCCAGCCCTTCAGCCGCTCCGCCAGATCGTCCAGCACGACGCCCGCATCGCCCAGCACAGGTCGTGCATCATGCTTGGCCGTGTCATGCAGCGCGACGTTGACCTGGAACAGCGTGGCATCAACGTCGAACAGGGTGCGCGACCCCGTCGTGAAGTCCTGCAACCGCGTGCCGATGGCGACGATCACGTCCGCCGCCGCCGCCGCATCATTCGCCGCCGACGTTCCGGTCACGCCGACCGCGCCGAGCGCCTGGGGATGATCATCGGGCATCGCGCCCTTCCCCGCCTGGGTTTCCGCAACCGGAATGCCGGTGACGGCCGCAAACCGTGCAAGCCCTTTTTCGGCGCGAGCGTAGAGAACACCCCCTCCCGCCACGATCAGCGGCGCGCGGGCATTGCGCAGCGCCGTCACCAGATCGTCGACTTCGCGATGATCCGGGACGGGTCGGCGCCGCCGCCAGACCCGCGTGCGAAACAGCGAGACCGGATAATCGAACGCCTCGGCCTGCACATCCTGGCACAGGCACAGCGTGACAGGTCCGCAAGCCGCCGGATCGGTCAACACCGCCATCGCGCGGGGAAGGGCATCGATCAACTGTTCGGGCCGCAGGATGCGGTCGAACAGGCGCGATACGGGGCGCAGGCAATCGTTGACGCTGGTGGTCGGATCCCCAAAGCTCTCCAGTTGCTGAAGAACGGGATCGGGGCGGCGACTGGCGAAGACGTCGCCGGGCAGAAGCAGGATCGGCAGGCGATTGACATGCGCCAGTGCAGCGGCGGTGACCATGTTGGTAGCACCGGGACCGATCGAACTGGTGCAGGCCATGGCCCGCTCGCGACGGTTCTGCTTGGCAAAGGCGATGGCGGCATGCGCCATGCCCTGCTCGCTATGCGCCCGCAGCGTCGGCAGGTCATCGGACGCCGCCGCCAGCGCCTCTCCCAGTCCCGCGACATTGCCATGACCGAAGATCGCCCAGACCCCGGCAAAATAAGGCCGGATGCCCCCGGCGGTCTCGACCTGTTGCGCGATCATCCATCGGACCAGCGCCTGACCTGCGGTCAGCCGCAGCTTCGGTTCGACAGCCATCGCTCAGGCGGGAAAGGCGGCCCTTGCGCGCCGCCAAGCGTCCACCAGCACATGAAAATTCATCGCGATCCGGGTCACCGCCTCTTCCTCGTCGATCGTACCGGCCAGCCAGTCGGCCGCAGCCTTGTGCCAGATCGTCCGCCCGACCGCAAAACCCTTCACCATCGGACAGGCCGCCGCGACGGTGAAGCGTTCGAGCAGGACCTCGGGCGTCGCGGACAGACCGAGCAGCAGGACGCCCCGACAATCCGCGTCCCCCTCCTCGATCACGCGCGCGATGGCGGACCAGACTGCCGGATCGTCGGACGGCTCCAGCTTCCACCATTCGGGATAGATGCCGATCGCATAGAAATGCGCCAGCACATCCGCGGTCGTCCGCGCATCGACCGGGCCGTGGGCCGAGACGATGACTTCGAGCAGCATTTCGTGCCGTGTCGCCCGACACGCCTCGTAAAGCCGCAACAGCTCGCGATCCTGCGCCGCACGCAATTCGGCCGGATCGTCGAGACGGTAATAGACCAGGCATTTGACGACCTGCGTCACCGGCCATTCGCGCAGGGTGATCGCCGGATCGATATCCCCCTCGAAGCGGAGGGGCCGGGACCCCGGTATCTCGATCGGGCGTCCGACCCAATAGGGCAAGCCCGCCGCCGCCGTCAGCGCCGATGCGCCGTCACCGCCGTCCAGCAGGACGCCGAAGCCCGTATCCCCCGCCGCCAGCCGATCCGTCGCGCGCAACACCAGCGACTTGAACGTGGCGACCCTCGCCCTGCTCTCCCCGCCCAGGCTGGCCACCAATTCCTCGAAATGGGTGCGATGATCCACGGCCAGGACCATCAGGCTGTCATAGCATATGCCCCGTTCGACCGTCCGGTGTACCCGTTCCAGCCTCCGGTCGTCGCGAAGCCGGTGGGGCCGGTCGGTCGTCGCGATGAACATTTGCAACTCGCGCCAGCCGGGCATCGCGGGCGCGCAACCATGACGGGAGACGACCAGCGCGCCGCACGCATTGCCCCAAAGCCCGCAGACGGTCAGCGGCTCGCCGTGCAGCCATCCTCGAAGGAACCCGGCCATGAAGGCGTCGCCCGCGCCCAGTGCGTTGAACATGGCGACGGCGAAACCGGGAACGACCAGCCCATCCTCGACCGTGGCGGGGACCGGGCCATCGACGATCAGGCACCCTTGAGCACCCCGCTTGACCACCACCGTCGCGTCACACAGCGAACGAATCCGGCGCAGCGCGGCGATCGTATCGACCGTCCCACCCAGGATATGGATTTCCTCCTCCGTCCCGACCACCAGATCGACCAGCGGCAAGACCGATTGCAGCGTCGCCGTCACGACTTCGTCGGCGACGAACCGGGTTTCGCCCCTGTCGCGCGCGGTCAGTCCCCAGAGGACCGGCCGGTAATCGATATCGAAAACGACCCGCCCGCCCCCGGCCCGGGCCAGCCGCGCCGCCTTCAGGCTGGCCGCGCGCGGCACCGGCTGCGCCAGATGCGTGCCATTGATCAGGACCGCGCCGGCCGTGGCGATATAGTCGGGGTCGATATCCTCCTCGCATAGCGCGGCATCGGCGCAATTCTCGCGGTAGAAGATCAGGGGAAAGGTCTCGGCGTCCTGGATGCCCAGGATCACCAGCGCGGTCAGCCGTTCCCGATCGGTCACGACGCCGTCCGTCGCGACCCCCTCGCGGGTCAGCTGTTCGCGAACGAACCGGCCCATATGATCGTCGCCTACACGCGTCAGCAGCCCGGCGCGCAGGCCCAGACGGACCGCGCCGATCGCCGTGTTCGTCGGACTGCCGCCGACATATTTGGCGAAACTGGCCATGTCCTCCAGGCGGCCTCCGATCTGCTCGCCATACAGGTCGACGCAGGACCGGCCGATTGTGATCAGGTCCAGTCGACGGGCGTTCGGCTCTGTCGTCATAAGGCTCGGTCCCGGCGCGGACTTGCCGAAAGTCCTTCGGCGGTGGAAAATGGAGGCGGTTTTATCTGGGAGCGGGCGTGCATCAGATCGCATTGATCGGGGCGGGGCGGATCGGAACGGTTCATGCGGAATCGATTGCCGCCCACCCACGCCTGAGGCTGGCCTGCGTGGCCGACGCCCTGCCGGATGCGGCCGGGCGACTGGCCCGCCATCATGGCGTGCCAGCGGTCGATGTCGAAACCGCCCTGTCGATGCCGGGCATATACGGGGTCGTCATCGCCAGCCCCACGCCGACGCATGTCGACCTGATGCTCGCCGCCGCACGCAGGGGGCACACCGTCTTCTGCGAAAAGCCCGTCGACCTCGACCTGGCCCGCGCACGTGCCGCCGCCGAGATGCTGGATACGATGGGCGCGCGGGTGCTCATCGGGTTCAACCGCCGCTTCGATCCGCATTTCGCGGCGCTGCGGTCGCGGCTGGCGGACAATGCCCTGGGCGCGGTCGAAGCCGTTCATATCGTCAGCCATGATCCCGCCCCGCCCCCGATCGCCTATGTCGAGACGTCGGGCGGGCTGTTCAGCGATATGGTCATTCACGATTTCGACATGGCGCGCTGGCTGATGGATGCGCCCTTTACCGGCGTGTTCGCACAGGCGGCCTGCCTGATCGATCCCGCGATCGGTGCGGCGGGGGACGTCGACACGGCCCGCACGATCCTGACCACCGCGGACGGCCGTATGTGTACGATCAGTTCCAGCCGACGCAGCGGCTATGGCTATGACCAGCGTATCGAGGTCTTCGGCGAACGCGGGCTGATCCGGGCAGGCAACATCGCCCGGACCAGCGTCGAGGAGTGGAGCGCGGACGGATGCCGGAGCGCGCCCATCCAGACATTCTTCCTCGATCGCTATGCCGATGCCTATCGTCACGAGATCGCCCACTTCGCCGACATGCTCGAAGGCGCGGCGCCGCTGATCGATCATCATGACGGGGTGGCGGCGCTCGCCCTCGCCGAAGCCGCCCGCCGGTCGATGGCCTCCGGCCGGATGGAGCCCGTCTGACCCTGACCGGTCGCGATCGCTCCCGCCGGTAGAGGTCATGCGGAGCGCCCGACCATTCCGAACGAGGGCGGGCGATCGGCCGGATCGCGGCCAAAGGCGGGATTGGGCCTCGACCCCATCTGGAAGATCAGCCGCCCGCCCTTAACCAGTTCGCCATGGCCGATCCAGCTGCGCGTCCAGGGCTGCCCATTCCAGCTGACCCGCTGAACATAGACGGCATCGGCGGAAATGCCGGGTGCCTCGACCACCAGGCTGCGGCCCCGCCCGACCGGCACCGTGGCGCGGGGATGAAGCGGCGCACCAAAGACATAGGCCCCGCTGACCGGATCGACGGGATAGAGCCCCAATGCGCTCATCACGTACCAGGCGCTCATCTGGCCGCAATCCTCATTGCCCGACAGACCGTCCGGCGCGGCGCGATACTGCCCCTCCAGCAACATGCGGACCCGCGCCTGCGTCTTCCACGGAACGCCGCAATAGGCGTAGAGATAGGCGACGTGGTGGCTCGGTTCGTTGCCATGCGCATATTGGCCGACCAATCCGCTGACATCGGGTGGTGCGTCCTTGGGAAGGCTGCTGTCGGCGGCGAAAAGCGCATCCAGCTTCGCCTCGAACGCCGCATCCCCGCCGAACAGGTCGATCAGGCCATAGACGTCATGCTGGTTGAGGAATGTCGCCTGCCACGCGTTACATTCGGTGAAGTCGCGCCAGTGCGCCGTATCATGGCCCAGCGCGCGAGGGTCGAACGGCTCGGCCCATGTCCCGTCGGCCAGGCGCGGACGGATGAAACCCGTCTTGTGGTCGAACAGGTTGCGATAGTTGCGCGACCGGGCGCGCAGTCGCGCCGCATCCCCGCTGGCCCCCGCCCGCTCGGCGATGACCGCCATCGCCCAGTCGTCATAGGCATATTCCAGGGTCTTGCTGGCCGCCTCCCCGACCTTGTCGGACGGAATATAGCCAAGCTCCCGATAAGGCCGCAGGCCGCGCGCCTCGCTGTGAAAGGCGAGTTCGCGAATAGCGGGCCAGATGGCCGCCGCGTCGAGACCCGGCACGCCCTTCACCAAGCCCTCGGCGATCACCACCGCCGAGTGCCAGCCGATCATGCAATGGGTCTCGATCCCCTGAAGCGGCCATACCGGCGGCCCGGCCGGGGTTTCCAGCGTCATGCGGGCCAGACCGCGAACCAGATCGGCGTTCCGCTCCGGCCGGATCAGCCCCAGCAGCGGATGCAGGGTGCGATAGCTATCCCATAGCGAATAGGTGCTGTAATTATGGTCACCGTCGGACAGCCGGTGAACGGCGGTATCCATGCCGCGATAACGACCGTCGCTGTCCGAAAACAGCGTCGGCGCCAGCATCGCGTGATAGGCCGCCGTGTAGAATATCCGCTCCTCGGCCTCGCTCGCGCCCTCGATCGACAGGCCGTCCAGCGCCACGTCCCAGGCCGCATCGGCCTCCCGGACGACGCGGTCGAAATCTTCCGATGCGCCGTTCGCCGTCAGGTTGGCCAGCGCACCGTCGACATCGACGCCCGACAACGCGACGCGAACGACGATCGGCCCCGTGGCGGCGTCGGGAAAGAGCAGTGCGGCCTTCAGGGACGCCCCCGATACGCCCTCCCCGGTCGGTGCCACCGCCCGGTCATTGCTGAAGAAGCGCGCCTCGGCGAAAGGCCGCGACACCCGCAGCGCGAAGTGGATCACCCGCCCGTTCGCCCATTGCTGCACCCGCCGCGATCCGACCAGCGTATCGCGACCGATCAGGCGGAGCGACGCATCGCTGACCGGCGTGGGACGCGGCGGATCGAAGCCGATGCTGGCGGGATCGGGCTCGTCACGTGCGCCATGCGCCAGATCGACCAGGATATGGCCCGACCCCGGAAAGCGGTAGCGATGATAACCGACCCGGTCGGTGACGGTCAGTTCCGCCGCGATCCCGCTATCGGGGAAGCGCACCGCATAATAGCCGGGCCTCGCGCGCTCGTCGGTATGGACGAAACGTTGGCGATAGCTACCCTCGGGCCGCTCCAGGCTGCCGGGATCCAGGATGATCGGGCCGGTGCGGGGTACGAGCAGCACATCCATCAGGTCGCCGACTCCGGTCCCCGACAGATGCGTGTGCGAAAAGCCCAGCATCGTGGTGTCGTCATGGTGATAGCCCGAACAGGCGTCCCACCGTGCATTGTCCGTGTCGGGGCTCAGCTGCACCATGCCGAACGGGCGGGTCGCGCCCGGATAGGTATGGCCATGGCCGCCGGTTCCGATGAACGGATCGACCCAATCCACCGGCCGCTTGCCTGTCCTGGGCGCAGCGATGGCGGGCATGGACGCAGTCAGCGCCGCCGCTCCGGTGCCGCCGATCAATGCCCGGCGGGAAATGGCCATGTCACCGGACATAGATGGGATTTCCGATCAGCCAGAGCCTGCCGTCCGCCCGCCGCACATCGGCGCGAAACCAGTGTCGTACCGATCCCTGCGGCAGGGTGAAGGCGATGTCCGCCGCCCCACGCCCCAACGGCCCGGCCTTAGTGTGGGGGCGGACATGACGACCATCGACCACCAGGTCGACCGTGCCGCCCTCCACGCCCTCGACATGAACGCTGCCCGTGATCGGGTCGCGCCCGGCGGGCAACGTGCCGCCCATCACCGCCTGCGCCGCACCGCGACGCGCCGACAGGTCGAGCACGCGTCCACGCCCCTCGTCCAGATCGACGAAGACCCGACCGCCCTTCAGGCCCCGCAGGACCGCGCCCTGCGAAAGATCATCCGCCCGCACGACCGTCGCCAGGCTGCCGATCGCGGCCTGGGGGCCGATGGGCGACCTGCCGCGATACTGGATCGCGTCGTGATTGTCCGAGCCCGCGACGCCGACCAGCCGATATCCCCGATCGAGCAGCCCCTCCCAATAGCGGACCTGCTTCGTGATCGCCGCCTCGCGGTCGCCCGGCGTCTCGATCGTGCTGCCGCCGTTGACCACCTCGATCGCATCGACCTTGGAATAATCGGTATCGCGCGGCGCCCAGCCGCAGCCCAGGCAATCCTCGCCGGTCGGGCGCGAGGGATGATTGATCGTCAGGAAGCCACCCGTGGCATGAGCGGCCGACAGCAGCGCATTGACGGTCGGCGTGCCGGGGCGACCGATCTCTGTATCGACGAAGCCCATATAACCCAGCAGGTTGGCATGTCCGTCACGCGTGGTGAGTTCGCGGCCCGGCATCAGCAGCAGCGTGTCGAAATGCGGCTGGAGATAGCCCATCTCGATGAAGTGCGACGTCACATTATGGTCGGTCAAGGCGATGAAATCGAGACCGTGGTCGGCCGCTTCCTGAAAGGTCAGGAAGGGGGGACAGCCCGCCTCGCGGCCTGCCAGACTGCGGCATCGCGCATCGCTCTGCCCGCTATGACTGTGCAGGTCGCCGCGATACCAGCCCGGACCCGACCGGATCGGCGTGGCGGAAAAGGCGACTTCATCCAGGTTGGAAAAACGCGAGAACCAGATCTTCGCCGACCATTTCGCCGCATCATGGGGCCGGATCGACGGTACGCTGAGCGTCAGGCGCCACGGCCCTGCCGGAATGGGACCCGGCAGGAAGGAGGGCGAGGCGAAAGCTTCACCGATGGTGAAGGCATATTTGGTGCCCCCGCCCCAGCCGCGAAAGCGTTGCGGGTCGGTCACGCCCAGGTTGATCGCAACGCCCCGGTCGCGCCCCTCGAACGTGAAGACGACCCGGACCTGCGCCATCCCTTCGGGAACGGCGAAGGTCAGGTCCCTGGTCGTGGCGCGGTCGGCACTGCGGACGACGCCTTGCAGGACTATATCGGGTGCCCGATCCGATGCGGTGGCGGGCACGGCCATCAGGGCCATGCAGATCAGGAGCAGCCACCGCATCGTTCGGACTCCTTCTTACATCTTCATCGTGAGGCTGAACTGGAACACGCGGCCGGTCTTCATATAGCCGCCGTTCCGATCGTTCGAGATATAGGTCTTTTCCTTACCTACCGTCGCCCAGTAGGTGTGCTGGTTCAGCAGGTTGCGCGCCGCAAAACCTACTTCCAGGTTCGCCGTAACTTCATAGGCCAGACCCAGATTCAATTCGCCGACCGGCTGGACATAGATGTCCGGCTGGCTGTCCTGCACGGTGGCGAGGATACGGCTGGTATAGTTGTACCACAAGTTGGTGCGCAGACCGCCGCCCGCATAGAAGACTTCGGCGTTATAGATCAGGTCCGGGGCCTGGGGCAGGTTCGTCGTGCGGATATCGTTGGCCGCGACCTGATAGGTTGCACGCGTCTGCTGATAGGTGACGTTGCCGCCGAAGCCGAAATTGCCCAGCACGCCGCCGCCGACCAGATCGCCCAGCGTGTAGCGGCCCGAGACCTCGACCCCCTTGGCATTGCCGCTGCGACCATTGGCCGTCTGCAACAGGATGATCCGGTTGCCATTGGCGTCGGTGCCGCCATCGGTGCCGACCGAACGAGTGCCCGACGGCACCAGGATGTTCTTCAGATCCTTGTAATACAACGCAATCTGGAAATAGCGTCCGACGCCGCCATAATAATCGAGACCCGCATCATAGCTCCACGCCTCGACCGGCTTCAGATCGGGGTTGGGCCGCGTGACCGTCACGAAACCGCCGCTCGGATCGCTCGTCGTGGTCGGCCCCGCCAGCAGGCCGAAGGCCGGACGCGAATAGCTCGACCGGATGGCGCCGCGAACGACGATGCGGCTGTCCGGCTTCCACGACGCCAGCAACGACGGATCGACATGATCATATTTGCGTCCGGCGTTGACGAGATTCCCGAGCGAGTAGAAACGCGCGGTGAAATCATTATCCTCGTAACGAATGCCCGGCATCACTTCGAGATTGCCCGCCTTCAGGGTCGCAGTCGCATACACCGCCTTGCGCTTTTCGACGCCCTTGAGCAGCCCCTGGTTGATCGTGGTCGCCGACAGGGCGGCATAGTTCACGAACTGCGTGACCTGCGAGTCGAGCTGCGAACGCTCGAGCACCTTGATGGGACGCGCGGGGTAGTAGCTCAGGAAATCGGTCAGCACGGTGCCGAGATATTGCGAGATCGACGGTCCCTGCACCGTTCCCGCCTGAAGCGGGGTAAGGAAGCGATACCGCGTCGCATCCGGGGCCAGCGAGCGGCCGTCACGATCCGAATCCTCATACAGGCCACCGACCGACACGCTCGAGATCAGGCCCTCGCCTTCCCATCCCACGCTGCCCTTCACGGTCTTCTTGACCTCGGACAGATAGTCATAGCCCGCCTGGACATAGAGCTGGGTCGGCCGGTCGAGCGAGCCGACATAGGCGATGGCGCCCTGCGACAGGACGGGACGGGGCGAACGATTGTCCGACAGGTCGACGACGACACCCTCGGTCGACGCCCCCGTGTTGCCCGCGGCACCGTTATAGGCAATCCCACGGAACGCTGCCTCGATACGGCGCGGCTGATCGAAGCGGCCATCGGCATAGGCCCCCTCGAGCGAGGCAGTGAAGCCGTCATGATGCCACTTCGCACCGATCTGCGTCGACAGCAGTTCCTGCTCGACGTCCTCGGTGCGGAAATAGCTGGCCGGATTGATGCCCAGCGGCGTGTAGACGCCCGCCGCATTATAGGAACCGCCATTCGGATTGGTCTGGCCGCGCGTCAGCTCGTTGCGGAGCGCGGTCTGGTTCATCGTGTTGGTGTTGAGATAGGTGGCGTAGTTCACCCGCGCGAAGGCATCGAACGACTCGCTGCGGAAGTCGAACGATCCGGTCGCGCCATAACGCTTGATCCGGTTGTTGTAGAAATTCCACTGCACGCCGTCCGCCGCAAGGGCGCCGCCATTGGCCAGCACGGTACGAACGGTATCCGTGGTCCGGTTCGCCGCCTTATAGTCGTTCTGCACGGCGGTGGACTCGGCCGTGTTCGCGCGCTCCTCGTAATAGCCCGCGACATAGACGCCGAACTGGCCCGCGCTCCCGAACCGGCGTGCCGCGTCCAGACCGATGGCACCGCCCATGCCCTCCATCTTGTGATCGAGGGCAAGTTGCGCCCCCTGACCGAGCACCCGCGCACGGGTGAAGGACTTGCTGAAGTCGAATGCGGTCGGGGAGCGCAGGTCGACGATACCGGCGATCGCGTCGGCATCCTTGGCCGCGCCCGGCGTCTTGTCGACGGCGATGCCACCGATCGCGAAGGGCGAGAACAGGTTCAGCGAAATGGCGCGCGTGTTGCCCGCGGTCTGGGGCAGGCGAAGGCCGTCCAGCGTATAGGCATTGTAGCTGGTGTCGAAGCCGCGGATCGAGACGAACTGCGCTTCGCCGGTCGCGCTCTGGTTGCGCCCCTGGTCGCGGCTGACCGACACGCCCGGCAGGGCCTTGGCCAGATCGGCGACGCCGGTCTGCGAATTGATCGCCACGTCGCCGGTGGTCACGATGTCGATCGTCGCGATGGCGTTACGCTCTTCGTCCAGCGCGGTCCGCTGGCGGCGACCATTGACAACGATATCGCTGGTCAGCGACTCACTGGCGGTCTGCTGGGTCGCATCGGCATCCGCGGCGTCCACGGCGGGCGACGGAACCGTCTGCGCCATGGCGGCAGGCGCCACCATTTCCACTGCCACTGCCATCACGACGCCCGACAGCAAACGCCCCTTGCCCGACCGATTCCGCATCTGAACCCCCTGCACTTTTACAGTGCCCGGTATGAGCACCCCAATGCACGGCCGTTAGAAAATAGATTGGTCAGTTTTGTGTCAATCTGAATATTTCATTTTAAAAATTTACGGAGTTTCACATTCCAGGATACTGCCGAGACCCCAGCCTCAGGAGGCATCGGTCCCCGCCTTGGCCGCCTTGGCCCGGCGCGCGCCGCGCTGCTTCTCATAAGCCAAGCCGACGACGAGCGCCTGGGCAACGCACAGCGACGCCGCGAGGGATCGAAATCCCCGCACCTCCGCCTCGCGGACGATCAGCGTGTGGGTCGCATGTCGCGCAATCGGGCTGGCCAGACTGTCCGAGATGGCGAGGATGCTGGCCCCCGCCGCCGCCGCTGCCTCAACCGCGCTCACGGTTTCGGGGGCATAGGAATGATAGCTGATCGCGACCAGCAGGTCGCGGGACGACATGGCGCGAAACTGTTGAAAGGCGAGTCCGCCAATCCCGTCGATCAACATGGTCGGCTTGCCCGCCTGCGGAATGGCATAGGCCAGATAGGCAGCAACGGGAAAGGCCCGGCGCATACCGGCCAGATGCACGACCTGGGCCTTGCGGATCATCGCCACCGCCTCGGCCAGGCCGTCCTCACCGACTGTAGCCCGGGTATTCTGCAACGCCAGGATATCGGCCTCGGTGAACTCGTCGATGAGCGAACCGACACCCCGCTCGGAAACCGACTGGTCGACCGACGCCGTGAACTGATGAACCCGCTCACCATAACCCAGAGCGGCATTGTTCGCGAGCAGGCTGTCGCGCAACAATCGCTGCATCGGCCCCGCCCCGGTGAAGCCCAGCGACTTGGCAAATCGGACGATGGCGGACGGCTGCGTGCCCGATCGCGTGGCAATGACGCTCAGCGGCTGGAGCGCCATGTCGTCCGGATGATCCAGGACATAGCGCGCGACATGCTGAAGCCTTTTGCTGAGCGAGTCGTGCCGATCGAGAATGGCCTGGCGCAATTCCGCCGCCGTCTGGGGCACCGTAATACCGGCATCGGTCATGATCGTCTCCGCATCGATGCCGCCATCATAAATGGGACCACGTCGATTACAAAGCGCATTTATGAAATGTAATTTTCATATTGACTTATATTTGACATTATTTGTCTAAATAGGGGCAAATCTGGGAGGGCGGCCATGACGTACCAGGAACGACAGCATTGCATGCCTTCCAAAGTGGCGGCGAACATGGTCGGAGCTTATCCCGAATGACCGGCCTGGCGATGCCGTCCGAGCGCTCTGCGCCTGTCGAGGCGACGCCGCGCACGCTGGGACTGGCTGGCGGACTTTCCGCCAATCTGCTGAACATGATCGGCATCGGCCCCTTCATCACCATTCCGCTGGCCCTGTCCGCCATGGGCGGTCCACAGGCGCTGCTCGGCTGGTTGCTGGGCGCGCTGTTGTGCATCTGCGACGGAATGGTCTGGGCCGAGCTAGGCTCCGCCGTGCCGCGCTCGGGTGGTCCATTCCATTACCTGCGCGAAGCCTATGGCCCCGCCAGGCTGGGACGTCTGTTCGGCTTTCTCTACCTGTGGCAGACCATGCTGATCGGCCCGATGTCGATCGCATCGGGCACTGTCGGACTGGCGCATTATGCGACCTTCGTCTGGCCCTCGCTGACCGGATGGGGCATCGCGGCCCTGGCAGCGGGGATCTGTCTGCTCAACACCGGTTTGTTGTGGCGCGATGTGCGGTCGATCGAGCGCCTGTCGATCACGGTCAGCGTGATCGTGATCGCCGCCTGTCTGTGGATCATTCTCAGCGGCGCTTTGCATTTCGACGCCGGGCGCGCCTTTTCCTTTCCCAAGGGGGCCTTCTCGCCGACCACCGCCTTCTGGACGGGCCTAGGCGCGGCGACGCTGGTCGGCGTGTATGATTATGGTGGCTATAATGCCGTCTGTATGCTGGGCGGCGAAGTGCGCGAGCCCCGCCGCACCATTCCGCGCGCGGTGCTGATATCGATACCGCTCGTCGCTTTCCTCTATATCGGCCTGAACCTGTCGATCCTGGGCGTGCTGCCCTGGCAACAGGCGATGAAGAGTAATGCCGTGGTCGCCGACTTCATGCAGGCCATCTACGGCTCGGCGGGCGGGGTCACCGTGGCCGTCCTGATCCTGATCGCCAGCTGGGGATCGGCGCTGATCGTCCTGCTCGGCTATTCGCGCGTTCCCTATGCCGCGGCCGTCGAAGGGGAATTCTTCGCCCGCTTCGCCCGACTACATCCCCGCGGGAATTTCCCGACCGTCGCCCTGCTGTTCATGGGAGGGGCATCGGCCGTGGCCTGCCTGATGTCGCTGGACAATCTGATCGCGGCGCTGATCGTCGTGCAGACGCTGTTCCAGTACACGGCGCAGTGTTTCGCGGTCGTACTGCTTCGCCGCCAACGCAAGGCGGACGCCGCGCACACTTTCCGCATGCCGCTTTATCCCCTGCCGGTCATCGTCACCCTGATCGGATGGCTGTTCATCGTCGGCACCAGCCGCCCCGTCCATGTCCTGGGCGGCATCGCCGCGATGATGATCGGCACCATCGTGTTCCTCGCGGTCGCCCGTGCCCGCGCGAGCTGGCCCTTCGCCCCGAAGCCCGAGCCTGTCCTATGACCCACCACCACGACGTCGCCGTGATCGGCGAGATCTATGTCGATCATGTCTTCAGCGGCTTTCCGACCTGGCCGCAGCCCGGCGAGGAAATCGTCACCGACTCCTATGTGCGTGAGATGGGCGGCGGGGCGGCGGCCACCGCCTGCGGTCTGGCGAAACTGGGGCGCAGCGTGGCGCTGGTCGGACTGGTCGGCGCGGATGACATGCCATGGTTCCGCGAACGCCTTGCTCGCTTCGGTGTGGCCAGTGACGGCCTGAGCATCGGCGACGGCGCGACGGGTACCTCGATCAGCGTTTCCACAGCGCAGGACCGGTCCTTCTTCACCCATATCGGGGTCAACCGTCAGGTCGGCGTCCTGGCCGTTGGCGAGGGATTGAAGACGCTGAAGAATGCCCGGCATGTGCATTTCGCCATGCCCCTGCCCCGCGACGTGGCCGATATCGTGCTGCCGGAACTAACCGCCGCCGGGATCACCACCTCACTCGACATGGGCTATCAACCCGCCTGGCTCGCCGATCCGGCCAATGGCCCGACGCTGACCGCCATCGACCATCTGATGCCCAACGAGAAGGAGGCCGAGCTGATCTGCGGCAGCGCCGACCCGGCTGCCTATCTCGACCATGCCGCCCGCATCGGACTGCGTCACCCCATGGTGAAACTGGGTGCGCGCGGGGCCGCCGCGTTGGAGCATGGCATCATCGTCCAGGCCGCTCCGCCCGCCGTCGTGGCCGTGGACGCCACCGGCGCGGGCGATGCCTTTGACGCAGGGTTCATCGACGCGCTGCTCGATGGTGGCGACGCGCTTGCCCGCTTGCGTCGTGGCTGCCTGACCGGCGCGCTGTCCACCCGCCAGCCCGGCGCACTGGCCGCCATTCCCGATACCCAAGAACTTCGGAGTTTTTATGACCGCACCTACTGACCGCAAGCTGACGCTCATCGGCGGCGGCGGTGTCCGCACGCCACTCGTCACCTTCGGCGTGAACGATGCCGCCGAGGCGCTGGGGGCGCGCGAACTGGTCCTGTGGGATCCGGACGCCGACCGTCTCGCGATCATGGCAGCGCTCGGCCGGGCCATCGTCAAGGCCGAGGGCGGCGACCTGATCGTCCGCGAGGCATCCTCGATCGAGGATGCGGTCGAGGGCGCGTCGTTCGTCATGAACTCGATCCGCGTCGGTGGCATCGCCGGTCGCGCCGCCGATGAGCGCACGGCCATCGAACACGGCTTTCCCGGACAGGAAACGACCGGCCCGGCGGGTGCGGCGATGGCCCTGCGTACGGTGCCGATCGCCATCGAACAGGCCCGGCTGGTCGAACGCCTGAGCCCCGACGGCTGGGTGGTGAATTTCACCAATCCCGCCGGCCTCATCACCCAGGCGATCAGCGATCATACCAATGCGAAGATCGTCGGCATCTGCGACACGCCGACCGAGCTGTTCCATAACATCGCCCATGCCCTGGGCGCGACGCTGGCCGATGTCGAATGCGACTATGTCGGCCTGAACCATCTCGGCTGGGTGCGCGGGATCCGGCTGCACGGCGAAGACGTGTTCGACCGCGTATTGGGTGACGACGCGGTCCTGGACAAGCTCTACTCGGCCCCCGTCTTCGACAAGGCGATGATCCGCGCCCTGCGGCTGATCCCGACCGAATATCTGTTCTTCTATTACGAACGCCGCCGCGCTCTGGCCAACCAGTGCAAGCACGGCGCCAGCCGCGGCACCGAGGTCGAGGCGTTGAACGTCGACCTGATCGCGACGCTGCGCGATCGCCTGTCGGCGGATGACGGCGCGGGTGCGATCGCGGCCTATGCGGCCTATCTGAACCGGCGGTCGGGCTCCTATATGAAGCTGGAAGCCGAGGGCGGCTCCGCCTTCGATCCCGAGTCGACCTTCGACATCGATCCGTTCCGCGTCGCCAGCGGCTATCACCGGATCGCGATCGACGTGATGAGCGCGCTGACCGGCGCGAAGCCCGCCACGATCGTGGTCAACACGCGCAACCGGGGCGCCCTGCCCGACCTTCCCGAACGTTCGATCGTCGAGACGTCCTCCCGGATCGAACGGGACTCGATCACCCCGCTGCCGATCGCGCCCTTGCCCGATCCGGCCATCGGACTGGTCCACGGGATCAAAGCCTATGAGCGCGCCGCCATTGAAGCCGCACTGACCGGCGAACGGCCGACCGCCCGCAAGGCGCTGTTGATCCATCCGGCGATCGGCGAGTGGGACCCGACCGGCGCGCTGCTGGCCGACCTGCTGGACCCGACCTGCCAGCATTGTTGAGCCGGGACGCGGCGCAGTGACGACGGATCGCGCCCGCGTGGTAACGGGCACCACGCGGCGGACCCTGATGCTCGGTTCGGCCGGTCTGGTCGGGCTGAGCGTCACCGGCGCATCAGGGGCCGCGCCCACGGCCCTCGACCACGAGGCGGCCTAGGCGATAAGGGCCTCCGGCGCCGGGGTTCGCGCAAACCACTCGCCGCCAACCCAAGCATCGGCAAAGCGGTTGTGATAGACGCTCTCGTCAGCCTTTGTGCCCGACACGTCAGCCCAGATATGCAGACGTGAGGCCCTGCCGGTTTGCAGGCGATAGAGGCGCTCGCTCGGGTCAGTCGACCAACCGATTTTCACCGGCCCGGCTTCCTGACCGCAGAAAATAAACGTAGCCCTGCTTGAGCGGCTGAGGCTTGGCACCTTTTCCAGAAGCCAATTTGCGCAAATGCCGCAGCCCCTCCTCAGTCGTCGTCATGGATTGTCTCCGAAGACGGCGACGCGATATTGGCACGGCCGGGACCAGTCGTGCGCCCATGCCGATCGGATGAACAGTTCGCGATCGCCATAGCGCGGACGTATCAGCGCGTTTGCATCAACGGGGCGTTCACCGCCGCGCCAATCCACCCAAGCCTGTTCGGCATCCGCGAGCGAACTGCCAACCCGTTCCGGGACTATTCCGTGGTTTTGATTTCCCATGATTTTCACCTGTCTCCGGTCTGTTCCGGTTTCAGATGACTGGTGACGCTTTCGTCAGCGCAAGAATGGCGAATAACAGCCATTCTGGTCGGGGAGACAGGATTCCTGACCTACTTTTGCCGCGCACTAAGTCATTGATTTTGCGTTGCCGCACAACCCGTCTGCCAGCGAGTTGCACAGTGATGGGTACAACAGGGTGTGCAGGTATACAAGTGATCGAACGCCACGCAGCGGGAAACCGAAGGCGGTACAAAGACCCAGTATTGGACATTCAGCGGTCGTTTCAAGCTCCCCAACTTCGGACATCCATTCACGTTCGTCCGACGCTCGACTAGCGATGGTGAAGTTGGCGAGAAGCGGGACTAAGCCGTCGTTCTAAAGCCTGCGCTGAACGTCAGATATCACCGCGATCGGACGTTCAGCCCTTGCCCGGTCGACCTCGCACATCAGCTGCAATTGGGCCGCCTACAGCACAGCGGCTTTGAATTTCGTAATGCGATTTAACAGTCGCTGCTGTATTTCATCATGCGATTTTCGTCGCATCGGGAACGTCATAGACGTTGGTCGAGAAAGCCGATGCAAGCCGATGATCCAGCAGAGCCGTGATGATATCGCTGCAGCTTTCTTCGGTACATACGATCAGACCATTCACATCAAAGTCCAGATTCAGGCTGTTCGCGGCATGATGCTGCCTGAGTTTTGCCATGAAATTCTGGTCTTTGTAATGACCCTTCTGCCGGATTGAGCACATGCGACGAAGGTGGATTTTATTGTCACCCACAAATGCAGTGAGAGGCGCAAGGTCGGTGAAGATCTGCGTAAACTCGGGCTCTGCTTTGAGGCTTGTGAAATCTTCGGCGTGTGCTTGACGATAGCTTAGGACGGATTCGAAATTTCCCTTATGGGGGATGATGATCTTATCATCGACGATGAAGAAGTCGACTTCCTTAGATAGAGAGAAGCTCGGAGCCTGATCCAATTCCAGAGCATTGTCGCGAAAGCCGATGTCAATAATCCCTTTGCGCTGCTTACTCCTCCAGGAGGCATCAGTTTTTCGTACCGACAGAAGGACCTTGTCTCCGTCCGTCAGACGAACCACGAAGAAGCTGGTGTTTGTGACCTCTTTCTCGCTCCTGACCTTTTTTTGAATGACTGGATTGGCCGACTGAGCAACGATCAAGCCTGCATGCGTCTCGACGGTATCGATAAGAAGCGCGCTCGCCTCGTTATTTTGGGCGAGCAATCCATATTCGTGAACTTCTGTGATGCGCGCTCTAGCGGCGATCAAGGAAGCCTTGAGCGCAGCATCCAGATCCGGCTCGGTCGTGATCCAGCGACCTGTGTAAGTCGGAGCTGAGCCGGCACCGCCGCCTGACTTCTTAAAGAGCCATACGGTCAAGCCAGCGTTCTGAATGTTGAACTGGGTGAGAGCTGCTGGAATCGGCATCGAGGTCCCTAGGGTTTGATGATCTGGATGTCCTGAACCGGCCATTGCTTGTAACGTCCGGGATCGAGATAGCCTCTGACGAGCGCCCGACCTTTGTATTGCTCCGAACTGCCGGGAAAATTGTAGGTGACGTTGTAAAGCCGCCAGCCAAGTGCAATCAGAACAGGGTTGAGAAGGATTTGCCCAGAGCGATGGGTAATCCAAAACATCCATGCTAAAAATACGCAAAAACCTACAAACTTGCTGGTTTCATTGTAGTTTATTCCCATAAACGACACAATGTACGGCAGCGTATAGTTCATGAGGTCTGTCGGGACGTATTCGGCCTCTCTAACGATGACGTCCTGTTTCGGACGAACAAGCGCCAGCGACAGGATCGTCATACCAAAACAGACGAGAGTAACTACAAGCAGAGTCAGCGAATACCATGCCTCGGTGATGGGGAGGGAACAGCCACCGGATTCGAGAGGCCAACAAAAAGCACGTCGCCACGCTGCGTAATCGACATTCTGCGAGAACAGAATGACTGCCAACGGCAGGTATGACCCCAGGAATACCATAATCGCAGTCAGGAGCCTGAATTGCATCCCAGCCCTCTCGCCAAGCCCTTCCTTTCTAATTTGCCTTTATTCATTCGCAAGTCGCAAAATTGGAGGGGCGTAAACTGTAAGGGCAACCGAGCGCGATTTCCCACTGATTTCCGCTGGTCCGTCTCGAAGCGCCCCACCGGCAACTTTTGGCATGAGCAGATGTTTGCGATAGCTGATCTGGATGGCCGGCGCTGGTCGAGAGATGCCGTCAACTTCGCGGCGGCGCTGACCCTATTGCGGACACTCGGGACGCTTGTTCCCCTTCCCCATTGTTGCCGTCATTCATTAGGTTCAGCCGCTGCCGCAGGTGGCGTGCAAGCGACGCGTGTCAACTCCGCCTCATGGCCGAGTGGTGATTCGCTGGTGTCACAACCGCCCGGTGGTTACCTTGAGAGTCCTTGCGGCGCGTTATCAGAACAGCCGGTTCAGCAGACGAGGCTCACTGGCCTTCAGCCGGTCCAGCATGGTGTTGACGTAGAACATATCGGGGTTGGCGAGGGCGGGGAGGACGACGACGCCATAATCCGGTTGGTCGATGTCGAGAGTGAAGACCACCAGGCCAACGCCGTGAATGCTGCAGAGCGAGGTCAGACGGTTCATGTCGTCGCTGGTGGTTGTGCGGGGTACGACGATGTAGCTCTTGTGGCTGAACAACCGGTAAGCGACCGCCTGGCCGAAGGCGACGACAGGCTGGCCTGGTGTGGCCTTGATTTCTGCCGTCACGATCTGCGGCTCGAATTTGAAGATGTCCTGCGCACGGGGTTTCAGAACGCCAATCACGTCAGGGGTGCCCCACTTCCCACCCAGGACGCTGCCGCCGAGCGCGCCGGCGACGGTCACCTCGTCATTCTCCTCGAGCCATTCGGCGAAGCTGGCGTAGAAGGCTTGCTCAGAGGCCGATGCCGTGCCGGGCACGTCTGCGTCGACCGTGATTGGGGCGGCGGCGACCGCCTCATCCTGCGCGACGGCTTCGGCAGCGTCGGCCTGAGCGAAGCGGGCGAGCTGGTAGGTGCCGCGTGCAATCTTCACGATGTCGTCGGCGCTTTGGAAGAGGACGTGCGTCGCACCGCGAACGCTGTTGGTGGGCGTCTCCGGGTGAGCTGCTCCGATGGCCTTCAGCACCTCGGCCCAGCGCATTCCTCCGGGATTTGCTGCAAGGATAGCGCGGGCTTCATCCTGAATTTGATTGCGGTTTAATTTCGGCAAAATCTTCTCACTTACGTTCGTTACGCCATCCAGCGCTCCAAGCGAGCCTTGCGGGCTCGCCAATCCGGCATGCGCGTTGCCAAAAGTGCATGGAAAGCTTCACCATGGTCGTGATGGCGCAGGTGGCAGAGCTCATGGACGATCACGAAGTCAATTGCATCAACGTCGGCCTCCACCAGCCGCCGATTGAGGATCAGCGATTGGCCGCTGGCGGAAAGGCTGCCCCAGCGTTTCTCCATCGGACGCACAGTCAGCCGAGGCGGACGGGCCCCCTCGCCGAAAAGCAGCCAGCACCGATCGAACCGCTCGTACAGGACGCGGCGCGCCTCGCGCTGGTACCAGAGACCGAGCCGGACGGCGATGCGACGTGGTTCGTCCGCGGCAATGCCGCCGATCGTCAGGTGTTCCGGGGATAGCACCACTCCGCGCGGCGCATCCGGTTCGACACGCAGACGATACTGGCGGCCGAGAAAGCGGTACGTTTCGCCTGCGACATGGCGACGGGGCGGGGTTGCGGGACGCAATCGGTCGAAATCACGCTTCGTGCTCAAGATCCAAGCACCGCGCCTGACAAGCTTCGCCTCGATCGCCTCGAGCGGCGTGCCGACGGGTGCCGTCACGCACAACATTCCATCCGGTCTGACAGTAATGCCAAGCGTGCGCCGTTCGCTGAATGCGAGGTCATAGGCGACCTCGGTCGCGCCAAGCGTGACGGTTTCGCCCATCATCTCGCCAACTGGCGACGGGCGATGCTGATCACGCCATCAGCGATCCGGTCCATGCCGGCTGCATCGAGGGCCCACAGCCCGCGCTGGCCTTTCACCTCGGCGTAGAGATAGTCGTCGATGCCGGCACGCATTACGTTTTGCGGGCCGGCGTCGTCCTGCCAGCCGACCCGGCACTCCGCGCGTACCAGGATCGCTATGGCGAGCGCGGCCTCGGCCGCGACCTCGTCCAAGTCCGACCGGGCGATCGGTGCCAGCGTCTCGCGCAGCAGCCGCCAAACCGCGGCAGCGAAATCGTCTCCGCGCACTACGTCGGGCAAATCATCGGCGACCTTGGCGCCGACGATCTCGTCGCGCACCGCCGTCACGCGGGCAAGATAGTCCGCTTCGCACAGCCTGCCTGCGCGGAATTCCTCGATTGCCTGCGCAACGATGGCGGAGAAGCGCTGGAAGCGGATCGGGTCCTCTTCCATCCGCTCCGTGATGGTGCGGGCCGTCGCGCTGGCGATCGCGTCCGCGACAGAAGCCGAGCCGCCGGTCGCCTCCTCCACAGCCGCCTTGAAGGTGCTCTCGTCGAAGATATCGACCGGCCCGACTAGCTCCACCATGCCGGTCGCGGTGATGTGCTGGTCGAGCAGCTTGCGGATACGCGCCTGGTATTCGCGCGCGTCGTAGTCGTTAGCGGCATCAGCATAGCGGCGCGCGACCGCACGGCGCAGCGCTTCATGCCGCTTCAAATCCTCCTTGTAGCCGCAGATCGCCCGCTCGGAGGTACGCTCAACCCAGTCCTGCGAGGTGAACGCCGCCTGCAGCGCGCCGGCAAAGGCGCGTAGCCGACCGTAGAAGTCGCGCCGGATCAGCTCATCTGCGAGGTAGCGTTCATAGGCTTCCTGGTCGGCCGTGTTCGCGATGCCCTTGAACAGGTCGAGCAGCGCGGAGTGCGTGTCAGGTAACCGCTCGGTTTCCTCGCGGATCGCCACCAGGGCCTGCGCGACGTCGCCCTCGTCGTAATCCGCGAAGGCCTGGTAGCTGGTCATCGCGCGGTCGAGCTCGCCGAGCACGCCAGCATAATCGACAATATGGCCGTGCGTTTTTTCAGCCTCATCATCCTGATACAGCCGGTTCACCCGCGCGATCGCCTGAAGCAGGCCGTGCTCACGCAGCGGCTTGGCGAGGTAGAGCACGCGGTTGCGAGGCGCGTCGAACCCAGTGAGCAGCTTGTCGACCACGATCAGTAGGTCGGCGCCCGTGCCTTTCTTGAAGCGGTCGATCACGTACCGCTCGAAGGTTTTCAAGTCGCCCTGGAGCGCCTTGGCGCGCTTCAGGTGGGCGCGAACCAGATCGTCTTCCTCGCCGACCTCCTCGTGACCCTCGCGGTCGTCAATATCGGAGATGACGACCTCAGCCGTTACGTCGCCAAAGCCTTCGATCAGCTGCTTGAGCAGCACCGCCTCGCGCTTGCCACGCGCGACCAGCTGGCCGCGGAAGGGAGTGTCCTTCCAGTTGCGCGCGAAGTCTTCAGAGACGTCGAACGCTACCTCCTTGAGCCAAGGCGCAGCACCCAGCACCTCGTTGGTGCGACCCATGCGGCGCTTGAGGTCGGCCTTCTGCTCGTTGGTCAGCCCCTTGGTGACACGGTCGAACCAGCGGTCGAGCCCGTCTTGCTCGACGTCCATCTCGACGTGCCGCCCCTCGTAGAGCAGCGGCACCACGGCCTTGTCGCGCACCGCCTCATCAATCTTGTAGCTGTGGATCAGCCCGCCGAAGGTGGTGAAGGTCGACCGCTCGCGCTTCAGCAGCGGCGTGCCGGTGAAGCCGATGTAGCAGGCGGCGGGGAATACGGTCCGCATCTGCCGGTGCAGGCTCTCGTCGTCCTTCACCGTCTGGCTGCGATGGCTCTCGTCGACGAGCAGGAAGACGTCGGGATCATCGTCGCGCAGGCCGCCGCGCTCGACTAGGCTGCGGAACTTGTGGATAAGCGTCGTGACGATGTCGGCCTTGTCGCGGATTAGCTTGCCGAGGTCTGCGCCGCTACCGGCCTGCACCACCCGCTTGCCCGTAGCCTTGAACGTATCGCCGATCTGGATGTCGAGGTCGGTGCGATCGGTGACCAGCAGCAGTCGCGCCGTCGGCACCGCGCGTATGATCTCGCCCGCCAGCATGACCATGGTCAGCGATTTGCCCGAGCCCTGGGTATGCCAGATCACGCCCCCGCGCCGTCGGCCAGCGTCATCGCGGGTGCGCAGCCGCTCGATCGTGCGGCGCACGCCGAAGAACTGCTGGTAGCGGGGCACCTTCTTCTCGCCCGCGTCGAACAGCGTGTAGTGGCGGACGACATCTAGCAACCGCTCGGGCGAGCAGAGCGAAACCAGCAGCCGGTCAAGCGCGGTCGGCTGGCGCCCGCCGCCCGCCTCCATCATCCGCTCGTGGCGCCCACGGTGGGGCGAGAAGTCGGCGAAGATCGCGGACGCGGTCGGGGGGGCGAGCCCGGCGTTCACCACGCGGTGCATCTGCGCCTCGCCGACCTCCTGCTCGCGCCACAAGGCCCAGAACTGCGCGGGAGTGCCGGTGGTAGCATAGCGCGGATCGGCGGCGTTGGCGGCGATCAGCAGCTGCGCGCTGGCGAACAGGCGCGGGATCTCGTCGGCGTTCTGGTTGCGCAGTTGCTGGCTGATGCCCTGATCGGTGGCGACGCTGGATGCCTTCACCTCGATCACGACCAGCGGCACGCCATTCACGAACAGCACGATGTCGGGTCGGCGGGTGTCGGCGGCGCCCTCGCGCTGCACGGGGAACTCGGCCGTCATGTGGAGGACGTTCTTTTCGGGGGCGTCCCAGTCGACGAACCGGAGCTGGCGGCCCTGCGCGCGCATCTCGCCGCGCTCGTTGGGGAGCGTCACGTCGACCGAGGTGCCGAGCCGCAGCAGGTCGGTGACGGCCGCGTTACCGCCGAGCAGCCCCTTGCCCCGGTCGGCGACCGCACGTCGCAGCCGCCCGATTGCCTCCTTCGCGGCCTCGTCCGGCAGCGCGTGGCGGGCATTGCCCTGGCGCAGCGGGTTGAGCGCGCGGAGCCGTTCGGCAAGCACGTCGTCCAGCAGCGTCTCGGCCAGCCGCCCGCGCCTCTGCGCCTCGCCCTCTACGCGGGTGAGATAGCGCCAGCCGAGATTGGCGAGCGTGTGCAGCGCTTGAAGCTGGACCCCGCCCGCTTCCGACGTGGCGAAGTCTGGCGCGTTCATTCGGCGGCTTCCAGCCGGTCGGCGGCGGGGCCGCCGGGGGCCAAGGCGTCGCCGGTGACAGGCACACACCACTCGCCGGTGAGTAGCTTCTGCATAAGGCCGCGCTTCTGGCGGCGGAGGAGTGCGGCCAGCTCAACAGCTGCCGATGTTGCCTTAGAAAATAAGGCCAATGCGTTCACATCCCGACGTTGCTGAGCGAGAGTGGGGATGTTTACAATCACCTCAGAGAAATGCGGATACTTCAAGTTAAGCGTGTCATCGACTAGCCCCTGCGAGTATCGCCAAAAGCGGTCGATCATATGCTGCTGCTTGAACAGAAAGGCGGCATAAACACCATCAATGTTCGCGCGAGGCGCAACTACGGTGTATGCGGGGCTGACTAGGCCATCCAGCGTGGACAACGCCGATACGCCTTGCCACATTCGCATCGTATTGTACGCGATGTCACCAACGCCGACCCGCTTGTAAGTTGATTTGTCGTTGTTCGAGGTATCTTTGCGGCCTAAATCGTCTCTGTCAATGATGCCCCGATCTCCCGTGACGGAAAGCAGTCGTCCTGATCCCCCGCGTTCATCCCGCTCGTCAAATAAGGCGCCAAGCCGAAATGTAGTCCAGCCTTGCGGCGGCTGACCAGAAAACGCCGGAAAAAAAACCTCTTTGGCATGTCCCGCCAACAGTAATGAACGAGCTATGATTAGCCGATCGGCAGAAGAAATGGCGTCATCCCACATGTCGAGCACCGCCGAAATCCGCTGCTGCTCATCTAGCGAGGGCAATTGCGCTCTCGCCGTCAAGACCACATCTCGACTGATGCCAACCATTGACTGACTGGAACCGGCGGCACCCTGCTCCACGATGGCTCGAAATGAGGGACTAGAAAGGAACGCATAGAGCCACCGCGCATCCACTCCTGCTTTCGGGCAGATCTCCCAAATAAGGTCTGGAAGGTGTAAGTGCGGATAATCTTTGCGTACAAGCGCAACCCTGCCGACCAGTTCAGGCGTGTTCTTGCGTGTTATTAGGATCGTTCCAGCTCGAACAGGAACAGAAAGACGCCCTATTTCCGCAGTAAGAGCTCGCTTGCAAGCTTCCGGCCGGAACTCTCCAGACGTGACGGCAGATAGCGTCAGGACGCCAGGATTAGTTTCATCACAAACACCATCGTCACAAAGAACACTGACTCCGCCTCGGATACTCTCGATCACCTCGGCCAGAGCTACACGAGGCCATCTTTCCGTGGTTCCCTCAGGCAACAATGCCCAGCTCCCGCAGATAGCCGTCCATCTTTACCCGCGTCGCCGCCAGCTGCGCTTCCAGCGCCTCAATCTCGCGCTGCACCGCGGCCACGTCGATCGCCTCCTCGGCCTCGAACGTGTCGACGTAACGCGGGATGTTGAGGTTGAATCCGTTCTCGCGCAACCGTGCGCGCGGCACGACGGCGGCGTAGCGTTCCACGTCCTCGCGCGCGCGCCAGGCGGCGACGATGCGATCGAGCTGCTCGAGGCCGAGCTGGTTCTGCTTCTTGCCCGGCACGAAGTCGCGGCTCGCGTCGATGAACAGCACGTCGTCGGCACCCGCGCGCGCGCCGCCCTTCTCGCGCGCGCGATCGAACATCAGCATGACCACGGGGATGCCGGTGGAAGGGAAGAGCTGCGCGGGCAGGCCGACCACTCCGTCGAGTAGATTTTCCTCGATAAGCTGCTCGCGGATGCGCCCCTCCGCACCGCCACGAAACAGCACGCCATGCGGCGCGATCACCGCGACGCGACCCCCGCGGGGCTTGGCCGCCTCCACCATGTGGCTGATGAAGGCAAAGTCGCCGCGCCCCTTGGGCGGCACGCCGCGATGAAAGCGGCGGAAGCGATCGTTGGCAGCGTTCTCCGCGCCCCACTTGTCCAGGCTGAACGGCGGGTTTGCGACCACTAGGTCGAAGCGTATCAGCGCATCGCCGTCGATCAGCTTGGGGTTGTTGATCGTGTCGCCCCACTCGATCCGCGCGTCGTCTAACCCGTGGAGGAACATGTTCATGCGCGCCAGGCCCTGCGTCTGCCGGGTCGCCTCCTGCCCGAAAAGCTTCACATCGGCACGTGCCGTCTCGACGCCTTGAATATGGGCGACGTGCTCGGCTGCGCGGATCAGCAGGGTCGATGAACCGCAGGCGGGGTCGCAGATGCGGCTGCCCGGCTGCGGATCGCCGAGGCGGACCAGTAGCTCGGACACGCGCCGGGGTGTAAAGAATTCGCCCGCCTTCTTGCCCGCGTCCGATGCGAACTGGCTGATGAGGTAGATGTAGGTTTCGCCGATCGCGTCCTCGGCCTTGTGCTCGCCGCTGAACCGCGAAGGGCTGAAATCGAGCTCGGGTTTGGCGAAATCGTCGAACAGGTGTTTGAGGCGGCGGTTGCGGTCGGCCGTCTCCCCCAGGTTGTTGGTCGAGTTGAAGTCGATGTTGGTCAGGACGCCGGCCAGCTTGGCCCGGTTCGCCTCCTCGATCGCGTGCAGCGCGATGTTTATTAGCTCGCCGACATTGTCCGCGTTGCGCTGGCGGTAGATCGCTTGGAACGTGGTCTCCTCGGTCAGGTTGAACCGCTCGTACCGTAGCTTGCGCTGCACGCGTTCGGCATCGCCGCCGAACTCGCGCTCATACGCCGCCTTATGGTCGAGCCACAGGTCGCTGACATACTTCCAGAACAGGAAGATGAGGATGTAATCCTTGTACTGCGCCGGATCGACGACGCCGCGGAAGGTGTCGCATGCCTTCCATGCGGCATCGTTGAGGCTCTTCTGATTTACGGCGTGCATGAGATCGCCTCCTGAGCGGCTTGCGAAGCAACGGTGGAAAGAGTGGTTTGAAGTAGCGTGGCGCGCAGCCGTAGCAATGTCCCGGTGATGCGGGCTTCTTCGCGGGACAGATCGCTGACCGCGGCGATGCGACGTTGCGCCTCCAACGGAGGAAGTGACAGCGCCAGTGATGCCAGAGCCGATAGAGGCAGACGAGGAACGCCGCCGCTTACACGCTGACCGGCGAGAGCCGTCTGAGTTGTCGGCAGATTGATAAACCAAGCAAGGTAGCCCCCATCCAACTGGACGTGGGGGCGAAGAACGGCCAGGTCTAAAGTCGCGAACACTGGCTGCGGCAGCTTATCACGCATTGCAGCCGCGGAGTTGACCGGGCCGCGCAACGCAACCAGGACATCACCCGGCTGCACCTCGGCTTCTTTCGCAGAGCGGTTTGGTGCCCTTCCTGGCTCAAGAGCGCTGTCATCAAAGGCGCCGGTCGAGATTGTCCGCGCCGAGGCAAACAGCGCGTCCTCGCCGCTGGCCTTTGTTGAACCACTACGAAGGGCAAAAGCATGTAGCACACACGCTGTCTATGGAACCAGTTTCCATAGGTCAAACGGAAAGTCGGGACGGGCGCGATGCAGGAGGCTCAGGAGCATGTGAAACCTGACCTGAACGAGCGGCGGCTAAGCCTCTGCCGCGCTTTAAACCGGACAGGCCGCAATCCACCACTGCCGCCCCCCGTGTAGACCACCTAGGCGGCGGAAAGGCCCTATACGGGCTTGCATTCGAACAGCATGCCACATGATTGACCGGCGCCCATCAGGTGTAATCTGTTTTAGTGGTCACCGCCGTTTCACGAGACTGCGAAACGTAATCGACCATCGCGGGCGTTCCATCGGTGCGATGCTGTGTTCCCATTCATGCCGAGCAGGTCCGCTCATGTGATAGCCGCCCCGCGGTTCGAGCGGCAACGACGCGCGGTCGAAGCCGCCGGCTCGCCGCCGCCGGAAGCGCATCGTCGCCGGTTCGCCGAGGGAGATGCCGAGGACATGGCCGTAGATCGGCCGGTCGCGATGCCAGCCGATCCCGGCGCCCGGGTCGTAGCGAATGAGCAGCGCCTGGATCAGTGCTTCGGGCGGGAGCCCGGCGAAATTGGCGGCCCTGTCGCGAATGGGGAGAAGCCAGTCCGGCATCGGTGGCGCATCCTTTGGGCACCCGACCTCGAAGTCGTAACTCCATCCGAAGGAAGTTGTCAGCCGCTTGCCTGTCCAGCCCTGAAAGCGGAACGGCTCGAGGCCGGTCGCGTCGATCCGGTCGATCAGCATGCGCTCCTCGTCCGCGGTGATCAGGTTCGCCCGCATGGCGAGCCCCGGCAGGAGCGGCGCGTCAAAGAGGTCGAGCATCACGCCGCCGCCTCCGCGAAGATCGGCAATTCGGTCGGTGCCGCTGCCCCGGCCTCGACGAAGTTCGACACCGTTACGCCGACCAGTCGTATCCCCTTCTGGGTCGGCAGGATTGACCGGATCAGGTCGAGCGCCGCGCGGCGCAGGCCTTCGCGACTGATGACCGCCACGGGCTGGCTGCGCCGCCGGGTGATCTGATGGAAGTCAGCGTACTTGACCTTCACCGTGACGGTGCGGCCAAAGGCTTGCCGTCCCTCGCACCAGTCCCAGACATCGTCCGCCATCTTGAGTACGCCGGCCTCAATCTCCCTGGGTTCGGTCAGGTCGCGGTTGAACGTCGTTTCCGACCCCGACGACTTGCGCACGCGGTTCGGATTGACCGAACGGTCATCTTCCCCGCGCGCGATGGCGTAATACCATTCCGCCGAACTGCCGAAATGCTGCTGCAGGAACGCCAGCGACTTAGCGCGCAGATCAGCCCCGGTCTCGATCCCCAGCCGCTTCATCTTCTCCGCCGTCACCGGCCCGACGCCGTGGAAGCGGCTGACGGGCAGCGTCTCGACCCAGGCGGCGCCCATGTCCGGCGTGACTGCAAATTGGCCGTTAGGCTTGCGGTGATCCGAGGCGAGCTTGGCCAGGAACTTGTTGTACGAGATGCCCGCCGATGCGGTCAGGCCGGTCTCCGCCAGAATGTCGGCGCGGATCGCCTTGGCGGTCAACCATGCGGTTTCCAGGCCGCGCTTGTTCGCGGTGACGTCGAGATAGGCCTCGTCGAGCGACAAGGGCTGGATCACGTCGGTATAGCGCGCGAACACGTCATGGATCTGGCGCGAGACGTCGCGATACACTTCGAAGCGGGGCGGCACGAAGATTAGGTCGGGACAGCGGCGCAGTGCGGTGACTGAAGGCAAAGCGGAGCGAACGCCGAAAGTGCGGGCCTCGTAGCTGGCCGCCGCCACCACGCCCCGTGCCGCGGCATGACCGACCGCAACCGGCTTGCCGCGCAGCGACGGATCGTCACGCTGCTCCACCGAGGCGAAGAAGGCGTCCATGTCGACGTGAATGATCTTACGCACCGCCATGCGCTCCTTTTAACGCATGCAGAACAAGATGTGAACATATTGTGCAAAAACGTCGGAAACCCGTCGCTTATCCCACCTGCCCATCTCTTGGCCTAGATCCGAGCACGACGCCGTTCGAGCGATGCCGCGAACGTCGCCGCCGCATCAGCCGGATGATCACCGCCGTGCGAAGAGGTCCATATTCGCATCGCCCCAAGCCTTCAGCGCCGCGATGATCGGCGATAGGGATCGGCCGCGATCGGACAGGCTATATTCTACCCGCGGCGGCACCTGAGCGAAGACCTCGCGCTCGATCAGGCCATCGGCCTCCAGCTCGCGCAGCTGGTTGGTCAGCATGCGCGGCGTCACGTCCCCGGCACGGCGGCGCAGTTCGTTGAAGCGCGTGCGTCCGTCCTGCAGATGGTAGAGGATCACCGCCTTCCACTTGCCGTCGATCAGGCTCACCGCCGCCTCGACGGCGCAACCCGGGGCACAATCGAGGCGGGAGTGACGGGCTTTCGCCATCAGGGCGGTATCCTTTTCGACACTATGAGCGTTTTTTGTGCCTACGACATAAGCTGACACCGTCCCTATCTCGCGTGTGTCAGCAAAAGGAGCAAGACCCATGCGCGCCATAGCCTATCGCCAGCCCGGCCCGATTGACCGGGACGAAGCCCTTGTCGAGGTCGAACTGCCACGACCCGTTCCGACCGGGCGCGACATTCTGGTCGCGGTTCGGGCCATCTCGGTGAACCCCGTCGACGCGAAGGTTCGCACTGGCGCCGCGCCATTCGACGGACGTGACGAGCGCATTCTCGGCTGGGATGCGGCGGGCTTGGTCGAGGCGGTCGGCCCTGAGGCCACCCGCTTCAAGGTGGGTGACGAGGTCTTCTATGCAGGCGACCTGATGCGCGACGGCAGCAATGCGGAATATCAGCTGGTCGACGAGCGGATCGTTGGCCATCGCCCCCACAGCATCGGCTTCGCGGAAGCGGCGGCGCTGCCGCTGACGGCGATCACGGCTTGGGAAACCCTGTTCGACCGGTTGAAGGTCGACGACCAGCCGGCCGGCGGCGCCCGTGCCATCCTGATCATCGGCGGCGCGGGCGGCGTCGGTTCCGCGGCGATCCAGATCGCGCGTGCTCGGACCGACCTGACCGTGATCGCCACTGCCTCGCGCGCCGAGACGCAAGGCTGGGTGCGCGACCTCGGCGCGCATCATGTCATCGATCATTCCCGGCCGATGGCACCGCAGATCGCCGCGCTGGAGATCGGCGCGCCCGCCTTCGTCTTCTCGACCACCCATACCGATCGCCATCTGGCCGATATCGCCGAGCTGATCGCGCCGCAGGGGCGCTTCGCGCTGATCGATGATCCCGCCAGCCTCGACATCGTCGCCTTCAAGCGCAAGGCGGTGTCCGTTCATTGGGAATTGATGTTCACCCGGTCGCTCTTCGACACACCGGACGTCGGCGAGCAGGGTCGACTGTTGGATGCGGTGGCCGAACTGGCGGACGAGGGGCGCATTCGCACCACGGCCACCGAAACGCTGTCACCGATCAATGCCGCCAACCTGATCGAGGCGCACCGCCGCATCGAGAGCGCCACCACGCGGGGCAAGATCGTCCTGGAAGGCTGGGACAGCCGGCAGGCGTAAGCTCGACGCGGGTCCCTACGAGATGCGCGCGCGGGCGGGTCAGGCGAATGCCAACTCGCCCGCGACGACCGCCATGGCATGGTCGACGAAGCGCGCCTTCTCCCCGACCGGCGCGACGTAATGAAGTGCCTCGCGCGCGAGTTCGGGCTCGCCTCTGCGCGCGATCAGCCATGCGGCGAGATAGGGCGCGGCAAGACAACCGCCCGCCGTCGCGACATTGCCATAAGCGGCGAACGGTGCGTCGATGACCGTGACACCGGCCTCCACCACCCATGGCTTGGTGGTGAGGTCGGTGCACGCGGGCAAATCACCGATCAGGCCGAGCCTGGCCAACAACAGCGTTCCCGAACATTGCGCCGCGATCAACTGCCGCGCCGGATCAAGGCGAAGCCGGGCGAGCATCGCCGGATCGTTGGCGATCTCCCGCGTGCGGACACCACTGCCGATCAGCACCGCATCCGCCTCCTCGAGAAATGCGAGCGGCCGTTGGCGATGGACCACGACGCCGTTCATCGACGTCACCGTCTCGGTCGGCGCCGTGATGTGCGCGGCCCAGCCATGCGGGCGCAGCCGGTTGATGATCGCGGCAGCCACGAACGAATCCAGTTCGTTGAAGCCGTCGAAGGTCAGGACCGCGACCTGCATCACCCTTGCGTCCGTCCGGAGAACAGCGTCCGCGTCGCACCGGCGACCCAAACCTGGCCGGTTTCATCCTGCGAGACATGGATACGCCCGCTCCGCCCGAGGCGCGTGCCCTGTGCAGCGACATAGCTGCCGCTGGCCCGGCCGCTGGCGAACAGCCACTGGCCGACGGACGCGTTGAGGCTGCCGGTCACCGGGTCCTCGATCAGCCCGCCATGCGCGTCGGTGAAGAGCGCACGCAGTTCGAACGCGACCTCGCTGCCGGGTGCATGTGGTCCGACGATGCCGATGTCGATATGCTCGGGGTGGTACCGCGCCGGCTCGACCGCCAGCACCGCCTCGGCCGACGCCAGCATGACCGCGATCCAGCCGGGGCCATTGTCGGCCCAGGCAGCATCGACGATCGCCGCGCGGTCGATCCGCAGCAGATCGGCGACCTGTGCGATCTCCGCCTTGGTTGGCGTGCCGCCGCGCAGCAGCGGTGGGGCGGCAAAAGCAAGCTGATCGCCATCGCGCCGGATCGTCACCAGTCCCACGCCGCATTCCTGCACGATCACGCCGTCCTGCTTCGGCTGCCCGCCCGCTTCCGCCCACGCATGCGCGCTGCCCAAGGTCGGGTGCCCGGCGAACGGCAGTTCGTGCGCCATGGTGAAGATCCGCACGCGATAGTCGGCCGATGGATCGGTCGGCGGCAGCAGGAAGGTCGTCTCCGAAAAGTTCAACCAGCTTGCGATCGCCTGCATCTCGTCCGTCGTCAGGCCATCGGCATCGGCGATAACGGCCAAGGGATTGCCGGTCAGCGGATCGGTGCCGAATACGTCGACGAGGCGAAAGGGGCGGGTCACGGTCATCTCCTGTTGATGATGGCTGGTCCTATCGCGGAGCGACTGGCGCCGACAGATACACATCGGTACGATCATGCCGAACTGTATTGGTGGGATTGGCAGTACGATGGCGAGCGCGCCCGACGAAACCCGCACCGGCATGGTGGTCCGTGCGATCCGTGACCGGATCGACGCCCGCACGCTGACGCCGGGCGCCCGGCTGCCGTCGATCCGCGCCATGGCCGAGACGAGCGGCGTCGCGCGCTCGACGGTGGTCGAGGCCTATGATCGCCTCGCCGCTGAGGGGGTGATCCGGTCGCGACCGGGATCGGGCTTTTATGTCGCCGCGCCCTTGGCCCCGCTGGCATTGGATCGGCTGGTCAGCACGAAGGAGCGCGAGGTCGACCCGCTCTGGATGCTGCGTCAGTCGCTCGGCGAACGACGGCACGAAATGATGCCGGGATGCGGCTGGCTGCCCGATGACTGGCTGGCGGGCGACGCGCTGCGCAAGGCGATGCGCCGGGCAGCGCGATCCGACGAGAACGGCACGCTGGCGGGCTATGCATCCCCCTTGGGCTCGCCCCCGCTCCGGGCGTTGTTGGCGAGGCGGATGGCGGATCAGGGGATCGAAGCCGGCCCCGACCAGATCCTGCTGACCGACAGCGGCACCCATGCGCTCGATCTGGTGTGCCGCTTCCTGCTTCAGCCGGGCGATACCGTGCTGGTTGACGACCCGTGCTATTTCAACTTTCTGGCGTTGTTGCGGGCGCACCGGGCAACGGTGGTGGGCGTACCGATGACGCCGACCGGGCCGGACGTCACCGCCTTCACCGAGGCCGCCGCGACGCATCGGCCGCGCTTCTACCTGACCAACTCAGGCGTCCATAACCCGACCGGAGCGTCGCTCGCGGCCGCCACCGCGCACCGACTGCTCAAGATCGCCGAGGCGCATGACATGGTCGTTGTCGAGGACGATATCTTCGCCGACTTCGAACACACGCCGTCTCCACGATTGGCCGCCTTCGACGGCCTCGACCGGACGATCCGCATCGGCAGCTTCTCCAAGTCGCTGTCGGCGGCGGTGCGCTGTGGCCATATCGCGGCGCGACCCGACTGGATTGAAGGGTTGGCCGACCTACGCATCGCAACATCGATGGCGGGCAGTCCGCTCGCCGCCAACCTGCTGCACGCGGTGCTGACCGATGGCAGCTATCGGCGTCATGTTGACGGTGTCCGGACCCGGCTGGCCCGGGCTATGGCCCGGGTGGCCAAACGTCTGCGGGCCATCGGGATCGAGCCGTGGACCGATCCAGCGGCGGGCATCTTCCTGTGGGCGCGATTGCCCGATAGCGTCGACGCCGTTGAGCTGGCACGCAAGGCGATCAATGCAGGGATCGTTCTAGCACCGGGTCCGGTGTTCAGCACCAGCGGCGGATGGCGCGACCACCTGCGCTTCAACGTCGCGATGAGCGACGATGACCGGCTGTACGCCTTTCTGGAATCGGCCGTGTCGCGCCCGCTACTCGAACCGGCTGGCTAGGCGCTCGACCAGGAAGTCGACGAACACCCGCACCCGTGCCGGCGTGGTGGAGCCGCCGACGAAGACGGCGTGGATCAGTTCGACATCGCCTGGATTGTATTCTTCCAGCAATGGCACGAGCCGCCCGTCCGCGATCTCAGCCGCAACGCTGAAGCGGCCGACGCGGGTGATGCCGACCCCGGCAGCGGCGAGATGGCCCAGCGTCTCGCCATTGTTAGCGACGATGCCGCCTTCGACACTCAGCGCGAAATCCCGGCCTTCGCGGCGGAACGGCCAGATCGGTTCGGCGCGGCGAAAGTTGAAGTTCAGGCAATTGTGGGCGTGCAGGTCTTCCGGGACTTTGGGCGTGCCTGCCCGCGCCAGATAGTCTGGCGACGCCACGATCACCCGCCGCGCCTCGGACAGCTTGCGCGCCGTCAAACCGCTGTCGGCGAGCGGACCGAAGCGGATCGCGACATCGGCCTGTCCGCCAGCGATGTCGACCAGCGTGTCGGTTAGGGCGATATCGATCAGGATATGGGGATAGGCGCGCGCGAAATCGCCGAGCAGAGGCACGACGCACAACCGGCCATGCGCCAGCGCCGCACTGATCCGCAACCGTCCGCGCGGTGCGCCCTGGTCGGCGATCTGCTGCTCGGCATCGTCGAGGTCGGCGAGGATGCGCCGTGCGGCAAGGAGATAGGCTTGTCCCTCTGCAGTGAGCGTCAACGCCCGGGTGGAGCGTAGCAGCAGCCGCACGCCGAGCCGCGCTTCGATCCGATCAATCGCACGCGCCACCGCCGAGGGCGTCAGCCCGAGCGTGCGGCCGGCCGCCGAGAATCTGCCTTCCTCCACCACGCTCGCGAACAAGGCAAGTGACCGGGCGCGATCGTCGTTGCCAGCTACCTTTGCGTCCAAGGCATAAATCCTTTGCACCGGCGGGCAGTTCCGCCGCGCTGCTTCACCGTCCATCTATGCGCCTGACGAATGACATTCGAGAAAGGAGGTGTCATGGAATATCGGCAATTGGGATCGTCCGGCCTGCGCGTTCCGGCGCTGTCGTTCGGCGCGGGGACCTTCGGCGGCAAGGGACCGCTGTTCAGCGCGTGGGGCACAAGCGACGCCGCCGAGGCGCGGCGGCTGGTCGACATCTGCCTCGACGCGGGCGTGACGCTGTTCGACACCGCCGACGTCTATTCGGACGGCGCGTCGGAACAGGTGCTGGGCGAGGCAATCAAGGGGCGGCGCGATGCCGTCCTGATCTCGACCAAGACCGGCCTGCCGATGGGTGACGGCCCGCAGGACTGGGGCGCATCGCGGGCGCGGCTGACCGGCGCGGTCGAGGCGGCGTTGCGGCGGCTCGACACCGACCGGATCGACCTGCTCCAGCTTCACGCCTTCGATGCGTCAACGCCGACCGAGGAGGTGATAGGCACGCTCGACCGGCTGATCGCCGACGGCAAGGTGCGTTATGCCGGCGTCTCCAACTATCCCGGCTGGCAGATCATGAAGGCACAAGGCTTAGCCGATCGCCATGGCTGGCCGCGTCTCGTCGCGCATCAGGTCTATTACTCGTTGATCGGCCGTGCGTATGAATGGGATCTCATGCCGCTAGCGGCGGACCAGGGTGTCGGTGCGCTAGTCTGGAGCCCGCTCGGCTGGGGCCGGCTGACCGGCAAGATCGGGCGGGGACGGCCGATCCCGGCAGGCAGCCGCCTCCACGAAACCGCACAGTTCGCGCCGCCGGTCGAGGAAGAGCATCTGTACCGCGTCGTCGATGCGCTGGAAGCGGTGGCGGCCGAGGTGGGCAAAACGGTGCCGCAGGTCGCGATCAACTGGCTGCTGCGACGTCCGACCGTATCGTCGGTCATCATCGGTGCGCGGGACGAGGCGCAGCTGCGCGACAATCTCGGCGCGGTCGGCTGGGCGCTGTCGCCCAAGCAGGTGGCCGCGCTCGACGCGGCAAGCGACGTGCTGCCGCCCTATCCACATACCCCATACCGGCAACAGGAGGGCTTCGCCCGCCTAGCGCCGCCGATGGTTTGAGGGAGCCAGGATCATGAAGTTCAACCTCGGATTACTCGCGCTGGCGGTCGGTGCCTTCGGCATCGGCGTCACCGAGTTCGCGCCGATGGGCATGTTGCCGGTGATGGCGGCAGACCTGCAGGTGTCGATCCCCGCCGCCGGGCTGCTGGTCAGCGCCTATGCGATGGGCGTGCTGATCGGCGCGCCGTTGATGACGCTCACCACCGGGCGGATCGACCGGCGGACGCTCCTGATCGCGCTGATGGGCATCTTCACGCTCGGCAACGCGCTGTCGGCGGTGGCGGGCGGGTACTGGATGTTGATGGCGGCGCGGATCGTCACTTCGTTCAACCATGGCGCCTTCTTCGGCGTCGGATCGGTGGTGGCCGCCAGCCTGGTACCGCCGGACAAGCGTGCGGGCGCGGTGGCGGCGATGTTCACCGGGTTGACCGTCGCCACGATCGGCGGCGTGCCGGCGGCGACCTGGGTCAGCGAGGCAGTTAGCTGGCGCACCGTGTTCGCGGGGATCGCGGGCGTTGGCGCGATCGCTATGCTGTCGCTCCGTCTTGCCCTGCCGCCGCTGCCCCGCGCCGAAGGCGGCGACATGCGCGCTGAACTGCGCGTGCTGACGCGCGGTCCGGTGGTGATGGCACTGGCCCTGACCACGATCGGCTTTGGCGGCGTCTTTACCGTCTTTACCTATATCGTGCCGATCCTGCGCGATGTGACGCATGGCTCGACCGGCTATGTCACCGCGATGCTGATGCTGTTCGGGGTTGGTGCGACGATCGGCAATGGCGTCGGCGGTCGGCTGGCGGACCGTTCGATCGACCGGGCGCTCATGACCATGCTGGCGATCATGGCGCTGACGCTGCTCGCCTTCACGGTGCTGATGCAATGGCCGGTGACCGCTGCCATCGCGATCCTGATCTGGGGCATCGCCAGCTTCGCGATCGTGCCGCCCTTGCAGATGCGTGTGATGGATGCGGCCTCGGACGCGCCGAACCTCGCCTCCGCGATGAATATCGGTGCCTTCAACCTTGGCAACGCGATCGGCGCAGCGCTGGGCGGCGGCGTGATCGGGGCTGGGCTGGGCTTGTCCACCGTGTCGCTGGCCGGTGCGGCGATGGCGGCGGTGGCGCTGGCGATGCTGCTGGCGTTCCGGCGTCAGCCGCGTGCAAGGACCTGTCCGGTCTGAAGAGCGGTTGCGACATGGATGAGCTTGTCCGGATTGCGGACGATGTAGATCGCCGCGATCCGGCCGTCGCGGATGTCGAGCGCGGTGGTCTGGAGTACGCCGCCGCCCGCGCGGCTGACATAGCCGGGCAGCCCGTCGATCGTGGCGAAGCGGATCACTTCCACCGGCGCGTCGGCGTATTTGCGACGTAGCCCGATGAACAAGCGTTGCGCCTTTGCCAGACCCCGGATGATGTTGTGGAATGCCAGGACGCGGCCGCCGCCATCGGAATGGATGGCGACGTCCTCCGCCAGCAGGTCCGACAAGGCACGCGCGTCGCCGTCCCGCGCCGCCGCGAAGAAGGCGCGGGTGATCCGCGCCGCTTCCTGCGCATCGACCGGATAGCGCGGCCGCGCCTCCGCGACATGCCGCCGGGCGCGGGAGGCGAGTTGCCGCACCGTTGCGGGAGCGCGGTCGAGCGTCCTGGCCACCTCGAGCAACGCGACTTCGAACACATCGTGGAGCAGGAAGGCGGCCCGCTCCAACGGCGAGAGCCGTTCCATGGCCAGCATGAGGGTGACGGTCAGATCGTCGGCCACCTCGTCCGGATCGGTCGTGCCGAGCAGCGGCTCGGGCAACCATGTGCCGACATAGGTCTCCCGCCGCACCCGCGCCGACTTCAGATGATCGAGGCAGAGCCGCGTGACGACCCGGGTAAGCCACGCAGCGGGTGCCTCGACCTCTTCCACCTGCGACCAACGCAGCCAGGCGTCCTGCACCAAATCCTCCGCTTCGGCGAGAGAGCCGGTCATGCGATAGGCCAGCCGGACGAGCCGCGGCCGCTCCGCCTCGAACAGCGCGGCGTCAGGCATCGTCCACCGGATGCGCGACGCGGAAAGCCACCTGGAGGCGGTTCCAAGTGTTGATCGCGCCGATAGCCATGGTCAGCCAGACCTGCTCCGCATCGGAAAATGCCGCCTTCACCGCATCATAGTCCGCATCGGGAGCCCCCGTCTTGGGCAACAGCGTCAACGCCTCCGCCCAGCCGAGTGCGGCCCGCTCGCGATTCGAATAGAGCGTCGATTCCCGCCATGCGCTCAGCATGTACAGGCGCATCTCACTTTCGCCATGACGGCGCAGGTCGGTCGCATGCATATGCAGGCAGAAGGCACAGCCGTTGATCTGCGACACGCGGAATTTCACCAGTTCGAGCAGATTGTGGTCGAGGCCGCTTTTCGTGAAGCTCTGCTCCAGCGCCATCATGGCCTTGATCGCTTCCGGGGCCAGAGCGTGTGGGTTGGCGATACGGGGTATCATGGTCGGTCTCCTTGGGTTCCGACACCATGACGAGACAGCGGGGACCGGTGTGACATGCCGGTCCAGAATTTTCGCCCGCTGCCCCGCTACGCTGGATCACAGCCGCTTTCGCATCCGGGTCAGCGGCACGACGACGCCATCGACATGGGTATCGGCGCGCTCAACCGGCTCGTAACCGCAGGCCGCGTAGAGCGGCACGCCGCCCGCCGTGCCCATCAGTTCTACGGCGGCGAAACCCTCCGCCCGTGCTGCTTGCTCACAGCGGTCGAGGATCATCCGGCCGATCCCGCGCCGGACATGATCCGGGTGGGTGTACATGGCGCGGATGCGGGCGGCATCCGTCGCCGGATCGAGCAGCGCCGGGTTGCGCAACTCGGTGCTATGGTCGCCGCCATAGAGCGTCGCGCGCCGGCTCCATCCACCGCAGCCGACCGGCACGCCATGGTCCTCGACGACGAAATACGTGCCGTCACGCACCAATTGCGTGTCGAGGCCCATCACTGTCCGGCTGGCGACGATCTGCGCCGGGGTCAGCACCGCCGCCTGGCCGCGATCGATGGACAACGTCATCAGGTCGCGCAGCGTCCCGAGGTCGGCTTCGGTCGCGAGGCGGATCGTCAGGCGGCCGCTCACGCCGCCAACTCCAGCCGCCAGGTCTCGCCGTGGAGCGGGACGCCGAACCGCTCATGCATCGCCGTCTCGACACATGCGAAACCATGCGCGGCATAAATGCGGCGCGCGGACTCCAGCACGCTGTGGGTCCACAGCGTCAACGCGTGATAGCCCGTTTCCCGTGCGAAGGTGACGCAAGCGCCGACCAGCGCATCGCCGATACCCCGGCGGCGGGCGAAGGGCTCGACATGGAGGAGGCGCAGCCGGGCGATGGCGTTGCCTTCGTCGGTGACGAACACCGCGCCTGCCATGACCCCATCGATTTCGGCGACCCAGCATTGCTCGCGCGCCGGATCGAAGTCGCGCAGGAACGCCGCGGTCACCTCGCTCTCGATCACCTCCAGTTCGCGACCCCAACCATGGCTTTCGGCATAGAGGAGCGACTGGCGCGCGGCGATCAGCGCGGGCTCGCCGGTGCGAAAAGGCCGGATCACGAACGGCCCACCCGATGCGGGATCGAGCAGCAGCCGCGCGCGCGTCAGGGCTTCGACCAGATCGCGCCGCGCTTGTCCGTCGACCGCCGCGAGCAGATCGCCGACGGCATGGCTCTGGCGGTGGTCGAGCGTGCCGAAAGCCTCACGTCCCGCCTCGGTCAGCCGCAGGTCGCGCGCGCGGGCATCGTCGTCGCGACGCACGCGCACGATCCAGCCGCGCTTCTCGAAGCGTGCGACCAGGCGGCTGAGATAGCCCGCGTCCATGCCCAGCGCGTCCTGCAGCACGCTGGCGGTGACGGGCTCGCGCGTGGCGATCTCGAACAGCAAGCGGGCTTCCGGCAGGCTCACCTCGGTGCCGAGGAACCGTGCATCGAGCGCGCCGATCGTCTGGGTGTAGAAGCGGTTGAACCGGCGAATGGCAGTGACGTCTGCGTCTTCCATGTCCGCCATGGTGGATCAGTTTACTTGACGGAGTCAAGTATCAGGGCAGTGCAGGCTCCGGCACCAGTTGCGAGCGAAGGGCAGCCGCATCGCGGCCGGGTGGCGCCCCGAACAGGCGGCGATAGTCGCGGCTGAACTGCGACAGGCTTTCGTAACCGATCGCAAAGCCGACCCGCGCGACCTCCTCGGCGGCGACTAGGCGGCGGCGTGCTTCCTGCAAGCGGACCTGCTTCTGGAACTGCACCGGCGTCATCGTCGTCACCGCCTTGAAATGGCGGTGGAAGCCGGGGACGCTCATGCCCGCCAGCGCGGCGAGGTCGGCCACGCGCAGCGTCTCGGCATATTGGTCGCGGATGAACGCCGTCGCGCGCCCGATCCGCGCGGCATGGGTGTCGACCAGACCCATCTGACGCAGCGCCAGTCCCAAAGTGCCGCCGAGCAGTCTCCATACGATCTCGCGCCTGATCAGGGGAGCAAGCACCGCCTGGTCGGTCGGATGGTCGAGCAACTCAAGCAACCGCCTGAGAGGATCGCGCAGCGCCGGGTCATGGTCGCTGGTCGCCAGCGCGTTGAAGGCGGCGGCCGGGCCCGGCACGCTTGGCAACTCCGCCACCAATTCGGCCACGGTCACCGGCTCGATCGCCAGCGACAGTGCCAGATAGGGCGCGTCGGCACTCGCCCGCACGATGCGTGACGTGACCGGCAGGTCGACCGAGGCGAGCAGGCATTGTCCCTCGGCATAATGATAGGGCGTCGGCCCCAGCATCGACATCTTCGCGCCCTGCACGACGAGGCAGAAGGACGGCCGATAGACCGAGCGGATGATGCCGGTCGGCTCCTCCGCGCGGGTGATGAGCAGGCCCGGGATCGGCGTTTCGCGACCATGGACGAACCAATGGCGTTCTATCAGCCGGGCAAGGTCGGACAGCGTCGTCATGCCTGGCATGGTAGCTGCGCCACGCACCGAATGCACCGGCGCGTCACCACTTTGATAGAATCGGGCAGGACTTTGATCGGATCGGCGTCGCGGTGCCGAGCGTTCGCAGCGTATCTCCGGCTCACCCATTCCAACAGGAAAATCATCCCTATGCGTATGCGCCAGCTCGGCCATAGCGGCCTGTTCGTGTCCGAACTCTGCCTCGGCACCATGACTTTCGGCGGCAGCGAAGGCATCTGGGGCCAGATCGGTCAACTTCGCCAGGATGAAGCCGATGCGCTGGTCCGGACCGCGCTCGATGCCGGGATCAACTTCATCGACACTGCGAATGTCTATGCCGGCGGCGAGAGCGAGCGCATTCTCGGCCAGTCGCTTAAGAACCTGGGCATCGCCCGCGACGATGTCGTCATCGCCACCAAGGTGCTGGGGCCGATGGGCGATGGTCCCAATGCGCGCGGCGCCTCGCGCGGCCACATCCTCAGCCAGTGCAAGCAGAGCCTCCAGCGGCTGGGGCTCGACCATATCGACCTCTATCAGATCCATGGCTTCGATCCCGCCACGCCGATCGAGGAGACGCTGGAGGCGCTCGACACGCTCGTCCGTCACGGTCACGTTCGCTATCTCGGCCTGTCCAACTGGGCGGCGTGGCAGGTGGTGAAGGCGGTCGGCATCGCCGAGGCGCGGCGCCTCGCGCCGATCCTGTCGCTCCAGGCCTATTACACGCTGGTCGGCCGCGACCTGGAACGCGAGATCGTGCCGATGCTGCGGTCCGAGAAGATCGGGCTGATGGTGTGGAGTCCGCTGGCGGGCGGCTATCTGTCGGGCAAGTATGACGCCGGGGGCCAGGCGGCGGACGGTCGGCGCGCGAACTTCGACTTCCCGCCGGTCGATCGCACCCGTGGTTCGGTGGTGATTCCCGAGATGCGCCGCATCGCCGAGGCGAAGGGCTGCACCGTCGCGCAGGTCGCGCTTGCCTGGCTGCTCCACCAGCCGGTGGTGACGAGCGTGATCGTCGGGGCCAAGCGGGTCGACCAGCTCACCGACAATATCGCTGCGACGGAGGTCTCGCTCAACGCGGACGATCTCGCCGCGCTCGATGCGGTGACCAAGCTGCCAGCGGAATATCCCGGCTGGATGCTGGAGCGCCAGGGCGGCTATCGCGCCTGACCGTCGCAGGTTCGGCGGGACGGTCTCGTGATCGTCCCGCCGCTCCGACCGTCCGTCCAGAGGAAAAGGGGTCAGCCGGGCGGGATACGACCGGTCCGGGCGGCATGGGCAAAGGCCGGAAAGCCGAATGCCTCCGCCTGACGCGCCGCGATCTCATAGTCATAGGGTACGCCGTGCAGTTGGGCTGCCCATCCGGTGCTACGACGTTCGACAATGGCATAGCGCGCCAGCGGGCTGCCCGCCTCCATGACGTGCGGTGTCGCGCCCCGGTCCCGGTAGCACGGCATCCCGACGCTTCCGGGATTGACGATCAGCACGCCATCGACCGCCACGATCCGCGGCGTGTGCGTATGTCCGCACAGCACCAGACTGGCCGACCCGATCCCCTTCAGGCGCGCTCGGATGGCGGTGTCGGCATCCAGTGTCGCGCGGCCGGAGCTCACGTCCTCGAGCAGATATTCCAGATCCCCGCCGGCCGGGCTGCCATGGCAGGCGAAGACATCGCCGTCACAGAGGGTGAGCGTCGCGGGCAGACCCTCGATCCATGCCCAATGCTCCCGCGTGAGAAGAGGTCGCGCCAGGACGTCGAACGCCCCGTCGCTGCCGTCCTGCAACTGCCGCTCATGGTTCCCTGCGATGGTGTGATAGCCGGCACGCATCTGAAGTTCGGCGCTTGCCCCAGGATCGAACGGGCCGGACACGAGGTCGCCCAGATTGACGACGAAGTCTGGCGCGGCGGCAGTCATCGCGTCGCGGACGGCTTCCAGCGCGGCCAGATTTCCATGGGCGTCGGCAATGACCCCGATCTTCAATGCTTCCTCCTTGTCTGAACCGCAGTGGCATCCAAGATGAGCATGGCAGGCGCTTCCCCGAAACGCCATTCATGGCAGCCACCACCAGCGATCGGCGTTACCGTAGACCGTCGGGGATCAGGACGATCTTGCCCGCGAAGTTGCGATCCTCCAGCAAGCGATGCGCCACGGCACCTTCGCTCAGCGGGAAGGTGGTGATGACGGGCGCGGTAATCATGCCGGCCCGCAAGGCCGCGAACAGCCGGTCGGCGCGGCTCTGTCGGCTTTCCGCGCGGTTCAGATAGGTCCAAAGATCACCGCCGACGACACCCTTGGACTGTTCCATCAGCGACAGTGGATCGATCGCAGGTGGCGTACCACCCGCCTTGCCGAAGATCACCACGCGGCCACCGGGACGCAAGGCGGCGAGGCTGTCGTGGAGCGTGGTGCCGATCGAATCATAGACCACATCGACGCCATCTCCGGTCGCCCGCCGCACCTGTGCCACCCAATCGTCATAGCCATAGACCGCACTCGCGCCGTTCGACCGCGCCTGTTCGCGCTTGGACGGGGTCGAGGCCAACGCATGGACCTCGGCCCCCAGCGCCGCCGCCATCTGGGTCAGCAGCCGCCCGACGCCGCCAGACGCGGCCTGGACCAGCACCTGATCGCCGGCAGCCAGCCTGCCGCTATCCTCGACCAGATATTGCGCCGTCACGCCTTGCAGCAACAGCGCGGCGGCGGTGCGGTCGTCGACATCGTCCGGCAGCGCGACCAGACGATCGGCGGGCGCGCAGACCCGTGCGGCATGAGCACGCGGCACGTCGAGAAAGCCGACCCGCTGCCCGATCCGCCAGCGATCGACGCCGGTCCCGACCGCGACGATGCGTCCCACGCCCTCGTAGCCGCCAATCCATGGCGCCTTGCCTTCCAGCAGATAGACGCCCTGACGACGATAGATGTCGGCGAAGTTCAAGCCGACCGCGCTGGTCTCTACCAGCACCGAACCGGCGTCCAATGCCTGATCCGGAAGAGCGCCATAGCGTAGGACCTCGGGTCCCCCGAACCGATCGAAGAACAAGGCCTTCACCGCACTATCCTCGACACGCCCATCGCCGATCACCCTTGTCTTGGTTGTCAATGACCGGAGGATGCCTCCTTTGCCATGGCGGAAACAGCCGCATAGGATGCGATCTCTTCGAACCAGGGGTTTGCAATGGACCGGTTGGCCAGCATGGCGATCTTCGTATCAGTCGTCGATCTCGGCAGCTTCACCGCCGCGGCCAAGGCGCACGACATCTCGGCAACGATGGTGGCCAAGCACGTCAACGCGTTGGAAGCTCGGCTCGACACCCGCCTGCTGCACCGGACGACCCGGCGGTTGTCGCCGACCGAGGCCGGTCGACGCTTCACCGAATCCTGCCGTCGCGTGCTGGCGGATGTCGCGATCGCCGAGACGGTGGGCGCCGAGGTGGCGCAGACGCCGGTCGGTCGGCTTCGCATCGCCGCGCCGGTCGCTTTCGGCACCGAACGGGTCGCGCCCTTGCTCGCGACCTATCTCGACCGCTTCCCGGACATGCAGGCGGACCTGGTGCTGGGTGACCGCAAGGTCGATCTGATCGAGGAAGGCTTCGATCTGGCCTTTCGGATCGGCGCGCTGGAGGACGACTGGTTGGTCGCCCATCCGCTCGCTCCCTATCGGCTGATGCTCGCCGCCGCGCCGGGCTATCTCGAACGCCACGGTCACCCGGAGACGCCCGACGACTTGCGCGAACATCGGCTGATCGGCTTCGCGCAATTCGGTGCGGACGACCGCTGGACACTGGTCGGTCCGGGTGGTGCGCATGTCGTACCGCTGCCCCCGCCCCGCCTGCGCATCAACCACGCGGCCGCCCTGCGGCAAGCGGCGGTCGCGGGCTATGGCATCATCCTGCAATCCCGCGTGACGCTGGACGGCGATCTGGCGTCGGGACGCCTGATCCCGGTTCTAGCGGATTACGCGCCCGAACCTCGTCCGCTGACGCTCGTCCGCCTGCCCGATCGTCGCATGACGGCAGGCCTGCGCGCCTTTGTCGACATGGCGGTTTCGGCGTTCAACGACGAAGGATGAAGCAAGGTGATAACGCTCGAAGCCGGTCCAGCGATCACCGGTGCGCCGGATTGACGCGCCGCCATCCAGGGTCGAGTTCGTCGGACATGAGCATGTCCAACCGCGAAGCGCGTCGGATCGTCCTGGCGGCGCAGGGCTTTGGTCGCCCGCGCCCCGTCACTCCGTCGGTTCGCCACCTGCGCAGCACCGCCGAGCGGCTCAACCTGTTCCAGATCGATAGCGTCAACGTGCTGACGCGGGCGCATTATTTGCCCGCATTCTCGCGACTCGGCGGCTATGACCGTGCGTTGCTGGAGGGCGATGCGTGGGGGCCTAAACGCCAGTGGCGCATGCTCGAATATTGGGCGCACGAGGCGTCGTTGCTGCCGCTCGACCTGCACTCGCTGCTCCGCTGGCGCATGGCGCGGGCGGAGCGAGGCGAGATCGGCTATCAGGCGCTGCGCCGGTTCGCGGTCGAACGCCGGGCCGAAGCTGACGCCGTGCTCGAACGGATCACCGCCGAAGGTCCGCTGGCAGCCGCCGACTTCGAGAACGGGGCCAGCCGCAGTGGATGGTGGGAATGGAGCCACGTCAAACACGCGCTCGAATGGCTGTTCTGGTCCGGGCAAATCACCACCGCGACCCGTCGGGGCAGCTTCGCGCGCTTGTACGACCTGACCGAGCGGGTCATCCCGCCGGCGGTGATGGCGCTCCCCACGCCGACAGTCGAGGCGGCGCAACGTGCGCTGATCGAACGCAGCGCCCGCGCCTTGGGCATCGCCACCGCAAGCGACCTGCGCGACTATTTCCGGTTGAAACCCGTCGAAGCCGATCACGCCATCGCTGATCTGGCGGAGGATGGCGTGCTCGTGCCGGTGCGGGTCGAGGGCTGGAGCCAGAAGGCATGGATGCATCGCGACGCGACCATGCCGCGCCGGGTGCGCAGCGCTGCCTTGCTCGCGCCGTTCGATCCGTTGATCTGGGAGCGGGCCCGCACCGAACGCCTGTTCGGCTTCCACTATCGCATCGAGATCTACGTTCCGCAGGATCGGCGCCCGCATGGCTATTACGTGCTGCCCTTCCTAATGGACGAGGCGCTGGTCGGCCGGGTCGATCTCAAGGCGGATCGGCAAGCCGGGCTGCTGCTCGCGCACCGCATTACGCTGGAACCAGGAGCACCCACTGATACGCTGCCCCGACTTCAGGTCGAGTTGGACCGGATGGGGGCATGGCTCGGTTTGGACGCCGTCCGCATCGGCGCGGTCGTGCATCGCGGTTGAGCGTCTTCGTCCGTCACCTTGCTCCACCCTGCTCGGCGGCGGGCACGATGCCGTCGTCGAGCAGCGCATGGAGCGCAGCGATATGGCCATTGTCCCGTGCGCCGCTGGAATCGGAGGTCATGACGACCGTCAGCTTGAGGTCCGGCACGATGAACAGCATCTGCCCGCCATAGCCCCAGGCGAAGCGCAGCGGATGGCCACGACTGGTGCCGACGAACCAGCCATAGCCATATTGTCCGCCGCTCCACGGTGACACGGTGCGAGGAGTCCAGCTTTCCGCGATCCAGCGGGCGGGAACGATCCGCCGTCCATCGATAACGCCGCCCAGGCGATAAAGCTCGCCGAACCGCGCCAGGCTACGCGGCGACAGCAGCATGTCGTTGCCGCCGAAATAGATGCCCTGCGGATCGCGCGACCATGGCGGGATGGTGATGCCGAGCGGCTCCGCCAGCCAGTCGCGCATCAGGGCATGGGTGTCGCGTCCCGATGCGCGGGTCAGCATCGCCGACAGCAGATGCGTGTTGCCGGTGGAATAAAGCATCGCGCCGCCCGGCTCATCGACGAACGGGCGTGCAAGGGCGAAGCGGACCCAGTTGCGACTGGACACCCAGCGCCCGTAATTCTCACCCGACGTCCGCTCCAGTCCCGCGCGCATCGTCAGCAGGTCCTCGACGGTCAGCCGGGCAAGACGCGGGTCGGGATCGGGCGGCGCATCGCTGCCGAGCACCGACAGCACGGGCTGATCGACGCCGGTCAGCGCGCCTTTCGCGATCGCGATGCCGACCAGAGCGGACAGGACCGACTTGGACGCGGACTTGATGTTGACCGGTCGGTCGAGCGGCGGCCCACCGTTGAAACGGTGTTCCGCCAGCACCTGTCCGTCGCGGAGGACCAGCAGCGAGCGGAGCCGGGGAAGACGGCTGGCTTGGGCAACGGTATCGGCCAGGATGGCGCTGTCCAAACCGCGCGTCTCGACCGGGCGAGACATGGCGGCTTGCCGTGGCGCAGGTGCAGCATCGCAACCGCTGGCGAGGAGGAGCGCCAGCGCGCAGGCATATCGCTTCACGGCGTGATCGCGGAACGAAGCGTTTGCAGGAACTCGGCGGGCGCTTCGACCTGCGGCGAATGGCCGAGATCGTCCAGGCGGATCAGGCGGGCGCCGGGGATACGCTTCACCGCCTCCTCGGCGGCCTGCGGCACGGTGCGGACGCGGGCGCGCCGGCCCTCGGGCGCACTGTTGGCCCGAAAGGCCGTCAAGTCGCGCTGGCCGATGATGAGCGTGGTCGGGACCGCTAAGTGCGGCAGCTCGGCCGCAACTGGCTGGGTTTGGATCATATCGGACAGACGGGCCTGTGCATCGCGCACCGTGTCACCATCGGGGCTGGCATATTGCCCGGCCAGCATGGCGACCCAGCGGTCATAGGCCGGCCGCCAAGCCCCATGATAATAGTTGCGGAGCTGATAGGCTTTGATCGACGCCGCATCCGTCTTCGCCTCTTCGGCGCGCAGCTTGCCGAGGTCGCTATAGGGCACGCCCTCGCTCAGCGTGTCGTTGAGGCCGAGCGGGTTGACCAGCACCAGCTTCGCGATCCGCTCGGGATAGAGAAGCGCGAAGCGCGTGGCGAGGATGCCCCCGGTCGAATGACCGACCAGCACGACCTTGCCGGCCCCGGCCCGGTCGAGCAGCGCGGCGGTCAGCGCGGCCATGGCGTGGAAGCTGTACTGATAGCCACTCGGCTTGGACGATTTGCAGAAGCCGATCTGGTCCGGCGCGATGACGCGGTAGCCCGCCGCCGCCAACCCGCGCGCGGTGTCTCCCCAGGTCGCGGCGCAAAAGTTCTTACCGTGGAGCAGGACGACCGTCGTGCCGTTGGGCGCGGCGGTCGCCGGCCAGTCGAGAAAGGCCATGCGAACCGGATGGCCCTGCGAATTGGCCTCAAACCAGTGTACGGGGGCCGGATAGGCGAACCGCTCCAGATCGGCGCCGAACGGCACCGTTTGGGCAGCCGCAGTGGTTGAAAGCAGGGCCGAGCAGGCCGCGGAGGCAAAAAAGCGAAAAGGCATCAATAGGTAACACCAGCCGCGACGCCAATATCCCTAGCGCCGCGACGACGTCGTCAGATGGTTCGCTTTGTCTCCGCACGGCTGGTGACCATGTCCCACAATCGGTAGGCCGCGTCTTCATCCTCCGGGGATGGCGCATGGAGATTGAAGCCGATAGCCTCCCAAGGCTGGCGGGCTTCCCAGTCCGGATTGAGCGACCAGTAACAGACGCTCGCCTCGAACATCGGCAGATGCGCGATGGGGGTTTCCATCGGCGGCAGGCCCTTTGTCTCGACGTGACTGTGAATGGACCGCGCCAGATCATCGAGCCGCTTGTTGATCATTTCGCTTTCCGTCAGCCGTAGAGGGCGTGGCGACATGATCGCGATGGGCGCCATGGCAGCGCGTCCCAAAACCTGCTCGGTCGTGCTGGGGCCAGCGGCGACCGGCATGAATCGCCGCAGCAGCTCGGTTGGCATGGGTGACTCGCCACCGGGATAATCTGCTGCCACGGGGTGCCCCGGCATGTCGCGCAGCCAGGCGTAAGCCGGTTCGTCACGGAGAGTGCCGAGCACGGCATCAATCGTTGGATCGTCGTTTTCGCTGTCGCCGGACAACAGGATTTTGCCGAACGCGATCAGCGCGTTTTTGCGTCGCTCCTCGGATTCCGCCTCATGGGCAAAATGCTGCTCGATGTCGGTCTGCGGTGCCTGGCTGTCTACCTGCTTGTTCTTCGGCAGGACCTTGCCCGGATGGCGCTTCGCCCAGTCGATCACCGAACGCTGGATGTCAGCGGCGAGCTGATGTCGAAACGACGGATCGTCTCCATAGCCAGCGATGAACCGACGGAGTTCCGCATGCTGTCGCCCGGAGACGGCGCTGACGAGCGGCCAAGCACTGCCGAGTGCGGCCCGTTCATTGGTGACGTTGTGCAGTTCTTTGAGCAGCGACGTCGCGATCAGGATACCCAGCGCGGTCCGCAGATCGGCAATTTCTCGTGCGTTCGGCGGACGATGGCCCGCCGCCTTCTGGTATCGCTCAAGCAGACGGGGCAGGAAATTACCTGGCGATCCGATCGCGGGCTGCTTACCGTCGATCGTCTTCGGCCGCTTGCCATAGGCCTTGTACCCGGTGAGGTCGAAGCTGCCACGGGCGATGGCCTCGATCCAGGCTTGCGGATCGGGGGCTGGGCCGAGCAGTACCGCGATCAGCTCCGATAGGATCGAGCCGCGTCCGGGACCCAGGGCTCCAACGGCGTTGCGCCCCGCCTCCGTCACCAGAAGCTCCAGCATTTTGGTGATGCTCGCGGCGGCGGCCTTCTCCTGTTCGGGGCTGCCGTCACCGTACTGCCCGCCCGCCATGTGACGCCGATACACTTCCAGCTCGGCCGGGGTCAGCAGGGCATTCAGATCCATCCTCGACGCTCCATCGATGCGGACGGCCGACGCTCGCCGCTCGCGACACCATGCAAGCATAGCCTTGCAGACCCTCACACGCGGTAAACGCCGCCGTAAGGGCGGCGCGCACAGCCTCACAAAATGATGGAGGAAAGCTCACAGAAAGAAGTGGGCGCCCTCACAGAAGAAGGCAGACCGGCCCCATGCGGGGCCGCACAGAAACTGCGGCGCAATACCGCTAAAATGTCGCATTTCATATTTGTGTCATTTTAGCTGCGTCGGCGCGTCCGCGCCGGGAGCGCAATGCGCTCCTGGTGGAGGCGTCGCCTCCAGGTCCGCCGGCACCGCGATGACGGTGCCTCCGGAAGGCGGGACCGGTCGCATGGCCGGGGGCATGCTCCGCCAAAGACCACCAGAGCGCCGCATGGCGGCGAGGTCGATGATGAAAGGTGGGGGAAGCGGATCGGCTGAGCCGAGAGGTGAAATGACCAGGGAGGATCGCCGCGAACAGCCCGCGGCCCCCATAGATAGAAGTCGACCATGCACATCAAGACACTGGAGGCGGTTGCGATCGCCGCCGCCCTGACCCCTGCGCGTCTCGCCGGGCTGCGATTTCCTATCGATCCGGATGCGGGTTCAATACCCGCCACTCGGCTGCGGCACTATCTTCACGCGCCGACGGCATCGTTGCTGATCATCCCGGCGATCGTGCCGCCCGCCCGCCGAGATGTCGAGGAGCTCGCCCGAGCATATGACACCGATGTGCTGATCGCACTCGCATCGCGTGGTGACTTTGACGGCATTACCTTCGCGGTCATGCTCGCCGGCAACGATCCTGTTTACACATCCGGACTGAGCCTCTTCCTCGGTGCCGGGGCGCCATCTCATTTCGTGCCCCCGGAGCCGGGCAGCACGTCCTTCGCCCTGCTGCCGGTAGGGCTTCGCGGTTGCGAATGCGCGCCATGGGATAGCGAGGTGGATCGGCGAGCGGGACTGGCCGACGGTCGCGCGCTTCTGTCCGACATCTTCGCGGGAAAGACGAAGTGACCGCGCTTCCCGAATGGCTGGCGCCTGGCGCCGTCGCCGACCGGCTTTTCGATGTTCGCGCCGAGGCCGGCCGCGGCATCGGCTTTGGCCTCGTCCGGCCGCGCCGTAGCGGGCTGGACAATGCAATGAGCCAGATCGCGTTCGCAAAGCTTAACCCAGTCAAACCTAGCAAGGATACGCCAAGGACGGCGTGCGGCTGGCCGGTGACGGCCCGCGATTACCGGATCATCCCGGCGCCCGGCGTGCCAGATGTCGGGTCGTTCGAACGGCTGTTCAGCGAATACGACGCGGCGGTCCAGCCGCACCAGAAGCTTCTGGGCGCGGTCTTCACCTTCCCGTTCGATCGTGACGTGCCCGTGCATGACGCGTTCGGGGCGGTGCTGTCCTACGTGGCATTGCGGCTCGGCCGGGAACGCCGCCTGACCAGTCTCGTGGTCGCTCACGCGCCGTGCGATCAGCTGGCGGAGGAAGCCCCGCATGCCCACGCCATCGTGCTTGGTCGCACCCACCGGGCGTCCGGGTGGGGGCCCACGCATCCCGACCTTGCCGAAAGCGAGCATGCCATGTGGGCAGAGGATTGGGCGGATTTCTCCGCACGCTGGGCCCTAACGCTGGGGCAATGAACAGCGTGGAATTGTGGTGTCGCTACAGGCATCGATCCGCATCGATCGATGGCGATGGACGGGACGACCCAGCGCCCCGTCCATCGAACTGACCGCCTTTGGGTAGGGCTCGTCAGAATGACGACTTCGGGCCCGTACCTCTACCGACCGCACGGCTGACCGCATTCTGCCATGCCCGCTCCGCCGCCACGCCTTGCGAGAGGGAAATGTTCAGCTTGCCGTAGACATCGAGTTTGGCCGCAAGCCCCTGATGCATATTGCCCCAGATTTGGCGGCACGGGTCGCCGCCCGTGCACCAACTCGCCTCGTAGATGGAGGCGGCAACCTGCGAGGCGCCGGGCCTGCCATAGCGCTTCACCATCTCGGCGGCGATCTGCTCGGGCGTCCGTCCGGCGGCAGGGGCAATATAGCGGACGAGCTTGACGGCATCACCGTTCGGCACCGGCTGGAATTCGACGGTCAGGCGCTCGTCGCCCTTCGTCGCATTCAGCACCGCAATGCCGTTCTTCGGTTCCTCGATCGGGAAGACACCCCGCTGCCGCTTGGCCTCATGGTCGACGGTCGCGACCCAATCCTCGCCTGCCGACGTCTCGATCTTCCAACCGGTACGAACAAGCGTCGCCTGCACGTCGAGCGCGGTCATGCCGATGCGGATGCCTGCGATGGTCAGCGGCGCGGCGACCGTCCTGGTCTGCGCGGCGGCCTCCTGCTCGGTAACCGAGGCCGATCCGCAGGCGGTGAGCAGCGCCAGCGCAGCGGTGGCGGTGATTTTCGTCATCATGTCATGGCCTTGTATTCCGGACGTGCGGGTTCGTTCGCCGAGATGCGTCCCGGCGTGGCAGGTCCGTGAGGGGGGAGAATGTTTTTACGGGCGGGCTGGACTTGCCGGTGGCGAGCGAGCCCGAACGGCGAGCCTCATCGCAGCACCAGCGCGACAAAGCCTGCGGTGTCTTGCGCGCCGGCGACGTGGCCGGCGTCGAAGGCGTGGGCGACGCCGAGCCGCAGCGACGAGCTGGGTGACAGCGCAGCCGACCAGCCGAGCTCGACATCCATCTCTCTTGCGGTCGGTGTCAGGTCGACGCTGGTAAGACGGGTGGCGAGCACGCCAGTTATCAGGTCATAGGCGACTGGCGCCTCGACCACCGCACGGGCGCGCTCGAGCCGAAGCGGCGAGGACAGCCCGAGCGTCATCGTACCGCCGCCGAGGCGATGCGCCGCGTCGAGCGCGAAGGCGGTCCCGGTCATCGGGCCGGTGAAGCGCAACAGGTCCGATCCGCCATCGACCCAGGTGGTGGCGGCCGTGGCCCGCGCCGATAGCAGGACGCCAGCAACGCTGCGGCTGGCCGTCAGCGTCGCCAGCGTCGTCCGGCTGCCGGATAGGGCAAACCCTGCAGAGCCGCGCAGGCCGAGCACCTGGCCACGTTCGGTCAGATCCGATAGCTCGACACCGAGGCCCATTGGCGATGCGAAAGTGACGCTGCGCAAAGCCGAGCGGCCGTCGCGTGACGCGCCGGAGGCAAAGCCTGCCGACCAGCCATCGCCGCTCCATGAGGATGACGTGCCGACCGGTGCAGCGACTACACCGCGCAGGGCAGAACCCGCGATGCCTGCGCCTTGCCCGATCCCGACATTGGCGCTGAAGCTGACGGTCTGTCCCGCAGCGGGCGAGAAGGCGAAGGTGGCCGGGCGGCTGGACCGCGCCGCGGCCCATGGCCCGGCGGATGCGGAGGCGAACCCCAGTTTCATGTCGCTGGCCGTGGTGGCCAGCCACGGCGGATCGATCGCCCCCAGCATGGCACCCGCCAGCAACCCCGAACTCCGAACCCGTGGCCCGGCGCTGCCGGTCATGGCGAAGTCGCGGCCATAGCGGTCGAACACCGTCATCCGGGTGACGGCATCCGACAACTGGCCGCCATTACCGAAAGGGCCCGACAGGCTCAGCGAGGAATACCGCGCCAGCACCATGTCGACAGCGGCAAAGGCGCTGGTGGGCGCCTGCGCCTTCATCGCAGCTTCGATGTTGAGCAAGCCAACGCCGAAGATCTGGTCTGCACCCTTGTCGCCAAGGTCGGTCGCGGTATCGAGCAGGATGCGCGAGATCGCCTTTCCGCCAAGTTGCGGCCAATATTGCTTGAGCAGCGCAGCCGCCCCGGCGATGGCGGGGGCGGCGAAGCTGTTGCCGGTGACGGTGGTCAGTTGCCCGTCCTTGCCGACGACGCTGACGTCCGTCGCGACCACCGCCAGCGTGCGGTCGGCAAGATCGCCGGGCAGGCCGTTGCCGCTGGGCGGGCGCAGCGCACTGTCGACGCGGATGCCGAACAGGAAATTGTCCTTTTTTTCCAAATTGCTGCCGACGAGGTTGCGCGTGATCGTGCCAAGCGCAGCGCTCTTGTCGTCGACGAAGTTGGAGACGGACTGCACGAGCAGTCGGTCGGCTTTGACGACGCCGTCCATCGCGGCGCGTTCGTCGGCGGCGATCTGGCCGCTATGCTCGCCATTGAGGCTCATCGAGATGACGAACGCCCCTTTTTCCACGGCATAAGTGATGGCTGGGGCGATACTGGCGGCGTCCGCGCCGCTGCCTTCCTTGATAACCGATGTCGCGGTGACGCCCTCGAGATCGGGAGCCACGACCTTCAGCGCGAGCAGCGTCGCGTCATAGGCAACGCCGTGCACGGCCGAGCCATTTTTTGCGGCGAGTGCGACCGAGGCGACCTCGGTGCCATGACCCTGCACATCGTCGAGCGGGAAGGTCACCGTCTCCGGCGCACAGGTAGCGCAACGCGCGATCCGGCTCTCGAACGTCTTGCTGTCGGGCGAAATGCGGCCGGCGAACTCGGCGCTGGTGGTAGCGATGCCGGTGTCGATGACGGCGATGGTCACGCCCTTGCCGGTGATGCCCTTGTCGTAGGCATAGGCGGCTTTCGCACCGACCACGGCGGCGGACGCCTTATACTCGGCGCTATCCGCGGCGCTGGGCGGCGGGGTCGGTGTGGGAGAAGGCGTTGGTGTCGGGCTGGGCGTCGGCGTGGGTGCAGGCGTCGGGATCGACCCTGACGAAGCGACGCCACCGCCTCCACCGCCACAGGCGGCGAGCAGGATTGTCGCCGAAATCACCGATGTCGTTTGAAAAGCCTTCCGCCACTGGCGGCTGTTTCCCGCAACCATACGCACCCCCGTGTCGGGCGATGCTTGGCTTCCCCAGCCGACGGCATCGCCCCTGTTGACGAGGCGATGCCGACCCGAAAGCCGGAAGTTGGAAACTCGCTATTAGACGAGCGCGCA
>NZ_BBPI01000096.1 GCF_000787715.1 Sphingomonas parapaucimobilis NBRC 15100
TCCACAAGCGTCGCGCTCGCGGGAAGCGCCCCACCCCCGGCCCCTCCCCTGAAGGGGAGGGGTGGATCGGCCTCCCGTCATTCCGCTCGAAACGTCCTTTCCTCCTTCCCCGGAGCATCCTTCGATGGATCTTGCCCTGCTTGGCTTCCTGATGGTCGCCACCTTCATGACGCTCATCATGACGAAGCGGATGACCCCGCTCGTCGCGCTGATCGTCGTGCCGACTGCCTTCGCGCTGATCGCCGGTTTCGCCTCCGGCCTGGGCGACATGATGATCGACGGCATCAAGAACCTCGCGCCGACCGGCGTGATGTTGTTGTTCGCCATCCTGTTCTTCTCGATCATGACCGATACCGGCCTGTTCGATCCGCTGGTCAACCGACTGTTGCGGGTGGTCCATGGCGATCCGATGGCGATCCTGATCGGCACGGTGGTGCTGTGCGCGATCGTCAGCCTGGATGGCGACGGGTCGACGACCTACATCATCACCATCGCCGCGCTGCTGCCGCTCTACAAGCGGTACGACATGAACCGGCTGTACCTGTGCTGCCTGCTCATGAGCACCAGCGGCATCATGAACCTGACCCCCTGGGGCGGCCCGACCGCGCGTGCCGCCAGCGCGTTGAAGCTCGATCCCGCCACCCTCTTCCTGCCGCTGATCCCCGGCATGATCGCAGGTCTCGCCTTCCTGATCGGCCTGGCGATCTGGTTCGGCCGCAAGGAGCGCCGCCGCATCGGCCATGTGAAGGCCAACGAACCGACCGCCTTCACCGGCATGGCCGTGTCGCAGTTCCCCGAGGCCCGCCGCCCGCACCTGCGCTGGTTCAACGGCGCGCTGACGCTGGCGCTGATCGCCGGGCTGGTGTCGGGCATCCTGCCGCTGTCGGTGCTGATGATGCTGGCCTTCGCCATCGCCATGATCGTCAACTATCCGCAGGTCGCCGAGCAGAAGGAGCGGATCGCCGCCCATGCGGGCAATGTCCTGTCGGTCGTCTCGCTGATCTTCGCGGCCGGTATCTTCACCGGCATCCTGTCGGGCACCGGCATGGTCGAGGCGATGAGCCAGGAAGTCGTCGGCTTCATCCCGCCGGTCCTGGGGCCGTACATGGCGCCGATCACCGCGATGCTCAGCCTGCCCTTCACCTTCTTCATCTCGAACGACGCCTTTTATTTCGGGATGCTGCCGATCCTGGCCGAGGCGGGCGCGCATTACGGCGTATCGCCGATGGCGATCGCCCGCGCCTCGCTGATGGGCCAGCCGGTCCATCTGCTCAGCCCGCTGGTGCCGTCCACCTATCTGCTGGTCAGCCTGGCGGGCATCGATCTCGCCGATCACCAGCGCTTCACGCTGGTTCCCGCCGCCGTGGTATGCGTGGTCATGACGCTGGTCGGGATGGCGGTTCTCGCCTTCCCGCTGGTGGGCTGATCCGATGGCAACGCTCTGGCAGCATATCGTCGCCGACTTCGCCGCGATCGGCTCTCCGGCCGCGCTCGCCGCCTTTGCCCAGGTCGTGATGATCGACGTCCTGCTGGCCGCCGACAACGCCATCGTCGTCGGCGCGCTGGCGGCGGGGCTGCCCCCGGCGATGCGGCGCAAGGTGATCCTGGTCGGGATCGTCGCCGCGCTGGTCCTGCGTATCGGTTTCGCGCTGGTGGTGACGCAGCTGCTCCAGATCGTCGGGCTGGTGCTGGCGGGCGGGTTGCTGCTGGTCTGGGTCGCGTGGAAGATGTGGCGCGAGCTGCGCGGTGGCGCGGGCGAAGACGATCCCCTCGCCGAACAGGCCCCGCGCCGCTTCTGGGCCGCCGCCTGGGCGGTGGCGGTCGCCGACATCTCGATGAGCCTCGACAATGTCCTGGCGGTCGCGGGCGCGGCGCGCGACCATCCGGGCATCCTCGCCATCGGCCTGATCCTGTCGGTCGCCTTGATGGGCCTCGCCGCCAATGTCCTGGCGCGCGTGATCGAGCGCTATCGCTGGCTCGCCTATATCGGTCTGCTCGTCATCCTGTGGGTCGCGGGCAAGATGATCTGGGAAGGACTGACCGACCCGTCGCGCGGCCTCCTGACCCTGTTCGCCTGACGCCTCCGCGCAACCTCATTCTTCGGGAGACATAGCCATGATCCGCAACGCGCCGCCCCTCGTCCTGCTGCCCGCCATGGGATGCGACGGACAGCTTTGGGCAAGACAGGTCGTCGACCTGAGCGACATCACCCATCCGATGCTGGGCGACCTGACCGTCGACGACACGCTGGAGGCGATGGCGGCGCGCGTGCTGGCCCATGCCCCGCCGCGCTTCGCGGTCGCGGGCGTCAGCCTGGGCGGCTATGTCGCGCTGGAGATCGTCCGCCAGGCCCCCGACCGGGTGCAGCGGGTGGCGCTGTTCGGCACCCGCGCCTCGATGCAGATGCGCCCGCGCACCGTCGCCGACCAGGGCCTGCTCGCCACCGCGCCGCATGCCGACCCGGCCCTCACCCCGATCGTCAGCGGCCCGGTGCAGGCCATGGCCGAGCGCGTCGGGGCCGCCGTGTTCGAGCGGCAGCAACGCGCCCTGCTCGCGCGCCCCGACATCGCCCCCGCCATCGCGGCGGTGCGGGTGCCGACGCTGGTCGCGGTGGGCGATCGCGACCGCATCTGCCTGCCCGCCGACGCACGCGCGCTGGCGGACCGCATCACGGAAGCGCGTTTCCACGAGATCCGCCATTGCGGCCATCTGGCCCCGATCGAGCGCCCCGGCGAAGTGACCATGTTGCTGCGCGACTGGTTGCAAGGCTGACGAGTCCTTCGCGGCGCCGCCGCAAACCATGGTTGCGCCCCGACGTTATGGCCGTTAATGCGAGTCGATAGCGATAAGTGGGTTAAGCGATGAATGTCCTGAACGGTGCGGCCAGCCTGGCCGCCTTGATGATCTGTGCCCCCGCCATGGCGGCGATGACGGACCCCATCGCGGACACCCCTCCCCCTGGCGAGGACATCGTCGTGACCGGGCGCGCGCAGCATCTCTACCGGGTCGACACGACGACCGTCGGCAAGGTGGCCGAGAATCCGTTGAACATTCCGCAGGCGCTGCAGGTCATCAATGAGGACCTGATCACCGACCAGGGTGCGCGCGATGCGACCGATCTTTATCGCAACATCTCGGGCGTCAGCGCCTTCAGCTATGCGGGCGTCACCTTTCGCGGCTTTCGACAGGACCAGTCCTTCTATGACGGTCAGCGCGGCAATCCCTTTATCGGTTTCTCGGTGCCGCAGCTGTTCACCGTCAGCCGGGTCGAGGTGCTGAAGGGACCCGCAGGTCTGTTCTTCGGTCCCGGATCGCCGGGCGGCATCATCAACTACGTCTCGAAGACGCCCAGCGAGGTCAGTGCGTTGCGCACGGTCGCGACGCTGGGCAATTACGATCGCGCGGGCCTTTCGTCGGAGGCGACGGGCAAGGTCGATGCGGACGGCGTCGTCACCTATCGCTTGGGCGGCTTCTACGAGGCGATGAAGCCCTTTCGCTACAATACGAAGAACACGTCGCTGATCGGCGATGGCGGCCTGTCCTTCCGCACCAACCAGGGCGGCAAGCTGACCGTGCAGGCCACGGTCTATGACAATTTCCTGCGCGGCAATCGGCTGCGCGGCGTGCCGGTCGACAATGACGGCAATTTCCTGGGCGATATCCGCTGGAACGCCAATGAACCCACCGACTTCCTCCATCTGAAGTCGCAGGCCTATCAGGCGCGCTACGCCACCGCGATCGGCGACGCGATCACTTTCGATGCGGGCGCGCGCTATTTCAAGGCGACGGAAACCCAGCAATATCACGAGGCCCGCGGCTTCGTGAGCGGCAGCTCCGACCTGATCGCGCGCGAGTTCCGCGACCAGATCCGCGACGTCGACGGCCTGTCCTTCATGGCCAACGCAACCGCAAAAGTGCCGCTGTTCGGCATGGTCCACAAATTCCAGGCGGGTGCCGACTGGTATGACGAAACCAGCATCCTCAACTCGCGCATCCTGCGCTCGGGCGTCACGCCGCTGAGCCTCGGCAAGCCGGTCTATACCGCGACCGGCCTCGACGTGGCCCGCGCCGCCGCCCTGCCCTTCGCCAAGACGGATACCCGCACCCGGCGCAAGGGCGCCTATCTTCAGGATCAGGTCAGCGTCACCGATGCGCTGCTGCTGGTCGGCGGTGTCCGTTACGACCAGTTCGACGACGCGGTGACCACCACCACCGCCGGGCGAGTGACCGCGAACCCGTCCTACAGCGACGGCCGCTTCACCTATCGCGCCGGGGCGATCGTCAAGCCGCGCAAGGACGTGTCGCTCTACGCCAGCTGGTCGGGCAGTTTCGAGCCGCAAAGCGCCGCCAACCAGAATCCCGATGCGGGCGGCCCCTTCGCGCCGGTCACGGGCGGGCAGGTCGAAGGCGGCGTCAAGTCGGTGCTGCTGGGCGGGCGGCTCCAGGCCAATGCGGCGGTCTATCGGATCGTCCGTCGCAACATGCTTCAGGTCGATCCCAGCCTTGCGCCCGTCAACGGGCAGGATCAGCTGCGCCCCATCGGCCAGGTGACGAGCAAGGGGATCGAGATCGACCTGGCGACCGACATCACGCCCAGCTGGGCGCTGATGGCCAATTACGCCTATAACGACACCCGGATCACCGGCACCGTTGCGGGCCAGTCGCTGACCAATGCGGTCGGCAACCGCTTCGCCAATGCGCCGCAGCACCAGCTCGGCTTCTGGACCCGTTATCAGGTCGCCCCGATCGGCACCGCGATCGGCTTTGGTGGCGAATATCTGTCGAGCCGGATCAGCCTGTCGGGCCAGGCGGTACAGCCCTATACGATCTTCGATGCCTCGATCACCAAGTCGCTGGGCATCATGGAGCTGATGCTGCGCGTCGATAACCTGTTCGACAGACGCTATGCCGCCTCCGGCTTCTCGCTGCAAAGCGGCAGCTTCCCGGGCGAACCCCGGACCATGCTGGCGGAATTGCGCTTTCGCTTCTGACCGGAGGCCGGTCGGTCGACGAGGGAAACGACGCCGTGAAGGCCGAAGTCATGGTCGTCACCATCGGCCGGATCGACCACATGCCGGGACCAGACACCTAGTGAACGGTGCCGACCGCCTCCTGGCAGGACAGCAGGTCGATCAGCCGCTCGATCTGGCGCCAGCGACAGAAATGGATGTGATTGCCCTGGTCGCGGCTGCGATCGGCGCGGGCAGCGGCTTCGCCGCTCGCCGCCAGGCCAAAGGTTTCCATCATCTCGGCGGCGTCCGCCACATCTCGACCGGTCAGGAATGGCGCGACATAAGCGTCGCGAAAATCGCGCATGGAATCTCCCCCCGGAACCGCGCCGTGAAACTTCGGAGGGCACCCCTAAGCATAGGTTATGAATTTAACCACCCCCCGAGATGGTTAACCCGGTTTCGACCATGGATGGCTGGTTTCGTGCCCCCGCGCATGGCAGGAATGGCGCCATGAACGACCCGCAAATACCGCGCCCTCCCCAGTCTTCCGCTCATGCCGGGGGCATCTTCATCGCGTTGGGCGTGGTCGGCGGGATCGTCGCGGGGCTGGCGACCGGCGAGGTTACCATGGGGGTATTGATCGGTCTGGCGATCGGGATCGTCGTGGCGCTGCTGATCTGGTGGTGGGGTAGGTAAATCATAATCCTCCCCGGTTCGGGGAGGTGGCAGGCCGAAGGCCTGACGGAGGGGGGGCTTCCACAAAGGTCGTCCCTCGTCGCAATCCCCCTCCACCGTCGCTGACGCGACGGTCCCCCTCCCCGCGAGCGGGGAGGATCAGCTCGGCAGCCGCATCTGCCAGACGACGCGACCGATCACCGCGATCGGACCGTCCGGCACCGGCGGCGCGGCGGGGTTGTCGCTGGTCGCGACCAGCCCCCCTGCCCCCAGCCGCACCCGCTTGACCATCAGCACATCGCCGACCCGGATCACGTAAAGCCCGCCGCGCGCATTGGGCCGGACGTCGCGCTGATCGACCACCAGATGATCGCCGTCGAGCAGCCCCGGCGCCATCGAATCCCCCCGCACCCGGATCACCGAAGCCGCCCCGTCGCTGAGCCCCAGCCGCCTCGCCAGCCCGCGATCGATCGCCTCGACGCCGATCATCACCTCGTCATCGACCGTCGCCCCCGGCCCCGCCGACGCCGCGACCGCCAGCCGGGGGACCAGCATCGGTCCGGTTTCGGGCAGCGCGCCCAGCCGCGTCTCGGCCACCCCGAAAAACTCCGCCAGCTGCCGCCGGTCGGCTTCCGCCAGCACACGCGGGCTGCCGCGCTGCACGAACTGCTGGAGATAGGCGTCGTTGCGGCCGATCATCCGCGACAAGGCCGCCAGGCTGACCCCGGCATCCGCCGCAAGCGCCTGTAATGTCGTCCTGATGTCCATGCCTGCCATACTCCTGAATATAGGCATAGGAATTTTCCTAGACAAGTTGGAAATCAGAACAGATCATGAACACAGGAACAAGAATCGGACTTTGGGAGAATGTCCATGGAATTGTTGGGAGTGATCGACCGCTATCTGAAGGCCAGCCTCATGCCCGAGACGAAGTTCGGGCGGCTGGCGGTCAACGATCCCCGGCTGGTCAGCGACCTGCGCAAGGGGCGCGAGCCGGGGCCTGAGATGATCGCGCGCGTCACCGCCTTCATCAAGGGACAGACCGCATGACCGTTCATGCCCGGATCGAGCGCGCCCCGTCGCCGCGCACCACCTCCAGCCGCCGCCCCGCCGATCGCGGCGAACGGCTGGCCCGCACGCTGGTCGCCCATGCGGCGCGCGCCGGATGCGCGGTGCGGTTGACGGTCGCCATGGTCGAACCCTGGTGTTCGGCGACGTTCAGCGGATCGGTGATCGTCCTGACGCTCGACGCCATGCCCGGCCCCGCCCTGACCCGCTGGCTGGCCGCCCTGCCCGAGGCGGACATTCCGCTCGGCCGCGACCTGATCGCCGACATCGCGGTGGAGACGGAACCGCGCGGGTTGCGCGTCCTGCTATGCCTGGACGCGGCGAACGGATGACAGGCTCATGAATTTTTCCTTGATATGTTGTAACAAGACTGTAGTCGGCATGGCATCACAAATCGGAGCCGTCCCTTGTTCAAGCCCGTTCTCCTGTCCGGCCTGTCCGTCACCGCGCTTGCCAGCCTGCTGGCCGCTCCCGCCGCCGCGCAGACCACCAACGCCACGGCGGCCAATCGCGGCCGCGAGATCGTCGTGACCGCGCCGGTCCAGCAGTCGGAGGCCGATGTGCTGTCGGGCACTTCGATCGTCACCGGCGCGGAACTGGAACGCTCGATCCGCCCGACCATCGGCGAGACGCTGGCGCGCCAGCCGGGCGTGTCGGCGACCTCGTTCGGCCCCAACGCCTCGCGCCCCGTGCTGCGCGGTTTCCAGGGCGAGCGTATCCGCGTGCTGACCGATGGCATTGGTTCGATCGACGTGTCGAACACCAGCGTCGACCATGCCGTCGTCATCAACCCGCTGCTCGCCGAACGGGTCGAGGTGCTGCGCGGTCCCTCCGCACTGCTGTTCGGTTCGTCGGCGGTGGGCGGCGTGGTCAACGTCATCGACACGCGCATCCCGCGCTCGGTGCCGGAAAAGGGTTATCGCCTGTCAGGCATGGCGACCTATGGCTCGGCCGCGACCGAGCGTTCGGTGGCGGGCGCGGCGGATGTCGCGGTCGGCAAGCAGTTCGTGCTGCACGCCGATGGCTCGTACCTGAAGACCGACGACCTGAAGATCGGCGGCTATGTCCTGTCCCCCCGCGCCCGTGCCGAGGCGCAGGCGTCGGCGGCGCAGGCCCCCAATGACCCGCTCGACTTCGGCGCGATCGCGTCCTTGCGCGGCCGCCTGCCCAACACCGCCAGCGAGACCTGGACGGCAGGACTGGGCGGTGCGCTGATCACCGACACCGGATCGCTGGGCATCGCCTATAGCCATTATGACAGCCTGTACGGCGTGCCGGTCCGCTACACCCTGACGCCGGGGGGCGAGGAACCCGAAGCCCCGCGCCTCAGCCTGGTCCAGAACCGCCTCGACCTGCGCGGCGAGATCGAGACGGGCGGCGGCTTCCTCGACCGCATCCGCCTGCGCGCCGGGGCGGCCGAATATCGCCATTTCGAGCTGGAGGAGAGCGGCGAGGTCGGCACGGCGTTCTACAACAAGGGTATCGAAAGCCGCCTGGAACTGGTCCAGACCAAGCGGAACGGCTGGCAGGGCGCGTCCGGCGTCCAGTTCTTCAACCGCGACTTTGATGTGCGCGGCGAGGAGGCGTTCCTGCCGCGCAACAACACCGCGCAGGTCGGCCTGTTCACCCTGCAACAGCTGGATCGCGGCGCCTTTAAGATGGAGGCGGGTGCGCGCTACGAGCACACCTCGCTGACTGCGCGCACGGCCGTCAGCGACGACCGCTTCTTCCGGGGCCAGCGCAGCTTCGACGCCTTTTCAGGCTCGATCGGCGCCAGCTACGGCTTCGCGCCCGACTGGCGGGCGGGCCTGAACCTGTCGCGCACCGAGCGCGCGCCGTCCGCCGAGGAGCTGTTCGCCAACGGCCCCCATGCCGGGACCGAAGCTTATGAACTGGGCAATCCGGACTTCAAGAAGGAGTCGAGCTGGGGCATCGAGGCGACCGTCCACGGGCATGGCGAAGGCTATAGCTTCGACGCCTCGGCCTATTACAACCGCTTCTCCAACTATATCTATGACGCCTTAGTCCAGCAGGGTCCGTGCGAAGCCGCCGCCGCGCCCTCGGGCCGCGAGGTCGACCTGCCCTGCTTCGCCTATGCCCAGGCCGATGCCCGCTATTACGGCATCGAGGCGGAGGGCTCGCTGCGCCTCGCCACGATCGGCCAATATGCGATCAATGCCGACCTGCTGGGCGATTATGTCCATGCCCAGATCATCGGCACCGGCCCCGCCCCGCGCATCCCGCCGCTGCGCCTGCTCGGCGGGCTGGAAGCGCACTCTGAGAGCGTGAATGCGCGCGTCGAGGTGGAGCGCAGCTTCAAGCAGACCCGCGTGCTGGGCCTGGAAACGCCGACCGACGGCTTCACGCTGGTCAACGCCTCGGTCCAGTTGAAGCCCTGGGGCGCGGTCAATCCGACGACACTGACCCTGTCGGCGAACAACATCTTCGACGTGGATGCGCGCCGCCATGCCAGCGTCCTGAAGGACTTCGCGCCTTTGGCCGGTCGCGACCTGCGCGCGACGCTCAGCTTCAGGCTGTAAGCCGGTCTTTCCTCCCCTTGCAGGGGAGGTGGCAGGCCGCAGGCATGTCGGAGGGGTGTCCAGGTCGGCGAGGTTTCCTGCCCTCATCACGGGTGACACCCCTCCACCATGCTGCGCATGGTTCCCCTCCCCTTGCAGGGGAGGAATAGGCACCGGGGGTGGACAAAACGCGTCGCCTTCCCGAGAAGCGGGGACATAAGGAGAGAAACCAATGTCCCCGATGGGCAAGTTCGACTGGGCGGACCCGTTCCTGCTCGACGACCAGCTGACCGATGACGAGCGGATGATCCGCGACACCGCGCGCGCCTATGCCGACGACCGGCTGGCGCCGCGCATCATCGACGCTTTTGCCAACGAACATACCGACCCGGACATCTTCCGCGAGATGGGTCAGCTGGGCCTGCTCGGCCCCACCATCCCCGAAGAGTTCGGCGGCGTGGGCGCATCCTATGTCGCTTACGGCCTGATCGCGCGCGAGGTGGAGCGGATCGACAGCGGATACCGCTCGATGATGAGCGTGCAGTCCAGCCTCGTCATGTATCCGATCCATGCTTACGGCTCGGACGAACAGAAGCATCGCTATCTGCCCAAGCTGGCGAGCGGCGAGTGGATCGGCTGTTTCGGGCTGACCGAACCCGATGCCGGTTCCGACCCCGGCGGGATGCGCACCACCGCCAAGAAGGTCGAGGGCGGCTATGTCCTGTCGGGCGCCAAGACCTGGATTTCCAACTCGCCCATCGCCGATGTCTTCGTGATCTGGGCGAAGTCGGAGGCGCATGGTGGCGCGATCCGGGGCTTCGTGCTGGAAAAGGGCATGAAGGGCCTGTCCGCGCCGAAGATCGAGAACAAGCTGTCCCTGCGCGCCTCGATCACCGGCATGGTGATGATGGACGAGGTGGCGGTCGGCGAAGACGCCCTGCTGCCGCATGTCGAGGGACTGAAGGGGCCGTTCGGCTGCCTCAACCGCGCGCGCTACGGCATCAGCTGGGGCGCGCTGGGCGCGGCGGAGTTCTGCTTCCACGCGGCACGCCAATATGGCCTGGACCGCAAGCAGTTCGGGCGGCCGCTGGCCGCGACGCAGCTGTACCAGAAGAAGCTGGCCGACATGGAAACCGAGATCGCGCTGGGCCTGCAGGCGTCGCTTCGTGTCGGACGGCTGATGGACGAAGGCCGGTTCGCGCCCGAGATGATCTCGATCGTGAAGCGCAACAATGTCGGCAAGGCCCTGGACGTTGCCCGTGTCGCCCGCGACATGCATGGCGGCAACGGCATTTCGGGTGAATATCAGGTGATGCGCCACCTGATGAACCTGGAAACGGTCAACACCTATGAAGGCGCGCACGACGTCCACGCGCTGATCCTGGGCCGCGCCATCACCGGGATCGCGGCGTTTTGATCCCCTCCCCAATCCTCCCCAAGCTATGCTTGGGGAGGGGGACCATCGCGTCAGCGATGGTGGAGGGGCTTATGCCCCGGCCCCTCCACCACGCCCTGCGGGCGCGGTCCCCCTCCCCATCTTGCGATGGGGTGGAATTAGGATGACAAAACCCGCTCCCCTCGTCGGACTGAAGGTCGTCGAACTCGCCCGTATCCTCGCCGGTCCCTGGGCGGGTCAGGTGCTGGCCGATCTCGGCGCGGAGGTGGTCAAGGTCGAAAGCCCCGATGGCGACGATACGCGCCGCTGGGGGCCGCCCTTCATTCCCAACCCGGACGGCACACAGGACGCGGCCTATTTCCATGCGGCCAATCGCGGCAAGTCGTCGGTCGTCGCCGACTTCGCCACGCCAGAGGGACAGGCGAAGGTCCGCGCGCTGATCGCCGACGCCGATGTGGTCATCGAGAATTTCAAGCTCGGCGGCCTTGCCCGCTATGGCCTGGATTACGACAGCCTGTCGGCGACAAATCCGCGCCTGATCTATTGCTCGATCACCGGCTTCGGGCAGGACGGTCCCTATGCGCCGCGCGCCGGATACGACTTTATCGTACAGGGCATGAGCGGCATCATGGACCTGACCGGCGAACCGGACAGGGCGCCGCAGAAGATCGGCGTGGCGCTGGCCGATATCATGACCGGACTCTATGCCGTCATCGCGATCCAAGCTGCCCTCCACATGCGGATCCAGACCGGGCGCGGGCAGCAGATCGACATGGCACTGCTCGACACGATGACCGGCGTACTGGCCAACCAGGCGATGAACTATCTCGCCTCGGGCCGGACGCCGACCCGGCTGGGCAACGCACATCCCAATATCGTGCCCTATGCCGCCTTCCCGGCAAGCGACGGCTGGTTCATCCTGGCAGTCGGCAACGACGCGCAGTTCCGCCGTTTCGCACACGTCGTCGGGATCGATGGCGACGATCCGCTTTACGCGACCAACGCCCTGCGCTGCGAACATCGAGCCGCCCTGACACCGATCATCGAGGCCGCGACCGCCCGCTGGCCGCGCGACGAACTTCTCGCGGCGCTGGAGGCGGCAGGCGTTCCGGCCGGGCCGATCAACACGGTCGAACAGGCCTTTGCCGACCCGCAGGTGATTGCGCGCGGCCTGGCGATCCGACCCGAACGGCCGGACGGATCGACCGTGCCGGGCGTCCGCACGCCGATCCGCTTTTCCGACGCGGACCTCGCGCTCGACCGCGCTGCGCCGATGCTGGGCCGGTAGCCCCCTGCCCCGGCATCGGCTAAGCCCGCTTCCGCGATGTCCAGCTTCACCGTCAACAACCAGCCTATCCGCTATCGCCTGCCGCCCGACACGCCCCTGCTCTGGGCGCTGCGCGACGCGTCGAACCTGACCGGCACCAAATATGGTTGCGGTACGGGCGATTGCGGCGCGTGTACGGTCGATATCGACGGCCGCGCGGTCCGCAGCTGTAAGGTGCCGATCGGCCGGATCGAGGGCCGCGTCGTCACCACGATCGAGGGGCTGTCGCGCGACCGCTCGCACCCCGTTCAACAGGCATTCCTCGCCGCCAATGTCAGCCAGTGCGGATATTGCATTCCCGGCATGGTCATGGCCGCCGCCGCGCTGATCCGGAAGAATCCCGATCCGTCCGAAGAACTGATCCGCGCACAGATCACCAATCTCTGCCGCTGCGGCATCTATCCGCGCCTGGTCGAAGCGATCCAGCGCGCCGCCCGCGCGGCCCGTGGTGAGGAGACCATCCCCGCCGCGCCGATGCCCGGCACCGATCCCGGCGATGCCGCCCGCGCCGTACCCGCGCTGGTGTCCGGCGCGATGCGGGACGAGTAAACCCGCATCGAGCCGATTCTTTCCCGTTGCTGACAGGCCAGTTCAGCAATCGCTCAACGCCGTCATGCCATAAACCCTTCATGATCAGGGTCGGCTCGTGCGCCGACACATGGGACACGGGCACAATGAACAGGCATTGGATGGCGGCTCTGCTGGCGGCGACCGCGATGGTGGCAGGGGCGATGCCCGGCATGGCGAGCGCGCAGGCGATGATGGATCGCGGCCCGCAGGGTCGCCCCGAAGGCGGCCCGCCGCGTGGCGGCCCCGGTGGCCCCGGTGGCGGCCCTGCCGGTCGCGTCGAGCGGAGCGAGGGTCGCCCGATCTTCAACAATCGCGAAGCCTTCCCCGAAAACCGCCCGGCCTTCCGCCCCGACCATCCCGAGGCACCCCGTGCGCCCCAGCCCGCTCCCCGGTTCGAGCAGCGCGATGGCGGCCGTCGTGGCGACCGCTGGCGGCCCGAGCCCTCCCCCGCGCCAGTCCCGGGCGAAGAGCGTTCATGGGGTGGCAATCGCGGCAATTGGCGCGATCAGTCGCGGCCCACTCCGAGGCCGCAACCCGATCCAGGTCCCAGCGGCGTGCGCGTCGATCGACAGGATCGCGGCCCCGGCTCATGGCGAGACGACCGCCGGGACCAGTGGCAGGATCGGGGCCAGGATCAGCGCTGGCGCGACGACGAGCGGCGCCAGCGGGACGACCGCGACCGCTGGCGCCGCAGCTTCGGCGACTGGCGCGACCAGCACGACCAGGCCTATGGCTTTGGCGAGCGCCGGGCCTGGGCGAACCAGTGGAATCGCGGCTGGCGCGGCGACCGGCGCTATGACTGGATGGGCTGGCGCTCGCTGAACCGGGGCGCCTATCACCTGCCGCGCTATTACGGCCCCAATGGCGGCTATGGCTATCAGCGTTTCTCCAGCGGGGTGATCCTGGAGCCTATGTTCTTCGGCCAGAATTACTGGCTGGACGACCCTTACGCCTATCGCCTGCCGCCCGCTTACGGCTCGTACCGCTGGGTGCGCTATTATAACGACGCGGTGCTGGTCGACCTGCGCAGCGGGATGGTCGTCGACGTGGTCTACGACATCTTCTGGTGACCGGGGCGGGAGGGACGTGCAAGGCGTCCCTCCCCTCTTGTCTTTCCGCAAGCATCGTCGCACATCGGCGACCATGTCGTTCTTCCAGAGGAAGCCGAAGGGCCACCCCGCCGCCTCGCCCTTGCGCGCTCGTTTCGCGGTAACGGTCGCCGGGCATCTCGATGCGAACCCGGCGGTGACGCGCGTGGCGACCGACACGGCGCAGATCTATTATCATCCCGACTTCCTGACGGCGGCCCAGTGCGACACGCTGATGGCGATGATCGATGCCAACCGGCGGCCCTCGACCCTGTTGTCCGACCGGCCGGATTACGGCTTCCGCACCTCGGAAAGCTGCGACATGGCGCGCTGGTCCCCCGATGTTCAGCCGATCGACGAATCGATCGCCGCGCTGCTCGGCATCGCGCCCGAGCAGGGCGAGACGATGCAGGGACAGCGCTATGCCCCCGGCCAGCAGTTCCGCGCCCATCACGACTATTTCCACGAAAGCGAAAGCTATTGGGAAAAGGTGCGCGTCCATGGCGGACAGCGGACCTGGACCGCGATGATCTACCTCAACGACGTGGCCGAAGGCGGGGCGACATGGTTCCCCCAGGCGGGCATCCGCGTCGCGCCGCGCCGGGGCCTGCTGCTCGCCTGGAACAACATGAAGCCGGACGGCAGCCCCAATGAGATGACCCTGCACGAGGGGATGCCCGTGGTCGAGGGCACGAAATATGTCATCACCAAATGGTTTCGCGAGGGCAACTGGGTCAGTTGATCCCCGCTGCCCTTTGCCGCCGCCCTTGTCGCGACGCTGTGCTCCGTGGCATGGCATCGCCGTGAATTTCCCTGATTTCAAGTTCCGCCCATGACCGACGTTCTCGGCGTCGCCCAATCGATCCTGGGCCAGCCCTGGCGCTGGCGTGCGCTGGCCGCCGATGCCCGCGACGGCCTGGGCCATGACGATCTGGTCGCCCAGCTGCTGCTCGCCCGGGGCTGCCCGCCGGACGAGATCGAGGCGCATCGCAATCCCTCGATCCGGGGCTTCATGCCCGATCCATCGATCTTCCGCGACATGGACCGCGCCGCCGCCCGCCTCGCCGATGCGGTGATCGCGCGCGAGCCGGTCGCGATCTTCGGCGATTACGATGTCGACGGCGCAACCTCGGCCGCTGTGCTCGTACGCCTGCTTCGTGACCTGGGCCTGTCCCCGCGCGCCTATATCCCCGACCGGATGACCGAGGGCTATGGCCCGACCGAGGCGGCACTGCTGCGCCTTCAGGCAGAGGGCGCGAACCTGATCGTCACCGTCGATTGCGGCGCGCAGGCGTTCGAGCCGCTGGCGGCGGCGCAAGACGCCGGGATCGAGATACTGGTCGTCGATCACCACAAATGCGCCACCGAACTGCCCCGCGCCCATGCGGTGGTGAACCCCAACCGGCTGGACGAGACCGAGGGCGCGGCGCACGGCCATCTGGCCGCGGTCGGCGTGTGTTTCCTGCTGGGCGCGGCATTGATCCGCACCTTGCGCACCCGCGGCTTCTTTTCCGACCGGGCCGAGCCGCGCCTGCTCGACCTGCTCGATCTCGTGGCCCTGGGCACGGTGGCCGATGTCGCGCAGCTCAAGGGCCTCAACCGGGCGTTCGTGGCGCAGGGCCTGAAGGTCATGGCGCAGCGGCGCAATATCGGTCTGGCCGCGCTGACCGATGCGGCCCGGCTGACCCGCGCGCCGACCTGCTCCGACCTGGGCTTTGCGCTCGGGCCGCGCATCAATGCGGGCGGCCGCGTCGGTCGCGCCGATCTGGGCGTGCGGCTGCTGACCACCGACGACCCCGCCGAGGCGCGCGCGATCGCCGAAGAGCTCAACCATTTCAACGACGAACGCCGCGCGATCGAGGCGGGGGTGCAGGCCACCGCCGAAACCACCGTCGACCGCGACCGGCACGTCGCGCTTGTGTCGGGTAAAGGCTGGCATCCCGGCGTCATCGGCATCGTTGCCGGGCGGCTGAAGGAAAAGCTCGACCGCCCGGCCATTGTCATCGCGGTGGACGAACATGGGATGGGCAAGGGCTCGGGCCGCTCGATTTCCGGCGTAGACCTGGGCGCGGCGATCCTGGCGGCCAAGGAGCACGGCCTGCTGATCGCGGGCGGTGGCCACGCCATGGCGGCGGGCCTGACGGTCGAGGCGCATCGCATCGCCGAACTGGCCGACTTCCTGGAGGAACGCCTTGCCGACGCCGTCGTGCGCGCCAGTGCGGGTCGCGCGCTGCTGGTCGATGCGGTACTGGCCCCCGGCGGCGTCAATCCCGGCCTGGTCGGCGCGATGGAGGCTGGCGGCCCCTATGGCATGGGCTGGCCCGCCCCGCGCATCGCCGCCGGGCCGTTCCGCGTGATCCGCGCCGATCTGGTCGGCACCAACCACGTCCGCGCCATCGTCGCGGGTGCCGACGGCCGCAGCCTGAAAGCCATGGCCTTCCGCCAGGCCGACACCGCGCTGGGCCAGGCTCTGCTGGGCGCGGGCAGCACCCGCCGCCTGTGGCTGGTCGGCCGCGCCAGGGTCGACGACTGGTCCGGCCGCGACGTCGCCGAACTCCATGTCGAGGACGCCGCATGGGCCGACTGAAAAAAGCGCTTGACGGTTTTGCAGCCCTCCCTTAGAGGCCCCTCCACGCCACCCGATGGCCCCTTCGTCTAGCGGTTAGGACGCGGCCCTTTCACGGCTGAAACACGGGTTCGATTCCCGTAGGGGTCACCAGCGCTCGCCAAAATGGCGGGTTTGCGCGGTTTTGACGGCCTTCATGGACGCTTTACCCATCCTTGTGTACAAAGGATGCGTACAAAGTGATCCGCATGGCTTCTCCCTTCAAAGATCCTCGCACCGGCATTTTCTATTTCCGTCGGGTCATTCCCGAGGCGCTTCGGCCGTTCTTTGACGGCGCGTCGCGCGAGTACAAGCGGACCCTCGATACGCGCGATCCGGATGAAGCCCGCCAGCGCTATCACCCGCATGCCATCGTTTACGACCAGAAGCTTGCGGCAGCGCGGCGCAGCCTCGCCAGCCAGCAGCTCCGATCGGCGCGATCCATGGTCGACGCCTATCTTGACGGCGTCAGCGACCAGCAACTGCAAGGCATGGCGCAGAAACTGGCGTCGCTCGAATTCGGTGCTTTCCAACACGCCCACGGCCTAACCGACCATGACCCCGGTTCGCGCTATGACTTCGGCAGCCCGCCGGAACGGCCTGACCTCCAAAACTTCGGCGACCGCAAGACGATGCTGGAGGCAGTGCCGGACTTCAGCCCGCTGCCTTGGCTTGAAACGCTACGGCGGATTTCCACTCTCCCGTCGCTGGATCCGATCGACTGGGCCATCCTCGCAATCGCGTTCAACAGCGGCATTGCCCAGCCAATCGACCCAGCGCTCTACGAAGCGATCGGCCAAGCCTTTCTTGACAGGCTTTCCGAGGCCTGCACGCCGAAGATCGATCCGGCCCGCACGCGCATCCTGCCATCCGCAATTCCGTTCGGCGTGGTGCCAAATACTCATCACACGGCTGCAGTCCTTCAGTCGGCAGAAACCTCGTCGAACGCTCCGGCACCGACCATTACCAAGGTCTTCGAGGATTGGGCTGTGTCCCAGCCCCGCGAGCCCAAGCTCGTCGACGAATGGCGTACCGCGATTGCTCGGTTCGCCCGCCTGCACAATGATCCGCCCGTCGATACCATCACCGCGTCGATGGTCCGCACCTATCGCCGGACGTGCGCGGCGTTGCCGTCGCGCGCAGGCAAGGCGATCAACGCGCTTCCGCTGCTCGAGCAGGTAGAACTCGCCAAGGCGCAGGGGCTGAAATTACTCGCGCCCGCAACCGTCAACAAGGCGCTGTCCGCCGTCCGCGTGATGCTCGATCATGCCGTCGAAGAACTCGAAGTCATAACCGAGAACGTAGCAAAGACTGTCAAGTCCCTCCCAAAAAACGAGATCGAAGACCCTCGCCTGCCGTTCGAACCGCAGGATCTTGTCAAAATCTTCAGTGCAGAGCTTCCGAATAAGAGCGGTGTCGCACGCAGCACCCTGGCCTGGACTTTGCTCTTGGCTCCCTTCACCGGATGCCGGCTGGAGGAACTGGGCAAGCTGCGTCCAGGTAACATCAGGACCTACGACGGCATTCCCTACATCGCGATCGAGCCAGATCGCCTGCGCGTCCGCGAAGAACAGGAAGGCCCAGCCAAGCGGATGAAGACCGCGAGTGCCAAGCGCGATATCCCACTGCACCCCATCCTCATAAAGGCGGGCTTCCTCGATCTGGTGGCCAAGCGAAGGAATGAGAATGCCGAATGGCTGTTTCCGGAACTGGACACCAACAAGTATGGCAGCCGGACACAGCGCCTTTCGCGGGTGATGAACGACTTGCTGGATAGTATCGGGCTATCCGATCAAGAACTGGTCTTCTACTCGTTCCGCCACACCGGCAAACGGGCAATTCGGGGCAAGGCTCCCGCCGAAATAGTTGACCTGTTGTTCGGCCATGCCAATGGATCAGTCAGCACGCATTATGGGCGCGGCGCTGATATGCAGGTGCTACGCGACGCCATCAAAAAGATTAACTATCCGGAGGTGGACTGGGATCGCGTAGTCCAGCGCTTCATTACAGACATTTAGCAAAAGGCGATCGTGGCGATACTGACGTTGTATCCGTGACGCAGAACGCTTCGACCTAGAGTCGGACGTTCAGGACGTCGTGCTCGGTCCCCAACTTCTACCTTTCGTTCATCTGCGCGCGTGCACTACGACACGTCCGTACCTGCAAGTAATGCGTTCCGCCGCCGGCTTCATCTATCTCAATGCCGTCGTGAATGGGTGTGTTCGCGATCGGGTTGGAGTGCACCCAGCCGCCTGAGGGCTCGTCATAGGCGCGGCTTCCCTTTGGGCGCATCTCCCATGACCCGTTCGGTCCTGACGCGGTTGACCATGCCATTGTGAACGAACGTGAAAGCGTCCGCAGTCATACGTGCGGATGAATGCAGCCGACCGTCGTTTGATGTCGCACACGGTCAAGTGCGGCTCTGGTATTGCGGCGCGGACCCGTGCGATCGGATATGTCGCAGCTTCGAAGGTCGGGGCGCCGGTGGGCAGACGGGGTGATCGAATGAGCTTGAAGTCCGACCTACTGGCGCTCGTTGAGGAACTAGACCGCACGCATAGCGAGCGCTTCTCGCTGGCAGGCTCCGGCATGCCTGCCTTCGTGACCGCTAGGTCGGGGCCTCAGCGTATCTTCACGACTGCAGCAACCCCGATCTTGCGAACCGTCGCGACGAAGATGTTCCAGAGTCGTCCGTCATCAGCGATACGAGTGGAGATCGCCGCGTTCACCAAGGTCGTGACGCAGGTGATCGCCGACCTTCACGCCGAAGGGGCTTTCACCGAGGTCGGTCAGGACGCCGACGGTCGCTCGCTCGGCGTGCTCAGGGCCGAGGTGGAATCCAGGCTGAAGGGAGCCGGCGAGGTTTACACCCACCATCTCCCGGCATGGACGCAAGGCTTCGAGAGGATCGCTCCTGTTCTCCTGGGGCCAGTAAAGTTCGCGAGCAGAAAGGACTGGCTGGCCACGGTCGATTTCTCCGAGGGTGCCAAGGATCACTACCTCAACATGGCGTCGGCCAACCACAGGTGGAAGGAGATCGTGCTGGACGCGCTCGGGAAACCCCAATGCGAGGTCGAGCTGGCAGGGTTGGCGGGGCCGATCTACGACGTAATTCGCAGGTGCCCAGCTGTGCTCTCGGTGACGATCCGGGGCTTCGAACAGCACTTCTCGCGCAAACTAGCCCGCATCGTATGCAAGGCCGCCTTGGACGCGACCTCCCTCTACTTTCAGGACCCCGAGCAATTCCGGCAGCAGACGTTGCACGACGAGCGCTTGCCGCCGCTCGCAGCATCTTCGGGCATCCTGGAGTCGAACGGCGGTCTCTGGCTTCCCGGTTCGCGATTGTACCGCCACCCTCTGGTGCCTTTCGATGTCGCCCGGGGAGTGTGGGATGGCATGGCTGCATTTCACGTCCCTATCGGTGGGATCCTTCGAGCTCTCGTAGAGCCGTCCGGCCATCCTCATCCCGGCTTAGCCAGCCGGTGGGCGACGGCGCTCGACTGGCTCGCGGAGGGTTGCCGTGAGGAGAGTGACGCGGTCGCGCTTGCCAAGGTCGGGACCAGTCTCGATGTGCTGAGCGCTGGCGGAAAGTATCGCGGTATCTTGATCATGGTCTCGCACCTGACCGGACTGAATTCGGGGGATCAGGTCATGAAAGCGGGCGAGCCGATGACCTTGGCGCAGGTCGTTAAGAAGATCTACGATCAGGGTCGGTCGCAGATACTCCACGGGACCCACCACGACAGGTTGAAGTCTTTCGCCAGGGAGCGCGCGCAGGCGGAACAGATCGCCATCTCGGTCCTGCGG
>NZ_BBPI01000095.1 GCF_000787715.1 Sphingomonas parapaucimobilis NBRC 15100
CCGGACCGAAGCCGTCAATGCAAATCGTCATCCATCCCAAGGGTCGGGAGCCATATGGCGAGACCGTGCGCATGGGACATACCTATCATTCATTTCCGGCCTTCGACCCGCATCGCGGGAAGCAGAAGGAGGTAGATGATTGGTACGAACGGCGTTGCCGGATTGAGAAGGAGCCTTGGTACCAAATACCGTCCGATCGACTTGGCCAGCTCTATAGCAATCTCGATCAAGCTCGGTCGGCGCTCATGGATTATCCGGCACCACACGAAGCGGCCGTCCTCTACAAGCTGCGGCTCGCACTCCAAAACGAGGAAGTGTGGGAGGATGACCGGCGCGCGTTGCTCGCCGATGCGCAGCGGCTGGCAGGCGCAAATCGTCTGCTTGCAAGGCATCACCAAGCCGGATCCTATTGAACCCTAAACAGGTTAATACTATTTAGCTGTCAACAGGAAGGGTTTGCGCGATGAACGACGGTATGATGATCCCCCAGTATGACCAGCCGATCTGCACTGCGGGGCAGGTATCGACGATCCTCGCCCGCCCCCGTCCCACGATCGCTGGATGGATCAGCCGTTATAGCTGGCTAGGCATCGTGGCGGTCCAGCCGGGAAAGACCCGGCTGTTCACGCCGTCGGAGATCGGTACGCTGGTCGCACTACGGCTCGCCATCAGCGCCGGAAATATGGCGGACATCCTTGGCGACAGCGTCGACCTGATCACACCGGAAATCGATGCGGAGTACGACCGTCTGACGGGCATGATGCAACTCGACGAATGGGGAGCAAGTGGCACTCTCAAGCCTCGCCTGCCAAAGTTCGACGAAGCCAATCTGATTCTCGTCAGCCACGGCGGGGGCAGTAAACAGGGCGGGCTCATGCCGAACGCCTTCATGCCCACGAGATCCCCGAAGAGCGAAGGCGCATATATTGCGGATATGTCCGGTTTCGAATTACCGGAGATCGTCTTGCCGCTCGGGCAGGGTCTTCGCAATGCGTGGACCCGCATGCTCTGGCTGCTCAACGGTTTCGCGGTAGTAGACTGATGGGCAGCCGCCACGACCTTTTCGCAATAGCCGTCCCGGCTCCTTCCACCTTGGAGGGCTGTGAGCCTAGCTGCCCCGTGCGGGGTGAGGGGTGATCATGGATAACCGCAAAAACCTGCCCGACTGGCCACGGCTGATGCCGATCGCCATGGCGGCCGCATATTACAGCATGAGCAAAAACACGTTCCGCCTGCTCGGGATCGTGCCGATCGAACGGGGCCGCAAGGTTCTGTACGACCGGCGGTCGCTGGACATCTTCGCTGATCGCATGGGCGGTCAGATAATCGATGGCGCCGACGCAGACCGTGCCGCCATCGACCAGGAGCGCGCGTTCCTCGCGCGGCGTAGGAATGGTCGCGGCTAAAAAGCCGGCGGCTGGCCGGGATAAGAAGCTGAAGTACCTGGATGGCCCCAAAAAGGGCAAATACTGGTATTTCCGGCATCCCGCCGTGGGGCGGGTTGCCCTGCCCGGCGCGCCCGGCGAGGGGCCGTTCCTGCGCAAATATGCTGAACTGATCGAACTGATCGGCAAGCCCGCAGGCGCCGTCGATCGGGGCAGCTTCGCCTGGCTGATCCGCAAGTATGAGCGAAGTGTCGAATTCAAGAGCCTCGCGGATGCTACGCAGAAGGACTATTCGAACACCCTTCGCCTCATCGACGAAGAGCTGGGCGACCAACAATATCGCTTCACCACGCTGGCCATGATCAAGGCCGTTCGCGATGATCACGCCGCGAACACCCGCAAGGCCCACAAGATCAAGCAAATGGTCAGCCGCCTCTACAGCTGGGCTGATGAAAGCAGCTTGGTGCCGGAAGGCCTAAACCCCGCCAAGGGCATCAAGGAATTGAAGCCCAAGGGTGGCAAGAAGCAATACGTCGTCTGGTCGGATGCGGAGGTGGAGCTGTTTCTATCGCTTTGCCCGCCCCACTTGGTCACTCCTGTGATGATTGCGCTTTATACCGGTCAGCGCCGCGAAGACATCGTGCGAATGACCTGGCAGCAGTTTCAGGGCGGTGTCGTGCGCGTCAGGCAAAGCTAGACTGGCGCGATGCTCGACATCGCCTGCCATACGGCATTGCGCAATCATCTCGAGCAGCTGCGGCGGAGTGCACGAGGCGTCGTCGTGTGCACGACGGTGACCGGCAAGGCATTCACCGCCAACAGCCTCTCCCAGGCGATCAGGCAGGCGCTCTACGGCATGAAGGAGATGCCCAACGATCGATCTATCCATGGCCTCCGCTATGCAGCTGGATCGCGCATGGAGGAGGCAGGCTGCACGGTTGCCGAGATCGAATCGGTGCTGGGACATTCGACATTCAAGATGGCTATGAAATACGCCTCGCAGCGCATTGCCGCGCGTTCGGCCGTCGAAAAAATGGAGGGCGTGCGCGGTGCTTAAAATGGCGAAAGTGCGAACCATCCACAGAAAAGTGCGAACTCGGGTGTTGACGGGAGGCGAAAACCCCAGCATTTGCGCGGCGACGGCGCGATGGCGGAGTGGTGACGCAGAGGACTGCAAATCCTTGCACCCGGGTTCGATTCCCGGTCGCGCCTCCAGATTTTCCTGACATTTCGGATCACTGGACCAGCCCTGCGGGGCGGGCCGCGCAGTGATTCGGCCGGCTCCCGGCGGATCAGCCCTTTCCCGGAAAAGCGGTGGACCATGGCCAGTCTCCATGCCTAAGTCGCGGACTTACGGACACGAAGGGGAATGGAATGCGGTTTCTGGCGATGACGGCGGCGGTGGCGCTGGCCTCCACGGCGATGCAGCCGGTCGCGGCGCAGACCGCTCCCGCACCTCAAGCCACGCAGGCGCCGGTCGAATATGACATCGCCTTCCCCCGCGCCCAGCATCACGAGGCGCAGGTCAGCGTCACCTATCGCGGGCTGGACCGCACGCCCGTCCGCTTCCAGATGGCCCGCTCCTCGCCCGGCCGCTATGCGCTGCACGAGTTCGCCAAGAACGTCTATTCGGTGTCTGCCGTCGACGGCGCGGGCAAGCCGCTGACCGTCGAGCGGACCGATCCTTACGGCTGGACCGTGGTCGGCCATGACGGCACGGTGACGGTGCGCTACACGCTGTTCGGCGACCGGGGCGACGGCACCTATGCGCAGATCGATCCGACCCATGCCCGGCTGAATATCCCCGCGACCTTCCTGTGGGCGGTGGGGCAGGACGCACGACCGATCCGCGTCCGCTTTCATCCGCAAGCCGGGTGGAAGATCGCCACGCAGCTCGCGCCGACCAGCGACCCGACCGTCTTCACCGCCCGCGACCTGCAATATTTCATGGATAGCCCGGTCGAGCTGTCCGCCTGGGACGAGCGTCACTGGACGGTTGCGAACGGGGCGAAGACCTACACCATCCGCCTGACCGTCCACCATGACGGCAGCCCCGCCGATCTCGACCGTTTCGCCGCGATGGCGCAGAAGGTCGTGGCGCAGCAGATCGCCATCTTCGGCGAGACGCCCGCCTATGACTATGGCACCTACACCTTCCTCGCCGATTACATGCCGCAGATCAGCGGCGACGGCATGGAGCATCGCAATTCGACCGTCATCAGCCAGGCGCGCTCGCTGGCGGCGGGCAAATTCTCGCAGATCCAGACGCTGAGCCACGAATTCTTCCACAGCTGGAATGTCGAGCGCATCCGCCCGGGCGAGCTGGAGCCGTTCGACTTCACCCGCGCCAACGCCACGCCGTCGCTCTGGCTGGCCGAGGGCTTCACCCAATATTATGGCCCGCTGGCTGTGGTCCGTGCGGGCGAGATGCCGGTTCAGGACTATATCGCCCAGCTGTCGGGCACATTGAACGCGCTCATCAATTCCCCGGCGCGCCGCTATGGCGGGCCGCAGGAAATGAGCCTGCGCGCGCCCTTCGTCGATGCGGCGCAGTCGATCGACCCGACCAACCCGAACATCTTCTTCTCCTATTATCCGTATGGCGCAGTCATCGCGCTGGCGCTCGACATGGAGCTGCGGCAACGTTTCCCGCAGCTGTCGCTCGACGATTATATGCGCCAGCTGTGGCGTAGCTTCGGCAAGCCCGAGCGCAGCTATCGCCCCGACGATCTGCGCGTCGCGCTGGGACAGGTGACGGGCGATCAGGCCTTTGCCGACCGCTTCTTCGCGCAAAGCATCACCGCCAGCGGCCTGCCCGACTTCGCGCCGTTGCTGGCTCAGGCTGGACTGACCCTGCGCCAGAAGAACCCGAAGGCAGCCTGGGCGGGCGGCATGCCGGGTCCGCTCGACGGCGGCATGGTGCTGACCGCACCGACCATGCCGGGCACGCCGCTTTACGATGCCGGGCTCGACAAGGGCGACCGGATCGTCAGCATCGATGGCCGTCCGCTCGCCGACCAGCAGGCGTGGACCGCGATCCTGTCGCGCCATGCGCCCGGCGACCGCCTTCCCATCGTCTATCGCCAGCGCGGGGGCGAGCGCAGTACCATCCTGACGCTGGCGGAGGATCCGACGATCGAGGTGATGCCGAACGAAAAGATCGGCCAGCCGCTGACACCCGAACAGACCCGTTTCCGCCAGTCCTGGCTGGGGCCGCGCCCCGTCCCGACCACGGCTTCGCCCGTTCCGCCGTCGCAATGATTTCGTAAGACGGCGGGAACGTCATGGTGCCCCGAAGGGTTCACCCATGTGAAGTTTTCGGGGGGCGCCGGGGGTCACGGCACTTGCGGAGGGAAGGACGCCATGCGAATGCGCGTCATGGAGCCAGGTTACGTGCACGATATTGAAATTCCCAGTCATCTGGCCGCTTATCTGGACCAGTCCCCCATCGCCCTGGCGCTGGCCGACGCGCGCGATGACAATCCCTTGATCTTCATCAATCACGGTTTTCGCGAATTGACGGGCTATACCAGCGAGGATGTGGTCGGGCGCAATTGCCGGATGCTCCAGCGCGATGCCGACAACAGCGAAGCGCGCGAGCGTATCCGCGAATTCCTTGCCAATGATCGCCAGGTCAACGTCCGCACCATGCTGATCAATTTCCGCAAGGACGGCTCGCCCTTCGTCAATCTGCTCTACATGTCGAAGCTGCGTCAGTTGGGCGGCGAGATGCCTTATATTTTCGCGTCGCAATTCGATGTCAGCCGCTCACAGCCCGAGCGGCTGGCCGCCTATGATGCGGAACTGGGCCGCACGCTGGGCAAGCTGACCCCGATCCTGGCGGAAAGCGGCATCGTGCTGGAGGGGTCGCTGACCGCCATCGCCAACACCGCCGCGACCATCGCGCAAGCCAAGCTCACCTTGTCGGACCTCGACCGGGCCGCCTTTCCGTGAGCGCGGACGCAGAGTCTCCGCAGACCGCCACCCATCAGGATAATGGTATCGTGCCCGTGCCCGTGGTCGGCATCGGTGCATCGGCGGGCGGGCTGGAGGCGCTTCGCGAGATGCTGACTCCGGCGCGCGCGCCGATGGGCATGGCGTTCGTCGTCGTCCAGCATCTCGACCCCAATCACGAGTCCATGCTGGCCCAACTGCTCGACCGGCATACCAATCTGGAAGTGCGCCAGTGCGAGGGGCTGGAGCGGATCGAGGCCGACCGCGTCTATATCATCCCGCCCGGCCGGGGCCTCGCCATTCGCGGCGGCGTGCTGGAGCTGACGGACTTCGTCCAGCCGCGCGGGCTGCGCCGCCCGATCGACGATTTCTTCCTGTCGCTGGCCAGCGACCAGCAGGCCAATGCCGCCTGCGTCATCCTGTCGGGGACCGGCGCGGACGGCACGACGGGCCTGCGCGCGATCAAGGAAAATGGCGGCGTCAGCGTCGTCCAGAAGCCCGAAACCGCGCGCTATGACGGGATGCCCCTGTCGGCGGTCGGCACCGGGCTGGTCGATTTCGTCAAGCCTCCCGGCGAAATCCTCGATTGCCTCCATGCCTTTTTCGCGCGCCGTTCGGGCGATCCGAAGGAGCAGGAGGCCGAGGTCGTCGCCGACCATATCGACGATCTGTGCCGGGTGCTGCGCAACGCGGTAGGCCACGACTTTTCGGGCTATAAGCGGACGACGCTGGTTCGCCGGGTCGAGCGGCGGATGCATGTGCTCGGCATCGGCACCGGCTCGGCCTATCTGGCGCGGGTGTAGAGCGATGCGGACGAGTGCGAGGCCCTGTTCCGCGACCTGCTGATCAACGTCACCCGCTTCTTCCGCGATGCCGAACTGTTCGAGACGCTGCGCACCAGGGCGGTCGAACCCCTGACGCGGGAGCGCGACCCCGACGAGGATATCCGCATCTGGATTCCGGGCTGCTCCAGCGGCGAGGAAGCGTATAGCATCGCCATGTTGTTCGCCGAGGCCGCGCGTGAAAGCGGGCAGCCGCTGGCGGTGCAGATCTTCGCGACCGACATCGACGAACAGATGCTCCAGATCGCGCGCGAGGGCAGCTATCCCGCCTCCGCCATGGCCGATATTCCGGCCCATCTCCGCGAACGCTATACCATGCCGCATGCCGAGCGGTTCAGCATCGCCGCGCCGATCCGCGACATGATCCGCTTTTCCAACCACAGCCTGGTCAAGGACCCGCCCTTTTCGCGGATCGACCTGGTATCGTGCCGCAACCTGCTGATCTATTTCGATGACCGGTTGCAGCAATCGGTGCTGCCGCTGCTTCATTATGCGCTGCGGCCGGGCGGCTATCTGTTCCTGGGACCGTCGGAGAGCGTCGGCCGGTTCGACCATCTCTTCCCCGCGATCGACGGCCATGCCCGGCTGTTCGAACGGTCGCCGGGTTCCCCCTCCTACCCCATCGACCTGCCCGGCGGCATGAGCCGCAGCCCGCGTCGGCGCGGCGAGCGGGGCGAGCGTGACGGAGGGTCGTCCAGCGGCGACGAGAGCACGGCGATGCGCCGCATCGTCGACCGCTATTCCCCGCCCAGCATGGTGGTGGACCAGGACGGCGGCATCCTGGCCGCGTTCGGGCGGTTGAGCCGATACTTCAACTTCCCCGTGACCCGCGCGGGCGGATCGGGTGCGATCACGCTGGCCCGTCCCGGCCTGCGCGAGGTGATCGGCCCGATGCTCCGCCAGGCGCGTGACGCGCGCAAGCGGATCGCGGCGCGCGACGTGGCGGTGACGACAGAATTTGGCGTCCAGAAAGTCGAGGTGATCTGCGACCCCCTGACCGACGGATCGCTGCTGTTCCTGTTCCGTGACTCCGCGCCGTTCAGTCCGGTCGAGGCGAGCGACCTCGCCGATCTGGAACCGGGTGACGACCATATCGAGGCGCTGGAGGACGAGCTGCGCCTGACCCGCCACCGGCTGCGGTCCACGGTCGAGGAGCTGGAGACGGCGAATGAGGAGCTGAAAAGCTCCAACGAAGAAATGATGTCGATGAACGAGGAGCTTCAATCGACGAACGAGGAACTGTCGACCGTCAATGACGAGCTGAAGACAAAGGTCGACCAGCTGACCGTCGCCAATTCCGACCTGCGCAACTTCTTCGAATCGACCGATCTCGCGGTGGTCGTGCTCGACCGAAACCTGCGCATCCGCAGCTATACCGAGGCGGCGCGGGCCATCTTCCCGCTGCAGCCCAGCGACCGGGGGCGGCTGCTGGCCGATGTGTCCACCCGGCTGGCGACGACCGACTATCTCGACGGCGCGGCGCAGGTCGCGGGCGGCGGCGCGGCGATGCAGCAGCGGGTGACGACGCGCGACGGCGGGCGCACCCTGTCGCTGCGCATCCTGCCCTATCGCACCCAGGGCGACGGGATCGATGGCGCGACGCTGGTGCTGACCGATATCACCGACGCGCTGAGCCTGGAGCGCGAACTCGCCGCCGAGCGCGAGCGGCTGGACCTGGCGATCAAGGCGGGCGGCATCGGCGTGTGGGAATATCGCGGCGGCACCGGCGAGATCTTCCTGGACGAGACGGGCCGCCACCTGTTCGGCTTTTCGTCCCAGGATACGGCGGACCAGGTGCATCAGGTGTTCGACCGGATCATCCCCGAGGACCGGCCCGGCGTCGAGCTGGCGCTGGCCGAGGCGATGGCCGGGCGCGGCGATTTCGAGATGACGTTCCGGCTGGACCTGAATGGCAAGGAACGCTGGATCAAGGGTTTCGGCCGGGTCGTGACCTCTTCGGCGCCGCACCGGATGGTCGGCGTGTCGATCGACGTGACCGCCGAATATGCCATTGCCGAGACGCGCGAGCTGATGCTGCGCGAGATGAACCACCGGGTGAAGAACCTGTTCGCGATCATCTCGGGCATCGTCTCGGCGGCATCACGTTCGCATGACGACGTGACCGAAATGGCCGACGATGTGCGCGAGCGGATCGCGACCCTGGGCCGCGCCCATTCGCTCGCCTCCCCGGCAGGCGAGCAGCAGGCGATCGAGCTGGCCGCGCTGGTCGAGGCGACGATCGCCCCCTATCGCGGACAGTCGACGATCACCATCGATGGCCCACCGCTGCTGGTCGATCGCCGCTGCTTGTCGCCGCTGGCGCTGATCCTGCACGAATGGGCCACCAACTCGGTCAAATACGGCGCGCTGGCGCAGCCTTCGGGCGAGTTGTCGGTCGGCTGGACGCTGGCGGACGGCAAGTTGCGGCTCGACTGGTCCGAAACCGGCGGTCAGGTGCCCGACGATACCGGTGCCAAGGGCTTCGGCACGCTGCTCGTCCAGACTTCTTCACGCCAATTGGGGGCGGAGTTGGAGCGCAAAAGCCTCGACGGGCGTTTCCTCCTCAGCCTTACCTTGCCGGAGACGGTACTCTCGCATGACTAAAACCATTTTGCTGGTCGAGGACGAATTCTTCGTCGCGCTGGATCTTCAGTCCATTATCGAGGATGGCGGCTATCGCGTGGACGGCCCCTATGTCAGCGTCGAGGATGTGCTGGCGCATCTGGACGGCGACAAGCCCGAGCTGGCCTGCGCGATCCTGGACGTGCGCCTGCGCGACGGCGAAGTCTTCCCGGCGGCCGAGCGGCTGCACGAAGCGGGGGTGCCATTGATCTTCCATTCGGGCCATGCCGACGAACACGCGCTGCAATCGCGCTATCCGGGCGCGGCGGTGTGCGGCAAGCCGTGCTCGCCGTCCCTGCTCCGGCGGACGCTGTCGATGGCGGTATCGGGTCCGGCCGAAGGGGATCGGGCGGCGGGATAAGTCGGGGGGCGATCGCTCAGTCCGGTTTCTGCGAGACACCCATCAACCAAAAGCCCCCCGCCCCATCCGCCCGGTCGCGCGCAGCAAGGCCGCCTCCGCGATCAGCACATCAACCTGCGCCCGCGCCACCGCCAGCTGCGCCGCGCGATAGCTCTGATCGGCCACCAATATGTCGATCGTCGAGCGCAGGCCGAAGCCATATTCGGCCCGCACGCCCTTCAACGCCAAATCGGCCGCCTTCAGCCCCTGCGCACTCGCCGTCAGCCGTCCTTGCGCGGCGGTGAGCGAGGCCCAGGCGGTGTCGGCTGCCCGCAACACGCCGCGCGCCACGGCATCCGCATCAAAGCGTTCCGCCCGCCGCACCGCCTCCGCCTGCCGCACGCGCGAGGCAACCAAGCCGCCGGTCAGCAATGGAATACGCAAGGCCAGCCCCGCATTGGCGGCGCTGTCGAAGCCGTTCGCCTGCCCTCCCGCCCATTGCACGCCGCGCCCATAGCCACCGGCCAGATCGACCGCCGGGGCACCATCGGCGCGCGCCTGGTCGATCCGTGCGGTGGCGGCTTCCACCCGGCGTTGCTGGGCCAGGAGCAGCGGGTTGCCGGCCTCCGCCGCCGCCCGTGCGTCGGCCAGGGTGCGCGGAAGGGCGGCGGGCGTCGCGATCGTCGCGTCCAGCACGCCCGCGTCGCGCCCCACGATCGCCCGGTACGCTGCCGCCGCGGTGGCCGCCGCCGCCTCGGCATCGACCAGGTTGGCGACGACGCTGGCCCGCTGCGCCTCCAGCTGTGCGACGTCGGTGCGCGTGGCCTGCCCCAGGCCGTATCGGGACCTGGCCTCCGCCACCTGGCTGTCGAGCCGCGCGATCCCGACCCGCGCGACCTCGACCGCCTGCTGGGTATAGAGCAGGTCGGCATAGGCGCCGACGACCCGCTCCAGCACATCGGCCTCGACATCACGCAAGCCTTCGCCGCCAGCCGCGACATCCCCCTTCGCCGCCCGCACCGCCGAGGACACCCGACCGCCGGTCCAGATCGGCAGGGTCGCATTGACACCGCCCAGCGCCGAGGTCGAGCCGGTGCGCACGCCCGTGCCATCGGAACCCAGACGATCATACCCCGCATTGCCGGTCGCCCCCGCCGTCAGCCGCCCGGCGGCGCGTGCCTGGTTCGGCATCTCGGCCAGCGCTTCCTGCCGGGCACGCGCGGCGGCGAGTTCGGGATTGCCCTCCCACGCCGCCGCCATCGCCTCCCGCAGCGTTTCCGCCGAGGCGGGGGCGGCCGCGATCAGGGCCACCCCCATCAGCAGCCACGCCCGCCGCCTAGTCATGACGCAATGCCCAGGCAGGGGCCGCACGGCTGGCCTTGAGCGACTGGCCCAGCACGGTGAGCACCGCGATGGCCAGCGCCAGCGCCGTGGCGGCCGCGAAGTAGAGCGGCGACAGCGCCACCCGGTCGTCGAACCCCGCCAGCCACGTCCGCATCGCGACATAGGCGAGCGGCCAGGCGATCAGATTGGCGATCAGCACCGGCCGCAGGAACTGCCCGACCAGCAAGCGGACGATATCGGTGGCCGAGGCACCCAGCGTCTTGCGGATACCGATCTCCTTCACCCGCCGCTGCGTATTGAAGGAGGCCAGGCCCCAGAGCCCGACGCAGCCGATGAGGACCGCGAGACCCGCACCGATCCCGAACAGGCGCGTGGTCCGATCGTCGGCCTTGTAATATTCCTCCATATTCTGGCTGGCGGTCTTCGCTTCGAACGGAACCTGCGGCGCGATCTGGCTCCAGATGCCGCGGAGCGCTGTGATCGTCTCTCGAGGATCACCCTCGACGCGCAGAGTCGTGCGCGGGATCGTCGAGAAGCGCGAATGATAATAATACATGGTCGAATTGACGGGATCGCGCGGCGAGAAGAAGCGGGCATTTTCCACCACGCCGATGATCGTCCGGGGATTGTTCCGCCCGACCGTCTTGCCGATCGCCGCCTCCGGGCTGTCGAAGCCCAGTGCCTCGGCCCCCTTGCGGTTGATGACGACATTAGGGACTGTCCGCGTAGCATCGTCCGCGTTGCGCGCATCATCCGCGCGATGTGCATCGTCAGGCAAGCGGCCAGCGAGCAGTTTGATACCGAAAGTCGGAAAGAAATTTGGCGACGTGATGATCGCTTGAAGGCTGGCACCGGGTTCAGGCTTCCCCGGTACCGCGTAATTGTCGCTGTTAAAACTACTAGCCCCCGGCGAAGAGTCGGACGTCGTCACCGATCGCACCCCGGGCAGCAACGCGGCTCGCGTAAGAAATGCGGTCAGTTGCGGCTCTGTGACAGCGCTGTCGCTGGTCGAACTGACGGTCACCAGACCATCCCGCCGAAACCCGACATCCGTGTTCCGGACATGCCGTGTCTGTGCGATCAGCACCACGGTTCCGATCATGAAGGCGATGGCGAGGGCGAACTGGAACACCACCAGTATCTCGCGGACCCGCGCCCCCGCCCGGCCGCCGCCCGGCGAGCGGGACGAGGCCAGCACCGCCGCCGCCGGAAAGCGCGACAGCATCAGCGCCGGGTACAGTCCCGCCAGACCTCCGACGAACAGCGCCAACACCGCCAGTCCGGGTAGCACCACCGCATAGTCGAGCGACAGCTTCAGTCCCCCGGCGGCATTGATCATCGGCAGGCCCAGTTCGGCGAGAATCAGGCCGCCCAGTGCAGCGAAGGCCGCGATCAATATGGCTTCACCCAGAAACTGGCGGATCAGAGCCGTGCGATTCGCACCCAGAACCTTCCGCATGGCGACTTCCCGCGCCCGCAAACCGCCACGCGCCGTTGCCAGGTTCACGTAATTGACGATGGCGATCAGCAGGGTCAGCAGGCCGACGATACCCAAGGTCACGACGGTCATCTTGCGCCCGGGGGACGTCTGCAGATGGATATCCGACAGCGGATTGATCCTGAGGCTGAGTAGTTTGGCGGACGGTCCCTGTTCCTTGGCCCGGCGATCGACAAAGGCTCGCATCTGCGCTTGCAGACGTGTGACGGCCTGCGGCGTGTCGAACCGGAGAATGGTCCAGACCCTCTCGCTGCCCCAGTGGTTCCACATGGGGTCGGGATGCGGCGTGGGCGTCTTGACCAGCATCGAATAGGGCAATTCGGTATCCGGCGGCAGATCACGGAAGACACCGGCAATGCGATAGCGCGCCGTCTTTCCGAGGATGGTCAGCGTCATCGCCTGTCCGACCGGATTTCCGTTGGGGAAATACCGCTTCGCGATGGTTTCACTGATCAGGACATTGTCCGGCACTTGCAGAGCGCGCACGGCATCGCCGGCCACGATCGGCAAGCGTACGATATCGAGGAAATTCGCATCGGCATAACCCAGCGGTTCGGTGGTCGCCGTGTTACCCCGCACCACGTTCACATCCATGACCTGAATGCGCGTGCCCACCGTATCGGGAAAATCCTCGCGAAGCTGGTCGATCAGCCCGCCCATCGTGCCGGTGGAATAGCCATCGACCGGACTGCCCGGCATGTTCCAATATTCCTCGACCAGATACAGCTTGTCATGATCCGGCAGCCATTTCTCATACCCCGTCTCGAACCGGACATAGAGGCTGAGCACCAGAAAGACGGCGATCCCCACCGCCAGGCCGCCGATGTTGAGCGCGGCGTAGAGCTTGTGGCGCACAAGCGAGCGATAGAGCGACAGAAGCGCGAAGCTGTTCATGATGTGATGCCCCCGGACAAGACGGTCATCGACCGCAGGCGATGCGGGCGAGCCCGCTCCTGGCGACGGTGCAGCGGGGATTTCCCTCGACGCTGACATCGGCCATGCCGCTGGCGCTCACATTCGCCTGTTCGGAGGCACCGACGCGCACATGGGCCGTGCCGCTCGCGCCGATCGTGACCTGCCGTGCGGACAGGGCGCGCGTATTCACCTCGCTCGTCCCGCTGCTGTCGATGGTCAGTTGCCCCGTATCGCCGTCCGCGCGAAGGACGCTCGCCCCCGACATGTCCAGCTTCACGCGTTCGGCACGCAGGCTCCGCACCGTCACGCCGCTCGCCCCTGACAGGCCGAAACTGGTCGTGCCGCTACGCAGCGTCGACAGGCGAAGCACGCTCGCGCCGCTGGTATCCACCGCGAACGCCGGTACCTCGAGGGCGGGCAGGTTCATCTCGGCCGCACCGCTGAGCCTGACCGCCCTGATCGCGGGCAGCGTGACGGCAATCGCGACGCGGCGGTCATGGCCGTTGCAGCTATTGTCCTTGCGGCGGATGCGCAGCGCGCCGCCAATGGTGTCGATACGCAGCAGGTCGATATTGGCCGCCCGCCCCCGCGCCGACACGGCATAGCCGGAACCCAGCGAGACGGTCACGATATCGCACCCGCCAACGTCGATCCGGTCGAAGCCGCGCAGGTCGTAGCCGCGCGTCGTCTGCGCGCTTTCCTGTGCGGGTGCCGCAACGGCGGCGAGCGACAGCAGGGCGATGGCGGAAATCATCTTCTTCATCGGAATGTCCTTTTCAGATCGCGCGCATGGCGCTGGCGACGATGCGGCCGTCGAGCATGTCGATGCGGCGCTTGGCGAGGTCGGCATGGCTGGGCGAGTGCGTCACCATCACAATGGTCGCGCCAGCATCGTTCAGCCCGGTCAGGATGTTCATAACCTGCTCGCCATTGGCGGTGTCGAGGTTGCCGGTCGGCTCGTCGGCGAGGATCAGCTTTGGATCGCCCACGATCGCGCGGGCGATAGCGGCACGCTGCTGCTGGCCGCCCGACAGCTGGTGCGGGAAGTGGCGCGCCCGGTGGGCGATGCCGACCTTGTCCATCGCGGCGGCCACCCGACCGCGCCGATCCCCCACGTCGCTGCGATAGGCGAGGCCGAGTGCGACATTCTCCTCGATGGTCAGTTCGTCGATCAGGTTGAAGCTCTGGAACACGAAGCCCAGGGTCTCGGCGCGGAATTTGGCCAGCTGCTTCTCGTCCATCGCCGCCAGATCGCGGTCACCGAACATGTATCGCCCGCCGGTCGGCCGATCGACCGTGCCCAGCGTGTTGAGCAGCGTCGACTTGCCGCAGCCTGACGGCCCCATGATGGCCAGGAATTCGCCCGCCGCGACATGCAGGTCGATGTCGTGAAGCGCGGTGGTCTCCACCTCGTCGGAGACGTAGCGGCGCTGAATGGCTTCCAGTCGGATCATTGATCTTCCCCCTTATCGGATGTTCAGGATGTCGCCCTTTACGGACGCGGTGTTGCTGATGACGATGCGCTCGCCGGGATTGAGGCCGGAGAGGATTTCCACCTGTTCGGGATTGCGGCGGCCGATGCGGACGGCACGGCGGCGGGCATGGGCGCCATCGGGGTCGAGGACGAAGGCCGAACTGCCCCCCGTCTCCAGCCAGCCGCCGACCGGCGCCACCACCGCACGGCTGGCCGCACCCAGCGTGATGCGGATATCGATCGTCTGCCCGCGATTGAGCCCGGCGGGTGCCTTGTCGAAGGTCAGTTCCACCTGGAACCGCCCGTCCTTCACGGCGGGCAACACCTTGGAGACGGTCAGCCTCGCCCCCTCCGAGGTCGTCGCCGACTGGCCCAGCGCGACGCGGCCGAGATAATATTCGTCGACCTGCGCGACGAGCTTCCACGAGCCCTCGCTATCGACCTGTCCCGCCGGGTCGCCGGGCTTCAGCGTCTGGCCGGGCTGGATGGTGAAGTTGGTCAGCCGCCCGCCCGCGGGCGCACGGATGGTCAACGCCTCCAGTCCCGCGCGCACCGCCGCCAGATTGCCGGACAGCCGCGTCTGGGTGTCGTTCAGCCGGGCGGACTGGGTGGCGGTGATCCGCGCCTCGGTCGCGCGGCCCGATTTCAACTGGGCAAGCCGCTTTTCCTGATAGGCGGCCTCCTCCTCGAAGCTCTTCACCCCCGCGTCCGACAGGAAACCCTGATCGTGAAGCTGGCGGCGGATGCCCAGGTCGCGGCGCGCCTTGATGAGGTCATATTCGGCCTGCGCCACCTGTGCCGCCCGGTCGAGCGTATTGCGCTCGATCCCCAGCCCCTCGCTCGCCACGCCGCCCAGCTGGCTGGCGATCTGCGCCTCGCGGGTCAGCACGTCGAGTTTGAGCTGCGGATTGGCCAGCGTGGCCAGCGGCTGCCCCTCGCCGACCATCTCGCCGTCCTGCGCCATCAGCTTTTCCACCTGCCCGCCCGACAGGACACCGACCAGCGTCGTGATGCGCGGCGTGACGGTGGCGCGGACGGGCAGATAATCGTCGAACGCGGCGCGCGTCACCTCGCCCGTCTCGACATTGGCGGCGGCAATGTCGGTCGACCCGGCGGCGGGCAGCAACCGCCAGACCAGCACCGCGCCGATCGCCAGCAACACGGCGATCACCACCGGGCGGCGGCGCCACCAGGGCGCGGGCTTGCGCGCGATGACGCGGTCCATTCCCGCCCCCGGTGAAGTGCTTGCGTGTACGGGCTGTTCGGTCATCATGGATGGAGTGTCACCCAGGACGGGCGAAAAACCTAAACCCCTATGAATACGCCATTTTCACATGACCCTGCCGAATCCGACCGTTCGGCACCGGACGCACCGTCCGAAAATGGACGGTCCGACCCGGCGTCAAGCGCGCCGTCCACCGCCTTGGCGATCCTGGTCATCGACGACAATCCGCGCATCGCCGAATCGCTGGCCATCGCGATCGATCTGGCGGGGCACCAGCTGGACGTGGCGCAAGGGCCGGAAGATGGCTTTTCGCGGCTGGCGGCCCGGCGCTACGACGCGATCCTGCTCGACCTGAACTATGCCGCCGGGCGGACGGACGGGGCGGAGGGGCTGGCGATGCTGGACAGGCTGCTCGCCGATGATCCGGGCGCGTGCATCATCGTCATCACCGCGCATAGCGGCATCCGGCTGGCCGTCGCCGCGATGCAGGCGGGCGCACGCGACTTCGTGATGAAGCCGTGGCGCAATGCCGAGCTGATCGCCAAGATCGAACTGGCCGCGCGCCGCCGCGCCGCGCCCCGCGATCATGTCATAAACGAAGGCAAGGCCGAACCCGCCCGTCTGCTGGGCGACAGCCCCGTCATCGCGCATGTCCGCGACCTGATCCGCCGTGTCGGCCCGACCATGGCAGGTGTCGTCGTGACCGGGCCATCGGGTGCGGGGCGCGGCCTGATCGCGGCCGCGCTTCATGCCGCCTCCCACGCAGCCGGGCGGCCGATGCCGCGGATCGATGTGCGCGATCCGCTGGCCTGGGATCGGCTGGACGGCGCCGAAGGAGGCACGAGCTGGCTGCTCCGCCATCCCGACCGGCTGGACGAGGTCACCCAGGCCCGGTTGCTCGACCGGCTGCGGCCCGAGGACCGCTATATCGCCATCGCCGACGATCCCCGTGCGATCATGCCCGCGCTCGCGCGGCGGATCGCGGCGGTGGAGATCGTCGCGCCGTCGCTGGCCGAACGACGGGAGGATGTGCCGCTGCTCGCCCGCCATTTCGCGCGGATCGCGGCCGAGCGGCACGGCCTGCCCCCGCCCCGCTTCACCCCCGCCGCCGAGGCGCTGCTGGCGACCGCGCACTGGCCCGACGAGGCGCGCGGCCTCGCCGCCGCGATCGAACGGGCGCTGCTGCTGGGCGAACAGGGCGTGATCGAGGCCGCGCTGCTCGCCCCCCCGGCCGCCCAGAACATGGCCCCGGCGACGTCCCGTGCGAGCTTCGATCTGGACGAGAGCGAACGCGCGATGATCGAGGCGGCACTGGTCCAGCATCACCATAATGTCACCCAGGCCGCGCAGGCGCTGGGGCTCAGTCGTGGCGCGCTCTATCGCCGGATGGCACGTCATGGGCTTTGACCTGTCGCGACGGCGCGCGGTGGCGGCGGGGCTGTCCGGGCTGGCGCTGACCATCCTCGGCGCGTCGATGCTGCTGGCGTGGCAGAGGGGGATGCTGGGGTCGATCCTGGGCGCGGGGCTGTGCATCGCCTGGCTGATCGGGGCGGGATGCTGGACGGCGGCGCGGGCGGGGCGCGGTGGTGGCGGTCATGACATGACGCGCCCCGCCCCGGACGGCCCGCCGCTGGACGCATTGTTCGACCAGATCCCGCTGCCCCTGCTGCGCGTCGATACCGGGCGGGCGCAGGCGATCAACCGCGCCAGCCGCACCCTGTTCGCCACCGACGACCGGGTAATCCCGACCCCGCCCGCGCTGCGCGACACCGGACAGACGCAGTTGCGCCATGAAGGCAGGAGCTGGCGGATCGAGCGGGTGGCTGGCCCCGGTCGTACGCTGGTGATGCTGGTGGATATCGAGGCGGAACGCCGCGCGGCCGAGGCCCATGCCGATAACGAGATGATCGATATTCTCGGCCACGAACTGCTGAACGGCCTGTCGCCGATCGTCTCGCTGGCCGACAGCGCGCAGGTGGCGGCCGAACGGGGCGATGCCCGGCTTCCCGGCATATTGGCGATGCTGGCCCGGCGGATCGAGGGGCTGGAGCGCTTCACGCGGGCGTATCGGATGCTGGCCAGGCTGCCCGATCCGGTGCGGGCCGTAGTGGATATGGAGGAGCTGGTCGGCGACCTGTCCCGCCTGTTCGCCGAGCGTTTCGGCGACCGGGTGACGCTGTCGGTCGACATGCCCGAAGCCGTGACCGGCTGGTGCGACCGCGACCAGATGACGCAAGGACTCTGGGCGCTGCTCCACAACGCCGCCGAAGCCGCACTGGCCGGGACAGTCGCCCCGGCGGTGACCCTCGCCGTCGTCGGGCAGGCGGATCGGCTGGTGGTGCGCGTGTCGGACAGCGGGCAAGGCATCCCCGCGCCGGAGCGGGCGCGGATCTTCCGTCCCTTCCACACCACAAAGCCTGAAGGGTCTGGCATCGGCCTGACGCTCGCCCGCCGGATCGCGCAGGCGCATGGCGGGGAACTGACCCTTTTGCCGGTCGCCGTGACGACGTTTGAGCTACTCCTTTCCTCCCCTGCAAGGGGAGGTGGCAGCGCGGAACGCTGACGGAGGGGTATCAACCCTCTCGATAGCGGGACACCCCTCCACCGGCTTCGCTGGCCCCCCTCCCCTTACAGGGGCACAAGTTTAATCCATCAACGCCAAGATCGCCGTAAAGGTATCGGCATCCAAACTCTGTCGGCCGACGAGAAAACCATCGACTCCGCCCTGCGCAAACATCGCCGCAGCGTTTTCTGCCGTAACCGAACCGCCATACAGGACACGCGTACCCGAAACCGTATCGTGGATCAGCCCGGCCATGACCGCGACCTCCGCCGGTTCGGGGGTACTATCGCCACCGATCGCCCAGACGGGTTCATAGGCGATGGATATCCCCTGCCCGTCCGTCCCGGCGAGCGAACGGGTCAGTTGCTCCCGAACCACCGCCGCCGATCGACCGGCGGCGTGATCCTCCGCCGTTTCGCCGACGCATAGCACGATCTCCAGACCCGCCGCCCGCGCGGTCCGCACCTTGGCGGCGATCAGTGCGTCGCCCTCATGATGATCCTCCCGCCGCTCGCTATGGCCCAGCAGGACCAGCGACGCCCCCGCCTCGCGCAGCATCGGGGCGGAAATATCGCCGGTATGCGCGCCGCTCGGCTCTGCATGGCAATCCTGCCCGCCGATGGCCAGACCGGGACAAACGCCGCGCGCCCGGTCGATCAGCGTCGCCGGCAGGCATAGCGCGACGTCGACCGCCGGATGCTGCCGTGCCGCGTCACCGATCGCCGCGATGACGGGCAGGTCGCCGCCATCGCCATGCATCTTCCAATTGCCGACCAGCAGCGACCGCTTCGCCATCGTCACGCGACGGGCTTGGCCAGCGTCCGCGCCACCGCGTCGCGCCATCCGGCGACCAGCGGCGCGCGGGCGTCCTCGGCCATGGAAGGTTCAAAACATTCCTCGCGCGACCAGAGCTGTTCCAGCGCATCGAGGCCCGACCACACCCCCGTCGCCAGCCCGGCATGGAAAGCCGCCCCGCGCGCCGTCGTCTCCAGGTCGGCGGGCCGCTCGACCGGCGTCTGGATCATGTTGGCGAGGAAGCGGCACAGCCAGTCATTGGCCGCCATGCCGCCATCGACACGCAGGATGGCGGGACCTTCGCCCGCATCGGCCTTCATCGCCTCGGCCAGGTCCATCGTCTGGTAGGCGACCGACTCCAGCGCCGCACGCGCCAGATGCGCCGCGCTCGCCCCCAGGGTCAGGCCATAGATGGCACCGCGCGCATCCGGCTCCCAATAGGGCGCCCCCATGCCGACGAATGCGGGGACCATATAGACGCCGTGGCTGTCGGGCACCTGCGTCGCGAGGTCGTCGGTCTGGCTGGCATGGGTGATGACGCCCAGCCCATCGCGCAACCACTTCACCGCCGCGCCCGCGACGAAGATCGATCCCTCCAGCGCATAGGTCGTCCTGCCGTTCAGCCGATAGGCGGGCGTGGTCAGCAATCGATGCTTCGAGGTCACCGCCGTCTCGCCGGTGTTGAGCAGCATGAAACAGCCGGTGCCATAGGTCGACTTGGCCATGCCGTGGCGGAAACAGGCCTGGCCGAACAATGCCGCCTGCTGGTCCCCCGCCATACCCGCAATCGGGATCGCCGCGCCGAGCAGATCGGGCGTGGTGGTGCCGAAGACATGCGCATTGTCATGCACGTCGGGCAGCATCGCCATCGGCACGCGCAGCAACCGGCACAATTCCTCGTCCCAGACCCCGCGATGGATGTCGAACAACATCGTGCGGCTGGCATTGGTGATGTCGGTCGCGTGAACCGCGCCGCCGGTCAGCCGCCAGAGCAGGAAGCTGTCGATCGTGCCGAACGCCAGCTCGCCCCGCTCGGCCCGCCCGCGCGCGCCCTCGACATGGTCGAGCAGCCAGGCGAGCTTGGTCGCCGAGAAATAGGGGTCGATCAGCAGGCCGGTCCGCTCGCGCACCAGATCCTCGACTCCGTCGGCCTTCAGCGTCTGGCATAGTTCGGTGCCGCGCCGGTCCTGCCAGACGATGGCGCGGTGGATCGGCTCGCCGGTGGCACGGTCCCAGACGACCGCCGTCTCGCGCTGGTTGGTGATGCCGATCGCGGCGATCTGCGTCGGAGCGACGCCGCTATCCTCGATCGCCTTGCGCGCGGTGGCCAGCGCATCGCGCCAGATATCCTCCGGGTCATGCTCGACCCAGCCGAGTGCGGGGTAATGCTGTGCGAACTCAGCCTGTGCGATGGCGACCCGGCGGGCCTGTCCATCGAACATGATGCTTCGCGTCGAGGTCGTGCCCTGATCGATCACCAGAATGTGCGACGCCATCGCTCACCCCTCTCCCTGTTTTCGTTTCAGAACGTCACACGCTTTCATATGAACGTCAATGCTTTCGTTTTCCTGACGGAGGGTATATCAGGGCTGGCGTAGAAAAACAGGGACTCGGCAGCATGGTGGACCGGAACAGCGACATGATCGACCTGCTGATCGTCGGCGGCGGCATCAACGGTGCAGGGATCGCGCGCGACGCCGCCGGGCGCGGCCTGTCGGTGCTGCTGGTCGAGCAGGACGATCTGGCGAGCCATACCTCCTCGGCCTCGACCAAGCTGATCCATGGCGGTCTGCGCTATCTGGAATATGGCGAGTTTCGGCTGGTGCGGGAGGCGCTGATCGAGCGGGAGCGGCTGCTGAACATGGCGCCGCACATCATCTGGCCCTTGTCCTTCGTCCTGCCGCAGACCCAGTCGCCGCGCCCCGCCTGGATGGTGCGGCTGGGCCTCTTCCTCTACGATCATCTGGGCGGTCGCGAGAAGCTGCCGGGCACGCGCACCGTTGCGTTGGAACGCTCGACGCTGGGTGACGGGCTTTCGCCGCGAAAGGGCAAGGCTTTCGTTTATTCGGACTGCTGGGTCGAGGACAGCCGCCTGGTCGTGCTCAACGCGATCGATGCCGCCGAGCGGGGGGCAAAGATCGCAACGCGTACCAAGCTGATCGACGCACAGCGCGAAGGCGATGGCTGGGTCGCGACGATCGAGGCGGCGGGCGAGACCCGCACCGTCCGCGCCCGCGCACTGGTCAATGCGGCGGGTCCCTGGGTCGCCGACGTCATCGGCCGCACCCATGGGGCGCGGCGCGATCGCGGGGTCCGGCTGGTCAAGGGCAGCCATATCATCGTGCCCAAGCTCTATGACGGCGACCATGCCTTCATGCTGCAGAATGACGACCGCCGCATCGTGTTCGCCATCCCCTATGAGGGCAGGTTCACATTGGTCGGCACCACCGACGAACCCTGGACCGACGCGCCCGCCAAGGCATCGATCAGCGGGGCGGAAACAACCTATCTGCTCGACACGGTGAACCGCTATTTTGCGAAGAAGACCGGGGAAGCCGATATCGTGTGGAGCTATGCCGGTATCCGCCCGCTCTACGACGATCATTCGGCCAATGCCTCGGCGGTGACGCGCGACTATGTGCTCGATCTCGATACGGGCGCGGAGGGCGAGAGTCGGGCGCCGATGCTCAACATCTTCGGCGGCAAGATCACCACCTATCGCAAGCTCGCCGAACACGCGATGCGCGAACTGGCGCGCTTCTTCCCCGCCGCCGGGGGAGCGTGGACGGCCGGGGCGGCGCTGCCCGGCGGGGATATCGCGGATGCGGACTTCGATGCCTTCCTGCGCGCGCTGACTGCCAAGCACCCCGATCTGTCCCCCGCCCTGCTGCGTCGTCTCGCCCGCGCCTATGGCACGCGCGTTGATGCGATCCTGGCGCACGGCGATCTCGGCCCCGATCTGGGGGGCGGGCTGCACACCGCCGAAGTCGACTATCTGGTGACGAGCGAATGGGCGCGGACGGTGGAGGACATTCTCTATCGCCGCAGCAAGCTGGGCCTGCACGTACCCCCCGAGACGACCGAGCGGCTGGCGGCCTATCTGGCCGGACAGGGCGTCGCGTGAAGCCCCCCGCCCCCGGATCGGCGGAGATCGTCGCAGGCCGTCATGCCGCGATCCTCGACGTGGCGCGGCGGACGGGCAGCGTCAGCGTCGATGAACTCGCCGAAAAGCTCGGCGTGACGCCGCAGACCATCCGCAAGGACCTGAACATCCTGGCGGGCCAGTCGATGCTGGCACGGGTCCATGGCGGCGCGGTCGTGACCTCGGGCACCGACAATCTCGCCTATGCCGAGCGACGCACCGTCGCCGCCTCCGCCAAGGCCGCGATCGGCGCGGCGGCGGCGGCGCTTGTCCCCAACGGTGCCAGCCTGTTCATCAATATCGGCTCCACGACCGAAGCCATTGCCCGCGCGCTGGTCGATCACCGCGACCTGATGGTCATCACCAACAATCTGAACGTCGTCGACATTCTCGGCGGTCGCCCCTCGATCGAGGTGATCGCCGCCGGGGGCCGGGTCCGCGCCAGCGACCGGGCGGTCGTGGGCGCGCTGGCGATGGACTTCATCCGGGGGTTCAAGGTCGACATGGCGCTGATTGGTGCATCGGCGATCGACCCGGACGGCAGCTTCCTCGACTTCGACGTGGACGAGGTGCGGGTGTCGCAGACGATCATCGCCCAGGCCCGGCAGGTGCTGCTCGCCATCGACGGGTCCAAGCTGGAACGCGCCGCGCCGGTGCGGGTCGGCGACATGGGCGATGTCGATTTCCTCGTCACCGACAGGGCCGATCCGCGCCTCCGCGAAGCCGCCAGCGCCGCCGGGACGACCGTGGTCGAAACCGATGGAGGCGGAACGTCTAAATTGGTCTGACACACATTGGTCTGACACTGGCGCTTGACCAGCATCCCGGCTCGGCCCCTATAAGGGTCTTGATGGACAACAATACGACCCAGGACCGGCTCTACCGGGAACTCGCCCGCACGCTGATTACCGAGTTGCAGGAGGGCCGCTACCCGATCGGGACGCGGATGCCCGCCGAGCGCGAGCTGGCGACGCGGTTCGACGTCAGTCGTCCGGTCATCCGCGAGGCGCTGATTGCGCTGGAAGTCCAGGGTTTCATCGAGGTGCGGATCGGGTCGGGCGCGCATGTCGTGGCGTTGCCGGGCCAGGGCGAGACGCCCGACTTCGGCGTCTCCGCGATGGAAGTCGCCGAAGCGCGCCTGCTGTTCGAACCGGAGGCGGCGGCGCTGGCGGCGTCGCAGATCACCGACAGCGAACTGGACGAGCTGGCGACTTTGGTCGATGCGATCGAGGAAGAGAACAACACGGTCGGTGGTGCCTTCCACGCCGACCGCGCCTTCCACACGCTGATCGCCCGCTCGACGCGCAACAGCGCCATTCTGGAAACGATCGACCGGCTATGGGAACAACGGCTACGCTCGGCCGAGAGCGTGCTGCTCGACGCCAAGGTCCGCGAGATCGACGTCCGCCCGATCGTCGAGCATCATGCCGCCATCCTGGAAGCACTGCGTTCGCGCGATCCAGTAGCATCGCGGGTGGCGATGCAGCGGCATCTGACCGCCGCGCTCGAGGGCCTGCTGATCGCCAGCGAGGCCCGCGCCGTCGCGGAGGTGCGTCAGGCGCTGGCGGCGAAGCGCGACCGGACCGCACATCTGAAGATCTGACAGGCGGCCCGCACCTTCACCCCGCCTCCAGCGCCAGCAGGGCGAAGGTCGCGAGCCAGTGTTCGCCCATATAATCGTCGCCCAGATGCGGCAGGCTGGCGGCCAGATGCGCGTCCGCCGTCGCCTTCGCGCGATCCGCGACCGGATGCGACGGCCCCAGCTTCGCGGCGATCACCCGCCAGCACCAGGCGCGGGTCAGGTTCAGCCCGTCGAGATGCGCGATCTTGCCGTCGGTCCGGTCGGACACGATGGCGGGGGTGAAGAGCGTCGCAGGCTCGCCCGTTGCGACATGCGGCAGGAAGTCGTCGAACCATTCGCGAAAAGCGGCGGCATTCAGCACCCGGCTCATCAGCAACGCCTCGCACAAGGCGGGCGACAGGAATTCGTCGCCGCCCGGCTCCCAGGCCTGACAGCCGCGATCCTGCCCGAACCAGCCCTGCGCCGCCGCCGCGATCCGTTCGCGCAATACAGCGTCGCGCTGCTCCGCCCAGTCCCACGCCAGCGTCAGGGCAAAGCCGCTGTTGAAATGCGTGCCGACCCGCAGGGGATAGGTCAGGCGCGGCAGAAAGTCGGCGAAACGGCGCGCGAACAACCGCGCGAGTGGCTCCAGTACCTTAGCCCAGTTCGCATCATGACGGCTCGCCTCGTCGTGCAGCGCCAGCATCCAGGCCCAGCCATAGGGCCGCTCGAACCCCGCCGCGCCCGGCCGCTCCAGATAGGCCAGCTCACCCGCCACCTTGTCGGGCACGAACACCGCATCGGCGCGGGCGCGGATCGCGGGCGCGGCCTCCAGATCGGGATAGTGGCGGATCAGGCGCAGCAACTGCCACCAGCCATGGACGCAGCTATGCCAGTCGAAACTGCCATAAAAGATCGGGTGCAGCTCGGACGGGGTGCGCGCATCCTCCGGCCCGTTCAGGACGTGCATCAGGACATTGGGATATTCGCGCCCGACATGGCCCAGCGTCATGGCGGCAAAGCGTTCGGCGGCGGATCGGTCCAACCGGGTCATGCGATCATTCCGTAGAGAAGGAGGATGTTGAAGGCGAGCAGCGGCAGCGCGGTCGGAAGCTGCGCGCGGATGACGGCATATTTGTCCTTCAGCCCCAGCAGCGCGGCGGGCAGCAGGTTGAAGTTGGCCGCCATCGGCGTCATCAACGTCCCGCAGAAACCCGCCAGCATGCCCACGGCGGCGACAATGGCGGGGTCCGCACCCATCTGGCGGATCAGGATCGGCACGCCGACCGCCGCCGCCATCACCGGAAAGGCGGCAAAGGCATTGCCCATGACGATGGTGAACAGCGCCATGCCCAGCGCATAGGCCAGCACCGCGCCGATCACGCTGCCCGCCGGGATCACCGCGCCGATCAGTGTACCGACGACACCCCCTACCCCCGCCAGCGCAAAGACCGCGCCCAGGCTGGCCAGCATCTGCGGCATCACCGCGACCCAGCCGATATCGTCGATCAGCCCGCGCCCGGCGACGAACGGCTCGGCAGGCCTCGCGTGGAGCAGCATCGAGCACAGCACCAGCGCGATCACGGTGCCCAGCGTCAACGCCACCAGCGTCGCCTGCTTCGGGTCGACCAGCATCGGCGCATGCTTGAACGCCAGCGTACCGACCAGGGCGACGACCGGGATGATGAGCGCAGGAACGAAGACCTTCGCGCCGTAACGATCTTCGGCAGGCTCCACGACCTCGGCCCGACGCATCCGCCCCGAGGCCGCGATGCCGACCAGCGCCAGCACCAGCACGCCGTTGGCCACATCGCCCAGCAGGTTGCCGAACAGGAAGGATATGGTGATCAGCGCATAAAAGGCGGCATTGGCAAAGCGCCGATCGCGCGCCGACAGAAGCGCGAAGACCGCAAAGACGATCCCCGCCGCCGCATAGACCAGGTTCAGACCGATCATTGCGCGCCGCCCCGCGACAGCCGCCGGTCGAGCCACCACAGCCGCGTGCCATGGATCACGAACGCCGCGATCGCCGTCGGGATCGCCCAGATCGACAGCTGGAACGGCTCCAGCAGGATACCATAGCCCTCCAGCACGCCCTTCATCAGCAGGATCGATCCGACCGCCAGGAAGATGTCCTCGCCGAAGAACAGCCCGACCGTATCGGTCGCCGCCGCCATCGCCTTGACCCCGTCGGCGTCCTCGGGCGCGCCACCCTGACGCTCGGCGGCGGCCTCCGCCATCGGGGCGACCAGCGGGCGGACGGTCTGGGCAGGCCCCGCGACCGAGGTCAGGCCCAGCGCCGCCGTCACCTGCCGGAACAGCAGATAGCCGGTCAGCAGCCGCCCCGCCGTCGCGCCGCGAAGCCCGCCGACCAAAGCCCGCGCCCGCGCCTGTAGCCCCCGCCGCTCGAGCAGGCCGATCACGGGCAGAACCATGTAGATCGCGGTCACATAGCGCGTCTCGTTAAAGGCATGGCCGAAGGTGGCGACGATGCGCATCGGGTCCAGTCCCGCCGCAAAGCCGGTGACGAACGCCGAGACGATGATGACCAGCAGCGGGTTGAAGCGCAGCAGGAAGCCGCCCGCGATGACGACGATCCCCGCCAGCACCCACATCAGCGCGCCCCCCGCCCATAGCCGCCGCCGCCGGGCGTCGCGATGACCAGCACATCGCCCGCGCCCATGTCGATCCCGGCGGTCGAGGCCAGTTCCTCGACCGTGCCATCGGCCCGCTCGACATGGTTATGGCCCGGCAGCCCTGCCCCGCCGCCGTTCAGGCCGAAGGGCGGCACGACGCGGCGGTTGCTGAGAATCGCGGCGCGCAAGGACTGGCGGAAGCGCAGGCGGCGGATCGTGCCGTCGCCGCCCTGCCGTTCGCCCGCACCGCCCGACCCGCGCCGGATGGCGAATTGTTCGAGCAACACCGGATAGCGTGTCTCCAGCACCTCCGGGTCGGTCAGGCGGCTGTTGGTCATATGCGTCTGGATCGCATCGGCGCCGTCATGCCCCGGCCCCGCGCCCGCGCCGCCCGCGATCGTCTCGTAATATTGATAGCTGTCGTCGCCGAAGGTCAGGTTGTTCATCGTCCCCTGGCTGGCCGCCATCGCCCCCAGCGCGCCCAGCAGCGCGTCGGTCACGACCTGGCTGACCTCGACATTGCCCGCCACCACGGCGGCGGGGAAACGTGGGTTGAGCATCGATCCTTCGGGCACGATCAGCGTCACGGGCCGGAGGAACCCTTCGTTCAGCGGCACCGCCTCGTCGACCAGCAGACGCAGGACGTAGAGGACGGCGGCGCGCGTCACCGCCAGCGGCGCGTTGAAGTTGGTCGGCCGCTGTTCGCTGGTGCCGGTGAAGTCGATCGTCGCGCTGCCCCGTTCGGCGTTGATCGTCACGCGCACCGCGACGACCGCGCCGTCGTCCAGCTCGTAGCGGAACGCGCCATCGGACAGCGTGGCGATCATCCGCCGCGCCATCGCCTCGGCATGGGCCTGGACATAAGCCATATAGCGGGTGACGACGCCCTGTCCCTGTTGCGCGGCCAGTTGACGAAGCCCGTCCGCCCCGCGTGCGCAGGCCGCGACCTGCGCGGCGAGGTCGGCGATATTCTGGTCGATATTGCGCGCCGGGTAAGGGCCGCTGGCCAGCAGCTCCCGGATCGCCTGCTCGCGCATCGCGCCGTCCTCGACGATCAGCACATCGTCGAAGACCACGCCCTCATCGGCCAGCGTCCGGCTGTCCGGCGGCATCGAGCCAGGCGTCGTACCGCCGACATCGGCATGATGCCCGCGTGCCGCCACGAAGAAGGCGGGTGCCGCGTCCCCGGCAAAGACCGGCATGACGACGGTGATGTCGGGCAGGTGCGTACCGCCGCGATAGGGATCGTTCAGGGCATAGACCTGTCCCTCGCGCATCGTGTTTCCGCGTGCCTGGATGACGGTGCGGATGCTCTCGCCCATCGACCCCAGATGAACCGGGATATGCGGCGCGTTGGCGACCAGCCCGCCGTCCGCGTCGAAGATCGCGCAGGAGAAATCCAGCCGCTCGCGAATATTGACCGACGCCGCGCTCCGCTGAAGCGCCGCACCCATTTCCTCGGCGATGCCCATGAACAACCCGGCGAAGATTTCCAGCCGGACAGGATCGACCGTTTCTTCCGCCGCCTGCTCACGCCGCGCCGCCACCCGTTGGAGGAGCAGCGTCCCCTCCGACAACACCCGCGCCTGCCAGCCGGGTTCGACCACGACGGTCGACACCGGATCGATGACGAGGGCCGGTCCCGATAGAACCGTGTCCGCCGCCAGTCCCTCTCGGGCGTGGACCGGCACGTCATGCCGCGCGCCCGCCAGATACATGACGACGCGATCGACCGGATCGGCCGTCCGCCCGGCCAGGACCGGCGCTGACAGGTCTTGCGCCTCGCCGCCCGCAATCGCCTCGACCCGCAGCTGCTCGACGACCAGCGCATCCTCGCCGACAAAGCCGAAACGCTGGCGATGCGCCTCGGCGAAGGATGTCGCCATCGCCTCGGGACTATCCCAGACGACGCCGATCGTCTGGTCGTTGCGCGCATAACGAAGCTGCGCCAGCGCACTCAGCCGCACCGCCGCCGGATCGACCCCCTGCTCCGCCAGCCCCGCGACGGCGGCAGCGGACAGCTCGGCCAGCGATGCCTCCAGCGCCTCGTCGCCCAGCGGCAGGCCGACCGTCGCCTCGCGCACCACACTGCGATCGGCCAGCCCGATGCCGACCGCCGACAGCACCCCCGCGAGCGGATGGATCAGCACCTGCGCCATGCCCAGCGCATCGGCGACCAGACAGGCATGTTGCCCACCCGCCCCGCCGAAACAGGCCAGCGCATAGGAGGCCGGGTCCTCGCCGCGCGCGACCGAGACGGCGCGGATCGCCCGCGCCATGCTCGCCACCGCGATCGCGACCAGTCCTTCGGCCGCCGCCATGGGGTCCAGCCGTTCGCCGATCGCCGCCTCCACCTGATCGAGCAGTTCGGCCAGCGCGCGCTCGGCGGCCTCGCGGTCGGGCGGCAGGTTGCGGTCGGGGCCGAACAGGGCGGGAAAATGGTCCGGCTGGATCTTGCCCAGGATCATGTTGCAGTCGGTAACGGTCAGCGGCCCGCCGCGCCGGTAACAGGCCGGTCCCGGCTCCGCCCCCGCCGATGCCGGGCCGACCAGCAACCGCCCGCCGTCGAAATGACAGATCGACCCGCCGCCCGCCGCGACCGTATCGATCCGCATCATCGGCACCGCCACGCGCACCCCCGCCAGCACGGCGTCGGAGCGACGGTCGTAACTTCCGGCAAACAGCGAAACGTCCGTCGAGGTGCCGCCCATGTCGAAGCCGATCACCCGGTCGAAGCCCGCGCCACGTGCCGTACGCGCCATGCCGACGATCCCACCCGCAGGTCCCGACAACAACGCGTCCTTGCCGTGGAAACGATCGCCCGCGACCAGCCCGCCGCTCGACTGCATGAACAGCAATCCGCCCGCCGCCGCCTCGCCCAGCCCGGTTTCCAGGCCCTGCACGTAACGGCCGAGCACCGGCGACAGATACGCATCGGCCAGCGTCGTGTCGCCCCGCGCGACCAGCCGGATCAGCGGCGCGGTGCGGTGGCTGACCGAAATCTGGGTGAAGCCCGCCCCCTTGGCCAGTTCGGCCAGCGCCAGTTCGTGCGCCTGATGCTTCCACCCGTGCATCAGGACGATGGCGATCGATCGCAGTCCGCGCGAATGGGCCTGCGCAAAGGCGGCGGCGGCCGCCTCGCGGTCGAGCGGGGTCAGGACATGGCCATCCTCCGTCACCCGCTCGTCGATCTCGACGACCTCGGCGAACAGCGGCGGCGCGCGGCGGATGCCGCGCGCGAAAATATCGGGCCGGTCCTGATACCCGATCGCCAGCGCATCGCCAAAGCCGCGCGTTATCGCCAGCAGCACCGGCTCCCCCTGTCGCTCCAGCAGCGCGTTGGTCGCGATGGTCGTGCCGATGCGGACACCGCAGGCCGGAAGCGGTCCGTCGCCCACGCCGGTCAGCTGCCGGATCGCGGCTTCGGCCGCGTCGTAGCGGCGATCCGGGTCTTCGGACAGCAGCTTGGTCGTGACCACGCTCCCGTCCGGGCGGCGCGCCACCACGTCGGTGAACGTGCCGCCGCGATCGATCCAGAACTGCCACCGCGTCATCGCATCCTGCATGTCATCCTCCGTCGACGCCCTTAGTATCATTTGAAACGACTTTTGCCAGTGACATGCGCGCTACACAATTGCCGCCTAAGGGCGCGGCGGCAAGACGCTGATTTGGTAGCGGCAGGAACGGCAGGGGACGAATGATTTCCGGTCCGCCAGGGGGGCGGCCATGACGATGCTCGTCGCGCTGGCGCTGGTCGCCGCGCAAGGTGATCCCCTGCTCTCCATCGATCTTCCTGCCCAGCCGGTGGGCGCGGGGCTGGACCGGCTGGCACGTCAGGCGGGCGAGGCGCTGGTCGCGCGGCCGGGCGATCTGGCGGGACGGCGCTCGCCCGCGCTCCGGGGCCGGATGCGCCTGTCGACCGCGCTGTCCCGCTGGTGCGCGCCCGCCGGTCTGTCCTGCCGCCGGATTGCGGGCGGTATCGTCGTGCGCGCCATCGGTCCCATGCCACGCATTGTCCTGCCGCACACTCGCCCCGCGCCGCCGCCCGAAGACCCGATGACCAGCCCCGACGTGATCGTCAGCGGCCGTCGCGGGACCATGGTCCAGGGTGAGCTGGAGCGCAGCTATTCCGCCTCGCACCTCGATGCGGTCGAACTGGCACGCCGCCCGCCGCAGAGCCTGGCGGAATTACTCTCGAGCCTGCCCGGCCTGTGGGTCGATACTTCCGCCGGGGTCGCGGCCAATACCATCCGGGTGCGCGGCATTCCGCTCGACGGCTATCAGGCGATCGCGGTGCAGGAGGACGGCCTGCCGGTGCAGCACGACACGCTGCCGTGGACCGATATCGACCAGTTCGTCCGCCCCGACCTGATGATCGAGAGCAGCGACTATGTGCGCGGCGGTCCCTCCGCGATCTTCGCCAGCAATGCGCCGGGCGGCGTGCTCAACCTGCGCACCCGCGCGCCCCGCGACCGTCCGGGCGGAGAGATGCGGGCAACCACGACCGATTACGGCCTGATCCGCTTCGAGGGCTATGCGACCGGGCCGGTCGGGGATGGCTGGCGGGTGATCGCGGGCGGCTCGGCGACGCGCGACCCGACGGTGCGGCGGATCGCCTCGACGCTGGGCGGCGGCCAGTTTCGGGTGCGCGCCGATCATGATCTGGGTGACGGTGGACAGCTATCGCTGGCGGTGCATGGACTGGACGACGATACGCTCAACATCTCGTCCTTTCCCATGCTCTATGCGCGCGGGCGGATCACAGTGCTTCCCGGCTTCGATCCCCGACGAGGCAGTTTCTTTGGGCCGGAGCTGGACCGACTACGCTTCGCGGCACTGGGCGAGCGGCCGTTGGGGCACAACAACCGCAACCGGATGGTCACGCCCTCGCTGGCCTGGACGCAGCCGTTTGGGGGCGGCGTGCTGACCCTGCGCGCCCATTACCGCGCGTCGCGGACCGAACGTTACGCCCTCTCCTCCTCGGGCGGCGCGGTCCCGGCGGCGCAGGCCATGGCCGACGCGCTGCCGCGCCTGACCGCCGCCTTTCCCGCCACCGCGCAGGTCAGCTTGCGCCATGCCAGTGACGGCAGCGCCTTTACCCCGCTGCCCGGCAACGAGCGGGTCATCATGCTGAACCCGGTAGCGGCGGATACCCGGCTGAACGAGGGCATGATCGACCTATCCTATGCCCATGCGCTGGAGGCGGCGGGGCATCACGACCTGACGCTGGGCCTCTATGCGGTGGGCTATCTATGGGATTTTCGGCGCGCGGTCGCGCGGGTGCTGCTGGAAGCACGCGAGCAGGGGCGGCGGCTCGATCTGGTCGCACTGGACGCGGGCGGGCGGGTGCTCGGGCGGGCGACCGATAACGGGCTGCTCAGCACGGGTTCCACCTATGAGGCGGTGCGCGGTCGCCAGCATATGATCGCCTTCTATGCCGCCGACGAATGGCAGCTGGCGCCACGCTGGCGGCTCGACTGGGGCCTGCGGCACGAGCGGGCCGCGCTGTCGGCCATGGTCGAGCGTCCCATGATCATCGACGGCGGCGATCCGACAACCCTGGCCGACGACCGGATCGCGGTCGGATCGGGGCTGTGGGACGCGCGGTCGAAGCGCATCGCCCGCACCGCCGCGACTCTGGCACTGCACTGGCGGGCGAGCGACCGGCTGGGCGGCTTTGCCCGAGCGACCCGTGCGATGCGGCTACCCGATCCCGGCGTGTTCCGCATCGGCGGCAGCGACGACGCCCGTGCATTGACCATCGAACAGGCCGAATTGGGGCTGATCTGGGGGCAGGGCACTACCGGCCTGGACGCGACGCTGTTCGCCAGTCGCTTTCCCGACATCGCGCTGCCGGACCTGTCGCTCGATCCGGCGACCGGCGCGGTGCGGGTGGGGGCGTATCAGGCCGCGGCGCGCACCATCGGGCTGGAGGTCGGGGCCGGGGCCGCCCCCCTGCCCGGCCTGTCGCTGCGCGCCACGGTGACGTGGCAGGACCCGCGCCTGCAATCCTATCGCATCGCCAGCCTGACCGGCGGCACACTGACGGTGACGGACCTCAGCGGACGGATCCCCCGCCGGGTGCCGCGCATCATGGCCAGCCTGTCGGCCAGCGCCGCCCTGCCCGGCACCGGCGTCACGCTGGACGGCGATGTCTCGGCGATGGGGCGGCGCTATGCCGATGACGCCAACAGCCTGGCGCTGCCCGGCTTCGCGCTGGTCGGCCTCGGCGCGGCGTGGGACCCGGCCGAAAAACTGACGCTCAGGCTACGCGCGACCAACCTGTTCGACCGGATCGCGATCATGCAAGGCGACGCACTGGGCGGAGAGGTGCAAGCCGGGGACAATGGCGGCGTCGTCACCGTCCGCGCGCAGCAGGGCCGGGTCGTCTCGTTCAGCGCGGACTGGCGATTTTAGCCCGGTAGCGCGCCAGTTCCTCGGCCGCCGCCGCCATGTCGCGCCGGAATGCCGCATTGCCGTGTTCGCGCGCCACGACCGCGCTCGCCGCCATGTAACCGCCCTCGACCGCGCTCTGGCTGTGCGAGCCGCAGATCCAGCGGCTGTCACCATAGTCGCGCCCGCGCGCCAGGATCGGCTGTGCCCGGTCGGGCAGCAGCTCGGCCATCAGCAGCGCAAAGCCCCAGCCATGCGCGGTATGCCCAGACGGATAATCGCCATTGGCGATCAGCCCAGGCCTGCGCGGCTCGCAAATGGGCAGGTCGCTGCCGATAAAGGGCCGCTTCGACTGCCAATGCGCCTTGGCCGATCCGATCGCCGCCGAGCGATCCGCATCGAACTTCGCCAGCAACGCACGGGTCACGGGCAGCTTGGTCCAGTCGGGCCGGAAGCCCAGCGCGGTCGCAAAACGCTCGCCCATGTCGCTGGAGACGTCTGCCGTCGCCTGCTGCCAGCGCGCCATGCCGTTCAGCGCGCGGCTGTCACGAAAGGCCCGCGCATCGGCCAGCGCGCGCGGCGATCCCGGCGTCGGCGGTCCCGGCAGCACTGCCGCCAGGTCCAGTCCCTCGCCCGCCGCCAGATAGCCCGCCGTATCGCGCGCCGCTGCTGCTGTCGGGATCGAGACGGCCAGCGCCACCGAAGCCGCCAGCCCCCACCATGTCCGCTCCGCCATGCTACCCATCCCTTCCGAAGACTTAGCCCATCGTTCCCAAGAGCCCGTAGGCAGCCTATCGGGGACAGGGTCTTTCAAAACTTTCAACGCCCAAGACAAGCGGTGCGTCGTTGTAACAAAAACGCCATAAATGTCTTAAAACTTTTACAAAATTCCTTGTCCCCGTTTGGCGGCGCCCCCCGTCTTCCCCGCGATCGTCCCTATGGCTGGACGAGGCATTTTGTCTTTTGGGGGTTTGAAGTGATGGGAACCAAGCGAACGCTGTTGCTCGCGTCGAGCGCGCTGTTTGTCGCGCAGCCGGTACTGGCCCAGGATCAGAGCGATCAGGCAGCGGCGGGGGCGACCGGCGGCGCGACGACCGAGGGGGGCGACGTCGTCGTCACCGGCTATCGCACCAGCCTGGCGCAGGCGCGCAATTCCAAGCGCGACGCGACGATCATCAAGGACTCGATCTCGGCCTCCGACATCGCCGCCTTCCCCGACCTGAACCTCGCCGAAGCGCTGCAGCGCCTGCCCGGCGTCGCGATCAACCGCGAGGCGGGCGAAGGTCGCCGCATTTCCCTGCGCGGCCTGGGTCCCGATTTCACCCGCGTCCAGCTGAACGGCATGGAAGTGCTGGGCAATGTCGACTCGCCGCAGGACAGCCGGGGCCAGACGACGCGCGACCGCGCCTTCGACTTCAACCTGTTCGCCGCCGAACTGTTCAACCATGTCGATGTCGAAAAGTCGTACCAGGCGCAGCAGACCGAGGGCGGTCTGGCGGGCACCGTCGGCCTCTTCACCGCGCGTCCCTTCGATTACAAGGGCACCAAGATCGCGCTGTCGGCGCAAGGCGGCAGCAACACGCTGACCCGCGATTTCCAGCCGCGCCTGACCGGCCTGATCTCCAAAAACTGGGGCAATTTCGGCATCCTGGTGTCGGGTGCCTATAGCCGCCGAAACACCCGCGAAGAGGGCTTCGACACCTATCGCTGGCGCCGCAACAAGGCGAATGGCAGCGACATCAGCCGCCTGACCGCCGCCGAGCAGGCCAAGATCAACTCGGGTGACCTGCTGTTCGCGCGCGGCAACCGCCTGTCGGTGTGGGACAGCAAGCAGGAACGCATCGGCCTGACCTCGTCGATCCAGTGGGCGCCGACCGACAAGGTCCATGTCACGCTCGACGGCCTGTACGGCCAGTTCAAGGGCGACCGTTTCGAGACCCACCTCGCCTCGCGCGGCGGCGGCAGCTCGACCTGGCTGGGCGGCGGCGAAACCTTTGCAGGGATCGTCTATCCCAACTCGCGGGTCAACGCGATCCAGTGGAACGATCGCAACGAGGTGACCTATCTCGACGTGTCGGGCGGCAAGGCGTCGACCGAAACCCGCGTCCAGAACACCAAGAACGTCTTCAAGCAGGTGGTGCTGAGCGGCGATGCCGAGCTGGTCGACGGGCTGACCTTCACCTGGCTGGGCGGTGTCGAGCGTTCGCGCTACGACATGCCGGTCAACGACAAGTTCACCCTCGAAGGGTTTGGCGACGTCACCTCCGACTATCGCGGCGGCACCTATTCGCTGGTCAACACCTATAAGTTCAACACGACCGACCCGAATTTCTGGCACGCCAAGCGCCTCTACGTGAACAATACGTTCCAGGATTCGGCGTTCGACAACATCAAGGGCCGCTTCGACTATAAGATCACTCCCGACGACACGATCAGCGTCGGCGGCGAATGGCGTCGCTTCGCCAATGGCGGATACTATGCCGAGCAGGACAATATCCTGACCAGCAGCTTCGTGTCGGGCAAGGTCAACGCCAATCCCAGCGCCTATGCCCGGACCTATACCGGCTATTCGGGGCAGGACTGGACGATCGTCGACTTCCCCAAGATGCTCCAGACGTTGGGCATCAACCGCGCGCAATATCTGACCAACAAGATCGGCGTATACGCGGTCGAGGAGCGGACCAGCGCCGCCTTCGTCCAGTATGACTGGAACCATATCCTGGGCGGCATCCCGTTCCGCGGCAATATCGGTGCGCGTTACTATCGCACCAATGTCACCTCCAACGGCACGGCCAATGTCGGCCCCGTCACGGTGCGCGGCGAATATGAAGGCGTGCTCCCGGCCGCCAACCTGATCTTCGAGCTGAACCCCGGCCTGATGCTACGCTTCGCGGCATCGAAGAACATCAACCGCCCGGCACTCGGCGCGCTGGCGGTCAACGGGTCGGTGACGAACGACAATGGCAATGTCACCGTGTCGATCGGCAACCCGAACCTGCGCCCGTACAAGTCGAACGACTATAATATCTCCACCGAATATTATTTCGGATCGGTTGGATACGTCGCCGCTGCCTTGTTCTACAAGAATCTGGACGGCTATATCTCGACCCAGACGATCAACAACGTGCCCTATTCGCAGACGGGCCTGCCGGACAATCTCTATCCGGGCGTGACCGGATCGACCGTGGTCGACAGCTATTCGCGCCCCGTGAACCTGGCCAAGACCAACCTGTTCGGCATCGAATTGTCCGGCCAGACCGACTTCAAGTTCCTGCCCGCCCCCTTCGACCGGCTGGGCACGGCGGTGAACTTCACCTATGTCGACTCGCGGCTGGACTATTCCAAGATCTATCAGGGCAGCATCCCCACCACGCTGGAGGGGCTGAGCAAGTATAACGCCAACGCCACCCTTTATTATCAGGACAAGGCGTTCGACGCCCGCGTCTCGGCCAATTACCGCAGCGGCTATATCTTCAGCGCCTCGCCGGTGCTGACCGCGCTCGGGCCGGACCAGGACGTGACCGGGTTCGAGGGCACGGTCTATGTCGATATGTCGGCGCACTATGCGGTCACGAAGAACGTCCAGCTGACGCTGAACGGCATCAACCTGACCAACCAGCGCGAGAAGCAATATTCGAACAGCACCCGGCGGCTGTACGTCGTGACCCGTTCGGGCACGACCCTGCTGGGCGGTGTCCGCGTCACCTTCTGATCCTGACCTCGAACGCCCTTGATGTCCGGCCCGTGCGGGATATCAAGGGCACCTCTCCCGCGTCGGCCCGCCCAAGGGCTGGCGCGGTGTTTTTTCGATAAGGATTGTCCCCGGATGCGATGCAACCGGCTCTTCCTGAACGGGACCGAATGACCGACGCGAGCGCCTGGATCGCGGAGGGACGGACGCGTCTGCTGACCTATGTCCGCAGGCGCATACGCGACCCCGAACAGGCGGAGGATATCGTGCAGGAGGCGATCATGCGGGTCATCGAGCAGGAGCGGAAGCAGGTCATCGACCAGCCGCTCGCCTATGGCTTTCGCGTGGCGGACTCGGTCATCTACAATCGCGGGCGGCGGGGGAGCGGGACCCACGCGCCGATCGACCCCGAACTCGCCTGCGCCCTGCCGCTGGCCGATGAAATCCTCGACTATCGCCAGCGTTACGATCGCTTCCAGGCCGCGCTGTCGCGACTCCCTGCGCAACGCCGCGCGGTCTTTGTCGAGCGGCATCTGGAGGGCAAGTCGCGCCAGCAGATCGCCGAGGACATGGGCCTCAGCGTCGAAGCGGTGAAGAAGCATCTGGTCCGCGCGATGATCGATCTGGACGGCTGTATCGACGACCTTCCCATGCAGGGAGGTCGCCTGCATGGCTGATCGCGACACCATGCTGGAGCAGGCCGCGGACTGGGCCGACCGGCTCGACACGCTATCGCGCGATGAACGGGCCGCGCTGGGCGCATGGCTGAACGCAGCCCCGGCGCACCGCGCGGCGCTGTCGCGAATGGTGCGCCTGCTCGGCGATCCGGCGCTGTTCGATGTGGTCGAGCAGGCCACACGCGACGTTGCGCCTCCCCCACCCCTTCCCCGCGCACGACCGCGCCGCTGGGCCGCATCGGGGACGATGCACACCCGTCGCCGGGTCGCGGTCGGCCTCGCCGCCGCGCTGGCCGCTGCCGTGGCGGCGCCGATCGTTTGGTATGTCGCCGCCCCGGACGCGACGGTCGAGCGGGTCTATGCCTCCTCGGTCGGGCAGCAGCGTCAGGTGGCGCTGCCCGATGGCTCGGACATGACGCTGGATGCCGACTCGCGCGTCGCCATCGCCTTTTCGGATAGCGGCCGCGACCTGACGCTGGAGAGCGGCGCGGCGCGGTTCGAGGTGCGCCATGACGCCGCCCGCCCCTTTGCCGTGACCACGCCGGAGGGGCAGATGGTTGCGCTGGGCACCAATTTCAGCGTCGATCGCGGTGCCGGGCATAGCGAGTTGCGCGTCTATCGCGGTCGCGTCAGGCTGACCGTGCCCGGCCAGGCGGCGGTGGTCGTGACGGGCGGGCACTGGGCGGAGGCGGGTGCGGGGCGGATCATGGTCCATGACTTCGATGTCGCCCGCTATCAGGGGTGGCAGGATCGCTGGCTGAGCGGCGACCGGATCCGGCTGGGCGATGCGGTCGCCCGGCTCGGCCGCTACAGCGCGCGGCCCATCCGGCTGGCCGATCCGGCGCTGGCGGACGAGACGTTCAACGGCCGCTTCCGGCTGGACACGCCGTTTGAAAGCCTGACGCTGATCGGTGCGCTGTTCGACCTGTCCGTCAAGGACGACGGGCGGACCATCCGGGTGGCGCGACCCGCCCGAACCAGCCAGGCCAATTGGCCGAACCAATAAGCGCAATACCAATCCAGACTCAGCGTTCGGCGTGGTGCCCACTCAACTCTGATTGATCGTTGCTCTGCGCAACAAGATCGCCGCCCAACCTCAAATGACAAAATATTCACGATCTCAAGTCGTTAATATTCAACGACTATTTCTAGCCAGTCATTGCCCTGACCAATTTCCGCGTGAAACCGCTTTCCGCCCCGTTGACAGGCATGACCATTCCATGTCACCGATAAGACCATAAGATTACAACACCGCGATGCAGGAAGAAATATTCGGTCTTTCGGCGTGATGGGCGCACATGATCCAAAGGATCAGGCGGCCTTTATGACGGCGGACTTCGGACAGGCTCCGCGTCCCGACGCAGCAGATGAGACGGCCGATCCCGGTCCGTGAACGCTCACCCCGTTCCGGCCGCCGACGCCCCCTGCTTCCCGCCGGCCGCCGATAGCCCGTCCGGCAAAGTCTCGGGGAAGCCCGGCGCGATGTGCCCCGCGTCGGGATCAGAGGGAGGGAAAGAGCATGACCATGTCACCGTGCCACGACGCGTCGCGTCTCCGGCGCAAACGCCTGCTTCACACGACCGCCTTTACCGCGGCCTGGGCCGCATCCGCGATGATCGCCGTGCCCGCCATGGCACAGACCGGCGGCCCCGCCGCCACCTCGACCACCAGCATCGCCGCCGCCGCCGATGCCGCGCAGGCGACGCCCCAGACCGACACCGCCGGGGCCGATGCCCAGAACGAGATCACCGTCACCGGCTATCGCCAGAGCATCGCCTCGGCGCTCGCCGCCAAGCGCAACGACATCCGCATCACCGACGGCATCTCGTCGGAGGATATCGGCAAGTTTCCCGCCCAGAACATCACCGAGGCGATCCAGCGTATCGCGGGCGTCCAGATGTCCAACATCAACGGTCGCGGCTCGACGATCAGCATCCGTGGCCTGGGTCCGCAATATGCGCGCACCACGATCAACGGCCAGACCTTCGCCAGCGCCGACTTCAAGGACGGCTTCCGCTACGACATCATCCAGACCGATCTGGCAAGCGCGATCCAGGTCATCAAGTCGCCGACCGCCGACATGGATACGGGCGGGCTGGCCGGCACCGTCAACATCGACACGGTCAAGCCGCTCGCCTATAAGGGGCCGAGCTTCATCGCGGGCATCAAGGGCTATTATTCCGACTATCGCAAGGCCGCGACGCCCAAGGTCAACGCCGCCTATATCAAGCGCTTCGCCGACGACACGATCGGCGTCATGCTGGATGTCGGCTATCAGAAGCTGAAGGATCGCGGCGACTATCTGTTCATCAAGAACTGGTATCAGCCGGGCACCGTCGCCGGGGCCTCCGATGCGCAGGTGCCGGGCAATCTCCGCTATCGCCGGATCGACCGCGATACCGAGCAGCTGATGGGCAGCGGCGCGATCCAGTGGAAGCCGCAGGACAATTTCGAGGTCCTGTTGCAGGGCGAATATTCGCGCGACCACACCCGCTACGACACGCGCCAGATGGTCTTCGGCCGCTGGGCCGCCTCGGCGGTGACGGTCAACAGCAAGGCCAACGGCGTCGCGAACAACATCAACATCAGCAACTTCAACGTCGACAACAACGACCAGCCGGAACTGCGCAACCTCCAGACCCAGGCCTATACCGGCACGGTCAACTGGAGCCCGACCGACACCACCCATATCCGCGCGATCGGCCATTATACCCAGGGCGATGCCAAGCTGTACGAATGGGCGACGATCGACGAGGTGCGCTTCGCCAATGGCGGACAGCTCGACATTTCCGATCCGTTCAACGTCAAGTGGAACACCGCCAGCCTGACCGACGGATCGATCTACAATATGGGCAACCGCACCTGGTACGCCTTTGTCGACGGCGCGACGCATATCCAGTCGGCCCACGACCGCGCGATCCAGACCGACCTGACCCAGGACCTCGACTGGCACGGGATCAAGGCGCTGGTCTTCGGCGCGAAATATCACCACGAGAGCTTCGATACCAAGGCGTATCGCCACGACCGCGACGCCGATGTCAGCGATCCCGTCACGTACCCCGAGTTCGCCTGGATCCCCGACCTGTCGAAGACCGGCGTGCTGGTGAACAACTTCCTGGGCGGGTCGATGGCGATCCCCAGCAGCTTCCTGTCGGTCAATGCCCCGCTGTGGCAGCAGATCCTGCGCGACAAGGGCATCAGCGTGCCCGACACGCCCGACTGGCCCAACACCTACCGCGTCGATCGTTACATCCCGGCGGTCTATGCGATGGCGAATATCGACGGCACGATCTTCAACCTGCCCGTGCGCGGCAATGTCGGCGTCCGCTACGAACATACCCACCAGAACGTCACAAGCAGCCTGACCAACGGCACCGGCAGCGACGCGACCCTTCTCGGCCAGCAGCATGTCGTGCAGGATTATGGCAATGTCCTGCCGAGCGCCAGCTTCGCACTCGACGTGACCTCGCACCTCGTCGCCCGTATCGCGGCGGCCAAGGTGCTGGTCCGGCCTCTGCTCAACAGCCAGACGCAGATGGCCGACACCATCACCCGCGTCACCACCAGCCTGCGGCCCAGCGTCTCGGTCGCGCAGGGCGAGAGCCGGTTGAAGCCGCTGACCGCCAACCAGCTGGACGTCAGCCTGGAATATTATCACGGCAAGGGTAATTCGATCACGCTGGCCGGTTTCTACAAGGCGGTGAAGAACGGCACCTTCACCCAATTCTACTGCCCCGGCTCGTTCGACGGCGTCGCGCTGAACGGCGTGGTCAGCGACTGCCAATCGGCGGACCTGAAGACGGATTACAGCTTCAGCCGGGTGCTGAACGACGACCGGGTCATCCATATCAAGGGCCTGGAGCTGGGCGCGTCGCAGAATTTCGACATGATCCTGCCGGTGAAGGGCTTCGGCGCGGTCGGCAACGTGACCGTGGTCGATACCGATGCCAGCGCGATCGGCACCGGCTTCAACCTGCGCGACCTGTCGAAGCTGACCTGGAACCTGACGCCGTACTGGGAAAACGAGATGTTCAGCGTCCGGCTGTCGGTCAACCACCGCAGCTCGTACGTCCAGGACGCGGCGTCGAGCTTCTTCGTCAATGGCGGCCTGACCCATGTGGTGCGCCCGCGCACCCAGATGGACCTGGCACTGGGCTACACGCCCGCCAGCTATCTCAGCTTCACGGCGGGCATCATCAACCTGAACAACACGCACGAAGACGCCTATCAGACCAACGCGAACACCTTCCAGCTCGCCAGCCGGACGGGGCGCACCATCTACCTCTCGGCGTCGACGCGCTTCTAGACCTCCCCTCTGGAGGGCGGGCCAGCCATGGTCCGCCCTTCCCTTTTGGTATGAACCGGGGACAATGAAGTCCGTGATGACCTATCCCAAGACGCTCGGCCTGATCGGCACCTTGTTTCTCACCGCCTCGATGGCCCATGCGCAGAGCGATGGCGGGCAGGCGGCGCGCGCCGCGCTCCAGCGGCTGGGCGTGCCGGAACGACAGGTCTCGGTGGCGATCCGGCCCTCGACCGATTCCCGCTACCGCGTCCGGGTCGATCATGACCGGTTGAATGTCGAAGCCTCCTCACCCGTCGCGGCAGTGCGCGGGGCGGCGGCGATGCTGAATGCGCAAGGGCGGCTCGCGATCAGCTGGGAGGGCAATCGGGTCGGCCCGATGACCCGCCTGACGCCCGGTGACAGCGGCTGGGTGGCCTCACCCTTCAACGTCCGCGCCTATCTGAACACCTGTACCTTCGGCTATACCACGCCCTGGTGGAGCTGGCCGCGCTGGGAGCGCGAGATCGACGCGATGGCGGTACACGGCGTCGACATGCCGCTGGCGATGGAGGGACAGGATTATGTCTGGCGCCAGCTCTGGCGCGAACAGGGGTTGAGCGAGGCGCAGCTCGCCCAGCACTTCTCCGGCCCCGCCTTCCTGCCGTGGCAGCGCATGGGCAATATCGAGGGCTATCGCGCGCCCCTGCCGACCGGGTGGATCGACAAGAAGCACGACCTGCAAAAGCGTATCCTCACCCGGATGCGCGACCTGGGCATGACGCCGATCCTGCCTGCCTTTGCGGGTTACGTGCCCAAGGCCTTTGCCGAGGCGCATCCGAAGGCGCGCATCTACCAGATGCGGTCCTGGGAAGGGTTCGAGGGGACCTATTGGCTCGACCCGTCCGATCCGCTGTTCGCCCCGCTGGCAAAGCGGTTCCTGCAACTCTACACCGCCGAGTACGGGCCGGGGAAATACTATCTCGCCGACGCCTTCAACGAGATGGTGCCGCCCATCGCCGAGGATGGCAGCGACACCGCCCACACCGCTTATGGCGACGCGACCGCCAATACCCCGGCGCTCGACGCCGCCACCAAGGCGGCCGCCCTGCCCCGCGAGGTGCGCGATGCCCGGCTGGCGGCCTATGGCCAGCGGCTCTACGCCTCGATCGCCGCCGCCGCGCCGGGGGCGACCTGGGTCATGCAGGGCTGGCTGTTCGGGGCGGACAAGAAATTCTGGACCCCCGACGCCATCGCCGCCTTCCTGCGCGACGTGCCGGACGAGAAGATGCTGATCCTCGACATCGGCAATGACCGCTATCCCGGCATCTGGAAGACGACGAACGGGTTCGACGGCAAGAACTGGGTTTACGGCTATGTCCATAATTATGGTGGCAGCAACCCGGTGTACGGCGCGCCCGATTTCTACCGCCGGGATGTGGCCGCGATGTTCGCCGACAAGGGGCGCGGGAATGTCCGCGGCTTCGGCATGTTCCCGGAAGGGCTGCACAGCAACAGCCTGGTCTATGACTATGCCTATGACGTGGCGTGGCCGGGCGGCGACATGGCGCTTGGCCCCTGGCTGAGCCGCTACACCGCCGCGCGCTATGGACGGAGCAACCCGGCGATGGTCACGGCGTGGCAGGATGTGGTCGCGGGCGCCTATGACGTCCGCTACTGGACCCCGCGCTGGTGGAACGAGCGGGCGGGTGCGTACCTCTTCTTCAAGCGCCCCGCCGCCGACGCACCGATCTATCCCGCCGAACCGGGCGACCGCGCGAAACTGCGTGCCGGGATCGCGGCGATGCTCAGGCTTGCGCCCGCTTACGGGAAAAGTCCGCTCTACCGCTATGATCTGGTCGACCTGACCCGTCACGCCGCCAGCCTGTCGCTGGACGACAGCGTGAAGGCCGCCGTCGCCGCCTATAAAAAAGGCGATATTCCCGCCGGAGACCGCGAGACGGCGCGGGTCAAGGCGCTGGCACACGCCATCGACCATCTGATCGGCGGGCAACAGGAAAGCCTGGCCAGCTGGATCGCGGATGCGCGCGCCTATGGCGACACCCCCGCCGAAAAGGCCGCCTATGAACAGAATGCCAAGGCGCAGGTAACGATCTGGGGCGGACGCGGCCATCTGGGCGATTACGCGTCCAAGGCCTGGGCGGGCATGTATGCCGATTATTACCTGCCGCGCTGGACCGCCTATCTCGCCGAGGCCCGCGCGGCGGCACTCGCCAAACGGCCGGTCGACGATGCGGCCTTCACGAGCCGGTTGCTCGAGTGGGAAAAGGCCTGGGTCGCTTCTCCCCGCAGCTACAAGACCGCCGCGCCCACCGATCCGGTGGCCGAGGCCCGCGCGCTGATGCAGGAGACCGCCCGATGACCACCGCCAGACCCGAGCGTTTCGCCTCGCTCGACATGTTCCGGGGCGCGACGATCTTCCTGATGATCGTGGTCAACACGGCGGGCGCGGGCGGAGCCTTTACCCAGTTGCAGCACGCGCCGTGGATCGGCTTCACGCTGGCCGACCTGATCTATCCGACCTTCCTGTTCGCAGTCGGCAATGCGATGAGTTTCGCGCTGACCCGGCCGATGGCCGAGCATGTCTTCCTGCGCCGGGTGTTCAAACGCGCCGCGCTGATCTTCCTGCTCGGCGTGTTGATGTACTGGTTCCCCTTCCTCACGCATCAGGCGGACGGCAGCTGGATCGCCAAGCCCTTTGTCGTCACCCGGCTTACCGGCGTGCTGCAACGCATCGCGCTCTGCTATCTGCTGGGGGCGCTGCTCGCGCGCTATCTGCGGCCGAGCCACCTGCTCATCGCCGCCATCGGCCTGGTCGTCGCGCACTGGGCGATCCTCGTCGGCCTCAGCCCGACGGGCGAGGCGTTCGGGCGGTACAGGAATGCGGGCACGCTGTTCGACCTGTGGCTGATCGGGCTGGAGCATCTCTACAAGAAGGATCATGGCTTCGATCCCGAGGGGCTGCTCGGCACATTGCCCGCGACCGCCAATGTGATCGCGGGCTATCTGACGGGCCTCGCCATCCAGCGCTGGGGCAAGCATGGCGCGACGGTCGGGAAGCTGGCCGCGATCGGGGCCGCGCTGGTCGTCGTCGCACTGCTGTTCGCGCCGGTCCTGCCGGTGGCGAAGAAGCTGTGGACCGGCTCGTTCGTCGCGCTGACGGTCGGGCTGGACCTGATCCTGCTCGGCGCGACGCTGTGGCTGGTCGAGGTGCGCGGCGTAACGCTCGGACGCTCCTTTCTTCAGATGCTGGGGCGCAATCCGCTCGCCATCTACCTCTTTTCCGAGCTGCTCGTCGTCGTGCTGGAACTGGTCCATGTCGATGGCGAAGGGCTTTACACCTGGGTCGGCCTCAACGCGTTCCAGCCGATCGCGCCGGGGCCGGTCGGGTCGCTGCTCTGCGCGCTGGTCTATACGCTGGTCTGCTGTGCGTTCGGGTGGGTGCTGGATCGTAAGGGGATTATCTTGAAGGTTTGACCCGTGCGCTTCGACTTCGCTCAGCGTGAACGGAGCGGAGGGCTTATACCTAACCCCCGTTCAGCCTGAGCCCTTCGGCTGGCTGGCAAGCCAGCTGCTCAGGATAAACTTCGGCGCTTTGCGCCGAAGTCGAAGGCCAAGGGACTCACCTCTCCCGAACCGAAATCGTCCGCCCCAATCCCGAAGCCTTGCCCGGCTCTGCTTCCACCAAAAGCACCACCTGCCGCTCCCCCGCCCCGGCCGGGAACGGCACGACCAGCGGCGCGCCCGCAAAGTCCGTCTTCTCCGCCTGTTTCACCCCGTCGACCCAGGCCTCGGCCCGCCCGACGACCTCGGCAAAGACCACCGCGCCGCCCTGCTCGGCCACCCGGCGGCGGGGCGTGAAGCTGGTGCGATAGGTAGACCAGACGCCCTCGCCCGGTCCCTCCAGTCGACCGGGACGCGCATAGACCAGGCTGTTCATGTCATTGCCCGCATAGCGCCGCAGCGGGTCGGGCCGGGTCGCGGTGAAGTCGCTCCGCTTCCAGTCGGTCAGCATCGCGACGGGCCGGGTCGCGGGCAGCATGGGCAAAGGCTCGGCCGCGATCACCCGCACCGACGCGCGCGCCGGTTTCAGGCCCGGCGCGGTCGCCTCGACCATCAGCGTACCCGCCCCCGCCTCGGCCCGGACCAGCGCCTGGGCCAGGCCATGGAAAAGGCGGCGCGCGGGCACGACCTCGGAGTCATGGTCGTTCGGGTCGCCATTGCCGACGCCGATCACCACGCCCTTCGTCACCCGAAAGCTGACCGGCGCATCGGCGTCCGGCACCACCCGCCCCTTCGCATCGACTGCCATCACGGTGAAGGGCTGCACATCGCTGCCCGTCCCCAGCATCCCGCCACGGTCCGCGACCAGCTTCAACGCGACGGCCTTGCCCGTCGTCTCGACGGCGGTGCGAGACACCTCGCGCCCGCCGCGATAGCCGACCGCCTCAAGCCGTCCGGCGCTATAGGGCACCTGCCATTCGGGCATCGCCAGCCGGTCGACCTTTTTCTGGCCCAGCGACTGGCCGTTCAGACGCAACTCCACCGTATCGGCATTGGTCAGCGCCATCACCCGGATCGCCTGCCCCTCGCGCCCCGGCCAGGTCCAGTGCGGCGCGATGGCGAGCGCGGGCGCATCATCGACCCATTGCGCGCGGCGCAGGTGGAAGGCCATCTTTGCGAAACCGCACAGGTCCATGATGCCGAACACGCTGCTGGTCGTCGGCCATTCGAACGGCGTCGGCTCGCCATGATAGTCGAAGCCGGTCCACACAAACGTCCCCGCGACAAAGGGCCGCGTATCGATCATCCGCCAGCTTTCGTGATGGGTCAGGCCCCATTCGGCGGCGTCGGTATCGTAGGAACTGACCTCGTGCGCGGCCATGTCGGTCTTCCACACACCACGCGTCATGAAGGCACTGGTGTCCTCCGAGCTGGTCATCGGCTTGGTCGGATGCGCGGCGTGGAAGCTGTCGTAGCGGCGATGCTGATAGTTGAAGCCCATCACATCGACCGCGTCCGAGACGTTCAGCGGTGAAAACATCCCGTCATTCATCGCCGCCGTGACCGGGCGCGAGGTATCGAGTTCCTTCACCGCCTCGGCCATGCGGCGGACCATCTCGTAACCCTGTTCGGTGCCCTGCATCGGTTCCTCGTTGAACACCGACCAGAGGAAGACGGAGGGATGGTTGCGATCGCGGCGAACCAGCCATTGCAGCTGCCGCAGATAATCGGGGCTGGGGTTGAAGTTGCGGTTCTCGTCCATGACCAGCATCCCCAGCCGGTCACATGCATCGAGCAGTTCGGGCGCGGGCGCATGGTGCGAGCAGCGCAGCGCGTTGCAGCCCATCGCCTTCAACCGCCGGACGCGCCACTCCCACATCGCATCGGGCATGGCGACGCCGACACCGGCATGATCCTGATGGACACAGACGCCCTTGATCTTGGTCGCCACGCCGTTGAGATAAAAGCCGGTGGCTGCGTCGAAGCGGATCTCGCGAAAGCCGATCCGGGTGGCGCGGGCATCGATCGCCTTGCCGTCGCGCAGCAGCTGGGTCTCCACCCGGTAGAGGGTCGGCTGGTCGACCGACCAGAGCTGCGGCGACGTAACCGGGATGGTCATCATCGCCTCGGCGGTCCTGAGCGGATCGACGGTCACGTCCGCCTCCGCCCGGCCGATGGCGCGGCCTGCCGGGTCGATCAGCACCGCCTCGGCGCGGACGGTCGCCGCCGTCTTCTGGATGTTGGAGACGGTCAGCGCGACCGGCACCGTCCAGCCCGCACCGTCGCGGCGCGGATCGGCGTGCAGGCCATTGGTGACGATGCTCACCCCGTCGCGCACCGCCAGCCAGTTGTGGCGGTACAGCCCCGCGCCCTCATACCACCAACCCTCCATCGTCTCGGCATCGACGCGGACGGCCAGCGTGTTCAGCTCCTCGCCGAACCGGGCATAGGGCGTGATATCGATCAGGATCGCGGTGTATCCGCTGAAGCTGTGCGCGACGAGGACGCCGTTGAACCAGACCTTGGCGTTGGTCGCCGCCGCGCCCAGCTGCACCTCCAGATAGCGCCCGCGCCATTCGCTCGGCAGCTTCAGCGTGCGGCGATACCAGCCGATCCCGCGCCACCGATAGCCTTGCGCGACATTGGCCTTGGGGTCGACCACCTCCTCCATCGCCCAGTCATGCGGCAGTTCGACCCCACGCCAGTCGCTGTCGTCATAGCTGACCGCCGCCGCGCCCTGTGCGATCCCGGCCTTGGCATTCTGATAGCTTTCCTCATGCCCCAGGATCGGCGGCACGGCGATGTCGCCCTTGTGGAACAGCCAACCGTCATCCAGCCGCAGCAGGCCGGGATCGGCGATAAAGGGCGGCTCGGGCATAATGTCGAACGGCGCGGGCGCATCGCCGCTGTCCAGTTCCATCGGACGGTCGACCGCCAATGCGGGCGTCCCCAGCGCGGGTGCGGCCAGCCCGCTGGCCAGAAGAGTGCGGCGGGTCACGGTCATCGGGCAGTCTCCGGCCAAGAATCAGAGGCGAGCGGCGCGTAGAGCGGGCGGGCGCCGTCGAGCACCAGCTCGACACGATCGAGGATCAGGCCGGGGTCGAGCGGCACGATCGCCACCCGGTGCTGTCCGGCGGGAAAGCTCTTGAGCGGGATGTCGGCGATCGCAGTGTTGGTCAGCACATTCTGCCGCCACTGGTCGCTGCGCCCGGTGGTCGCGAAATCGACCGTCTGCCAGTCGCCGTCGTCCAGCCGGACGGCGGCGCGAAGTCCGTGCGCGGGATCGCGCGGATGGGTCGGCAGCGCGACGATATGCAGGGTCGCCCCCGCCTCGGTCATGGTCGCGAAGCGCCATGTTGCGTGCGTGCCCTGCGCCGCCGAACCGCGTGACGGCAGGGTCAGCTTCGCCCGCAGCGCGCCGTGCTGACTGCCGAGATCGGGGATCGCTTCCCAATCCGCCCCATAACTGGCTGTCAGCGCAGGCATGGTGACGCGACGTTCGTCCTCGATGGCCGTGCCCGGCTCAACATTGGGCGGGGTCAGCGCGGTCGCATGGACGACCACCGGCCGATCGCCGCAGCGCAGCGTCACCGGCCCGACCGCACCCTTGCCGTCGTAGCGCAGGGTCAGCCGCTGCTCGTAACCCCCGCGCGCGTTCAGTTCGCCCTTGTTTTGCGACAAGGACAGACCGGCGGGCATATCGCTCACCGCCCAGGCCGTCGCCTGCGGCTGATGCTGGTACAGCGTCACGGGCCGCGCGGCGGGAATGCCGCGGGTGAAGGTCAGGACATTCTCGTCCCCGATCCATGCGCCCCACAGCCTGGTGGCGCAGCCGCTTTGCGTCGAGGACTGCCAGTTCGGCCACATCGGCTCGGCAAAGACCGGCAGGCGGCGCGGCGCCATGTCCATCATCCCGCGCCACTTGCCGCCAGCCAGCGCATTGTAGCGCCCCGTATCCGCGACCAGCCCGGCATGGGCCGCCTTCGCCCCCGCGACATAGGCATTGGCGCTGGCCCGCTGATCGCGCGCGTACAGCTCGGCCAGATCGAGTGACAGGATACGTGTGTTCAGCCCCGCCGCGCCGCGCACCGGATAGAGGACCAGCTCGTAAAAGGCATCCTGCCGGTCCTTCGCGATACGCGTGCCGATCGCCTCCGCCTGCGCCGCGAGCGCCTGATAGGCCGCGATGCGCGCCTGCGCTTCTTCGCCATCCGACCGGACATAGCCGCTCGGGCGGTTGGGCGTGACCCATTCGGTCTGGCCGAAGCCCATGAATTCGGGCTTTCGCGGCCAGGCGAGGTCATAGAAACGCATCATCACGTCCGCGATCGCACCCGCTTCCGCCGCGCCGAACTGCTCGGCCATGAAGCGGCGCAGATGCTCGCGCGGTGCCTCGTCCAGCAGCTTCCCGTCGAAGGCCAGGTCGAGGAAATATTGCGAGAGATATTCGACCGGCTTGATGTCGCCAACATTGACCACCCAGATGCGCCGCGCATCGGTGTCCCAGGCGCGCCCCATCTCTTCGCGGATCAGCGCGGGATGCGTGGTGCCCAGCCACAGATAGTCGTGCGGCCGCCCCCAATAGGACAGGTGGTAATAGACCCCCGCCCCGCCCGGCCGTTTCTGCTCCTCGGGCGTGCTGAGCCGCCGCAGATAGCCGTAATTGTCGTCCGTCCACATCAGCGTGACGTCACCGGGCAAGGTCAGCCCGGCGTCATAGGCCTCCTGCAACTCGTGATAGGCGACATAAAGCTGCGGAACCTGTGTGGCCGGTCTGCCCAGCGTGTCGGCCAGAAGCCCGCGCTGCCGCCCGACCACATCCTCCAGGATGCTGCGCCGCGCCGCCGTGGTCGTCACCCCCTGCATCGGTCCGTCATGCAGCCCCCGCAGGCCGACCGTATAGATCGCCTCCTGCCCCCTGGTCTCACCCACCCGTTCGCGCCAATAATCCAGGATCGCCTGGGGCCGCCGGGTGAAGTCGAACCCGCCGCGTTGCCCCTCGTCCCATTCGCGCAAGTTGTTGCGGAGCATCGGCTCGGCGTGCGAACTGCCGATGACGATCGCATAGCGTTTTGCGAGCGGCGCATTGCCCGGATCGCCGAAAAACGGCGTCGAGACCGAGTGCATCGCGGGCCACAGCGTATTGGCCTTCAGCCGCCACATCAGCTCAAAGACGCGCTGATAGGTCTTGGGGCCGATATTGCCCTTTTCCAGATCGAAGGTCTTGGCCGCCCAAGGCTCCAGCCCCCAATCCTCGTCGTTCAGGAAGATGCCGCGATACTTCACCGATGGCGCGCGCGACACGAACGCGGCGTCATCAATCACGATCCGCTCGCGACGGCGCGGGGTGACGTCCGCCCACCATTCCCAGGGCGACACACCCAGCGCGCGGGACAGGTCGGTCACGCCATAAGCGGCACCGCGCGCGTCCGATCCGACGATCAGCAGATAGCGCCGCCCGGCCACGCGGAACCCGGCCCGGACATAACGTTCCCAGCCGCCGGAGATCGGCGACAGGTCGACGCCGCCCTGCGCCGCCAGCTGCTGGACGATCGGGGAAGCCGTCGTTCCGATCACGACGCACATCGCGGCACAGTTCGCCGCATCCTCGACGATCGCGCCCGGCCGTCCGCCCAGCGCCGTCAGGTCGCGGGCCAGAAGTTCGGCGGCGATACGGGTGGTCCCCTCGCCGTCCGGGGCCGCCAGCAGGCTCACTCGCGTCAGGTCGAACTCGGCGGCCGGGGCGGGAGCGGCGAGGCCCAGCAACGATGCCAGGCCCGCCCCCATGACCATGATCCCCGCCCGTTTCATCCGCCCACCCCCATGGTTATCGGATCAGTCTAACCCGGCGGCTCAAGCTGTAAAGCTCATTTGCCTGACCAATTAGAGGCCTTTTCCAGTCCAGGGAAAGCGACCACCCCAGGTGGCCCCTTCCATCATCAGGCGGTGACGCCATTGCCTGAAATCACCAGCGCGACGCCGATCTCATGCCGCGCGCCCGGCGGCAGCGTGACTTCCAGCGCCTCGGCGGTGCGCTTGAACGGCAGCGGGCTGTTGTCGCCCTGCAGCGTCACGCGCTGGATCTGGCCCGGCATGGTCGGGTTGCCCTGCGCCAGCAGGGTCATGCGCGCAACATTGTCCTCGGGCCAGCCCATCACCAGCGCATGGAGATTGCCGTTGCGCGTCACATACCGCACGTCGCGCGCGGTATAGGCGGACTTGGGCCCCCCTTCGGAGAAATTGCCCGAATTGCCGCGCGTCGGGCCTTCGCCGTTCAGCTTCCACGGGCGGCTGGCATAGATCGCCTCGCCATAACGGCCCATCCATTCGGCGATATCGTTGACGATCTTCTCTTCCTTGTCGTCGATCGTCCCGTCCCCGCGCATCGGCACCGACAGCATCAGATTGCCGTTCTTGGACACCACGTCGCACAAGGTATGGATGACGGTCGCCGCCGACTTGTAGCCGTCGTTCCGATAGGTCTCGATATCGTAATGCCAGTTGCCGATGCAGGTGTCGGTCTGCCACGGGAAGCGCTCGATATAATTTTTACCGCCACGCTCGACGTCGTCGACGATGCCCGTGCGCCGCTGCGGCGGCGTCATCTTGCTGGTGACGACGGCTTCCAGGCGGCCGCCATTCCACTGCATCGACTGGTTGTAGAACCAGGATGTGAAATCCAGGCCATATTGCTCGAGCGGCAGGTCGAAATTGTCGAAATAGACCATGTCCGGCCGGTATTTCTGGACCAGATCCTTGGCGCGGAGCAGCCAGTTGGGCGCGAAGTTCGAGCCTGCCGGAACCCCCTCGTTCCACAGGCGGTCGGTCGCCTCGTGCCAGGCATTGGCCTCCGCCTCGGTACGGATGCCATCGGGCATCGGCATGTGGCGGCCGGTATAAAGCTGCTGCGGGTCGAGCCCTTCCCACCATTGCCCGCGCCCTTGCGCGGCGGTCAGCTTATAGGCGTCATAGCGTTCACCCGCGCGTGGGCCGGTCGGGTCATAGCCATAAGCGGGCTGGTTCCAGTGCCAGGCATGGGCCGAGTGGTTCGACACGGCGAAGCGCAGACCCCGCGCGCGCGCGCCCTTCGCCCATTCGCCGACAATATCCCGGCGCGGTCCCACCCGCGTCGTATTCCATGCATGATATTTGGAATCATAGGCGTCGAGATTGTCGTGATGGTTGGCCAGCGCCATGAAGTATTTCGCGCCCGCCTTCTTGTAGAGGTCGAGCAAGCGGCCGGGGTCCCAGCGGTCCGCCTTCCACTTGTTCTGGATCTGCATGAAACCGACATCGGCCGGGTGGCCATAGGTCTTCAGATGATGGTTGTAGGCGCGGCTGCCGGGCAGATACATCTCGCGGGCATACCAGTCGCCCTGTTCGGGCACGCACTGCGCGGTCCAGTGCGCCCACATGCCGAACTTGGCGTCGCGGAACCAGTCGGGCACGCTGTACCCGGCGGTCAGTGACGCCCAATCCGGCGTGAAGCGCGAGGGCGGCGGCACCTTCAGCGCACGCCCCGCTCCCATGGCTTGCGGCGCCGTCGGTACCGCCGAGGCCGCTGCGGGTGCCAGTGCCGCCGCCGCGACTGCGCCCCCGATCATCTCGCGTCTGTTCGCCTTCATCCCTCGCTCTCCCTGCCATCGATCCGGTCGCTCGCACCGGCACTTTCAAGTCAGCCCGCTCGGGTTACGTCACCCGCCCTGCTCTCTTCTGTGAAAGCATTATGTTATAAGCGCGATCATAATTCACATTTGTCGGAGTTTGCAAGGCGTGTCGCAAGGGGCCAAAATAGGGGCGCGCTCTCCAATCCCGTCGCGCATTCAACCCTACCGCACCGCACCATGCAATCGATGACTGTAATCGGGTTAACTCGCTTTGCCATCGAGACCCGGTTTTCTAATCGCGCCCCGCAACACGAATAGCAGACCAAAGGGGCCCCAATGCCGATTGCACCCGTTTCCCTGATCGCGATGATGGCCGTGCTGACCAGCGCGCCGCAGCAGACCGACCGCCCCCAGCCCAAGGCGCCGACCGCCGCCAAGACCGTGACGCAGGACCCGCCCGCGCCGGTCGTCGCCCGGCCCGGCGGCATGACGAACCGCGACTGGTGGCCCAGCCGCCTCGACCTGACGGCGCTGCGCCAGCATGAGGACACCCGTGCCAATCCCTACGGTGCGGACTATGACTATGTGAAGGAGTTCAACAGCCTGGACCTGGGGGCGGTCAAGGCCGACATCCGCCGCGTCCTGCACACGTCGCAGCCCTGGTGGCCGTCCGACTATGGCAATTACGGTCCCTTCTTCATCCGCATGGCCTGGCACAGCGCGGGCACCTATCGCGCCGGTGACGGGCGCGGTGGTTCGGACGGTGGCGAGCAGCGCTTCGACCCGCTGAACAGCTGGCCCGACAATGTCAGCCTGGACAAGGCCCGCCGCCTGGTCTGGCCGATCAAGCAGAAATATGGCCGCAAGCTCAGCTGGGGCGACCTGATGGTGCTCAGCGGCAATGTCGCGCTGGAGGATATGGGCTTCAAGACGGTCGGCTTTGCCGGTGGTCGCGTCGATGCGTGGCAGCCGGACGTTGTCTACTGGGGCCCCGAGACCAAGATGATGGGCACCGAGCGAACCAAGGCGGACGGCACGCTGAAGCGTCCGCTGGCGGCGACCACCATGGGCCTCATCTACGTCAACCCGGAAGGACCGAACGGCAATCACGATCCGATCGGCGCCGCCGCCGATATCCGCCGCGCCTTCGGCAACATGGCGATGAACGACGAGGAGACGCTGGCGCTGATCGCGGGCGGCCACACCTTCGGCAAGGCGCATGGCGCGCATGCCCCGAAGGATTGCGTCGGGGCCGAACCGGCGGCGGGTGCCATCGAGCAGCAGGGCCTGGGCTGGGCCAATAAGTGCGGCAAGGGCAATGCCCAGGACACCGTGACCTCGGGCCTGGAGGGCGCCTGGTCGGCCTCACCCACCCAGTTCACCACCCAATATATCGACAATCTGCTCAACTATGACTGGGTGAAGACCAAGAGCCCGGCGGGCGCGACCCAGTGGATTCCGACCGACCCGGCGGCGGCGCAGCTGGTGCCCGACGCGCATCTGCCGGGTGTCCGCCACGCGCCGATCATGTTCACCACCGACATGGCGCTGAAGGACGATCCTGCCTTCCGCAAGATTCTGGAGAGCTGGCAGAAGAACCCCGACCTGTTCGCACAGGCCTTTGCCCGCGCGTGGTTCAAGCTGACCCACCGCGACCTCGGCCCGCGTGCCCGCTATCTGGGCAAGGACGTCCCGACCGAATCCTATGTCTGGCAGGACGTGCTGCCCGCCGCCAGCTTCGCACCGATCGGTGCGGAGGATCAGGCCCGGCTGAAGTCGATGGTGCTCGCATCGGGCCTTTCGGGTCCGGCGCTGATCCGCACGGCCTGGGCCTCGGCCTCGACCTTCCGCAGCACCGACATGCGCGGCGGGGCGAACGGCGCGCGGCTGCGCCTCGACCCGCAGCAGGGCTGGGCGGTCAACGATCCGGCCGAGCTGAAGACGGTGCTGGCGAAGCTGACCGCGATCCAGAAGGACTTTGCGCGCAGCGGACGTCAGGTGTCGATGGCCGACCTGATCGTATTGGGCGGCAATGCCGCGATCGAGCAGGCGGCGCGGGCCGGGGGCATGACGGTCAGCGTGCCGTTCAAGCCCGGTCGCGTCGACGCCACCCAGGCACAGACCGATCCGAAGTCCTTCGCCCATCTCGAGCCGGTCGCCGATGGCTTCCGCAACTATTACGGGCCGAAGGCAGAGGTCAGCGCACCCGAAGCGCTGGTCGACAAGGCGGACTCGCTGGACCTGACCGTGCCGGAAATGACCGTGCTGGTCGGCGGAATGCGCGCGCTGGCCGCCAATAGCGCCGGATCGAAGAACGGCGTGCTGACGACCCGTCCGGGAGCGCTCAGCAACGACTTCTTCGTCAACCTGCTGTCGATGGACACGGTATGGACCAGGTCGGCGACGCCGGGCCTGTATGAGGGCAAGGACCGGGCGACGGGCGCTGCCCGCTGGACCGCGACGCCGGTCGACCTGATCTTCGGCTCCAACTCCGAACTGCGCGCCGTGGCGGAGGTCTATGCCGCCGACGATGCCAGGGAGAAGTTCGTGAACGACTTCATCGCCGCCTGGACGAAGGTGATGGACGCGGATCGCTTCTGAAGCGGGATGCATGAGATGCCCCCCTCCCCTTCAGGGGAGGGGATCGCCCTGACTATTGCAATGTCATGACGGTCCGAGCACAGCACCAAAGCGCAACGTGATGCGCAGGCCCGGGCGGGTATTCACGATCTCCAATGCGGCATCGAGCCGCGATGCGGCCGAGCGGACGATGGCGAGGCCCAGTCCGCTGCCCTCGCTGTCGCGGGCGGTCGACAGGCGGGTGAAGCGCTCGCCCAGCCGGGCCAGATCGGCATCGGGCAGACCGGGGCCGTCATCGGCCACGTCGATCCTGATCCCCTCCCCCGCTTCGTCGGACACCGTCAGCATCACCTGACCGCCGCGACGATTATAGCGGATCGCATTGTCGAGCAGGTTGGACAGGATCTCGAACAACAGGGTGCGGTGGCTGGCGATCGCAATGTCGGCGGGTGCGTCGAGATGGATTTCCACCCCCGCCTCGATCGCCTGGGCGATGCGGCGGTTGATGACGGCGACCGCCACCTCGCGCAGGTCGACCCGTTCACGCGGTGGCGCGACCCCTGCCTCCTCGGCACGGGCGAGCGCCAGCAACTGCGTCACCAGATGTTCCAGCCGATCGGCGGCGTCGGCGATCTCGCCCAGTGCCGCCGGACTGCCACGTCTTGCCAGGGCGACCTGCACCTTGAGCACCGCGAGCGGCGTGCGCATCTGGTGCGAGGCGTCGGCGGTAAAGCGCCGCATCCCCGCCGTCGCGCTGTCCAGCCGGGCGAGCAGATGGTCGAACGCATCGGCAAGCGGGCGAAGCTCGACCGGCAGCGGCCCGGTATCGAGCGGCGACAGGTCCGGCGTCGCGCGCGTGTCCCGCGCCGCCACCGCGCCGCGCAAGCCCGCCAGCGGCCGCAGGCTCCAGGCGAGCGCGGGGCGGATCAGCAGCATGGCCACGCCCACCAGCAGCAACTCGCCCAGCACCAGCGCGACCACCAGCCGCCGTTGCAGCGCACGGCGACCGTCGAGCGTCTCGGCCACCTGCACGATGACCGGCGCGTCGATGCGGGGCAGCGCGCGGCGCACTTCGGCGATGCGGATATCCTGATCGCGGTAGCGGGCGAAGCGGAAGCGCGGCGTGTCGAGTGCCAGTTCACCGATGTTCGGCGCGGACAGATCGGCATAGCCGGTCAGCAGCCGTCCCCCTACCGCGATCCGGTAATAGACATTGTCGCGCTCGCTATTCTCCAGCATCCCGAAAGCGGCGGCGGGCAGGTCCAGCGTCACCTCGCCGCGCTCCACCTGCACCGTCTCGGCCACTGCGCCCAGCGCGCCACCCAGCACGCGGTCGTTGGTCCGGCGAACCACATCGGCGATCAGCGTCGCCCCCGCCAACCCCAGCAGCACCGCGATCGCCAGCATCGGCGCCAGCATCGCGGCAAGCAGCCGGGTGCGCAGCGCTACGGCGCGCCCGCGTGGAGGCTCAATGGGCATCGAGCATATAGCCGACCCCGCGCACGGTGCGGATTGCCGGGCCATCGGGGGCCAGCTTGCCGCGCAGCCGGGTGATGTTCACCTCGATGGCGTTGGGGCCGACCGGCTCGTCATAGCCGAACACCTCGGATTGCAGCGTCTCGCGCGGCACGATCTGCCCGGCGCGGGTGGCCAGCGCGTCGAGCACCGCCCATTCGCGGCGACGCAAGTCGAGTGTCCGCTCCCCCACCCTTGCCGCGCCGCGCGAACGGTCGAGGACGAGCGCGCCGACCACCAGCTCGGGCGTGGGATCGCCCCCGCGCCGCCGCCCCAGCGCGCGAATGCGGGCCTCCAGTTCCTCCGGCGCGAAGGGCTTGCGCAGATAATCGTCCGCGCCGAGGTCCAGCCCGCGCACCCGGTCGTCCAGCGCATCGCGCGCGGTCAGCATCATCACCGGCACCCGGTTGCCCTGCCGCCGCAGCGTCTGGAGCACCGAGAAGCCGTCAATATCGGGCAGCCCGACATCCAGGACGACAAGGGCATAGGCTTCATCCGCCGCGACCATCAGCGCGTCCTCGCCCGTCGCGACATGATCGACCGCATGGCCCGCCGCGCGCAACAACGCGACGATCCCGCGCGCCAGCGCCGCATCGTCCTCGACGATCAGAATCCGCATGGCGCGGGCCTTGCGTGAAAGGCGGATGACAGCTTGGCGGGATAATCCATGGCATTGAGCTTACCCGAACCCAGAGGCGGGAAGCGAGAGGACCTGAACGATGCGAATGGTAATTCTATCGATGCTGATGCTGGGTGCCGTCGCGCCCGCTCACGCCGATGCGCAGCGCCCGGCCGGTTATCCCCGCTCCTATGACGCGCTGGTCGACGAGGCGCGGGGCGAGCGCATGGTGCGCATCTATGGCAATGCCGACACCGCCGCGATGCAGCCGCTGATCGCCGCGTTTCGCCGCACCTATCCCGGCGTCCAGGTCCGCTATGACGATCTGGAATCGAGCATCATCTACGACCGCGTCGTCGCCGAGGCGCGCCGCCGCGCCGCCGGGGCCGATCTGGTCTGGTCCTCGGCGATGGATCTTCAGGCCAAGCTGATCAACGACGGTTATGCGCAAGGCTATCTCAGCCCGGAAAAACCCGCGCTCCCCGCCACGGCGGTGTGGAAGAATATGGGTTACGGCGTCACCGCCGAGCCGGTCGCCTTCGTCGTCAATCGCCGCCTGATCCCCGCCGCGCAAGTGCCGCGCACCCATGAGGCGTTCGAACGATTGCTCCGCACCCGTCGCGGCGCGCTGATGGGCAAGGTCGCGACCTATGACCCCGCCCGGTCCAATGTCGGCTATCTCTATCTGACCGAGGATCATGCGATCACCCGCGACACCCGCTCGCTGGTGCAGGCGATCGCGGCGACCCGGCCGATCCTGTCGCGCACGACCGAGCCGATGCTGGATGCGGTGTCGGCGGGGCGGATCGCCATCGCGTATAATGTGGTCGGCCCCTATGCGCTGACCCGGGCGATGCGCGACCCGAATATCCGGGTGGTCTTCCCGCGCGACTATACAATCATCGCCTCGCGCGTCGCCTTCATCGCGCGCGACGCCCGGCATCCGGCGGCGGCGCGGCTGTTCCTCGACTTCCTGTTGTCGCGCACAGGGCAGACGCTGCTCGCGAAGCAATGGCTTTTGCCGGTGCGGGCCGATGTCCGTGCGCCCCGCCTGTCGCGCGAACAGCAGCGCCCGATCCGCGTCGGGCCACAGCTTCTCGTCAATCTCGACACCATCAAGCGCCGCCGCTTCCTGGCCGACTGGCGCGCCACTCTTGCTCAAGAGGCCCCAAAGTGATGACTCCGATCCGAACCGCCACCGCGCTGGTCGCCCTGCTGGCCGCCACCCCCGCGCTGGCCCAGACGCCGAGCAACGACGACCTTGCCGCTCTGGTGCGCCAGCAGGCCGCCGAGATCGCGACCCTGCGCGCCCGGCTCGACCGGCTGGAAGGCACGACCGCTGCCGCGCCCGCTCCGGTCGCCGCCACGACCCCCGCCCCGACCACGCCGCCCGCGCCGCAACTGGCGCAAAGCGACACGATCGGTCGTGATACGGTGACCCGTCCCTTCGCGCCGCAGCTGGTGCCACCCGGCCCCGCCGAGCGCGACGTCGCACAGGCGCGGCAAGCCAATGCGGCGGGCGTAACGACCGAATGGGGCGCGGGCCTGCCTGTCTTCCACTCGGCGGACGGCATCTACACCTTCAAGCCGCGCGGTCGCATCCTGACCGATGTCAGCTCGACCTTCGGATCGGCCTATGACGGGCGCAACATCACGACCACGGGGATGCGCGCGCTGCGCCTGGGCCTGGAAGGCGGGGTCGGCACCCATTTCTTCTACCAGTTCGAGTCCGATTTCTCGGAGAACGAGGTCGATATCGTCACCGCCTTCATCGGCTGGCGCAACCGCATCCGACCGGGCCTCGATTACGACGTGCGCGCCGGGCATCTGTTCAACGATCGCGGGTTCGAGGGTTCGACGGGATCGGATTCGACGCCGTTCATGGAGCGTACCGTCGTCTCCACCGCCATCATCCCGCAGCGCGGCTTCTACGGCGTCGGCATCATGCCGCGCCTGTTCTGGAAGACGGGCCACGCCTCGCTGACCCTGACCGGTGACCGGATCGACGGCAACCAGGCAACCAATGACAGCCGCACCGTGCTGGGCCGCGCGCACTGGAACCCGATCAAGACCGACCATTCGGTCCTGCATGTCGGCCTCTGGGGCTTTGATGAGGCGTTGTCGTCGGCGGCGACCACGCTGACCCGCAACACGGTGATCGGCGGCCGCTTCAACGGCGCGTTGCGCGTATCGACCGGCGCGCTGCTCGGCGGGCGCAGCACCACCGGTTATGGCGCGGAACTGGGCGGCTATGTCGGCCCCGTCTGGGTCATGGCCGAGGCGGGCGAGCGCCGCGCGCGCCTGACCGGCGGCCGCCCCGATTTCCTCAGCAAGGCGTGGAGCCTGTCGGGCGGCTGGTTCGTCACCGGCGACCTGCCGCCATACAACCCGCGTCTCGGCAGCTTCGGCCAACCGCGCGTCCTGAAGCCGATCTTCGAGGGCGGACCGGGCGCGATCGAGCTGACCGCGCGCTATGAAAACCTTGATTACACCAGCCTCTTGACCGGCGGGCGCGGCTGGGCCGCGACGGCGGGGGTCAACTGGTATCTCAACAGCTTCACCCGGCTCCAGTTCAACTGGGTCCACTGGGACACCGACAATCGCGCGGGCGCCTTCACCGGCCCCGACAGCGGCGAGACGATCGGCACCCGCATCGCCGTCACCTTCTGAACATGACTTGAATCCGAACGAAGCCCCTCCCCTGCAGGGGAGGGGTTGGGGTGGGGCCTCTCCACAAGCGTCGCGCTCGCGGGAAG
>NZ_BBPI01000094.1 GCF_000787715.1 Sphingomonas parapaucimobilis NBRC 15100
GGGGTCGAGCGAGCCAAAGGCTCGCGCGCTGCGCGCGCACCCCTCACCCAGCTCCGACTAAGACTTTGCTTACGCAAAGCCTAAGTCTGCGCAACCCTCTCCCCTCTGCGAGGGGCGAGGGAACAAAAACCTCTGTCGACTCAGACCAGCGTGGTTGCCTTACCCCCGGCTGACACCGCAACCTTGGATATAGTGATGCGCAATGCCTGTCGCCGGCCCAGATCGACCAGCAATCGGCGCGTCAGCATCGCCGACGGAACGTCGATGATGATGCGCGCCACATTCGCCCGTGATATTGAAATCCATTGATCCGAGGTTTCCGATGCCGCGAGGAAGGGCGCCGTCATATTGCGGTAGATCGCCGCTGCGACTCACAGGCTCCACAACAGGTTCAGTCATATCGGAACTGAGACCTAAGCGGGAGCCGCTGAGGCGATAGTGACACTGCACGTTTCCCGAATCCCCTCGAACGGCTTTGAGAGGACTGCGATCGGCACGAAAAACCATCCGACATTCCAGCCTGGGCTGATCGTCATCGCAGAGTTCCACTGTTGCGCGTTGCGATTGACGATATAGACCCAGCGGAAGAAACCGAGAGGGTAGAGCAAGGTGAGCAGGGCAGGCAGATCGAGGGTCGATCCTTGATCCACGATCACCCGATTCACCGCTTTCGGTGTAACGATTTGCTACATAAAGCGCTGATTCGCCACAGATATAATGTCGTCTGGCCCAGGCTGGCGAAGAGCTAGAGACAGGGCAGTGTAATTGCCAATCGCTTCAAGCAGCTCGGATGCTTAAGCACTCGAAGTTCACCCTTTGGGCGATAACCGGATGCAAAATTGCGCCGTCGCGATTGTGGTTGTCATCTTCGTTCGACATCGCTAGGGCCGTCGACGGGCCACGCGGTCCCAACGCCGCGCGTGCTCTCTGTGAGGAGAGTCTTAAATGACTGATACGACTGCCGCTGACGCCACTCTTGCGCCTGCGAAGCCCGCCACCAAACCGGCGCGTCCCTATTTTTCCAGCGGCCCCTGCGCCAAGCCTCCCGGTTGGGATGCGGCCAAGCTCGCGACGGACAGCCTCGGCCGTTCGCATCGCTCGAAGCTGGGCAAGCAGCGCCTGCAATATTGCATCGACCTGATGCGCGAGCTGCTGAAGCTCCCCGACACCCACCGCATCGGCATCGTCCCCGGCTCCGACACCGGCGCGTTCGAGATGGCGATGTGGACCATGCTGGGCGCACGGCCCGTTACCACGCTGGCCTGGGAAAGCTTCGGCGAGGGCTGGGTGACCGATGCGGTCAAGCAGCTGAAGCTCGAACCGACTGTCCTGCGCGCCGATTACGGCCAGATCGCGGACCTGAATGCGGTCGACTGGTCGAACGACGTGCTGTTCACCTGGAACGGCACCACCTCGGGCGTCCGCGTGCCCAATGGCGACTGGATCGCCGACGACCGCGAGGGCCTGTCCTTCGCCGACGCGACCAGCGCGGTGTTCGCCTATGATCTGCCCTGGGACAAGATCGATGTCGCGACCTTCTCGTGGCAGAAGGTGCTGGGTGGCGAGGGCGCACACGGCGTCCTGATTCTCGGCCCGCGTGCGGTCGAACGCCTCGAAACCTACACCCCCGCCTGGCCGCTGCCCAAGGTGTTCCGTCTGGTGTCGAAAGGCAAGCTGGCCGAGGGCGTCTTCAAGGGCGAGACGATCAACACCCCCTCGATGCTCGCCGTCGAGGACGCGATCTTCGCACTGGAATGGGGCAAGGGCCTGGGTGGCGCAGAGGCGCTGGTCAAGCGTTCGGACGCCAATGCGGCGGCGCTGGGCAAGATCGTGGAAGAGCGCGACTGGCTCGGCCATCTCGCTGCCGATCCGGCGATCCGCTCGACCACCAGCGTCTGCCTGACGGTCGAGGGCGCGGACGAGGCGCTCATCAAGAAGATGGCCTCGCTGCTCGAAGCCGAAGGCGCGGCCTATGACGTGGCGGGTTACCGCGACGCGCCTGCGGGCCTGCGCATCTGGTGCGGCGCCACGGTCGAAACCGCCGATGTCGAGGCGATCGGCCCGTGGCTCGACTGGGCTTACGCCACCGCCAAGGCGGCCTGATCCTTTCCTGATACCCCCGGCCTTGTGGCCGGGGATTTCCCCCCCCATTCCATAACCCCGGCCGTGCCGGGGTGACGAGGTGAACCATGCCCAAAGTTCTCATCAGCGACAAAATGGACCCCAAGGCCGCCCAGATCTTCCGCGAGCGTGGGGTCGAGGTTGACGAAATCACTGGCAAGACGCCCGAAGAGCTGAAGGCGATCATCGGCCAGTATGACGGCCTGGCGATCCGCAGCTCGACCAAGGTCACGAAGGACATTCTCGAACACGCGACCAATTTGAAGGTCGTCGGCCGCGCCGGGATCGGCGTCGACAATGTCGACATCCCCGCCGCCAGCGCCAAGGGCGTGGTGGTGATGAACACGCCGTTCGGCAACTCGATCACCACCGCCGAACACGCCATCGCGCTGATGTTCGCGCTCGCCCGCCAGCTGCCCGAGGCCGATGCCTCGACCCAGGCGGGCAAGTGGGAGAAGAACCGCTTCATGGGCGTCGAGCTGACGTCGAAGACGCTGGGCCTGATCGGCGCGGGCAATATCGGCTCGATCGTCGCCGACCGCGCGCTGGGCCTGCGGATGAAGGTCGTCGCCTTCGACCCGTTCCTGACGCCGGAGCGCGCACTGGAGATGGGCGTCGAGAAGGTGACGCTGGACGAACTGCTCGCCCGTGCCGACTTCATCACGCTGCACACCCCGCTGACCGACCAGACCCGTAACATCCTGTCGGCCGAGAATCTCGCCAAGACCAAGAAGGGCGTGCGCATCATCAACTGCGCGCGCGGCGGCCTGATCGACGAGGACGCGCTGAAGGCGGGCCTCGATTCGGGGCATATCGGCGGCGCGGCGCTCGACGTGTTCAAGGTCGAACCGGCCAAAGAAAGTCCGCTGTTCGGCACGCCCAACTTCATCTCGACGCCGCATCTGGGCGCGTCGACCACCGAGGCGCAGGTGAATGTCGCGATCCAGGTCGCCGAGCAGCTGGCCGATTTCCTGGTTTCGGGTGGCGTCACCAACGCGCTGAACATGCCAAGCCTGACCGCCGAGGAAGCGCCCAAGCTGAAGCCGTACATGGCGCTCGCCGAAAAGCTCGGCTCGCTGGTCGGCCAGCTGTCGCACGGCGCGGTGACCGGCATCGCGATCGAGGCCGAAGGGGCGGCTGCCGCGCTGAACCTCAAGCCGATCACGGGCGCGGTGCTGGCGGGCTTCATGCGCGTCCATTCGGACACGGTGAACATGGTCAACGCGCCGTTCCTCGCCAAGGAGCGCGGCCTCGACGTGCGCGAAGTGCGCCATGACCGCGAGGGTGATTACCACACGCTCGTCCGCGTCACGGTGACGACGGCCGACGGCGAGCGTTCGGTCGCGGGCACGCTGTTCGGCGACCAGGCCCCGCGCCTGGTCGAGCTGTTCGGCATCAAGGTCGAGGCCGATCTGGCCGGGCCGATGCTCTATGTCGTCAACGAAGACGCACCGGGCTTCATCGGCCGCCTGGGCACCACGCTGGGCGAGGCGGGTGTCAATATCGGCACCTTCCACCTCGGCCGCCGCTCGGCGGGCGGCGAGGCGGTGCTGTTGCTCTCGGTCGACGAGGCGGTGGATGCTGGCCTGTTGGGCAAGGTCAAGGCGCTGCCGGGCGTGAAGACCGCGATGGGCCTGGTGTTCTGATCCGATAGAATCGGATTTTCGGCAAAGGGGTCGGGTGCCAAAAGGCATCCGGCCCCTTTCGTCTCGCGGTCAATCGAGCGGCGCTGCCGCCCCGCCGAGAAGGGGGCGTGGTGTGGGGCCGGATGGTGGCTCTATGGGATCGAGTCCATCATCGCGGCGCAATGGCGGGAATTTGGGCGGCGGACGACCGCCCGCTACGAAAATCGCGGTTATCGCGGCTCGTATCTCTTCCCGTTCCGCATCGCTCATGCGGGGTGGCCCGGTAAGATCCTTGATCGGCATGGACGATCCTCACACGATGCTGACGTCCGCAGGATAGCATGGTCGGGCGAATGACGCGAAAGTCTCGGGCGCGGGTCGATCGCCAAGGTAAGGGCGGCCTCCTGTCGGCCAAGCCCCCTTTGCCTCAGGCGGTGGGTTCTGGCGGGAGCAGCGCATCACGACGCACGCGGATGGCGTCGGCCTCCTCCGGAGCAAGGTCCAGTCGGTCGAGACGCTCGTCGAGCAGCACCGGCAGCGTGGCATTGGGATGGACCACCGCCAGCGTGAAGGTCTCATCCTGGGCGGGATCGTAATGGGTCCAGGGCCGCTCGTCCTTGCGGAAGCCGCTGGCGATCGCCTTGCCGGTCATCGCCGGGTCGATCGGCGCATAGGTGATCCGGCTCTGGCCTCTCTTGTCGGTACGCTGGGTGATGCGCGCCCAGACCGGCCGAAGGAGCGCGGGATCACGCATCGCCTTGATCGAGGCCGATTGGTATAGGAAGCGCCGCATCATCAGGACCGAAAACACCGCAAAGACGAGCACGACCAGCAGCGAGCCGAGGAAGCGGTTCCAGAACTCCTCGATCGCCAGCGACAGGGTGATGTTGTCGGGATTGCCGCGTTCCGCGACGACCCGGGTTTCGCGATCCTCGTTGCGGAACGCCATATAGGAAAAGCTGACCGCCCGCGACTGGATCGCGCCGTCGCGCGGATAGGCGATGGTGGCGTTGCACCGAACGCTGAACTTCCGCATCCGGCATTCGCCATCGACCATAGAGGCTTGCGGCACGTCTACCGGCGCGCGCAGGATGCGATAATCGGCGTACAGGCCCGGCCAGATGGTGGCGACGATGGCCAGGGCTCCGAAACCCAGCAGGATGCTGAACACCAGCAACCTGTAATGATCGGCAAATCCGGGCCGCCGCACCATGATGGGCCGTGCGGGCAGCAGCCCCGATGGGTCGGGAAGGCCGTAGTCGGTGGTCTTCAACATGCTCCTCCTTAAGGCAGGCGGCTATCTATCATCGTGCCGCCAACAGATGCGAAAACATCTGGCGGCCAAGGGGTTGCATGCGTAACGAAAAAACGGAGGGGCCATCGCGGTTGACGCCGCTGGCCTTAGTGACCAATCACGCAACCCATCCGTCGCAGGCCGACGATCAAACGACAGGGTTTTTTTGCGCGTGATCCGCTTCTCCACCCCCGACCGTGCATGCTTCAAGGACAATGCCCGATGACCGCGCTCCTTCCCGAAGGCTATCACGACCGTCTTCCCCCCTATGCCGACGCCGCGGCGTCGGTGGAGGCGCGGGTGCTGGAGGCGGCGCGGCTGCACGGGTATGAGCGCGCCGATCCGCCGTCGATCGAGTTTGCCGAGGCGCTCGGATCGCGGTTGAAGGCGGGTGGCTTGCATGATGCGGTGCGCTTCGTCGATCCGGTGTCGCAGCGCACGCTGGCGATCCGGCCCGACCTGACCGCACAGGTAGCGCGGATCGCCGCTACCCGCATGGGCCATCACCCGCGTCCGGTGCGGCTGTCCTACGCGGGCACCGTCGTTCGCCTGCGTGGCTCCGAGCTGGCGCCCGCGCGTGAGTGGCGGCAGATCGGGGCGGAACTGATCGGACTCGACTCGACGGCCGCCGCCACCGAAGTCGTGCGCGTCGCGGTCGAGGCTTTGGTCGCGGCGGGCACGACCGGCATTTCGATCGACTTCACCTTGCCCGATCTGGTCGACCTGCTCGCCGCCGGGCCGCTGCCGGTCGCGGGCGGTCAGGTGGCCGCGTTGCGGGATCGGCTGGACGCCAAGGATGCGGGCGGGGTCGCGGCGATCGCGCCCGAATACCTTCCATTGGTCGAAGCGGCCGGGCCGTTCGCGACCGCGATGGAGCGCCTGCGTGCGTTCGACACCCAGGGTGTCCTCACCAGCCGCCTCGATGCGCTGGACGCGATTGCCGCCGCGCTGGGGGAGGGGGTGGCGATGACGCTCGACCCGACCGAGCGGCATGGCTTCGAGTTCCAGAGCTGGCTGGGCTTCTCGCTGTTCGTCGCCGGTCCGCCGCGCGAGGTCGGGCGCGGCGGCACCTATACGATTTTCCACGAGGACGGCGCGGAGGAGAAGGCCACCGGCTTTTCGCTCTATGCCGACGCCATCGTCGCCACCGCGCCGCCGACCGAGCGACGGCGGCTGTTCCTGCCCTTCGGCACCGAACCCGCAGCGGGCGCTTCGCTCCGCGCGCAGGGCTGGGTGACGGTGCAGGCGCTGGAGGAAGGCGACACGCCCGAGGCGCAGCTCTGCACCCATATCCTGACGAACGGCCAGCCACAGGCTATCGCCGGTTGACAGCCGGGGGCGCAGCCCGCTAGGCGCGCCCCGCACATCTTTGGAAACCCCCTCGCGCCGAGTCCTGTCGAAGGGCGCATGGGGTCCGTCCGGCAGGCGGAGCATAGCATCCATGGCAAATGTAGCAGTCATCGGCGCGCAATGGGGCGACGAAGGCAAGGGCAAGATCGTCGACTGGCTGGCCGAGCGCGCCGACATGGTCGTACGCTTCCAGGGCGGTCATAATGCCGGTCACACTTTGGTCGTCGGCGAGAATGTCTACAAGCTGTCGCTGCTCCCCTCGGGCATCGTGCGCGGCACCCCCAGCGTCATCGGCAACGGCGTCGTCCTCGACCCCTGGGCACTGAAGGCGGAGATCGAGCGTCTGGCCGAGCAGGGTGTCCATGCCTCGCCGGAAACGCTACGCGTCGCCGACAATTGCCCGCTGATCCTGCCGATCCATCGCGATCTGGACGGCCTGCGCGAAGACGCCAGCGGTGCGGGCAAGATCGGCACGACGCGGCGCGGCATCGGCCCGGCCTATGAGGACAAGGTCGGCCGCCGCGCGATCCGCGTGTGCGACCTGGCGCATCTGGACGATCTGGGGCCGCAGCTCGACCGCCTGTGCGCGCATCACGACGCGCTGCGCGCCGGGTTCGGCGAGCCGCCGGTTGATCGCGAGCGGCTGCTGGCCGATCTGCGCGAGATCGCTGATTTCGTCCTGCCCTTCGCCAAGCCGGTGTGGCGCGACCTCAACGAGGCCCGCGCAGGCGGCAAGCGTATCCTGTTCGAGGGCGCGCAGGGCGTGCTGCTTGACATTGATCATGGCACCTATCCCTTCGTCACCTCGTCCAACACCATCGCAGGGGCTGCGGCGGGCGGTTCGGGCCTGGGGCCGTCGGGCGTCGGCTTCGTGCTGGGCATCGCCAAGGCCTATACCACCCGCGTCGGTTCCGGCCCGTTCCCGACCGAGCTGGAGGACGAGACCGGCCAGCGTCTGGGCGAGCGGGGCCATGAGTTCGGCACCGTCACGGGGCGCAAGCGGCGTTGCGGCTGGTTCGACTCGGTGCTGGTGCGCCAGTCGGCGGCGGTCGGCGGCATCACCGGCATCGCGCTGACCAAGATCGACGTGCTCGACGGGTTCGACGAGGTGAAGATCTGCGTCGGCTATAAGCTGGGCGACGAGACGCTCGATTATTATCCGACCCATGCGGCGGATCAGGCCAGGGTCGTCCCCGTCTATGAGACGATGGAAGGCTGGCAGGAGTCGACGGCGGGCGCGCGCAGCTGGGCGGACCTGCCCGCGCAGGCGATCAAATATATCCGGCGGATCGAGGAGCTGATCCGCTGCCCCGTGGCGCTGGTGTCGACCAGCCCGGAGCGCGAGGATACGATCCTGGTTCGCGATCCCTTCGCGGATTGATCTTGAGAGGCCCCGGCGATGCGTCGGGGCCTTTATTGTTGGCGGGTTTTCCGTGGCCTTCGACTTCGGCGCGCTGCGCCGAAGTCGAAGGCCACGCCCCTACGTCTCAGCATATGAAAGGCCCGGCCGCTCACGCGACCGGGCTTTCTCCGTAGTGACGAACCCAAAAGGGATTACATGCCGCCGCTGCTGCCCGGCGGGGTGGTGGTGCCGCCGGTGGTTCCGGTGCCGACCTGGCCGCTGGTGGTCATGTCACCGCCCATGGTGCCACCATTCATCGTCCCGCTACCGGTCGTCGTGGACGAACCCATGGCATCAGGCGTGGTGGAAGGCGTGTTGACCGTGCTGCCCGGCATGGTCGTACGGCTGCGGCTCTTGCCGCGCGTTGTCGAGCGGGTGGAGGTGCCCGGCGTGGTGGTCATAGTGTCGGGCTGTCCCATGGTGGTCTGCCCCGGCATGGTCGATGTCTGACCCGGCATGGTGGTGGTCTGTCCGGACATACCGCCACCCGCCATCCCGCCGGTCGTGCCGCCCGTCATCTGCGCAAAACCGGCAGCGGGGATCACGAGTGCGGCGGCGGCGATTACATGCATGTAACGCATTGATTCTCTCCTGCTCTATTCTCGTGATAGTCAACGAGGCAAGAGAACGTCCGTTCCTCTATTTAACCACATTGGCCGCGATGAAGCAACGCCTGATCGGCTAAAACCAGTGCGACCATCGCCTCGACCACCGGCACGCCGCGAATGCCGACGCAAGGGTCGTGGCGGCCCTTGGTGGCTATCTGCGTTTCCTCGCCAGTGCGCGTGATCGTGTCGACCGGGGTCAGGATCGAGCTTGTCGGCTTGAACGCGACGCGCATCGTGACGGGCTGGCCGGTGGCGATGCCGCCCGCGATGCCGCCCGCATGGTTCGCCAGGAAGCGCGGACCGCCATTGCCGGCACGCATCGGGTCGGCATTCTGCTCGCCGGTCAGCGCGGCGGCGGCAAAGCCATCGCCGATCTCGAACCCCTTGACCGCGTTGATGCTCATACAGGCGGAGGCGAGTTCGCTGTCCAGCTTGGCATAGAGCGGCGCCCCCCAGCCCGCAGGCACGCCGGTCGCCTCGCAGGCGACGACTGCTCCGACCGAGGAACCGGACTTGCGCGCGCCGTCGACGATCGCTTCCCAGCGCTGCGCGGCGGCGGCATCGGGGCAGAAAAAGGGGTTGGCGTCGATCTGCGCGTCGTCGAACGCCTCGTAATCGATCCGGTCGCCGCCGATCGACTCGACCCAGGCGCGGATCTTGACCTGCGGGATCACCGCGCGCGCGACTGCGCCCGCCGCGACCCGCGCCGCCGTCTCGCGTGCCGAGGACCGTCCGCCGCCGCGATAGTCGCGAAAGCCATACTTCGCGTCATAGGCATAATCCGCATGACCGGGGCGATAGGCGAGCGCGACGTTGGAATAGTCCTTGGACCGCTGGTCGACATTCTCGATCATCAGGCTGATCGGGGTGCCGGTGGTCCGCCCCTCGAACACGCCGGACAGGATGCGGACCTGATCGGGCTCGCGGCGCTGCGTCGTGAAGCGGCTGGTGCCCGGACGGCGCTTGTCGAGCCAGGGCTGGATGTCCTCTTCGGACAGCGCGATGCCCGGCGGGCACCCGTCGACCACGGCACCAAGGGCCGGGCCATGGCTCTCGCCCCAGGTGGTGAAGCGGAACAGGCGGCCGAAACTATTGAAGCTCACGCTGCATCTCCCAACCGGGCAAAGGCCGGCGCATGTGTGGCGGCCCCGCGTACGCCGCAGGGGACCAGGCCGCCCTGAAGCGGCACCGCCAGGAAATAGTCACCCGCATAGGGACTGTCGAAACCGCTCGCCACGTCCGCCGCGAAGCCGAACCGGCCGTAGAAAGCGGGATCGCCCAGCGCGAAGCACAGGACGACGCCTTCCTTTTCCAGCCGCTCGATCCCGGCGGCGACCAGCGCCTCGCCGACGCCCTGTTGCCGCCAGTCACGCGCGACCGCGATGGGGGCGAGGGCGACCGAATTGATCGGCTTGCCGCCGATCTTCACGGCCATGCGGCTGAACGCGATCGCGCCGATCAGGCTGTCCGTGGCCTCGTCGATCGCGACCAGCATCAGCACCATGTCGCCCTCGACACACAGGTCGCGGACCAAAGCGGCTTCGGCCGGAGCGGGGAAGCTGGCGACGAGCAGCGTGTCGAGCGCGGCGACGTCCTGCCCTTGCGCGGGGCGGATGGTGATGGCGGCGATAGGCTGGTCGGACATGGGTTCGTCTTTAGCGTCGCCGGAGCGCAAGGCGCGATAGATAATGTTGTATCCTCCCCGGTACGGGGAGGGGGACCATGCGAAGCATGGTGGAGGGGGATCGACGCTGGGCAAGTCCCTTGTGCAAGCCCCCCTCCGTCAGCGCTGCGCGCTGCCACCTCCCCGCGCCGGGGAGGATTTTCGTTTACGCCAGCGCGATGTCCGGTGCGTCCTCGGCCTTCATGCCGATGACGTTGTAGCCTGCGTCGACATGGTGGATCTCACCCGTCACGCCCGAGGACAGGTCGGACAGCATGTAGAGCCCCGCACCGCCGACATCCTCGATCGTCACGGTGCGCCGCAGCGGCGCATTCAGCTCGTTCCACTTCAGGATATAGTTGAGGTCGCCGATGCCGCGCGCGGCCAGCGTCTGGATCGGGCCTGCCGAAATGGCGTTGATGCGGATATTCTCCGGGCCGAGGTCGACCGCGAGATACTTCACGCTGGTCTCCAGCGCCGCCTTGGCCACGCCCATGACGTTGTAATGCGGGATGACCTTTTCCGCGCCATAATAGGTCAGCGTCAGGATCGAGCCGCCCTCGGGCATCATCTGGCGTGCGCGCTGGGCGACGGCGACCAGCGAATAGGCCGAGATGTTCATGGTCATCAGGAAATTGTCGAGCGTGGTGTCATAATATTTTCCACGCAGCTGCGACTTGTCCGAAAAGCCGATGGCATGAACCACGAAGTCGATTGTCGGCCACTCGGCCTTCAGCCCCTCGAACAGCGCATCGAGCGACTCCATCTCGGACACGTCGCAATCGAACAGGCGCGCCACGCCCAGCTGTTCGGCCAACGGGCGGACCCGCTTTTCCATCGCCGCGCCCTGATACGAAAAGGCGAGCTCCGCGCCCGCCTCCGAAAGCTGCTTGGCGATGCCCCAGGCCAGCGATTTGTCATTGGCCAGGCCCATGATGAGTCCCCGCTTGCCTGCCATCAATCCGTTCACGCCGTTACCGCTCCTGCCGGTTCACTTCCATCAATCGCCCTCTCTAGCGCCGTTTCCGGTGGTTCCGCCAGTGCCGCGTTCAAATGCGCACCGAAAACCAGCCCCAGGCCGATCAAATAGAAGAACAACAGCATCACCACGACGCCCGCCAGGCTGCCATAGGTCAGGTCGTATCCGCCCAGCCTGGACAGCGCCCACGGCAGTAGCGCGGTCATGCTGACCCACCAAGCGGCGGTGAACAGCGCGCCCGGCCATTTGGGGCAGTCGCTCTCGCGATATTTGCCGGGCGTGACCGAGTAGAAGAGCAGATAGAGCGCGCCGAACATGACGGCGCCCGGAATCAGCCGCGACAGCCCGATCCAGCCCGCCATGTCCTGCGCGAACGGCACCAGGCGATAGATGAACTGCTCCGCCGCCGTCAGGATACCGGCGGCGAGGAAGGACAGCAGCGCCACCACGACTGAGGCGATCATGACCAGCGTCGAGGACAGCCGCGATTTCCAGAAGGCCGCCGTCGCCTTCACGCCGTAAGCGCGGTGGAAGATATCGCGGATCGTCTCGATGAAGCCGCCGACCGTCCACAGCCCGACCAGCCCGCCCAGCCACAGCAGCGATCCGGTCCGCGCCGCCAGCACGTCGGCGATCGGCTTGCGCAACAGGTCGCTGACATCTGGGGGCAGGACGTGGAGGAAGCTCTCCACCGCATGTTGCGTCTCGTTGCTTTGCCCGAACAGCGACAGCAGCGCGGCGGTGGTGATGAAGAAGGGGAACAGCGTCATCAGCGCCAGATAGGCGAGGTTCCCGGCATGGATGAACCCGTCGTTGAACACGCCCAGGCTGGTGCGTTTCAATATCTCGAAGGCGTAGGAACCCGGCTGGACCTTGGCGATCTGCCGGTCCAGCCGCTGGCGGGCCTTGCCTGGATGGTGCGCGCGTTCTTCTGGAGTCAGGCCGTTCACATCGCTCATGGAACGATCAGACGCCCATGGCGGCCCTCGGGTTCCTGCCGTCGGTCCATTCCGCTGCAAACTGTTGCAGCGCGGCATCATCGGCAGGGATGTCGATCATCAGCGTGATCAACTGATCGCCGCGCCCGCCGTCCTTCTTGTGAAAGCCCTTGCCCTTCAGGCGCAACGTCTTGCCCGAGCTGGTGCCCTTGGGCACGGTCAGCATCACCGGACGCTCGACGGTGGGGGCCTTCACCTGGCCGCCCAGCACCGCCTCGGTCAGCGAGATGGGCAGGTCGAGCCGCACATCGTCGCCGTCGCGGGTGAAGAAGGCATGGGGCACGACCTCGATGGTGATGATCGCATCGCCGGGGCCGCCGGGGCCTTGCTCGCCCTTGCCGCCTAGGCGCATCTGAGTGCCCGTATCGACACCGGCGGGTAGTTTCAGGTCCAGGGTCTTGCCATCGGCCAGCGTGATCCGCTGCGGGCTGAGCGTGGCGGCGTCGACAAAGGGAACGCGCAGGGCATAGGCGCTGTTCGCGCCCTTGGCGGCCGAACGCCCCCGTCCGCCGAAGCCGCCAAAGCCGCCCGAGAAACCGCCGCGCCCGGCGCCGCTGAACATTCCCTCGAAGATATCCGACATATCGGCGCCCTCGCCGCCGAAATCGAATTGCTGACGAAAGCCGCCGCTGCCAGCGCCGGGCCGTGCGCCGCCGCCGCCCGCTCCGCCGCCATAACCGAAAGGCGAGGTGGGGTTGCCGTCGCCGTCGATCTCGCCCCGGTCGAACCGGGCGCGCTTGTCCTTGTCGTTCAGCAGGTCATAGGCGTTGGTAACCTGGCTGAACTTCTCCGCCGCCTTGGGATTGTCCTTGTTGCGGTCGGGATGCAGTTCCTTCGCCAGCTTGCGATAGGCTTTCTTGATATCGGCTTCGCTGGCCATGCGGCTCACGCCCAGCGTCTGATATGGATCGGCCACTCTGTTCCCCGTTGGCAGTGTATTGGCTTCTCATGTGGGGCAGCCCGTGCCGGAGCGCAATCCGTTCCCCATGCGTTGGACCAGCAGAAGGAGACGGATCATGACCCAGCCGATGCAGGCCGTTGGCAAGGACGGCAAGAAAGGCGCGCCGGACGGCGTGTCGGATGCGCCGGGCAAGAAGGGCGGCGAGAGCCAGGGCGGCGGTTACGAGGGCGTGCCCGAGCGCGACGGCGACTTCCATGGCGGCCAGAGCGGCGCGGCCTATCACGGCAAGGGCGGCCACCCGGACCCCGACAAGGACAATCCCAATGCGGTGACGGAAGAGGGGTAGGGGCTTTCCCTTCCCTCCGTTCAGCCTGAGCGAAGTCGAAGGCCAAGGGAAAGCGCTCGCGGCAAGGTGCACGGCATGCACTTCGACTTCGCCCAGTGCGAACGGAGGGTGGGGGCGGGGCAGGCTGGCCTATCCCGCCACCATCTCCTCCAGCGGCGCGACATCGACGCTGACGTCCATCTTCTGCGCGCCCGAACCCAGCACCACGCCATCGACCGGCGCGATTTCGGCATAGTCGCGGCCGACTGCGACGATGATGTGGTCGCCCGCCATCCAGATGCCGTTGGTCGGATCGACGCCGACCCAGCCATGCACCGGCCCGCCCCAGATCAGCACCCAGGCATGGGTGGCATCCGCGCCGACCAGCCGCGCCTGACCCGGCGGCGGCAAGGTGCGGATATAGCCAGAGGCATAGGCCGCCGGGATGCCCGCCGCGCGCAGGCCCGTGATCATGATCTGCGCGAAGTCCTGGCACACGCCGCGCCGCTGGCGGAACGCTTCGGCCGGGGGCGTGTCGACCAGCGTGGCGGCGGGATCGAAGGCGAATTCGCGCTGGATGCGGTTGGCCAGCGCAAACCCGGCCTCCAGCGCGCCGCGTTCCGGCGCCAGGTCGGCCGCGCACCATTCGGCGATGGCGGGGTCGAGCGGGATCAGGGGCGAGGGGAAGATATAGTTGGCCGGGCTCGCCGCCGACAGGTCGCGGCTGGCGCGGGCGAGCGCGGATATCTCGGCCAGTGTCGGGTCGTTCGGGGACGGCATGGGCACCGGCCGGTCGACCATCATGCGCGCGCGGCTCTCGATGGTCAGGCTGCGCACCGGGCGATCGACGACCAGCCGCGTGACATGCGCCAGCCCCGCCTCGGCATGGGCGGAGCGGGTGCGGCCGACCGGCTCGACGATCAGGTCGTATGATTCCAGTGTCTGGCCGGGCCAGTCGATCGGCTTCAGCCGCAGATTGCAGCGCGCATATTTGACCTGCGCGCCATAGTCGAAGCGGGTGATGTGGCGGATGTCGTAGATCATGCCAGGGTAAGTCCTCCCGCCCGCAGCGGCTCGGCCCCTTGCAGGAAGTAGCGCCGGGCGATCGCCTCGGACAGCAGGCCCAGCCGCCGCTCGACATCGCCCAGCGTATCGGCGTCGAGGGTGCGCGCGTCCGCCGTCTCCAGCGCGGCGCGGATCGCGATGGCCTGGGCCTGTTGCGGCTCGGCCATGTCGTCGTCGGACAGGACGGGCAGGCGCGACAGGCAGTCGGCGATGCGCGCGGTCTGATAGGCGAGCGCGCGCGGATTGTTGGGGTCGAGCGCGACGAGGTCGACCACGGCGACGCGCGCGAGGCCGGTCGGATAACGCTGGCGGTAGCTGATCTGGCTGTTGGCGAGGTCGAGCAGCGTGGACAGGTCGTCCGCCGAGGCCCCCGCCATGCCGAACAGACGCGTCGCCCGCGCCACCGCGACCGCACGCTCCACCCGGCGGCCGAGATCGTGGAAGCGCCAGGCGGTGGTCCGCACCATATGCTCGGCCGACAGTCCGGCGATCGCGGCATAGCGGCGTTGCAGCGACCCCGCCCGGTCGAGCATCCCGGCATGGCTGGGGAAGGGAGCCTCCAGCAGCCGCACCATGTCGGCGGACAGCCGGTCGCGCGACCCTTCGCTGATCCCGCGCGCCAGCCGGTTGATGCGGGCGACCGAGTGATAGCCCTCATCCTCCATCGCGGTGCGCGCGAACTGGGTCAGCGTGGCGCGGTGCAGGCTGTCGGGATGCGGGGCCGCGCCGCCGCCGGTGATGAGGCCGACCAGCCGCCCGACCGTGCGCGGGTCCAGCGCCGCGCCGCCATCGACGTCGATCGAATTGCCCAGCATCACGCGGATCGCCGCGAGCAGCGCCTCGCCCCGTTCCAGATAGCGGCCCAGCCAGTAGAAATTGTCCGCCACCCGGCTGGGCAGCGTCCCCGGATTGCGCCGGACGTGCAGCGAATCGGGGTCGGCGAGCAGCGATATGGGCGTCACCGGCTCCGGCCCATGGACGCAGACATCGGCGGACCACAGCCCTTCGCCGATCATCGCGGCGGTCGCCTCCGGATGGTCGCCGATCCGGCCGAAGCCGCCGGGCATGACCGTCCACCGCCCTTCGCCGTCGCGCGCGGCGAAGACGCGCAGGGTGAAGGGGCGCGGCTCCAGCCGGTCGCCGATGACGACGGGCATGGTCGACAGGCGCACCATCTCCTGCCCGACATAATCCTGCGGGCGCTTCGCCATATCGGCAAGCAACGTGGCGCGCTCCCCGGCCGACAGGCTGGCGCCCGTGCGTGCGCCATCGGGCAGGCCCAGCGGGCGGGGGCCGAAGGCGGGGGCGATCAGCAGCGTGTCGAGATGTTCGGCGACATGCGCGGCCTGGCGCGGACCGCCGCACCACCAGGTCGCGATATTGGGCAGCATCAGCGGCATACCCGCCAGAGCCTGCGCCAGCGCGGGCAGGAAGGCGGAGACGGCGGGACTTTCCAGCACGCCCGCGCCAGGCGCGTTGGCGATCACCACCTGCCCCTCGACATAGGCGTCGATCAGGCCGGGCACGCCGATCTGCGAATGGCTGTCAAAGGCCAGCGGGTCGAGCAGCCGCGGGTCGAGTCGCCGCCACAGCGCATCGATCCGCTTCAGCCCCGCGACGGTGCGGACATAGACCTGCCCCTCGATCGCGGCGAGGTCCGCGCCCTCGACCAGCAACAGGCCGAGATAGCGCGCCAGATGCGCCTGTTCCGGATAGCTGGGGTTGAACCGGCCCGGCGTCAGCAGGCCGATGCGCGGGTCGGCCCTCCGGCACTGGGCGGCCAGCCCGGCACGGAAGGCGGCGAAAAAGGGGGCGTGCCGTTGCACGTTCAGCCGGTTCTGCAAGCCGCCCAGCGTCCGGCTGACCGCCAGCCGGTTCTCCAGCGCATAGCCCGCACCCGCCGGGTTGCGCAGATGATCGGCCAGCACCCGCCACTCGCCATCCGGCCCGCGTGCCAGGTCGAAGGCGACGAAGCTCAGATGATGACCGCCCGGCGGGCGCACCCCGACCATGGGCCGCAGGAAATAGGGGCTGCCGGTCGCCAGCGCGGCGGGGATATGCCCCTCCGCCACCAGCCGTCCGGGGCCGTAGAGATCGGCGAGGATCGTTTCCAGCAGCGCGGCCCGCTGGATCACCCCCGCCTCGATCCCCGCCCATTCACGGGTGTCGATCAGCAGCGGAACGGGCGAGACGGGCCAGGGGCGCTCGTCGGTTTCGCCGATGATGCGAAAACCGGTGCCGATATCGGCGGCATGGCGCTGCACCCGCTCGCGTGCATGGGCGAGGTGGCTGGCGACGGCGGCCAGTTCCTCCAGCATCGCGGGCCAGGCGGGGTCGTCGGACCCCGCCAGCACGTCCGCGCCGGGGGCGGCCGCGCGATAGGCGTCGATCCAGGCGGCGGCCTGCGCGGGGCTGTCCTCGGAGGGGTCCATCGGGTGCGGAAACTCGCTGTATCCGGCCAATGTTGCAACAGATGATTGCGGGGGGAGCGGAATCGGGTGCGCGATGCCCGCGTGGCGTCGGAGTCGATCGCCCTATTCCTCCCTCTCTGCTCTATGAGGGGCGAGGGAAAAAGGAAGCGGATACATGTCCATGGGCTTCAGCGTTTCCGTTCGCGGCGTTGGTTTTCCCGGCCCACAGGCGTATGGGCGGGCGCATGGCCGACGATCCCTTTGCCCTGTTCGATACGTGGTTCGCCGAAGCGCGTGCGAGCGAAATCAACGATTCCAACGCGATGGCGCTGGCGACGGTCGACGCGACCGGACAGCCGTCAGTGCGTATGGTCCTGCTGAAGGGCCATGATCCCCGCAGATTCGTGTTCTACACCAATCGCGAGAGCCGCAAGGCGCAGGATCTGGGCGATGGCAGCAAGGCCGCGCTTCTCTTCCACTGGAAGTCGCTGCGTCGCCAGATTCGCATCGAAGGTCCGGTGTCGCGCGTCGATGACTCCGAGTCGGACGCCTATTTCGCCAGCCGGGGGCGCGACTCGCAGCTGGGGGCCTGGGCCTCGGACCAGTCGCGCCCGCTCGCCGACCGCGAGACATTCGAGGCGCGGTTCGAGGAAATGCGCGCCCGCTTCGAGGGCGGCGACGTGCCGCGCCCCCCGCACTGGGGCGGATACCGCGTCACTCCGCAACGGATCGAGTTCTGGCTCGACCGCGAGCACCGGCTGCACGAACGCCGTGTCTTCACCCGCACCGGCGAGAATGGCTGGGACGAAGGATTGCTGTTTCCGTGACCCAGGACGAACGCAAGAAGGTCATTCCGCTGGCGACACGCGCGGCGCTGGCCAGCGTCGCGATGGCGTTGTTCCTGCTGGCGCTCAAGGGATTCGCCGCGTGGCGGACGGGGTCGGTCGCGATGCTGGGTTCGCTGGCCGACACCGCGCTCGACCTGCTCGCCAGCCTGGTGACGCTGTACGGCGTCCGGCTGGCGGCGACCCCGGCGGACCACGACCACCGCTTCGGGCACGGCAAGGCCGAGGCGCTGGCGGCGCTGTTCCAGGTGGCGCTCATCACCGCCTCGGCGGCGGGTATCGCCTGGCGCGCGGTCATGGCGCTGGGCGCGGATAATCCGACCAGCGATGCCGAATTCGGCATCGGCGTGTCGGTGATCGCGATCCTGGCGACCATCGTCCTGCTCGCCTATCAGCGCAGTGTGATCCGGCGGACCGGTTCGGTCGCGATCCTGGCGGACAATGTCCATTACCAGTCGGACGTGCTGCTCAACGGATCGGTGATCGTCGCGATGGTGCTGGACCAGTATTTCGGCTGGCACGGCGCGGACCCGATCTTCGGCATCGCCATCGCGCTGTGGCTCGCCTGGGGCGCGTTCCAGGCCTCCTCGACCGCGATCGACCAGCTGATGGACAAGGAATGGTCCGACGACCAGCGCGCCGCCTTCCTCGACGTCGCCGCCCGCCAGCCCGGGCTGAAGGGTATCCACGACTTCCGCACCCGCCGTTCGGGCAGCCACGACTTTGCGCAGTTCCATATGGAGGTCGACCGCGACATGACCGTTGCCGCCGCGCATGACGTGGTCGAGGGGGTCGAGCGCGCGCTGCGCCGCGCCTTCCCCAAGGTCGAGGTGCTGATCCATCTCGATCCCGAGGGGCATGTCGACACCGACAATCCGCTGGTCGAGGCGGATGTGACGCCGCATTGGTTCGGCAAGCGCGTGGGATATTGAGATGCGGATCCCTTTCACCCAGGTCGACGCCTTTGCCGAGGCCGCGTTCGCCGGCAATCCGGCGGCGGTGATGCTGCTGTCGGCCTGGCTGGAGGACACCGTGCTGCTGGCGATCGCGCAGGAGAATAATCTGTCGGAAACGGCCTTTCTGGTGCCGATGGACGGCGGCGAGGCGGATTTCGAACTGCGCTGGTTCACGCCGGGCGACGAGGTGGAGATGTGCGGTCACGCCACGCTGGCCAGCGGGCATGTCGTGCTGTCGTCGGATACCACGCGAAACCGGGTGCGGTTCTCGACGCGCCATGCCGGGGTGCTGGAGGTGGCGCGCGACGGGCTGGGCTACAGCATGTCCCTGCCCGAGCGCACGCCGTCGCCCGAGGCGCTGCCGGGCGTGGTCGAGGCGCTGGGTGTGGACGGCGTGGTGGAAACGCTGCGCCATCCGGCGGGCTATGCGGTGGTCGTCGTGGATAGCGCCGAGACGGTGCGGGCCTGCACGCCGGACTTTACGGCGCTGGCCAAGGCCGGGCGCTATGTCGTCATCCTGACCGCGCGCGGCGGGGCTGGCGAGGCCGATGTGGTCAGCCGCGTATTCGTGCCCGCCTTCGCCATCGACGAAGACCCGGTGACGGGGGCGGCCCATGCGGTGATCACGCCCTATTGGACGCGGAAGCTGGGCAGCGAAACGTGCGTGGCGGAGCAGGCGAGTGCGCGCGGCGGGCGGTTGACCTGTCGGCTGGACGGCGACCGGGTCGTGCTGGGCGGTGGGTGCGTGACGGTGATCGAGGGTACGTTCCTGCTGCCTTGACGGTTTTGCGTGGCCTTCGACTTCGGCGCTTTGCGCCGAAGTTTACCCCGAGCGGCTGGTTTGCCAGCCAGTTGAGGGGCTCAGGCTGAACGGAGGGGAGGATCAGGCCAAATCATCCAGCAGCCGTTCACGCTGAGCGAAGTCGAAGCGCACACCTGTATTTGCGACTTGGCGGAGGATTCAGGCGGCGTCACTCCGCCGCCAGCAATGTCTCGGCGGCCTGCAAATCCACCGACACCAACCGGCTGACCCCGCGCTCGATCATCGTTACGCCGAACAGCCGGTGCATCCGGCTCATCGTCACCGCATTGTGCGTCACGATCAGATAGCGCGTATCCGTCTCGCGCGTCATCCGGTCGAGCAGCCCGCAGAAACGATCGATATTGGCGTCGTCCAGCGGCGCATCGACTTCGTCCAGCACGCAGATCGGCGCGGGGTTGGTGAGGAACAGTCCGAAGATCAGCGCCACCGCCGTCAGCGCCTGTTCACCGCCCGACAATAGGGTGAGCGACTGGAGCCTTTTGCCCGGCGGCTGCGCCATGATTTCCAACCCGGCCTCCAGCGGATCGTCCGAATCGATCAGCGCCAGATGCGCCGAGCCGCCGTCGAACAGGGTCGCGAACAGCGTCTGGAAATGGCCGTTCACCGCCTCGAACGCTTCCAGCAGACGCTGCCGCCCCTCGCGGTTGAGCAGCCCGATCGAGCTGCGCAGGCGCGCCACCGCCTGGACCAGATCCTCGCGCTCGGCGGCGCTGGCCGCGCCGCTCGCCTCCAGATCGGCCAGTTCCTGTTCGGCGACCAGATTGACCGGGCCGATCCGTTCACGATCGGCGGACAGCTTGTCATGCGCGGCGGCCTCGGTCTGGGGCGAGCCGACGCTGGCGCTGTCGAAGGCGAGTTTCTCCGGTAGTACCGGCGCGGGGCAGGCGAAGCGTTCGCCCGACACCCGGCCCAGCTCGACCCGGCGGAGTTCGTGATTCTCGACCCGCGCCAGTGCCCCCGCCCGCGCCTCGCGCGCCGCCGACAACAGCGCATGGGTCTCGGCATGGGCCGCCTCGATGGCGCGCAGCGCGCGTTCGGCGTCGGCTTCTTCGATCTGGGTGCGCTCCGCCTCGGTCTTGGCGGTGTCGTGTGCGGCGGCGAGCCTGGCGATCTCGTCGGCCAGTAACGTCGGCTGGTCGGCGAGCGCGGCGGCGTCGCGGTCCAACGTCGCGGCACGGTCGTCCATTTCGGCGATCCGACCCGCCGCCTGACCCGCCCGCTGGTCCCAGCCCTGCGCCTCGGCGATGGCGGCGGACAGGCGGTCGCGGGTCTGGGTCAGGCTGCGCTCCAGCGTCGTCCGCTCCGACCGCGCGAGCGCCACCGCCGAGCGCGCCAGCTGCGTCTCCTGCTGGAGCCGCGCCGTCTCCGCTGCACTGGCTGTACCGTCGGGCAATCCGGCCAGCGTCGCCTGGGCACGGTCGCATTCGGCCAGCGCCTCGTCCATCTCGGCGGCGATGCGTTCGGCGCGGGTGGCGAGGTCGGTGCGCTGGGCCGACAGACGCTCGATCACCGCCTGCGCCCGGTCCTCGGCCCGCTCGGCATCGCGCAAGCTCGCCTCGGCGCGGGCATGGAGATTGCGCGCGCTGGCGGCGGCGGCACGGGCGCGGGCGATCCGCTCCTCGATCGCGGCACGCGCCTC
>NZ_BBPI01000093.1 GCF_000787715.1 Sphingomonas parapaucimobilis NBRC 15100
GGCTCGCTCGACCCCTCACCCAAGCTGCGCTAGCCAGCCACGCTGGCAAGCTTCGCTAACCCTCTCCCCTATCCAGGGGAGAGGGAAGAATAAGCAAAGCTAAGGCCCGCGTATGTCGCAGACACGCCTCAGAATGGCTGATCGGGGCTGACAAATGCGCAAGTGCCGTGGACAAGGGGGCGTATGGTTCGCGTCCCCCTGTTTCTCGCCGCTCCGATTCTGGGGGCAGCGCTCCTTTCCGCCTGTGGTCGGCCCGACCGCTCCGAACGCCCGGTGCAGCAGGCCTCGCGCCCCGAACCCTATCGCCCGCCGATTCGCGAAACCGCGCAGTGCGAGGCCGATCTGCGGCGCGAGGGCGTGGATTATCGCCGCCTGCCCGACAGGGAATTGGGGCCGGGGTGCGGCCTGTATGGCGCGGTGCAGCTGACCGATATCGGCGTGCCCGTCACCGGCGTCACCGCGATGCGATGCGGCAATGCGCGCGCCTTTGCCGGATGGGTGCGCAACGCCGTCGCCCCCGCCGCATGGCAGATCCTCGGCTCGCCGTTGGTCAAGGTCGAGGGGATGGGCACCTATGCCTGTCGCAACATCGTCGGGACCAAGCGGATCGGGGACCGGCGCTCGGGCCATGCGCTGGCCAATGCGGTCGATATCGGCGGCTTCGTGCTGAAGGACGGGCGGCGGATCAGCCTGCTGAACGACTGGCATTCGACCGACCCGCAGGTGCGTCAGTTCTGGACGACGATCCGCGCCTCGGCCTGCAAGCGCTTCGGCACGGTGCTGAGCCCCGACTATAACGCGGCGCACCGCAACCACCTGCATCTGGAGGATGATGCCGCGCATTTTTGCCGGTAGCGCGGGGGCTTGCGATATCCTACATCACCCAAAATGACCGATAAGACCCAAGTACCGAACCGCGTCTTCCCCAATGCCAGCCAGGACGCCGAGAGCGCCAAGACGATCGTCTCGACGCCGCAGACCGAAAGCCCCGCCTATACGCTGGCCTTTCAGGACATGGACTTCCTGCTGCGCGAAGACCTTCGCCCCGTCCGTTTCCAGCTGGAGCTGCTGAAGGCGCAGTTGCTGCTCGAAGAGGCCAAGATCGCCTCGACCTTCGTCTTCTATGGCTCGGCGCGCATTCCCGAGCCGGCCAAGGCCGAGGCGCTACTGGCGCTGGCGCATGACGACAAGTCGCGCAAGATCGCCGAGAACCTCGTCGCCAAGAGCAAATACTATGACATCGCGCGCGAACTCGCGCAGATCACCAGCCGCCTGCCCCGCGACGATCGCGGGATGCGCCAGTTCGTGGTGTGCTCGGGCGGCGGCCCCTCGATCATGGAAGCCGCCAATCGCGGCGCGGCGGACGTCGGCGCTGAGTCGGTGGGCCTGAACATCGTCCTGCCGCACGAGCAGGCGCCCAACCCGTACGTCACGCCGTCGCTGAGCCTCCAGTTCCACTATTTCGCGCTGCGCAAGATGCACTTCCTGCTGCACGCCCGCGCGCTGGCGGCGTTCCCGGGCGGGTTCGGCACGTTCGACGAGCTGTTCGAGCTGCTGACCCTGATCCAGACCGGCAAGATCCAGCCTATCCCGGTGCTGCTGTTCGGCCGCGCCTTCTGGGAGCGGGTCGTCAATTTCGAGGCGCTGGTCGAGGAAGGCGTCGTGTCCGAGCGTGACCTGGGCATCTTCACCTATGTCGAGACCGCCGAAGAGGCGTGGGACGTGGTCCGCAACTTCTACGAGGAACGCGCACGCAAGGAAGCCGAACAGGCGTAGCGTCGGTTGGTTACCCTATGTAGCCCCTCTCCTTCAGGGGAGGGGTTGGGGTGGGGCCTATCCACCAGTGCCGCGCTT
>NZ_BBPI01000092.1 GCF_000787715.1 Sphingomonas parapaucimobilis NBRC 15100
CGCCTCGCACGCGGTGCTTGCCGAAGCCCCCCACCCCCATCCCCTCCCCTGAAGGGGAGGGGGGCGTGATCCCGCTGCCTCCTGCTCTCGCCGCCGCCCTTCTCCTCATCGCCGCGCTGGCGGGGATCTGGTGGTTCCAGAAGGGCGATCTGGGCGAGTATCGGCGGTTCAGCGCGCTGAATGACGGCCATTCGCGGCGGATGCGGTTCCGGCTATGGTTGGCGCGGTCGGCATTGGCGTTTCTGTTGCCGGTGCTGGTCGGGCTGGTCCTGCTTGGCCGGATCGATGCGCTGGCCGTGATGCCGGGCGAATTCGCCACTATCGCCGCCGCCATGCCGCCAATCTTCGACAGCGGCGAGGCGATGCAGGGGATGCTGGTCGGAGGGGTGATCGGCGGGCTGGCTGTCGGCGCGGTGCTGGCGCGCGTGCGCAAGCGCAAGCCGCTGGGCAATGTCTCCGCGCTGCTGCCGCGCGAACGGCGCGAGGTGAAATATGCCGCTGCGCTCAGCATCATGGCGGGGGTGACGGAGGAGGCGTTCTTCCGTCTCTATCTGCCGCTGCTGGTCTCGCTGGTGACGGGGCAGGCGGGGATCGGCTTTGTCGCGTCGCTGGTGCTGTTCGGGGCGATGCACCGTTATCAGGGCTGGGTCGGGGTGCTGGCCACCACCGCGCTGGGGGCGGTGATGACCGGGCTGTACCTGATGACCGGCAGCCTGTGGGTGGTGATGCTGGTCCATGTGCTGGTGGACCTGAACGGGCTGGTGGTGACGCCGGTGCTGGGTGGGGTGTGGCGGAAGTAACTATTCCTCCCCTGCAAGGGGAGGTGGCAGGCGCAGCCTGACGGAGGGGTGTCACCCTATCGAGAGCGGGACACCCCTCCACCAGCTTCGCTGGTCCCCCTCCCCTTGCAGGGGAGGAATGTAGTTAGTTCTTCAGTCGCCAGCCGGTGCGGAAGATCCAGCCGATCCACGCCAGGCAGGCCAGCAGGAACAGCGCGGTCACGCCCAGGCTGACCCCCGGCGTCACGTCCGACGTGCCGAAAAAGGTCCAGCGAAAGCCGTTGATCAGATACACGACCGGGTTGAACAACGTCACCGTGCGCCACGGCTCGGGCAGGATCGTCACCGAGTAGAAGGCGCCGCCCAGAAAGGTCAGCGGCGTGACGATCAGCAGCGGGATCACCTGCAACTGCTCGAACCCACGCGCCCAGATGCCGATGGCGAAGCCGAACAGCGAGAAGGTTACCGCGACCAGCAACAGGTAGAAGATCATCGCGACCGGGTGCAGGATCGAGAGGTCGACGAACAGATAGGCGGTGGCGAGGATGACGAGGCCGATCACCATCGACTTGCTGGCGGCCGCCCCGACATAGCCCAGCACCGTCTCGATCGGTGACAAGGGTGCGGAGAGGATTTCGTACATCGTGCCGGTGAATTTGGGCATGTATATGCCCAGGCTGGCGTTCAGGATGCTTTCCGAAAAGATCGACAGCAGCATAAGGCCCGGCACGATGAACGCGCCGTAAGGCACGCCCGAGACCTGGTTCATCGCCGATCCGATCGCGGTGCCGAACACCACGAAATAGAGCGTCGTGGTGATGACCGGCACCATCAGGCTGGTCCACACCGTCCGCCGGAACCGCGCCATTTCGAAGCGATAGATCGACCAGATGCCATGCAGGTTCATGCGCGTGTTCCCTCGACCAGATCGACGAAGATATCCTCCAGCGAGGATTTATAGGTTTCCAGATCGACGAAGCCGATATCCATGTCGCCCAGCTGGCGCAGCAGCGAGGGGATGCCGGTCCGCTCGGCGCGCGCGTCGAAGATGTAGCGCAGGCGCCTGCCCTCATCCTCCAGCGACAGCTGCCATTCGGCGAGGTCGGGCGGGATCGCCGCCATCGGCTCGGCGAGGGTCAGCACCATTTCGCGCTTGCCGAGCTTCTTCATCATCTCGGCCTTTTCCTCGACCAGCAGGAGCTTGCCCTTGGCGATCACGCCCACCCGGTCGGCCATTTCCTCGGCCTCCTCGATATAATGGGTGGTCAGGATGATGGTGACGCCGCGCTCGCGAAGCCGGTGGACCAGCTTCCACATGTCGCGGCGCAGTTCGACATCGACGCCCGCCGTGGGTTCGTCGAGGAACAGGAGGTCGGGTTCGTGGGACAGCGCCTTGGCGATCAGCACGCGGCGCTTCATCCCGCCCGACAGCTCCATGAGTTTTGAATGGCGCTTGTCCCACAGCGACAGGTCGCGCAGCACCTGTTCGACATAGGCCGGGTTGGGCGAGCGACCGAACAGGCCCCGGCTGAAATTCACCGTGTCGATGACGCGTTCGAACATGTCGACCGACAATTCCTGCGGCACCAGCCCGATTTTCCGCCGCGCAGTCTTATAGTCGCGAAGTGCGTCATGCCCATCGACGCGGATGGTCCCGGCCGAGGGCGTGACGATGCCGCACACGATCGAGATCAGCGTCGTCTTGCCCGCGCCGTTCGGCCCCAGCAGCGCGAAAATCTCCCCGCGCCGGATGCTCAGATCGACCGGCTGTAGGGCGGTGAACCCGCCCTTATAGGTCTTGGTCACGCCCTCGATGGACAGGATCGGGTCGGTCATACGGCAGTCCCCCGTTGGAAGACCGCCGCCTTATCAACGGTTTCGCGCTTCGGCGACGGCCTTTTGCAATTGTTCGAGCGGCAACGCGCCCGACAGGATGCGGTTGCCGACGATCCAGCTGGGCGTGCCGGTCAGGCCCAGCCGCCCGGCGGCCTCCAGATTGCGGGCGATCTCGGCATCGGCCTGGGGCTGGAAGGCGGCCATCTTGCTCATGTCGACGCCCGCCTTGGCGGCGGCGGCGGCGATGGTCGCGTCGCTGACCGGCCCCCCGGCATAGAGCGCGTCATGGAAGGCGGCGAACTTGCCCTGCGATGCCGCGAGCAGGCTGGCGCGCGCCGCCGCCTTGCTCGACGGCGCCAGAATCGGCAGCTCGCGATAGACGATGCGCAACTTGGGGTCGGCCTGGGTCAGCTGCTTCAAGAGCGGCAGGCTGGCCCGGCAATAGCCGCAATTATAGTCGTAGAATTCGACCAGCGTGACATCGCCCTTGGGGTTGCCGGTATAGGCATTGCCGAACGGTTTGGTCAGGTCGCCGCCGATCGCCGCGACCGCCTTGCCCTGTTCGCGGTCCTGCAACCGCTGCATCGCCTCCGGGATGACTTCGGGATGGTCGAGCAGATAGGCGCGGACCATGTCGCCCGATGCGGCATGGGGGGCGACCAGCGGAGCGAGCGCCATGGCGGTGCCGCCACCGACCAGTCCACCCAGGACCGCAACGGCGGCCAATGTCTTCAAGCCCATCAGCGGCGCTTCTTCTTGGAGCTGGCGGCGGCGTCGGCAGAGGTCATGGCGATATCCTGCGCCCGAATCCATTCGGACGTGTTGGGGGTGAGATTGGCCATCGCATAGCGTGCGCTCTGGATGGCGGTGCGGGTGTCGCCCATCATGCTCGCCCGCTCGGCGGTGGCGAGCGCGGCGCGCGGTTCGTCGCCCATCTGTTCATAGGCGGTGCCCAGCTGGACCCAGGCAAAGGGATTGTCCTCGTCGCGCTGGACCGCGACCTTCAGCACCTTCACCGCTTCTGGCAGGTTGCGCTTGTCCTCGGTCGCGATCAGCGCATGGCCGAAGGTGGTGGCGATCAGCGCGTTCTGGCCCGACCCCATGGTCGCGGCGCGAAGAGGGGCCAGCGCCTCCTGCGGCTTGCCCGATTCGAGCAGGATCTGGCCCTGGATTTCCTCGAAATAGGGGTCCTTGGGGTCCTTGGCGATCAGCGCGGCGGCCTCCGCCTCGGCTTTGTCGGGATAGGCGGCCTTGTGATAGGCATAGGCGCGGGCATAGTGCGCATAGACCGACTGGTCGCTGTCGGGATATTTGCTCAGCGTCGTCTCGGGCGGCGAGACATAGCCGAACAGCTTGGCCTTTACCCGCAGGAACCGCTCCTGCAGCTTGGCGTCGATCGGCTTGTTCCAGGCGGGCGAGGCTTGCAGATCGGTGGTCAGCGACTGGATACGCACCGACGACAGCGGGTGGGTCTGCGCGAACGGATCGATATTGGTGTAGCCATAGCGATATTGCTGGTTCTGCAACTTCTTGAAGAAGCTCAGCATCCCCTTGCCGGTGACGCCCGCCGTCGTGAGGTAGCGCGCACCCGCCGCATCGGCCGCCGATTCCTGGTTGCGGCTGAAGGCGAGGACATTGCTCATCGCCGCCTGCTGTCCCGCCGCCATCACGCCCATGCCCGCCGCACCGCCGCCCAGCGCCACTGTGGCGAGGCCCAGCACCATCGAGAGCAGCTGCATCTTCATCGCGGGCTTCATCGCCTGTTCGCCCAGGATGACATGGCCGTCGGCGATATGGCCCAGCTCGTGCGCGATGACGCCCTGCACCTCGTTCACATTGTCCGCCGCCTGGAGCAGTCCCGAATGGACATAGACGATCTGCCCGCCCGCGACGAAGGCGTTGATCGAATCGTCGTTGATGAGGACGATCTTCACGTCGCGCGGGGACAGCCCGGCGGCCTTGATCATCGGCGCGGACATGTCGGCGAACAGCGATTCGGTCTCCGCATCACGCAGGATCGACTGCGCGGCGGCCGGCTGCGCCCAGACCAGGACCGTAACGGCGAAGGCGGCGATCAGACGCTTCATGCTTCCTCTATCGACGGGTCGGCCGTGGTAGACAACCGGGTTTGCGGCGGAGATAGTTATTGCCTCTGCCACCGGGCGGCTGAACGCTCGGCGAACGAAAAGGGGGCGCGGCCATGCTGATGATCGATACCGGACAGGTTTCCCCGATGCCCGCCTTGCCGAATTGCGCGATTCCCGGCGCCCGGCCTGCGACCCAGCGGATGGCGGACCTGCCCAAGCCGGTGCGGGCCGCGCTGCTGGCGGCGGTCGGCCGTCCCGTGGCGGAAGCGGGGGCGCCGTTCAATGGATCGGATGTGGTATCGCCCGACTCGCCGCCCGGTGTGCGCTTCCTGCGGGCTTATCATGTACGCGACCTGTGGCTGGTCTGGGTCGAGCTGGGCGGGATCGGCCATCGTTTCCACCTGCTCGCCTTTCGCGATGCGGCCCAGGGGGCAAGCGTCGCGGTGCCGGTCCCGTGGGATGCGAGCCGCAACCTGTGCATTGCGTCGCGGGCGATGGCGGGGAGGGACTGACGTCATTGGAACTCACCCCTCCCCTTCAGGGGAGGGGGGCGGGGGTGGGGCGCTTCCGCAAGCGCGGCACTGGTGGATAGG
>NZ_BBPI01000091.1 GCF_000787715.1 Sphingomonas parapaucimobilis NBRC 15100
CGGGTCGTTCAGCACGGTCAGCCGCTCCGCCGCGATCCGGCCATCGGACGAAAAAGCCGAGATCACATCCGCCCGCCCGCTCTCCAGCGCGCGGTACATGAAGGTCGGGCTGTACGGCGTCATGCTCGCAAAACGCAGGCCATAGGCATCACGCACCGCCGCCCATTCGGGCCGGTCGAGAAACTCCAGGTCGCTGCCCAGCTTCAGCCGCGGCGCGACGTGCGACAGATCGGCGAGCGAACGCACCCCCAGCCGCTGCGCCAGCGGCGTCTTCATCGCGAAGGCATAGGCATTCTCGAACCCCAGCGGCCCCAGCATCGCGACATCACGCGTCGCGGCCCAATCCTTCAGCGCGCCCAGCATCGCCGCGCGGGGCGGGGAGTCATGCCGCCGCATCGCGGTCGTCCACAAGGTCCCGGCATAATCGACATAGACGTCCACACGGCCCCCCGCCGTCGCCTCGAACGCCACGGTCGAGCCCAGCCCGTCGCGATAGCTGACATCATAGCCCGCGCGGGACAGCCGGTCGCCGATCAGCCGCGCCAGGATATATTGCTCGGAGAAATTCTTGGCTCCGATCACCACCTGCCGCCGCGCATCGCCGCCACGCGGCCAGAGCGGCTGAGTCGCCAGCGCCATCCCCAGCGCCAGGGCGACCAGCCCGCCGATCCACATGCCTTTCCGCCGCGTCGCCAGCCCGCGCTCGATCAGCCCGATCAGCGCATCGACCACCAGCGCCAGCGCGGCGGCGGCGAAACAGCCCGCCAGCACCAGCGCCCAGGCCTGGGTCTGGAGCCCTGCGAAGATCAGGTCGCCCAGGCTCGGCTGGCCCACCGTGGTCGACAGGGTGGCCGCGCCGATCGTCCACACCGCCGCCGTGCGGATGCCCGCCGCCAGCACCGGCGCGACCAAAGGCGCCTCGACCAGCCGCAGCTTCTGCGCCCGCGTCATCCCCACCGCGTCCGCCGCCTGCAACACCGCCGGGTCTAGCCCGACCAGCCCCGTCACGCCGTTGCGCAGGATCGGCAGCAGCGCATAGAGCGTCAGCGCCAGCAGCGAGGGCAGGAACCCCAGCGCCGGTATGCCTCCGCCGACCAGTCCCGACAGGCTGAGCAGCACCGGATAGAACAGCGCCAGCAAGGCCAGCGCCGGGATGGTCTGGACCAGACTGGCAAAGCCGAGCGCCGCCCGCGACAGCCTTGGTCGCCGCGCGCACGCAAAGGCCAGCGGCACCGCGATCAGGATGCCGAGCAGCAGCGCGGCCATGCTGACCAGCACATGCTGCGCCAGCAGCGGCGGGACGCGGGTGAGGGCGTCGAGAAAGGCGCTCATGCCCGGAGCGCCGCGAGCCGCTCGGCCTGATGCCGGGGGACCGCCATCAATTCCTGCGCCGCCGGGCCACCTTCGCCGCGGACCAGTTCGGCCGGGGTCGCGTCGGCGACGATCCGACCCGCTTCCATCACCAGCACACGGGCGGCGGTCAGCAGCGCCTCGGCCATGTCATGGGTGACGAGGATCGTCGTCAGTCCCAGCTTTCGGTGCAATTCGACCAGCCGCCCCGCCACCGCATCGCGGGTGACCGGATCGAGCGCGCCCAGCGCTTCGTCGAGCAGCAGGATCGGCGGCTCGGTCGCGAGCGCGCGGGCGATGGCGACACGCTGGCGCTGGCCGCCCGACAGGGCATCGGGCATCCGCTCCGCCACGTCGCGCGGCAGGTCGACCAGATCGAGCAACTCGCCAACCCGGTTGCCCCCATCGCGCCCGGCGATGCGCAGCCCGATGGCGATATTGGCCGCAACGGTCATGTGCGGGAACAGGCCATGTTGCTGAAAGACATAGCCGATGCGGCGGCGGAGCAGGGGCGGGGACTCGGCGGACGCATCCTGCCCGTCGATCAGGACCCGGCCCGTATCGGGCTGCTCCAGCCGGTTGACCATGCGCAGCAGCGTCGACTTGCCCGACCCGGATGCGCCGACCAGCGCGACGAAGCTGCCCCGCTCGACGGTCAGCGAAACACTGTCGACCGCCGCGACCGTACCGTAGCGGCGGCTGACATTCTCCAGCACGATCATCGATTTGGGCATGGGGCCATCTTGGGAGGGAAGCGGGAGCCGGTCAAACGCGGTGAAGTGCCGTTTCGCTGCATCGTCTTTGTGGCTTTCGGACTATGCCTGTGCCGCCCCCCGCGATATGGCGCTGTAAAACATGTTCAACACAGCCGCGCGTGAGCGGCAGGAGAGTTTATGAGCCAGACCGATCTTCAAAGCGCCAGCCAGGTTCTCGACCGTGTCCTCGTCCTCGAAATGGTGCGCGTTACCGAAGCGGCGGCGATCGCGGCGTCGACCTTGGTCGGGCGTGGCGACGAGAAGGCGGCGGACGCGGCGGCGGTCGAGGCGATGCGCGCCGCGCTCAACGAACTCGACATGGACGGCACCGTCGTCATCGGCGAAGGCGAGCGCGACGAAGCCCCGATGCTGTTCATCGGCGAGAAGGTCGGCACCGGCAACGGCCCCGAGATCGACATCGCGCTCGACCCGCTGGAGGGCACGACCATCTGCGCCAAGGCGGGGCCGAACAGCCTGGCGGTGCTGGCGATCGCGGAGAAGGGCCATCTGCTCAACGCGCCCGATGTCTATATGGACAAGATCGCGGTCGGCCCCGGCTATCCGGCGGGCGTCATCGATCTGGACCGCAGCCCCAGCGACAATATCCGCGCCATCGCCGAGGCCAAGGGTGTTGCGGCCAGGGACGTCGTGGTGTGCGTGCTCGACCGGCCGCGCCACGAGGGGTTGATCGCGGAGCTGCGCGCCCTGGGCTGCGGCGTGGTGCTGATCGGCGACGGCGACGTGGCGGGGGTGATCGCGACGACCGATCCCGACACGACCATCGACGTCTATATGGGCTCGGGCGGCGCGCCCGAGGGCGTGCTGGCCTGCGCCGCGCTGCGTTGTGTCGGCGGGCAGTTCAAGGGGCGGCTGCTGTTCCGCAACGATGCGGAGCGCGCCCGCGCGCATAAGTGGGGGGTGACCGATCTCGACAAGCAATATGACCTGACCGAGCTGGCGCGCGGCGACTGCATCTTCGCGGCGACCGGCGTGACCGACGGCTCGCTGCTGGCCGGTGTGAAGCGTCGGCCCAAGGTGATGACCACCGAGAGCGTCGTCATGCGCGCCTCGTCGGGCACGGTGCGCTGGGTCAAGGGACAGCACCGGCTTTGATGTTTAATGCGTGAGGGTTTCGTCTTGACCAAGCCCCTCCCCTTCAGGGGAGGGGTTGGGGTGGGGCTTCGCCTCGCACGC
>NZ_BBPI01000090.1 GCF_000787715.1 Sphingomonas parapaucimobilis NBRC 15100
AGGGGCTTGCCTTGAGGCGACCTTCGTTAATGCCGCTCCCAGCGGCACTGGGTGAGGGGCAGGAGGCATTACGGATGTCCGTCCATCCCCGCGTGCCGATCCAGGGTTCGGACCGCCCCTGCCAGCCCCGGCTACTCCGTCACACCCGGACCGCCTTGGCGTGGCGCCCGTCTTCGCCGAAGATGCGCAGATAGCGTTCGATCTCGGCCGGATCGCCGGTCGCCTTGGCGGGGTTGTCGGACAGCTTGACCGCCGGATGCCCGTCCGCGCTGATGACCTTGGCCACCAGCGAGATCGGCTCCAGCCCGGCCGCACCCGCCGGATCGCAGTCGCGGAAGTCGTTGGTCAGGTTGGTGCCCCAGCCGAAGCTCATCCGCACCCGGCCATGGAAATGGCGATAGGTCGCCTCGATGCTGTCGACGTCCATCCCGTCCGAAAAGATCAGCAGCTTGCGGCGCGGGTCGCGGCCATGCGCCTGCCACCAGTCGATGATCTGCTCGCCCCCCTCGATCGGCGGCATCGAGTCGGGGCGAAAGCCCGTCCAGTCGGCGAGCCAGTCGGGCGCGTTGCGCAAGAAGGCCGTGGTCCCGAATGCGTCCGGCAGCGCGATCAGCAGGTTGCCGTCATACAGCGCCTGCCACTCCTCCAGCACCCGGTAGGGCGCCGCCGCCACGCCCGCATCGTCGGGGGCGAGCGCGGCCATCACCATCGGCAGCTCATGCGCGTTGGTGCCGATCGCCTCCAGGTCATTGTCCATCGCCAGCAGCACGTTGGACGAGCCGATGAACCGGTCTCCCAGCCCTTCCTTCAGCGCCTCGACGCACCAGCGCTGCCACAGAAAGCCATGCCGCCGCCGCGTGCCGAAGTCGGAGAGAACCAGGTCGGGCAGGGCGCGTAGGCGTTCGACCTTGTCCCACAGCTTGGCCTTGGCACGGGCATAGAGGATGTCGAGCTCGAACCGCCCCTTGCCCTTCAGGGCCGCCCGCGAGCGCAGTTCGTTGACGATGGCCAAAGCGGGGATTTCCCACATCGTCGTCTCGGCCCAGGGGCCGTCGAAATGCAGCTCGAACTGCCCGTCGACGGTGCGCAGCCCATAGTCCGGCAGCTGGAAGCGGGCGAGCCAGTCGAGGAACTCGGGCGAGAACATGCGTTGCTTGCCATAGAAGCTGTTGCCCGCCAGCCAGATCAGCTCCTTCTTGCCGAAGCGAAGCGAGCGCGCATGGTCGAGCTGTTCGCGCAGTTCCGCTTCGTCGATCACTTCGGCCAGCCGGACATGCTTGCTGCGGTTGATGAGCGAGAAGGTCGCCGTGACCTCCGGGTGGAGCCGCCGGATCATCTGCAGCATCAGCAGCTTGTAGAAATCGGTATCCAGCAGGCTGCGCACGACCGGGTCGAGCCGCCAGCCGTGGTTATAGACGCGGGTGGCAATGTCGGTGACGGGCATGGACGCTCCCCCAGGATCATGGGCCAAACTCAGCCGTGGGTCCCCGGCGATGCACCAACGCCGGGACAGGAGCAAGCGCATGGCGCGCCTTGCGCCCGCCGCGCTTTTGGCCACTATGGCGGCCTTCCGGGGAGGATGGGGGAACTATGAGGTTGCGTGGCGTGAGGGCGATCGCCCCGGCATGGGTGCTGGTGTCGATGCTGGCGGCGGGCGGCGTCGAGGCCCGGAATGCGGGGAAGCAAGAGGCCAGACAGGCGGGGCGGCCCGTGGCGGCCCCGCGCGGCCCGCAAACGGGGCCGGTCCCCGCCTGGGTCACGCGGTCCGAACCGCTGGCCGTGCCCGGCGATGTCGGCGGCCCGGTCTTCATGCGCCGACAGGATGTCGTGGCGCACATCACCGACCAGGGACAGGCCCAATATATGGGCTATCGCATCAAGATCCTGCAATCCAACGCGCTGCAGATCGGCAATATCGCCATCGCCTGGGACCCGGCGGCGGGACCGCCGATCGTCCACGCCATCCATGTCATCCGCGACGGCCAGACGATCGATGCGATGAAGGCGGCCGCGTTCGAGGTGCTGCGCCGCGAGGACAAGCTGGAGGAGGCGATGCTGGACGGCACGCTGACCGCCGTGCTGCGCGTGCCCGACCTGCGCGTCGGCGACGAGCTGGAGGTCGAATGGACGACCTTTGCCAGGGATCCGACCATGGGCGGCAAGGCGTCGGGCCTGCTGGTGCTGGCCGCCAGCCCGGCGCCCGGCCGCTATCATCTGGGACTGAACTGGGATGCGGGGCACAGGCCGCAGTTGAAGATCAGCCCGGACATGACCCCCGCGCTGAAGAGGCAGGATCAAGGCGTCGACTTCCACTTTGACAATCCCGCGACACTGACCCCGCCCAAGGATGCGCCGCCGCGCTATCAGTGGCAGCGCATCGTCGAATATAGCGATTTCGGCGACTGGCCCTCCGTGTCCCGCCATTTCGCCCCGCTCTATACCCAGGCGGCGACGCTCGCGCCCAACTCGCCGCTGCGCCAGGAAGCGGCGCGGATCGCCGCGGCGAGCCCCAAGCCGCTCGACCGGGCGGCCGCCGCGCTAAAGCTCGTCCAGCAGGATGTCCGCTACATCTATGTCGGGCTGAACGGCGGCAACCTGACCCCCGCCTCGGCCGACGAGACGTGGCAGCGTCGCTATGGCGACTGCAAGGGCAAGACCGCACTGCTGCTTGCCCTGCTCCGCGAACTGGGGATCGAGGCGGAGGCGGTGCTCATCAATTCCAACGCCGCCGATGACGGCTTCGACCAGCGTCTGTCGGGGCCGCAGCTTTTCGACCATGTGCTGGTCCGTGCGCATATCGATGGCGCAACCTATTGGCTGGACGGAACGATGCCCGCCGTCGTGCCGCCCGCCGCGCGGCCGGTCTTTCCGGTGCAATGGGTCCTGCCGCTGACCACGCGCGGCGAGTCGCTGGAAAAGCTGAACCGGCCGCTGGCCAGCGTGCCCGACGAAACGACGCTGTACGACATCGACACGCGGGCCGGGTTCGACAAGCCCGCCAGGATCACCTCCACCACCATCACGCGCGGCGTCGCGGGGCTTCAGCAGCAGGCGCAGTTCTCGGCCGTGACGCCGGGCCAGATGCTCGACGCCTTTCGCCAGCAGCTGACCGGCGATTTCTGGCAGGCGATCGACAGCGTGCAGTGGCGTTACGACCAGACGGCACAGGCCGGTATCCTGACGATCGCGGGCACCGGCACGATCGACTGGGACAAGGACGATGACGGCGGCCGCTCCTTCGCGCTGCCCGGTGGCGGCTTCAGCCCGCCCGATCGTCGTCTGCGCAGTGCCGATCAGCGGGGGGACGTGCCCTTCTATTCGAAGCCCGAATATAGCTGCCACGTCACCACGGTCCGCCTGCCCATGGGCACCGAGGCGAAGCAATGGTCGTCCAAGCCCGGTTTCGACACGATGATGTTCGGCCGCCATTACCGGCGCGCCTGGGAGATGCGCGACGGCACCATCCGCATGGTCCGGGGCTCGCGCGTCGAACAGCCCGAGATCGATGCCGCCATGGCGGCGCGCGACAATGGCCGGATCGACGCGTTCGACAACAGCATGGCCTGGATCTTCTATGCGCCGAAGGGGACAAAGCCCGGCGTCGGACAGGGCGAGACGGTGCCCGCCAGCTATGACCATGACTGGGTCGCCGATCCCGCGCCGTGCATGCCGACCGCCAAGGGATGAGGCGGGCGGGATCGCCACCGCGCCCCTCGCGTTGTGCAGGGGCCAGCTTTTGGGGAGACATTGGATGGCCGACCATATCCTGATCTTCTACGGCTCCTACCGATCCGACCGGCAGGGCATCAGGCTGGCCGATTATCTGGTCCGGTCGTTCCGCGAACGGGGTGCGAAGCCCGAGCTGATCGATGCCAAGGCGGTCGGGCTGCCCATGCTGGACCGGATGTACAAGGAATATCCCGCCGGTGAGGCGCCCGAGGCGATGGAGACACTCGCCGCCAAGATCCGAGCCGCCGATGCCTTTGTCTTCGTCACCGGCGAATATAATTGGGGGCAGCAGCCGGGGCTGAAGAACCTGACCGATCACTTCCTGGAGGAATGGTATTGGCGCCCCGCCGCCATCGCCAGCTATTCGGCCGGACGGCTGGCGGGCGCGCATGCCAGCGTCGCCTGGCACGGGACGCTGAGCGAAATGGGCATGGTCGTGGTGTCCAGCACGCTGACCGTCGGCGGCATCGGCCAGGCGCTGGATGCGCAGGGACAGCCGACCGGCGAGGGCGGGGCGGCGCTGTCCCGCAGCTTTCCGCGCTTCGCCGACGATCTCGCCTGGTGGACCCAGGCCGCACGGAACCAGCGGGCGAAGGTCGCCCCGCCTTATTAAACGAAGGTGCCGGTCAGCGTCCCGATCAGCGCGGTCACGCCCATCGCCAGCGCGCCCAGCAGCACGACGCGCACGATAGCGCGTACGACCGGCGCGCCGCCCGCTTTTGCGCCCAGCGCGCCCAGCACCGCCAGCAGGACCAGCGCCGTCGCGGGCGTCAGGTAGAGGACCCAGGCATGCGGCGACAGCGCGGCGGCCAGCACGGGCAGGATCGCCCCGGCGCTGAACGCCCCCGCCGAAAACAGCGCCGCCTGAAGCGGGTTGGAGCCGCCGTCATCGGCCAGCCCAAGCTCGTCGCGGCGATGCGCGCCCAGCGCGTCATGCGCCATCATCTGCTCGGCCACCTGTTGCGCCAGGCCCGCCTCGACCCCGCGCTGTTCGTAGATCGCGGCGAGTTCCCGCGTTTCGGCCAGCGGCGCACGGACCAGCTCGGCGGCCTCGCGCGCCAGATCGGCCTGCTCGGTATCGGCCTGCGAACTGACCGAGACATATTCCCCCGCCGCCATCGACAGCGCCCCGCCGACCAGCGCCGCGATCCCCGCCACCAGCACGGCGCCCGCCGTCGCACCGGGCGCGGCCGCGACGCCGACGATCAGGCTGGAGACCGAGATGATGCCGTCATTGGCCCCCAGCACGGCGGCGCGCAGCCAACCCGTGCGGTGAACCAGATGCTGTTCGCCCATGGCGTGGATGGTGGTCTGGCTCATAGGATATACTCAAGCGTGCCGGACGCGCAGGATCCGGGGCGGCGGGGCAGGCCCCCGTCCGGGCGGTGGATCGAATGTCGGGAAGCGGCGCAATATGGCGGAGACGGAGGGATTCGAACCCTCGGTACGGTTTCCCGTACGACGCTTTAGCAAAGCGTTGGTTTCAGCCACTCACCCACGTCTCCGGCTGCGGCGAGGTGCGGCTATAGCGGGGCCGGTGGAGGCAATCAACCGGGTCTGGGCGGGATTTTATCAGGAAAATCGACTAATCCTCATTTCGTCATTCATTGCGCCGCAAGCTGCGGGCTGGTTAACGTGGTCAATCGGTTCGCCGGGGGAGTTGAGAATTCATGCGTATCGTCTGTCTGGGCCTGTCATGGCGTCTGTCGTTGCTGGCTGGCCTGGCCCTGGTCGCCACCGCGCCGGTTGCGGCGCAGGTCCGCACGATCGACCCCAATCAGGGTATCGACAGCGACCTCGGCACCCAGCCTTCCCGCCCCGCGCCCCAGCAGAGCGCGCCGCCCCAGGATGACGCCCCGCCGGTCCAGTCGACCCCGCCCGTACAGCAGCCGCCGGTCACGCCTACCCCCGGCACCCCCGATTCGCGCGCGACCCAGACGACGCAGGCCGCCGATACGTTCGAGCGGGACGACCTGATGGCGGCGGGTGAGGGCGTGTTCGGCAAGGGAGCCGAGGGGCTGGCGGGCATCATCGAGCGAATCCTGCGCGAACAGGGGCGGCCCAACGCCTATATCGCCGGGCGCGAGGCATCGGGCGCGTTCGTCGTCGGCCTGCGTTATGGCTCGGGCGTGATGACCCATAAGGTCGAGGGGCAGATGCCGGTCTATTGGACCGGGCCGTCGCTGGGCTTCGATATCGGCGGCGACGCGAACAAGGTGTTCGTGCTGGTCTATAACCTCTACGACACCGAGGAGCTGTTCCACCGCTTCCCGGCGGCCGAGGGGCGGCTGTATTTCGTCGGCGGGTTTGCGGCGACGTATTTGCGGCGTGGCAATGTCGTGCTGATCCCGGTGCGGCTGGGCGTCGGTTGGCGCGCGGGCGTCAATGTCGGGTATATGAACTTCACGCACAAGGCGCGGTGGTTGCCGTTCTGATTTCGGCCTCGGGGTGAGGGTTTCCCTTGGCCTTCGACTTCGCTCAGGCTGAACGGGGGTGGGGTTGCGTCCTGGACTTTTCCCACAGCCGTTCAGGCTGAGCCCTTCGGCTGGCTGGCAAGGCAGCCGCTCAGGATAAACGTCGACGCATGACGTCGACTTCGAAGCCCACGCCCCCTCCTATCCGCGCATCAGCAACCGATAAGGTTCGCTCACCGCGATTACCGGCACGTCCCACGGATGTGCCGCCAACAACGCATCGGCCAGCGCTTCCACATCCGCCTCTGCATCGTATATCGCGGTCAGGATGACGGTCGGCGACCAGCTCGCCTCTCCCACCGCGCCCAGCGTCGGCACGGCATCCTCGCCCGGCCGGAAGCCCTCATAACCCAGCGCCAGTTCGACCACCTCGCGATATCGCCCGAAATCGCCGAGCGGGGCTGTGCGCAGGATCGCCAGCAGCGTGGCGGCGGTGGAATCCTCTTCCACCGCCGCCGGATTGCCTGCGACCAGCGCCGCAAGCGTGGCGGGCGCGACCGGGCAATAGACCCGGATGTCCCGCACCCACCGCGTGCCGCTCATCCGAAGTCGACCGCCTCGAAGCGAATCGGCTGGCCGGTCGGCGCATCGGCGAGCTGGTCCTCCCACATCGCCACCTGGCCGCGCACGATGGTGCCGATCGGCTTGCCGGTCAGCTCCATGCCGGTGAAGGGCGACCAGCCGCACTTGGACTGGAGCCACTGGTCCTCGATGGTCCAGCGCTTCTTGAGGTCGACGATGGTGAAGTCGGCGTCGTAACCGGCCGCGATCCGCCCCTTGCCGACGATGCCGAAGATGCGCTGCGCCCCCGCGCTGGTCAGTTCGATCACGCGCTGGAGCGACAGGCGGCCATTCGCCGCATGGTCGAGCAGCAGCGGCAGCAGCGTCTGCACGCCCGGCATTCCGCTGGGGCTGCCCGGATAGGGCTTGGCCTTTTCCTCCAGCGTGTGCGGCGCATGGTCCGAACCGATGACGTCGGGCACGCCCTGGTTCAGCCAGTGCCACAGCCCGTCGCGGTGTGCGCCCGAGCGGATCGGCGGGTTCATCTGCGCCAGCGTGCCGAGGCGCGAATAGGCTTCCTCACCCGCCAGCGTCAGATGCTGCGGCGTGACCTCGCAGGTCGCGATGTCCTTGTGCTGCGCGATATATTCCAGCTCGGCGGGCGTGGTGACGTGCAGGATGTGGATACGGCGATTGGCCGCGCGCGCCAGCCGCAGGATGCGACGGGTGGCGAGAAGCGCGCTCTCGTCGTCGCGCCAGACCGGGTGTGAGGACGGATCGCCCTCGATCCGCTCGTCGGCCCGGGCGTTCATCCGGTCCTCGTCCTCGGCATGGATCGCGACGCGGCGATGACCCGAGGCGAGCACTTCGGCCAGCCGCGCATCCTCGGAGACCAGCAGGTCGCCGGTCGAGGCGCCCATGAAGATCTTCACGCCCGCCGTGCCCGGCATCCGCTCCAGCTCGGCCAGGTCGCGGGCATTGTGGTTGGTCGCGCCCACGTAAAAGGCGTGGTCGCAGAACATCGTCCTGGCGCGGGTCAGCTTGTCGGTGATCGCCTCGGCCGAATCGGTGTTCGGCTTGGTGTTGGGCATCTCGAAGACGGCGGTGACGCCGCCCATCACCGCCGCGCGGCTGCCGGAGGCCAGGTCCTCCTTGTGCATCAGGCCAGGCTCGCGGAAATGCACCTGGCTGTCGATCACGCCGGGCAGGATGTCGAGGCCGGTGCAGTCGATCACCCGACCCGCATCGCCGCGCGCGCCGATTTCCACGATCCGGCCGTCGCGCACGCCGACATCGGCGCGGACGGGGCCGCCGGGGGTGTGGACGGTGCCGCCGGAGAGAAGCAGGTCGAAGGTCATGGCAAACGGGCCTTTCGCATAGGGTCACGCCCTCCTACCTTGCGGTCATGACCGATGCCACCCCAACAGCCATCGCCGCGACGGCCGCCGCGACGACCCTCTCCGATCGCCGCCTGATCCGGATCGCGGGCGAGGATGTGCGCGGTTTCCTGCAAGGGCTGGTGACGCAGGACGTCGCGGGCCTGACGCCGGATGCCCCGCGCTGGGCCGCCCTGCTGACGCCGCAGGGCAAGGCGCTGTTCGACTTTCTCCTATGGGCCGAGGGCGAGGCGGTGCTGATCGATGCGGAAGCGTCGCAGGCCGAGGCACTGGCGAAGCGGCTGGCCATGTACCGCCTGCGCCGCGCGATCACGATCACGCCGGTCGAGGGACTGGCCGTCCATTGGAGCCGCAATGCCGAGGGGCGGCCCCATGATCCGCGCCTGCCCGAACTGGGCCATCGCTGGCTGGCCCCGGCGGGCGAACCGGCGAGCGGTTGGACCGCGCACCGGCTTTCGCTGGGCGTGACCGAAGGTGTCGGCGAGCTGGGCTCGGGGGAGACGCTCTGGCTGGAATGCAATGCGCGCGAGCTGAACGGCGTCAGTTTTACCAAGGGCTGTTATGTCGGGCAGGAAAACACGGCGCGGATGCACCACCGCTCGAAGGTCAATCGACGGTTGGTCGTGGCTCCCCTGGGCGAGGCGGGCGACCGGACCCGTGCAAGCTACCCGGAACTGGGCCTGATGGTCGAGCATCGCCGCGTCGAGGCACTGGGCGACGCGATCCGTCCCGACTGGCTGGCGACGGCGTTGCAGGCCGATCAGGACTGACCGATGCTTCGGATTATCGGGACAGGGCCTGGGTGATCTGCGCGGCCGGCGCGGCCAGGATATGGCCGACCCGGATCGCGATGGTCGCTGCGGCGACCAGTCCGAAAAGGCCCAGGGCACCGAACTGCATCGCCTGCGACAGGGAGCGGCTGCGCTCCATGCGTCGGGCGGCGTCGATTTCCCCCGCCATGGTCTGGCGCAGGGCGGCGCGATCCTTGCTGCGACGCGTGCCGGTCGGCCGGGCCTCCAGGCGGGGCTCGTTGACCAGCGCATCGGCGCTGATGACATCCTGCGTGCGGACGCCCGAGAATCGGTCGCGCCGCCAGACGACGCGGCCGATCACCACCTGGCGACCGCGCCGCAGGTCCAGATATTCGCCCGGCGCCAGCGGATCGTCACATGCGATCATCATGCCCCGGGACGAGATGTTGTGGATGCACGCATCGCCCCAGCCCCGGACGGACTTGATCCGACAGGGGATCAGAACCTGTCGGCGCGCTTCGCGGTTTTTATAGCCCGGTCCGGACCGCCCCATGGCAGTTTCCCTGCTCCGAATTCGATGAGTTTTTCGTCCATAGTGGACAGAGGGAAAGAAAGGATGAATCGGTTTTCACCAATGTATGATGTGTCGAGCGTGGCTGCATCGGCAACCGGCCCGGTCGCAGCCTGTCGCCATGGGGAACGGGAAAGGCATGACGCGCCCGACCTTTTCGGTTAGCTTCGCCATAGAGAAACCGAGGAGAGGTCATGCCGAAGATCGGTGTTGCGCTTGCCCTGTTGGGCGCGTCGTCATCCGCCTTGGCCGCACCCCCCCAGCCCTATAGCTGGGGCAGGCCGGGTGCTTCGCGGGAGGCTTTCGATGGCGGCAGCCGGGCCTGCATGTTGCAAGCCGCCCGGCGCGACGTGGCCGGGGACGGGGCGACCCAGCGTTATGTGCGCGGCGCGCGCGTCCTGGACCGCGAAGCCAATACGCCCCCGACGGTCCCGACCGACGACATCTTCACGCAGAGCGAGAGGCAGGTTCTGCTTCGCCGAATGTATCGGCCGGACAAGCAGGTCGATTCGCTCCAGGCCACGCTGCAAGGCGAAGTGGACCAGTGCCTGGTCCGGTCCGGCTATGTCCGATTCGCCCTGACCCGCGAACAGGCGCGGATGCTCAAGCGCTATCCCCCCGGCACCGAGCAACGGCGCGCCTATCTCTACGCGCTGGGCAGCGACGCCCGGATCGTCGAGGCGCAGAAAGTCACCGACTGACCCTTGCGGCACCTTGCCAGCATCGGACGGTGTCGTTCATGATAAGCCACTGATTGAACAGGCAAACATGCCTGGCGAACACGGGAGAGCATCATGGGGCACGCCGATCGTCGGACCATCATCGCGGGGCTGGGGGCGGGACTGGCCCTGGCGGCGGGGGGCGGGGCCTGTGCCGCGCCGCGCGGGCGCAAGGCGGGGTATGCGATCGTCGGTCTGGGCCGCTATGCCGAGCTGATCATGTCCAAATTCGCCGAATGCGAGCAGTCGCGGCTGGTCGCGCTGGTCAGCGGCACGCCCGAAAAGCTGGCACGCTTCGGCGAGAAATATGGCGTGCCCGAAAGCCACCGTTATTCCTATGCCGATTTCGACCGTATCCGCGACAATCCGGATGTCGACATCGTCTATGTGATCCTGCCCAATGCGCTGCACGCCGAATATACGGTGCGCGCGGCCAGAGCGGGCAAGCATGTCATGTGCGAAAAGCCGATGGCGATCTCGGTCGCGGAATGCCGCACGATGATCGCGGCGTGCCGGGCGGCGGGGCGCAAGCTGATGATCGGATACCGATCGCGGTTCGAGCCGCACAACCGGCTGGCGATCGACATGGCGCGCAAGGGCTTTGTCGGGCCGACGCGGATCATCACCGCCGATCATGGCTTCAACGCGCAGCCCAACCAGTGGCGGCTGGACCGCAAGCTGTCGGGCGGCGGCTCGCTGATGGACATCGGCATCTACAGCCTGAACGCGACCCGCTATCTGACCGGCGAAGAACCCGTCGAGGTCAGCGCGATCGAGTCCACCGACCGCAGCGACCCGCGTTTCCGTACCGTCGAGGACCGGATCAGCTTCCTGCTGCGCTTCCCTTCGGGGATCGAGGCGACCTGCGTGTCCAGCTACAGCTCCAACCACAATATGTACCGCGTGTCGGGGACGGATGGCTGGATCGAACTGGAGCCCGCCACCTCTTATGAGGGGCAGAAGATGTGGGTCCGCCGCAATGGCCGGACCGAGCAGCAGCAGGTTCCCGCAGGCAAGGGCCAGCATGCCGGGCAGCTCGACCATTTCGCCGAGTGTATCGCCAACGGCACGGATCCGCTGGTGCCCGGCGAGGAAGGGCTGGCCGATATGCGGGTGATCGAGGCGATCTATCGATCGGCGCGGGAAGGGCGGCGGATCACCCTGGCCTGACTTTGGCCACGGGGCGGGCGGCATGTTTCGACAATGTCAGGCGCACGTCATCTCGGCCCAGGCCCCGCAATGATAGGCTTGCCCCATCGCTGACATGGGGATGGTGGCATGATGACGGGGGCAGGGCGCAAGCGGATCATGGTCGCGGCGCTGTTGGTCGGGGCGGCAGCGGGTCCCGCCATGGCGGATACGTGCAAGGTCGGCCAGATGGCGGCGATCCCGGTCACGATGCAGGGCCTGCGCCCGGTGGTCGAGACCCGGATCAACGGCAAGCCCGCCCCCTTCATCCTCGACAGCGGCGCCTTTTACAGCAACATCGCGCCCCCCGTCGCACGCGAACTGGGCCTGCCGGAACAGCCCTTGCCCTTCGGTTTCCGGGTGAACGGGATCGGCGGCAGCTCGGACGCCACCGTCGCCACGGTCAAGCACTTCACCCTGGCCGGAACCGATATCCCGAACGTCCAGTTCATCGTCAGCGGCAGCGATGTCGGCCAGACCGGCCTGCTCGGGCAGAATGTCCTGGGCCTCAGCGACGTCGAATATGACCTGCCCGGCGGCATGGTCCGGCTGTTCAAGCCCAGCGGCTGCGCGCACGCCGCCATGGCCTATTGGACGGGCGGCAAGCCCTATTTCGAAATCCCGATCGAGACCAGGGACCAGGCGCACAGCCACACGGTCGGCACGGTCGAGCTGGACGGTGCGAAGCTGAACGCGACCTTCGATACCGGAGCGGCGCAGACCGTGCTGAGCCTGCGCGCCGCCGCCCGCGCGGGCGTCCATCCCGGTGACCCGGGCGTCGAGGCGGCGGGATGGGAGCGCGGATTGGGCCGCCATGTCGTCCAGGGCTGGACCGCGCGGTTCAAGCTGCTGAAGATCGGCAATGAGGAACTGCACAATGTGCGGCTCCATATCGCCGATCTGGGGCCGCTCGACACCGACATGCTGCTGGGCGCGGACTTTTTCGTGTCGCACCGGCTCTATGTCTCCAATTTCCAGCACCGCATCTATTTCACCTATAGCGGCGGGCGGCTGTTCGATGCGGTGGCGCATGCCGATCCGGGCATGGCGGCGGTCGTCGCGCCAGCCGCCACCGACGCCGCGCCGCCGAGCGATGCCGAGGGTTACAGCCGTCGCGGCGCGATGCTGGTCACCCAGCACGACCTGCCCCATGCGATCGATGCCTTTACGCAGGCGATCGCGATGGCACCCAAGAACCCGCGTTTTCCCCGCCAGCGCGCGCTCGCCTATCTGGACCAGCATCGGCCGGTGCTGGCGATCGACGACCTGAACACCACGCTGACGCTCGACCCGACCGATACGCAGGCGCGGCTGATCCGCGCCGAATTGCGGCTGCGTGCGGGCAATCCGGCGGGGACGATTACCGATCTCGACCTGCTGAACGGGCAGTTGCCGCGCGAGGATGCGGCACGGCTCCAGATGGCGCGGCTCTATTCGGGGGCGGACGCCTTCGACGCGGCGATCGGGCAATATGATCTGTGGCTGGCCGCGCATCATGACGATTCCCGTCGCAGCACCGCGCAGAACGGCCGGTGCTGGTCGCGGATGCTGGCCGACAAGGATATCGACAAGGCGTTGGGCGACTGCAACGCCGCGGTCCATGCGATCCCCAGCGATCCGAGCTTCCTCGACAGCCGGGCCTTTATCCATCTCCGCCAGAAGGACGACCGGGCTGCGCTCGCCGATTTCAACGCCGCGCTGGCGATCGATCCGAAGCGCGCCTGGGCACTGTACGGGCGCTCGATCGCCGAGACGCATCTGGGCATGACCACTGAGGCGGCGCGTGACCGGACACTGGCGACGGGGCTGGACAAGCGCATGCCCGAGCGGATGAGGAAATACGGGATCGGTTAGACAATCCTCCCCGGCACGGGGAGGTGGCAGCGCGTCAGCGCTGACTGAGGGGGTGCGCCACAAAGAACATCCTGTGCGGCCCGCCCCCTCCACCATGCTGCGCATGGTCCCCCTCCCCGTGCCGGGGAGGATTTCTTAGAACGCCTTGGACACGCCGACGAAGAAGCCGCGACGCGGGCCATATTGCGGTGCGCCGACGCCCACGCCGGTCCCGTCGCGAATTTCATATTTGTGGTCGAGCACGTTGATGACGTCGAACCGGATGTCGAGGTTCGGCCCCGCCAGATGCTGGCTCGCGGTCAGGTTGAATTGCGCATAGGGCGACAGCTTGGCGCCGTTGGGGATGCTGTTCACATCGTCGTCGCGGCGCAGGCCCGAGCCATAGATCATGCTGCCGCCCAGCTTCGTGCCGCCATGGAAGGCATAGGACACGCCCGCCGATCCGGTGAAGGTCTGGTCGTGGTCCAGATAGATGTAATGCCGCGCAATATAGTCGAGATCGTCCTGGCCGAAGCTGAACTGGCTGGAGACGATGCTGCGCCCCTTGGCCTTGGCGGCGGCGAAATTGGCATAGGCGAGCAGGCCGCCGCGCTGATAGCTCATATTCGCCTCGATCCCGCCGATGCGCCCCTGCTTGTAGTTGAACGGGGTCAGGATGATCGGCGCGCCGAACTGCCCCTCGTCGATCAGGTTCTTCGAGATGCGGTAATAGGCGTCGATGCCATAGGTGAAGTAGCGGCTGGGCTTGGCCTGGAATCCGACATCGAAATAATCCTGCCGCTCGGCATAGGGCACGTCGTTGACGGTGACGGCCGGATAGGCGCTGGTCCCGACGAACTTGGCGATGCTGGTATTGCCGACCAACTCGAAGGGCGGCGGCACGAAATAGCGCGAATAGCCCGCGTGCAGCGTATAGATGTCGCCCGGCTGCCAGACCAGGTTGACGCGCGGCGACACCTGCCCCTCGCGCCGATAGCCGTTGTAGAGGTCGTAGCGCGCGCCGTAGTTGAGCGTCAGCCGGGGCAGCAGCTTCCATTCGTCCTGAAGATACGCGCTGAAGCTGGTCGCGGTCTTGCCGCTATTGTCGACGATCGCGATCGGCTCGCCCGCCTGAGCGCCGCTGGCGTCGACGGGGAAGACGTTGGTCGTGGTCGCGCTGGTCGAACGGTCGCGCGTCACCAGCAGGCCACCGCGCAGCGTGTGCGCATCGCCGACATGATAGACCGCGTCGACCTGTCCGCCGATGGCGAAATCCTGCTTGTACGCCTGTTGCGCCTGCCCGTTATAGAGCAGCTCGCCCAGCACATCGGGGCGATAGCGCAGCGACGAATAGCGCGCGAAGAGCGAGGCCTGCACGGTCAGCGGCTCGGCATCGTGGAGGAAGGCGACCTGGCCGAAGCCGGTCTTTTCCAGCTGCGTCTCGTTCAGCTTCTCGCTGGGGAAGGCGGTCTGGCCACCGACGCTCCATCCGGCGCTCGGCTGCTGGCCGACGGGGTTGGGGATCTGGAACCACTGGTTGGAATAGCCGCCGACGAAGGACACCCGGTTCTGGTCGTCCAGGATATGGTCGACATAGGCGAAGCCCTGATACTGGTCGGTATCGTCATGCACCGGGTTGGAGCGGCCGTCGACGCTTTCGATGCCCAGGCCACTGTGCCGGTAGTCGCCCGACACGAAGTAATTGGTGCTTCCCGACGAGCCGCCATAGGTCAGGCTGGGCTGGATGGTGTTGTGGCTGCCGCCATAGATGGAGGCGGTGCCGCCATTGTCGAACAGGCCGCTCTTAGTGGTGATGTCGATCACGCCCGCCGTGCGCAGGCCATATTGCGCGGGCAGCGCGCCGGTCAGAATGTTGACCTTGTCGACCAGGCGCGGCGACAGGGTCTGGCCGAACACCGCCAACCCCTCGGGCAGGATGGTGCCGTTGATGCGATATTGCAGGCCGTTATGGTCGTCGCGGACGTGGAACTGGCCGAAGCCGTCCTGCACGACGCCGGGGGCTTGGAGCAGGATCTGGTTGAACTGCTGGTTCTCGCCACCGGGCAGCGCCTTGATCGTGGCGCTGGTGATTTCATAATTGGAGGCGCCCAGGCTGGGCTGGATATGCTCGCGCGCGGTGTCGAGCCGCTTGGCGGTGACCACGATGTCGGAGGGCTGATTCGCCGCTGCCGCCGGGGTGGCGTCCGCATCGGGCGTCGGTACGCCGCGGGTCTGGGCCAGCGCGGGCAGGGCGATCGCGGACGACGCGACACAGCAAAGGAGAGCACAAAAACGCATTGACAACCCCAAATGTTATAACGTCTCCCGAGCGAGCTATCTTGCTGCACCGCGATGCGATGGCAAGGCGGGGCAGCATTCATGACGCATTTGTAAGCGAGCCATCATGCAGGGGCGCCGCCATGGTCAGGGGCCTGTGAGCGCGCTATAAGGGACCATGGCCGAACGCTTCGAACGACACCGCCAGCCCTGGCGCCAGGACGAGATCCAGAAACTCCACACCCTCGCCAAGAAGGGCATGGCGCTGAAGGCGATCGCCAAGGCGCTGACCCGCAGCGAGGAGTCGGTCAAGGCGCGAGCCAAGGAAGACGGGCTGTCGATCGCCAAGCTCCACTGAGGCCGGATCGCCATTCGGCCATGCCCCTCGCCCCTCACAGAGGGGAGAGGGAAAAGGGGGATGCTGAATGTCGATCCGTTTTGAGGTTCGGGAATGGCGGGGCAGGGCGCGCCCGCCGTCCCGGATCGTCAGCGCAGGATGATGGCGGCCCCGTGCTTGTGGGTGCGGATTTCATCCTCGGTCAGGCCGTTGATCTCGTGCGGGAAGATCAGCCAGTCATTCGTCTCATGCACGAAGAAGTCCGGCGTCAGGTCGGTCACGTTGCGTGACGGCTTGTAATAGACGGTCGCGACCTTCACCTCGTCCGGCATATTGTTCCGGCAGCGCTGCTTCAACTCCTTCAGCAAGGCGCGGATCGAGCGCCCGGAATCGAACACGTCGTCGATCAGGAGCAGGCGATCTTCCGGGTTCAGGACGTCGACCAGATGGCCCAGCCCATAAATGCGGACCTGCGGCTCCTGCTGGTCGATGCCGGTATAGGAGGCGGTGCGGATCGCGATATGATCGCTCTGGACCCCGCGATATTCGAGCAGTTCCTGGACCGCGATGCCGACCGGCGCACCGCCGCGCCAGATGCCGACGATATGCGTCGGGCGAAAGCCGGAGTCGAAGACCAGATTGCCCAGGCGAAAGGAATCCTCCAGCAGGCGGTCGGCGGACAGGTAGATCTTGGTGGTCACGGGAATCGTCCATCATCATTGCGGAGCGGGGCACGGAGCGGGGCACGGAGCGGTCGGCGTCGGGACTGGTCGCCTATGTGATGCCGTCGGGCCGACAGGGCAAGCGGGCGGCGCTATTCGACGATCCGTCCGATCCGCACCAGCACCCCGGTCGGGTCGCTGACCGCGAACTCATAGGTGCCCCAGGGTTTGGCGTGCGGCGTGCCAGGCTTGATGATGTCGTCGCGGACCCGCTCGGCGACCGCATCGACATCTTCGACATAAAGATAGAGGCCGAACGGGTTGTCCTCCCCGCGCACCGGCCAGCCCGGCATGTGGTTGAGGTGCAGATGCCAGCCGCGTCCGTCTTCCAGGATGCGGTAATGACCGAAATCGGCAGCGACCGAAAAGCCGAGCCGTTCGTAAAAGGCAGTACTGGCATCGAGATCGTCGGCCGGTACGATGGCGACGCAGTGGTGGTCCATGGTGATGCTTTCCTTGCTGCCGACCGGACGTGCTGACGGGAAAAGTTCTGCCGGGGCATCATGAAGTTTTTGTCATGAAATATTGTGCGGTATTTGTGCCACCGGCAGCTTTGTCGTTATTCTACAGCGGGATAACTTGGCTGCCGGTCGCGCGGCAAACATAAATCATACGATCAGCGGATATTTCAAACTATTGCTGGGTTGGGCCTCGCATCTCGCGGAGACCTATCATGGCCACAGCGGCATTACCTGATTCCCAAACGTCCCCATCGTCCGAAGGCGACCGCCGCCGCGCGACACGCTGGTTGCAGGCGCTCAACTTCTTCATGGCCGACATGCAGGCGGGGATTGGTCCGTTTCTGGGCGTCTTCCTGCAACAGCGCGGGTGGCAGACCGGGCCGATCGGCAGCGTCATGACGCTGGGCGGTGTCGCGGGCATGGTGATGACGGTGCCAGCGGGCGCGTTCATCGACCATACCGACAAGAAGCGCTGGGTGGTGGTCATCACCGGTATCTGCACGGTGCTCGCCTCCTTCCTGATCCTCTGGTCGCAGACCGGCATCGTCGTCGGAGTCAGCCAGGTGGCGACCGCCATCGCGGGCGCAGCGATCGGCCCCGCCGTGACCGGCATGACGCTGGGCGTGGTCCGGCAAAAGGGCTTCAACGCGCAGAACGGTCGCAACCAGGCGTGGAACCATGCGGGCAACATGGTCGGCGCGGGGCTTTCCGGCTTTCTGGGCTGGAAGTTCGGGATGCCCGCCATCTTCTTCCTTGCCGCCGCCTTCGGCGTGCTGGCGATCATCTCGGTCCTGTCCATCCCCGAGCGCGCGATCGACCACCGCGCCGCGCGCGGGCTGGAGGACGACGATGGCGACGATGAGGAAGGCGGCCAGGCCGAGGGTTTCAAGGCGCTGCTCGCCAACAAGCCGATGCTGATCCTGGCGGCCGCGCTGGCGTGCTTCCATCTGGGCAACGGCGCGATGCTGCCGCTGTACGGCATGGCGGTGGTCGGCGCGGGCAAGGGCGATGCCGCGATGTTCACCGCGACCACCGTGATGGTGGCGCAGGCGGTGATGATCGTCGCCAGCCTGATCGCGATGAAGGTCGCCGCCGGGCGCGGCTACTGGCTGGTCCTGCTGATCTCCTTCGCCGCGCTTCCCTTGCGCGGGTTCCTGGCGGGGACCTTTATCGAGCATTGGGGCGTGTGGCCGGTCCAAGCGCTCGACGGTATCGGCGCGGGGCTTCAGAGCGTCGCGGTGCCGGGCCTTGTCGCCTGCCTGCTGAGCGGCACGGGCCGGGTGAATGTCGGGCAGGGCGCGGTGATGACCATCCAGGGCGTCGGCGCCTCGCTGTCGCCCGCCATCGGTGGCTGGCTGGCACAGGAACTGGGCTATCACATCGCCTTCTACATTCTCGGCGGTTTCGCGGTGGCGAGCCTGGGGCTGTGGATCGGCTTTGCGGGCACGTTGCGCCCCGCCTGCTCCGGTGGTGCCAAGCCCGAGGAGGCCAAGGCATGAGCGGCATCGCCTGGGTCCATGTCGGCGACCTGCATCTGGACGAAGCCGATGACTGGCAGGGCCTCGACCGACTCCGCGAGGTCGTCGCGCAGGTCAATGCGCAGATGGGCGGGGCGGATTTCGTCTTCATACCCGGCGACAACGCCAATCACGGCACGCCCGGACAATATGCCCGAATGATGGAGGCGCTCGCGCCGCTGTCGCTGCCATGGCGGATTATTCCCGGCGACCATGATTTCGAGCCGGGCGACCTGTCCAATTACGAAGCGGCGATACCCAGGACCAACCGACCCGAGACGGAGGTGATTGCGGGCCATCGCTGCCTGTTCCTCGATATCGTGTCGGCGGGGGCGGGCGGACCCGACTTCCGGTTGACCATGCACCACCGCAACAGACTGGCCGAGGAACTGGCGCGGGCAAAGGCGTCGGGCGAAGTGCCGCTGGTGTTCATGCACGCCTATCCCGGCGACCTGGCGGCGGACGGCGACACGATCGCGCGCCAGTTCATCGACGGCGAGGTCGCCTTCGTCGATACCGGGCACACCCATTATAACGAGCTGCTGAACGATGGCCGTGTCCTGTACGGCGCGACCCGCTCGACCGCGCAGATCGAGGAGGATGGTGGCGCGCCGGGCTTCACCATCGTCTGTGTTCAGGACCGGGTGGTCAGCTGGCGCTTCCGGCGGCTGGATGCCCCCTGGCCGCATGTTCAGATCGTCTCGCCGGGCGATGTTCGGCTCATCACGCGGCCGACCGACCCGCACCAAGTGCCCCGACCCGGTGCGGTCGAGGTCATGGCGCGGCTGTTCGGCGTGGATGCGCAACCCGTCGCGCGGGCTGGCGAGACCGAGACGCCGATGACGCGGGGCAAGGATGGCCTGTGGCGCGCGACCGTGACGCTGGCCGCTGGATTGAACGCGATCGAGGTCCGCTGCGGCGAAGGCTATGACCGGATCGATTGTCTCGTCCGCGACGGACATTCGATCCCGAAGCGCCGCTTGCCCGTCGCCCCCGGCGAGGATTGCCACACGATCGGCGCCTGGCCTATCGCCGGGATCGACGGCGCCCGGCTGGGGCCTAACAAGAATGGGTGCGGATGGTGACGCTGGCATACGGGGCCACCTGGGCGATTGCGGGGCTGTCGACGGCGGGCGTGATCGCGCGGCCGATGCGCTGGCCCGAATGGATCTGGGCGGTGGCGGGTGCGGTCCTGCTGATCGTGCTGGGCCTGATGCCGCTGGGTGAGGCGGGGCAGGCGGTGGCCAAGGGGGCGGATGTCTATCTCTTCCTGATCGGCATGATGCTGCTGAGCGAGACCGCGCGCGAACATGGCGCGTTCGACTGGATCGCGGCGACCGCCGTCAACATGGCGGGGCGGTCGCGCGCGAAACTGTTCGCGCTGGTCTATGCGACGGGCGTCGTCGTCACGACCTTCATGTCCAACGACGCGACCGCCGTGGTACTGACGCCCGCCGTGTTCGTCGCGGCAAAGAAGGCCAAGGCCGACCCGCTGCCGCTGCTGTTCGCCTGCGCGCTAATCGCCAATGCGGCGAGCTTCGTGCTGCCCATCTCCAACCCCGCCAATCTGGTGCTCTACGGCGGCCACATGCCGCCGCTGGGCGCATGGATGGCGGCGTTCGCGCTGCCTTCGCTGGCCTCGATCCTCGTCACCTTCGCGGTGCTGCGCTTCACCCAGCGCGCGCGGATCGCGGCGAGTTGCGAGTGCGACGTGGCGCGCGATACGCTGTCGACCGGCGGCAAGCTGGCGATCGCCGGTATCGTGCTGACCGCGCTGCTGCTGCTGGTCGTGTCGGCGCTGGATGCGGAGCTGGGCCTGCCGACCGCGCTGGCGGGGATCGCGACGGCGGTGATCGTGTCGCTGCTCGCGGGACGCTCGCCCGTGACGCTGGCCAGGTCGGTCAGCTGGGGCGTGCTGCCGCTGGTCGCCGGGCTGTTCGTGCTGGTCGAGGCGCTCGACCGGACCGGCGTGATCGCCTGGGTGGCGCAGGGGCTGCGTGACATGCTGGTCGATCCGACACGCGCGGCGGCGGTGTCGGGGACGACGCTCGCCTTTGTCAGCAACGCGATGAACAACCTGCCCGCCGGACTCGTCGCCAGCAGCGCCATCGCGCAGGCGCATCCGCCGCAGATCGTCACCGATGCGCTGCTGATCGGCGTCGACCTCGGCCCGAACCTGTCGGTGACGGGATCGCTGGCGACGATCCTGTGGCTTCAGGCGATCCGGCGCGAGGGAGAGGATGTCAGCTTCCTCGCCTTCCTGAAGGTCGGCGCGGTGGCGATGCCGCTGGCGTTGCTGGCGGCGTTGGGGATTCGGTTGCTGATCGGGTGAAGTCGAAGGCCAAGGGGCGGAACGTGCCGCGTGCCCTTCGACTTCGCTCAGTGCGAACGGAGGTTGGTGATTACAGCGCTCCCAGATCGATCGGCGCGTTCTTGTCCAGCCACTGCCCCGCCTCGGGCATCGGGTATTTCAGCCCGGTGGCGCAGTTGTACAGCACCACGCGCTCATCCTCGTCGACCAGATTGTTGCGCACGGCCTGTTGATACGCCGCGAGCGTCGCCCCGCCCTCGGGACAGAGCAGCAGACCGTCCTTCTTCGCGCACTCCTCCACCGCCTTCAGGATGGCCGGATCGCCGACCGCAAGCGCCGCGCCGCCGGATTCGCGCACCGCGCGCAGGATCAGGAAGTCACCGACCGCCTTGGGCACGCGGATACCTGCCGCCACCGTCGCGGCATCCTCCCAACGCTCGGCATGGTCCTCGCCCGCCTCATAGGCGCGGACGATGGGCGCGCAGCCGCTGGCCTGCACAGCATACATGCGCGGGCGCTTGGCGCCGATCCAGCCCAGCCGCTCCATCTCGTCGAACGCCTTCCACATGCCGATCAGGCCGGTGCCGCCGCCGGTCGGGTAGAAGATCGCATCGGGCAGTTCCCAGCCCAGCTGCGCGGCCAGTTCCAGCCCCATCGTCTTCTTGCCCTCGATCCGATACGGTTCCTTCAGCGTCGAGAAGTCGAACCAGCGCCCCTCGGCGGCACCACGCCCGACGATGGCGCCGCACTCGTCGATCTGGCCGTTGACCCGCCAGACACGCGCACCCTGCGCGGCGATCTCGCGGACATTCACTTCCGGCGTTTCCTCGGGGCAGAGGATGACGGTTTCGATCCCGCACCGCGCGGCATAGGCGGCCAGCGCCGCGCCCGCATTGCCGTTGGTCGGCATCGCGATCCGGGTCACGCCCAGCTCGCGCGCCATCGCCACCGCCATGACCAGCCCGCGCGCCTTGAACGATCCGGTCGGCAGCCGCCCCTCGTCCTTGACCAGCACCGTGTCCCCGCCCGAGCGGGGAATGGGGATCAGCGGCGTCTCAATCTCCCCCAGCGACACGATGCTGTCGGTGCGACGGACGGGCAGCAGCTCGCGCCAGCGCCACAAGTCCGTCTCGCGCGCAGCGATGGTGTCGCGCGACACCGCCCGGCCCAGCGCGTCGAGGTCATAGCGGACCAGCAGCGGCTGTCCTGCGCGCGACAGGCCGTGAAGCTGGTCGGCCTCATAACGCTCGCCGGTCAGCGAGCATTCCAGATGGGTGACGAAGGTCGGGCGGTCTTCGGTGAGGTTGCGATTCATAAGGCCCAGCCTATCGGCCGAAACCGCCCGACACCATAGGTTTAACCCGGCGTCGCGGCCGATCCCGCCAGCAGCCCGCCGTCGATGGTGAACTCCGATCCGGTGATATAGGTCGCCTCGTCCGAGGCCAACATGACCGCGATGGCCGCCACTTCGTGCGGCTCCCCGAAGCGTTTCAGCGGCGTATCGGCGACCAGCGCCGCCATCTTTGCTGCCCGGTCGGGGCCGTCGCCCAGCATCGGCTCCCAGATGGGGGTGAGGATGGCGGCGGGGTGGATGGAGTTGCAGCGGATCTTCCACCCGGCCTGTGCGCAATAGAGCGCGACCGTCTTGCTGTGGTTGCGGACCGCCGCCTTGGACGAGGCATAGGCCGCCGCGCCCGGAATGCCGACCAGCCCCGAGCGCGACGAGATGTTGATGATCGAGCCGGTGCCCGCCACCTTCATCGCGGCGATGGCATAGCGACAGCCCAGGAAGGTGCCGTCCAGATTGACCCGGTGTACCGCGCGCCAGTCCGCCAGCGATGCATGTTCGGGGTCATGCGGCGCATAGCCGTCCTCGAACCCGGTGATCCCGGCATTGTTGACGACGACATCGGCGATGGGGACGATCCGGGCGAGGCGCGCCCAGTCGGCTTCGTCCGACACGTCGAGCGGCTCGAAGCGACAGCCGATATTCCCCGCCGCGCTTTGGCCGGTGTCGGCATTCCGGTCGGTCAGGATGACGGTCGCGCCTTCCTCGTGAAAGCGGCGGGCAATGGCATGGCCGATCCCGCGCGCGGCGCCAGTGACGACGCACGTCTTGTTCTGCAAGCGTGGCATAAATCTCTCGAAATGATTGGGGGCAGGGGGGCGGTGCTTGCCGCCGTGTAAGCCTGTGCCGCGTCAGCGGTGCCGCTGGACCATGTCGAGAACTCCTGGTGTCGGGCCGGTTTTATCACCGATCGGTGTCCGCTTCGTCTTTTTTGTTCGCGCGGAGGCGCGGAGACGCGGAGGTGTCTGGCCCAGCCGCAGGCTGCCTCCATTGGCAACAGAGCGGCTTTGTCTTCCGATCGAGAGGGTGTGCAACAGCGCGGCCCATCCAGACTCCTCCGCGTCTCCGCGCCTCCGCGCGAACAAACTACCGCTCCGCCATCCCCGCCATCTGCCGATCATGTACCCGCGACAGCGTCACCACCGCCCCGACCGCGCCGACGAGGCACATCAGCATGTCCCATTGCGTATCCCACGGATCGCCCTGCGTCCCCAGGAATTCGTCCGCGCCCTGGCCCAGCGCCATCGCCGCGCCGAACTCGATCAGTTCATACGCCGCGCTCACCGCCAGGCAGCAGGCGATGACGAGGAAGGTCAGCATCCCGCCGCGCACCAGCCCGCCCCGCCGGATCAGCCATTCCCGAAACACGATGGCGGGCACGAAGCCCTGCGCGAAATGGCCCAGCCGATCATAGGGGTTGCGTGCCAGATGCAGCCAGTCCTGCACCCAGAAACCGGCGGGCACGCGCGCATAGCTATAGGCTCCGCCGAGCATCAGGATCAGGCCGTGCAGGCCGATCAGGACCAGCGCCAGCCCGGTCAGCGGAAAGCGCCGCCGCAATCCCCAGAGCAGCGGCAGCGCGACCAGCACGGGCGCGACCTCCATCCACCAGGTCGCCCGGTCGAACGGATGCAGCCCCGAGGCGATGAGCCCCGCCATCCAGACCGCGCTCAACAGCGCCAGTCGCATCGTGCTTGCCGACATGGCCCGACGATAGCGGCGGGTGTCGCACGCGCAACCCGATTGCCCTGCCTCCGGCGGGATGCGATGGGCGAAGCCACCAATCAGGACAGGCCCGCCATGATCATACGCAGCGACGAAACCCAGGATGTCGAGGTGCCCGGCAACGGCACGATGCGGATGCACCTGTTCCGCCCCGCGATCGAGGGGCGCTTCCCCGGCATCCTGCTGTTTTCCGAAATCTATCAGGTGACGGCCCCGATCCGGCGGCTGGCGGGGATGCTGGCGGGGCAGGGCTATGTCGTCGCGGTGCCCGAGGTCTATCACGAATATGAACCCGCAGGCACGGTGCTGGCCTATGACAAGCCGGGCACGGACCGGGGCAACGACCTGAAATTCACCAAGCCGGTCGCGGCCTATGACGCCGATGCGACCGCAGGCCTGACCGCGCTGGCCGCGCATCCCGCGTGCAACGGGCATTTGGGTACGTTCGGCGTCTGCCTGGGCGGGCATCTGGCCTATCGCGCCGCGCTCGATCCGCGCGTGGGGGCGGCGGCTTGCTTCTATGCCACCGACATCCATTCGGGCACGCTGGGTGAGGGCCGCCGCGACGACAGCCTGGCGCGCATGGCCGAACTGAAGGCCGAGACGATGTTCGTCTGGGGACGGCAGGACCCGCATGTCCCCTATGCCGGGCGCGAGACGATCCGCGCGCGGCTGGAGGAGGTCGGCGCCTCCTATGAATGGCATGAGGTCGCCGGGCAGCACGCCTTTCTGCGCGACGAGGGGCCGCGTTACGACCCCGCGCTGTTCCTCCAGGCCATGGCCTGGACGATGGCCCTGTACGCCCGCGCGTTACGCTGATGTATCGGTTCCCGGCATGGCGCCGTTCGTCGGGGTTTGACCGGTTCTGACCAATAGGGGCGGGTATTATCCCGCCCCGATCACCCAGCCAGTGCCTCGACCTGCTCGGCCAGTTCCAGCCAGCGCATCTCGGCCTCGTCCTTTTCGTCGCGGGCCTTTTCGATCGCCTTCATCAGCCGGTCGAACTGGGCGGGGTCCTTGGCATAGAGATCGGGGTCGGCCAGCTTGGCCTCGTCGCGCGCGATACCGGCCTCCAGCTCCTCGATCCGCTTGGGCAGCAGCTCGTAATCGCGCTGGTCCTTGTAGCTCAGCTTGGTCTTCGCCTGCACCGGCGCGGCGGGGGAGGGGGTGGCCTTGGCGGTGGTCTTCTTCGCCTCGGGCACGGCCTTGCGCTTGGCGACCCAGTCGGCATAGCCGCCCGCCACGACGTCGACGCTGCCCGACCCGTCGAGGCCCAGCGTCACCGTGACCGTCCGGTCCAGGAAGTCGCGGTCGTGGCTGACGATCAGGACGGTGCCCTCATAATCGCCGATCACCTCCTGCAACAGGTCCAGCGTCTCCAGGTCGAGATCGTTGGTCGGTTCGTCGAGGACCAGCAGGTTGGATTCACGCGCGAACTCACGGGCCAGCAGCAGCCGCGAACGCTCGCCGCCCGACAGCGTGCCGATCTTCGCCTCGGCCAGCGAGGGGTCGAACAGGAACTCCTTCAGATAGCCATGGATATGCTTGCGGACGCCGCGCACGTCGATCCAGTCGCCGCCATCCGCCAGCACTTCGCGCACCCGCTTTTCGGGCGCCATCAGCTTGCGCTGCTGGTCGATGATGACCCCGTCCAGCGTCTTGGCGAGGAAGACGCTGCCCTCGTCGGGCTGAATCTCACCGGTCAGCAGGCGAAGGAGCGTCGTTTTCCCTGCGCCGTTCGAGCCGACGATGCCGATCCGGTCGCCGCGCGTGACCTTCAGGCTCAGGTCCTTGATGATCGTGCGGTCGCCGTATCGCTTGGTGACATGCTCGGCCTTGATGACCTCCTTGGTCTTCACATCGTCCGACGCGATGCCCAGCTTGGCGGCACCCTGCGGCCCGATCATCGCGGCGCGGGTTGCGCGCATCTGGACCAGCTTTTCCAGGCGGCCCTGGTTGCGCTTGCGCCGCGCGGTGACGCCCCGGTGGAGCCAATGCTCCTCGATCTTGAGTTTGGCGTCGAGCTTCTCGGCGGCGCGCTGTTCCTCGGCATAGACCTGCTCGGTCCAGGCGTCGAAGCCGCCGAAACCGACCTCGTTGCGCCGCATCTGACCGCGGTCGAGCCACAACGTCGACTTGGTGAGGCGGGTCAGGAAGGTGCGGTCATGGCTGATGACGATGAACGCGCCGGTGAACCGCTTCAGCCAGTCCTCCAGCCATTCGATGGCGGCGAGATCCAGATGGTTGGTCGGCTCGTCGAGCAGCAAAACGTCGGGGTTCATCGCCAGTGCGCGCACGATCGCGGCGCGCCGCCGTTCGCCGCCGCTGGCCGTCGCGGCGTCGCGGGTCAGGTCGATGCCCAGCTGTCCGGCGATCGCATCGGCCTCATAGGCTTCCGGGGCATCGTCGCCCGACAGGACATAGTCGTTCAGCGTGGCGCAGCCGGTCAGGTCGGGATCCTGTTCCAGATACACCACATGGGTGCCCGGCACGATCACGCGCCGCCCCTCGTCGGAATCGATGATCCCGGCCATCAGCTTCAACAGGGTCGACTTGCCCGCCCCGTTGCGCCCGATCAGCGCCAATCGGTCGCGCGGACCGACATGGATGTCGAGATGCCGGAAGAGCCAGCCCGAGCCTTGAACAAGGCCCAGGTCTTCGTAGGAAAGAACGGGTGCTGCCATGATGACTGGCAGTTAGGGGCGGATCGGGAACCCGGCAAGCACCCCATGCGCTGTCCCGCGGCTGCACGATCCATTCAGAGGCTGTTCAACGGTTGACCGCTATGCCAGTTTCATGTCGATGACCGTCCTTCTGGCCCTGCTCGCCGCACCGCTGGGCTCGCCGCCGATGATCGAGCCCCCGATGGAAATGGGCTTCGATCAACGGCGCGGCGACCAGATGCGCGCCTATCAGCAGCGCCGGGAAGGCAATCTGTCGCTGCGCGAGATCGAGGCGCGGGTGGTGCCGACCATGCGCGATTCGCAATATATCGGCTTCGATTATGATGCGGGTGCGTCGGTTTACACGCTCAAATTCCTGCGCAATGGCACGGTCATCTGGGTGGAGGTGGACGGCCGCACCGGCAAGGTCATCGGGCGAACCGACGGCTGATGACCGGCCGGTCGGACAGCCCCATGAATTTACAGGGAGTTTTGCGATGCGCGTTCTGATCGTCGAGGACGAGCCCAATCTCGGCCAGCAGTTGAAGAATACGCTGGAGGGCGCAGGCTATGCCATCGACCTGGCCACGGACGGCGAGGAAGGGCATTTTCTGGGGTCGACCGAAAGCTATGACGCGATCGTGCTCGACCTGGGCCTGCCCGAGATCGACGGGCTGACCGTGCTCGACCGCTGGCGCAAGGAAGGCAAGACCATGCCGGTCCTCGTCCTGACCGCGCGCGACAGCTGGTCGGACAAGGTGGCGGGGCTGGATGCGGGCGCCGACGACTATGTCGCCAAGCCGTTCCAGACCGAGGAACTGATCGCCCGTCTTCGCGCGCTGATCCGCCGCGCCAGCGGCAACGCCTCGTCCGAACTGACCGCCGGCGACGTTCGCCTCGACACCCGTTCGGGCAAGGTCACGCGTGCGGGCGAGCCGGTGAAGCTGACCGCGCAGGAATATAAGCTGCTGTCCTATCTGCTGCATCACAAGGGCAAGGTGGTCAGCCGCACCGAACTGATCGAGCATATCTACGACCAGGATTTCGACCGCGATTCGAACACGATCGAAGTGTTCGTGACGCGCATCCGCAAGAAGCTGGGCCAGGACGTCATCACCACCATCCGTGGCCTGGGTTACAGCCTGGACGATCCGGCAGCGGGTGCCGTGGCGGGTTCGGCGGCCTGATCCGGCTTTTTCCGTGACGGAGGGGCATATACCGCGCCGGACGCTGCGCACGGGATCGCTGTCGCGCCGCATGATCCTGATCGCCGCAGGGTGGATCCTGGTCCTGCTGGCGGGCGGCGGTTTCGCGCTCGACCGGGTGCTGGTGTCCGCCGTCACGCAGAATTTCGACGACCGCCAGGCCTATGTCCTCCAGTCGCTGCTGGTGTCGGCTGCGGTCGATTCGGAGGGGGAGGTCTGGTTCAACCGCGAGCCCGCCGACCAGGGATTCCTGGAGCCGGGATCGGGCGTCTACTGGCAGGTGTCGGGCAAGGGGCATGAACCCTTTCCGTCGCGTTCGCTCTGGGACCGGCGGCTGGCGTTCGGCTCGGCGCATAATGACGACACCATCCATGTCTATACCAGCACGCAATTCCCGGACGAGAAGCTGCGCGTCGTCGAACGCGATGTGAAGCTGCCCGGCTCGGACGTGCGCTGGCGGTTCCAGGTGGCGCAGCGGACGACCGGGCTGGATGCGCAGATCGGCGCGCTCCGCCGGACGCTGGTGCGCAGTTTCGCGCTGCTGGGTGTCGGCCTGTTGCTGATGGCGGCGATGCAGACCTTTTACGGCCTCTATCCCTTGCGCCGGGTGCGCGAGGAGATCGCGGCGATGCGGGCGGGCAAGGCCGACCGCGTATCCGACGCGATGCCCAACGAGGTCGCGCCGATGGTCGAGGAGCTGAACGCGCTCATCGAGCATAACGAGAAACAGGCCGAGGAGGCGCGGCGTCACGCGGGCAATCTGGCCCATGCGCTGAAGACTCCGCTGACCGTCATCATGAACGCCGCGACCGCCCAGTCCGAGGATCTGGCCGAGACGGTGATCCGCGAGGCGCGCACGATGCGCCGCCAGGTCGACCATCATCTCGCCCGTGCCCGTGCGGTCGGGCGGCGCGGCTCGGCGCACAGCCGGGCGGAGGTCTGGCCCAGCCTGCAATCGGTCGAGCGCGCGGTGGGTCGCCTCTATCGCCATGTCCGCATCGATGTGGACGGGCCGAAGGATCAGGTCGTCCATGTCGAGCGACAGGATCTGGACGAGATGCTCGGCAATCTGGTCGAGAACGCGGCCAAATATGGCGGCGGGAGCGTCTTCGTCACCGTCGGTGCGCAGGCCGGGTTCGTCGAGATCCTGGTCGAGGATGACGGCACCGGCATTCCCGAGAACGAGCGCGTTCGTATCTTCGATCGCGGCGTCCGGCTGGACACCGGCAAGCCGGGGACGGGGCTTGGCCTCGCCATCGTGCGCGACGTGGCGGAGATTTACGGCGGCACCGTCTCGCTGGAGGAAAGCGAGGACCTGGGCGGGTTACTGGTGCGGCTCCGGCTGCCGGCGGCGGTGGGGTAGTTTGGTTCGCGCGAAGCCGCGATGACGCGAAGAGAGAAGAAGGATGGTTCGCGCAGAGGCGCGGAGAACGCGGAGGTGTCGTACTTGGCGGCACTGCCATTCCTTCATCCTCACCGGCTCGTAGGGAAGTATCGAGCGTGCCATTCGAAACGCCCCCCTCCGCGTTCTCCGCGCCTCCGCGCGAACAAATTCCTTCGCGTCATCGCGGCTTCGCGCGAACCCAAAAAATCAGGCCGCCACCTTCTCCAAGGCATCCATCGCCTTCGCTGCGATTCCGATGGAGCGCTTTCGCGCCTCATGGTCGAAGATCGAGCTGACGACCATCACCTCGTCCACCTGGGTCCGTTCGACGAAGGCGGCCAGCTGCCGTTCCACGCTCGCGGGCGCGCCGATCGCCGAACAGGACAGGACATGGTCGAGGATCGCCGACCCCTGCGCGCCCAGGCTTTCGCGATAGCCGGGAACGGGCGGGGGCAGCTTGCCGGGGCGGCCGGTACGTAGCGCGACGAAGGCCTGTTGCTGCGAACTGGCCAGCAGCTCGGCCTCCGCGTCGGTATCGGCGGCGAAGACGTTGAAACCCGCCATCGCATAGGGCTTGTCCAGCACCGCCGAAGGCCGGAAGTCGCGACGATAAACGGCCAGTGCATCGTCCAGCGCATCGGGCGCGAAGTGCGAGGCGAAGGCGTAAGGCAGGCCCAGCGCGGCAGCGAGCTGTGCGCCGTAGAGGCTCGATCCCAGGATCCACATTTGCGGACGCGCGCCCGCGCCCGGCGTCGCGACGATGCCCGTTTGGCCGTCATCGGCGAAATAGCTTTGCAGCTCCATCACGTCGCGCGGGAAGGCGTTGGGATCGCTGTCGAGCGTCCGGCGCAACGCGCGGGCGACGCGCTGGTCCGATCCCGGCGCGCGGCCCAGCCCCAGGTCGATGCGGCCGGGAAACAGCGCGTCGAGCGTCCCGAACTGCTCGGCGATGGTCAGCGGCGCGTGGTTGGGCAGCATGATGCCGCCAGCACCAATGCGGATCGTCCTGGTCGCCTGTGCGACATGGCCCAGCACCACGGCGGTCGCGGCCGATGCGATGCCCGTCATGCCGTGATGCTCGGCGGTCCAATAGCGGTGGAAGCCGACGGCTTCGGCATGGGCGGCGAGGTCGGCGGCGTTGGCCAGCGCCTGGGCCACGGTGCCGCCCTCGACGACGGGCACCAGATCGAGCAGGGAATAGCGTGTCATGTGAGGAAGATGGGGACGATCCGCCGCCCCCGCCAGCCAAGACCGCGTATCAGAAGGTCAAGCCATACTTCACCGCCATGCCCCGCTCGGGCGGCAGCATGGCGATATTGCCGGGATCGCGTCGCCAGAACAGGTGCGTCGACCACTCGCCGCCGCCCAGCCGGATGCCGTGGCGCAGCTCGACCAGCGTTTCCTGCCCCGTGGGGGTCAGCGACAGGCGGTTGGTCGTCCAGCGGTCGACCTGGCCGCTGGCATAATCCCAATGGCCGGGCAGCCGCAGGTCCAGCCCGCCGCCGCCGACCCGCAAGGGCCGCGACAGGCGCAGGTCGATCCGGTCGTGGCCGAACAGCCCGGCCTTGCCTGCCTCGACCGACCAGGCTCGGCTGGCGAGCATGCCGCCGCCCAAGGCCCCGACCGCGCGCGTCCAGCCGCGGCGCCAGCGGGCGCCCAGCGTCCAGCCGCCATCGTCCTGCCAGCGTGCGGCCGTGTCGGCGAACCAGCTGAACCCGCGCGCCTGGCCCAGCGCGCCGCCGAACCAGCTGCCCAACACGGTCGATTGCTCATCCAGCCGGGTCAGGCCCAATGTCGCGGCGACCGGTCCCAGCCTGCGGTCGAAGGTCACCGTCATCTGGTCATAGCCGGGCGCGACCATGCCCGGCATCGGCGCGGCGAAGCGGCCATTCTCCGCCGCGACGCTGACGCCCGTCCGGCCCATGACGTGATGCAGCGCGGCGGCAGTGCGCGGCGCGCGGTCCATGCCCGCGCCGGGATCGGTCATCAGATAGGCGGGGCCGGACTGGCCGGTCCACCCGGCGATCATCGCGTCGCCGGTGCTGGCAAAGCCGAATCCGATCGCGGTGTCGGGGGTGAGCGTCTGGGTGATGCTGCCCGCGACGATGCGCTGCGCCGCGTTCGGCGCGTCGGCGGGGACGATGGCCCGCAGCCGGGCCTCGCCGGGGATGGTGATCGCGCGGGTCAAGGCGACCGTGCGTGTGCCGTCGCTGACCACCATGCCCTCGATGCGGCCGAGCAGCGACGGCGCCAGCATCGGGCGGGGGGCGGCCTGCGCCACGGTGGCGGATATGTCGACATGATAGGCACGGGCATAGCCGTCGAGCGCGACGAGGCTCAGCCCCTCCGCGCGCGAATCGCCCATTGCCGGGGATAGCCGCGCATTGACCCCCATCGAGACGGCCGCGCCCGTGCCCGCGACGCTGGTGCCGCCGACCGGCTGGAAGGCGGCGGTCAGGTCCAGCGTGCCGCGACCGTAAATGTCGTCGGTGCCGTTCGTCCCCGCTTCGCGCGCGGTGCGCAGCAGCAGGTCGGCGATCTGCGCGCCGGTCAGGTTGGGAAAGGCCTGGGCCAGCAGGGCGACCGCGCCGCTGATCTGCGGCGCGGCGAAGGACGTGCCCGACCAGAGCAGGCGTTCGCCCTTGGCATCGGGCGCTTCCACCCGCTCGCCCAGCGCGGTCAGATAATGCGCGGCCGACTGGCCCGCCCGGTTGCTGAACGACGAGATAGTGCCGGTCGCGCCGACCGATCCGGCGATGATGACCTGTCCACGCGCGACCGCATCGCTATTGGCGATCTGCGCCATCAGCGTGGGATTGGACTCGCCGTCATTGCCCGCCGCAATGACGATCACCATGCCCGCCGCCGTCGCCCGCCCGATCGCCGCGAGCAGCGTGCCGGGCGGCGTATCGTTCGAGCCGAGCGAGATGTTGACGACCCGCGCCCCGGCGCTGCGGGCCGTATCCAGCCCGCGGGCGATGGCGTCGGAGGAAAAGCTGCACGTCCCGCCCAGCCCGCCATTTCCGGTGGAGCCGCCGCAACTGCCCGGCTCGTCGGCGCGCAGCGCGACCAGGGTGGCGTCGAACGCCACGCCCTGCGCCCGATTGCCGCTGCGGCCGCCCAGCGCGGTGAAGGCGACGGCGGTGCCGTGCCCGTCCAGATCGCCGGTGCCGCGCGTCCCCGCGACATCGGTGGAGGCGCTGGAAATCCGCCCGGTAAAGGCGCCGGTGCGGTCGTCCACGCCCGAATCGATGACGCCCAGGGCCACACCCGCACCGGTCGCCCCGCGCTGATAGGCGGCCAGCGCGTTCATCGCGACCGCACCCGCCGTCGCACGATAGCCCGCCGTGTCGTAATTCTGCGTCGGTGCGGGGATAGGGGTGGGTGTGGGTGTCGGGCTGGCGATCGGGGCCGGTATCGGCTGGATGCCGTTGCCGCTGCCGCCACAGGCCGCGACCATCGTGCCCGCGCCGATGACCAGGCTCCAGACCGTCGCGATGCCCCCGGCACCGCGCGCTTCCCGCGCTCGCAAGCTCAACCCGCCCATCCCATCATGCCGCCTGCCCAACCGACAGGGGTGAGCCTGACCCTTTTGATAGCATCACTTTCTTGCACCGTCGTTAAGGGGGGCAGGCGATGGGCCACGGGGCGGCTTGCGGCCATGGGGCCTCACGCCTACACGCTGCCGCCATGCCGCCCGCGCTTGCCCATATCGACGCCTGGATCTTCGATCTGGACAATACGCTGTATCCGGCGAGCGCCAATCTGTTCGCGCATATCGACCGGCGCATGACGCAGTTCGTCGGCGACCTGCTGGGCCTGGACCCGGCCGAGGCGTTCCGGGTGCAGAAGGAGTATTTCCACGCGCACGGCACCACGCTGGCGGGCCTGATGGCCGAGCATGACGTCGATCCCGCCGCCTTCCTGGCCTATGTCCATGATATCGAGATGGACGTGCTGGAACAGGACGCGCCGCTCGCCGCCGCGCTGGCCAAGTTGCCGGGGCGCAAGCTGGTCTTCACCAATGGCGACAAGCCCTATGCGCTGAAGGTCCTCGACCGGCTGGGGCTGGGCAGTCATTTCGAGGCGGTTCACGACATCACCGCCATGGGCCTCGTCCCCAAGCCGCAGCCGTCCGCCTATGCGGGGCTGTGCGCCGCGTTCGACATCGATCCAAGTCGCGCGATCTTTTTCGAGGACATGGCCCGCAACCTGGTCCCCGCCAAGGCGATCGGGATGACGACCGTGTGGGTCGACAACGGCTCCGAACAGGGACCGGAAGCCGCCCGCGACCATATCGACTATACCGTCCACGCGCTGACGCCGTGGCTGACGAGCATATTGGAGGACTGACGATGGCACATGAACTGGCCGCCACCATCGATGCCGCCTGGGACAACCGGGCCGAGCTGAACTTCGCGACGCAAGGGGAAGAGCGGATCGCCGTCGACCGCGCGCTGGCGCTGCTCGACCGGGGCGAGGCGCGCGTGGCCGAGCCGGACGGCAAGGGCGGCTGGACCGTCAACCAGTGGCTGAAAAAGGCCGTCCTCCTGTCGTTCCGCCTGAACGACAATGTCCTGATCGACAATGGCCCGGGCGCGGGCCACTGGTTCGACAAGGTGCCGTCGAAGTTCAGCGGCTGGTCGGAAGCGGACTTCCGCGCCGCCGGGTTCCGCGCGGTGCCCGGATCGGTCGTACGGCGCGGCGCGCATGTGGCGAAGGGCGCGATCCTGATGCCCAGTTTCGTTAACATCGGCGCCTATGTCGGTGAGGGCACGATGGTCGACACCTGGGCGACCGTGGGCAGCTGCGCCCAGATCGGCAGGAACGTGCATCTGTCGGGCGGTGCGGGCATCGGCGGCGTGCTCGAGCCGCTGCAGGCCGATCCGGTCATCATCGAGGACGGCGCCTTCATCGGCGCACGCGCCGAGGTGGCCGAGGGCGTCCGCGTCGGCGAGGGCGCGGTGCTGTCGATGGGCGTCTATCTGGGTGCCTCGACCAAGATCATCGACCGCGAGACGGGTGAAGTCTTCCGGGGCCATGTGCCGCCTTACTCGGTGGTGGTGCCCGGCACGACGCCGTCGGTCGACGGCAAGCCGGGGCTGTACTGCGCGGTGATCGTCAAGCGGGTCGATGCACAGACCCGCTCGAAGACCAGCATCAACGACCTGCTGCGCGATTGATGACCCGCGACGCCTGAACCTTGGCACGCCCCTCCCGCAGGCGGGAGGGGATGGGGGAGGGCATGACGCAGGCGATGGTCTCTGTGAGACTCCCTGCCCTCCCCAAACCCCTCCCGTTTACGGGAGGGGCTTTTAAGGTTCGTGCGGAGGCGCGAAGAACGCAGA
>NZ_BBPI01000089.1 GCF_000787715.1 Sphingomonas parapaucimobilis NBRC 15100
GCCGCTGGGCGAGTCCCGTGTGGAAGCCCCCCTCCGTCAGCGCTGCGCGCTGCCACCTCCCCGTGCCGGGGAGGAGCTAAAGGAGATTCGATCATGAGGATGTTCGGTCGCAAGACCGGGCGGGGGGCCGCGCGTCCTTTGCTCGGATTGGGTTTGGCCCGGTCGGGGGTGCCTTTGACGGGGGCGGCACCGTCCTATGAGAGCCAGGTGCGCGAGGGCTATCTTCGCAATCCGGTGGCGCAGCGCGCGGTGCGCATGGTCGCGGGCGGGCTGGCCGATGCGCCGCTCACCGCGTCGCATCCCGAACTGGTCGCGCTGGTCGCGGCGCGCAGTGAGGGGCAGGCGCTGCTGGAGACGGTGGCGACGCATCTGCTGCTGCACGGCAATGCCTATGTGCAGATCCTGCGCGATGCCGAGGGAGACGTCGCCGAGCTGTTCGCACTGCGTCCCGAGCGGGTGACGATGGAGCTGGACGCGAGCGGCTGGCCCGCCGCCTATCTCTACCGCGCGGGCGGTCGCGTGACGACGCTGCCGGTCGATCCGGTGAAGCCGTTGGTGGTGCATCTGAAAAGCTGCCACCCGCTCGACGATCATTACGGGCTGGGCTGTCTGGGCGCGGCGGCGGGGGCGATCGCGATTCACAATGCCGCCGCCGCCTGGAACCGCGCGCTGCTCGACAATGCGGCGCGGCCTTCGGGGGCACTGGTCTATGATCCGGGCGATGGCTCGACGCTGACCCCCGACCAGTTCGAGCGGCTGCGTACCGAGATGGAGGGCTTTGCGGGCAGCGGCAATGCGGGGCGGCCGCTGCTGCTGGAGGGCGGGCTGAAGTGGCAGGCGATGAGCCTGACGCCGGCCGAACTCGACTTCATCGCGGCCAAGTCGTCGGCGGCGCGCGAGATCGCGCTGGCGTTCGGAGTGCCGCCGATGCTGCTCGGCCTGCCCGGCGACAATACCTATGCCAATTATCGCGAGGCGAACCGCGCGCTGTGGCGACAGGCGATCCTGCCGCTGGCGGGCGGAATCCTGAGCGGGCTGGCGCAGGGACTGGCGGGCTGGTTCGAGGGCGTCAGCCTGTCGGTCGATATCAACCGCGTCACCGCGCTGGCCGAGGAACGGCAGATGCTTTGGGCCATGGCGGCGAGCGCCGATTTCCTCGATCCGGCGGAGAAGCGCCAGATGGTCGGCCTGTCATGAGCGGGGACGTTCTGGCGCGGCTGCTGGCGCAGGCGGCGGACAGCGGCGCGGACCTCGTCACGCTGCGCGCCGTGGCGGAGGAGGCGGGTGAGCTGGGCGCGACGCGGGCGCTCACCCGGCTGGGCCTCGCCGATCCGCAAGCGGCGGAGGATGTCGCCGAACTGCGCGAGCTGCTGTCGGCTTGGCGCGAGGCCAAGTCGTCGGTGTGGAAAAGCGCGGTCGGCTGGCTGACGCGGTTGCTTGGGGCGCTGCTGCTGGCGGGGATCGCGATGCGGCTGGGGATGGAGGATTGGCTGAAATGAGCCTCTCCTTCACCGGCTATGCCGCGATCTGGGACCGGATGGACCGGGCGGGCGACGTGATGCGACGCGGGGCCTTTGCGGGGGCGGGCGACGTGCCACTGCTCTGGCAGCACCGCGGCGCGGCGATGGGACACATCACCGCCATGGCGGAGGACGATACGGGCTTGGCGGTCGAGGGCGTGGTCGACGACCCCGCGCTCGCCGCTTTGGTCCGCTCCGGCGCGGTGGCGGGGCTGTCGGTCGGCTACCGGCCGCGCGTCGTCCATCAGGGGGCGGCCCGCGCCATCCTGTCGGCCGAACTTATCGAGATCAGCCTGGTGACGGTGCCGATGCAGCCGCTCGCCCGCGTGATTCAGATTTTTACCAAGGGGGAATGATATGGACGTGATCGAACGGCCCGTGCTGGACGGCGCGCGCAAGAGCAGCGGCGCTTTCGACGGCTATGTGCGCAGCGGCACCACCGTCGAGCTGAAGGCCTTTACCGGCACCACCGGCGACAGCGGCGGCTTTGCCGTCCCGCGTGAGATCGACGCGGCGATCGGGTCGGTGCTGCGCAACGTCTCGCCCATCCGCGGCATCGCCAATGTCGTGACGGTCGGCTCGGCGGGGTATCGCAAGCTGGTCACGACCGGCGGCACGCCGTCGGGCTGGGCGAGCGAGACGGCGGCGCGGCCCGAGACGGCGACGCCCAGCTTCGTCGAACTCGCCCCGCCGATGGGCGAGCTTTACGCCAATCCCTCGGCCAGCCAGGCAATGCTCGACGATGCGGCCTTCGACGTCGAGGGCTGGCTGGCGAGCGAGATCGCGACCGAGTTCGCGCGGGCGGAGGGCCAGGCCTTTGTCAGCGGATCGGGTATCAACCAGCCCAAGGGTTTCCTGACCAACCCGGTCTCGACCGCCAAGGACGGCGCGCGCCCCTTCGGCACGCTGCAATATATGCCGAGCGGTGCGCCGGGCGCGTTCGGGGCGGGCGCGGAGGACCGGCTGGTCGAGCTGGTCCAGCTGCTTCGCGCGCCCTATCGTCAGGGGGCCTGTTTCGTGATGAACGCGGCGACCTCGGCACGTATCCGCAAGCTGAAGACGACGGATGGCCAGTTCCTCTGGGCGCCGGGGCTTGCGGCGGGGCAGCCCGCAACACTGCTCGGCTATCCGGTGGTCGAGGCGGAGGACATGCCCGATGTTGCCGAGAACAACTACGCCATCGCGTTCGGCAATTTCCAGGCGGGCTATCTCATCACCGAACGCGCCGAGACCGCGATCCTGCGCGATCCGTACAGCAACAAGCCGTTCGTCACCTTCTACGCCACGCGGCGAGTCGGCGGCTGCGTCAGCGACTCGGAGGCGATCAAGCTGATGAAGTTCGCGACGGCCTGAGCCCCTGAAAAATCGGGGCAGCCGCAAGGGGCTGCCCCGTAGTTCAGGGAGGATGCCGGACCCGGCCGGGGGGCGCGGGGTCGGCATGGCCGGTGCCCAAGGGGGAGGAGGGCAGCGGCTGCCCCACTCTCTGCGCGCCAACTGTGACGCCCGTGTGTCGGACCTGTCGCAACTTGTATCGATGAAGGAGTTTACATGATGAGCGGGACGAAGGAGGCCATGCCCCCGGCGACCGTGACGGCGGCGGCCGGTGCGGTGCGCGCGCTGTTGCGGCTGGAAGAGGGCAATGAGGCGGCGCTGGTCGAGCGAGTCGCGGGCGTTGCGCTGGGGCTGGCCGAATCCTTTTGCGGGCAGATGCTGATTCGGCGGCTCGTCGAGGAGCCGCTGTCGGGATCGGTGGCGTGGCAGGCGCTGGCGGCGACGCCGGTCGCGGCGATCCTGTCCGGCTGTGAAAACGCGATCGACCGGGACGGGCGTGGCTGGGTCCGCACGCGGGAGGCCGTGACGGTGCGCTATAGCGCGGGTCTTGCCGAGGATTGGGACGGCCTGCCGCCCGAGATCGCGCATGGCGTGGCGATCATGGGCGCGCATCTGTTCGACAATCGCGATGCCGCCGCCGTTCCGCCCGCCGCCGTCGCCGCACTTTGGCGGCCATACCGGCGGATGCGGCTCGACGGGCCGAGGCGGGCATGACCGCGCGCGAGGCGCTCAGGGCCGGGCTGATGGCCGCGCTCCGTCCCGCGCTGACGCCGCTGGGCGTGGCGCTGTTCGACGCGGTGCCGGTGCGGGCGAGCGTGCCGCAAGCCGTACTGGGCGAGCCGAGCGACAGCGATTGGGGCGCGGCGGGGATCGAGGGGCGCGAACTGCGGGTCGTGCTGACCCTGACCGATGAGGGGGAGCAGCCCCGGCGCTTACGCACCTGCGTCCAGGCGGCGGAGGCAGTCGGCCTGGCGGACGTGCTGGCGGACGGGTGGCGGGTGGCGGCGCTGAGCGTGACCGCGACCCGCATGGGGAAGACGGGTGCGCGCTGGACGGCGAGCGTCGAATGGCGCGTCCGGCTGTGGCGCGCGGGACAATAGGGGGAATCATCATGGCAATCGAAAAGGGAAGCGCCTTTCTGCTCAAGATCGGCGACGGGGTCGAGCCGCCCGCCTTCGCGACGATGGCGGGGCTGCGCACCACGCAGCTGTCGATCAATGGCGAGACGGTGGTGGTGACGAGCAAGGATTCGTGCGGCTGGCGCGAATTGCTGTCGGGCGCGGGGGTGCGGCATGTCAGCGTGGCGGGCGCGGGCGTGTTCACCGGATCGGCGGCGGAGTCGCGGATGCGCGGCCATGCGCTGGCGGGCACGATCGAGACCTATCGGTTGAGCTTCGAGAGCGGCGGGTCGATGACCGGGCGGTTCCTGGTCACGCGGCTGGATTACTCGGGCGATTTCGGCGGCGAGCGCACCTACACGCTGGCGCTGGAAAGCTCCGGCCCGGTGGTGTCGGCATGAGCGCGAATCCGATGCGCGGCGAGGCGAGCGTTCGGGTCGGCGGCGCGGAGCTGGTGGTGCGGCCGAGCTTCCAGGCCCTGGTCGCGGCGGAAGGCGAACTCGGTCCGCTGTTCGGGCTGGTCGAGCGGGCCGGCGAGGGCAAGCTCTCGCTGGGCGAGGCGGCGGCGCTCATCTGGCATTGCCTGCGCGAGGTGCCCGAGGGGTTGAGCCGCGAGCAGCTGGGCGAGGCGCTGGTCGATCTGGGGCTGGCGGCGCTGGCACCCGTGCTGCGGCAATTGCTGCGCCAGATATTGGGCGGGCGATGACCTTCGCCGAAGCGGCGGCGCGGCTGGCGGGGATGGCGGGCGCGGTGCTGGGCTGGTCGCCCGACCGCTTCTGGCGCGCCACACCGGCCGAGCTTCAGGGAATCGTGACGGCGATGGCGGGCGGTGGTGAGGGTGGCGATCCACCTTCGCCCGCCACGCTCGCCCGCTTGCGGGAGATGTATCCGGATGGATGAGCAGGATTTCGCGCCCCGCATCGACATGCGGGGCTTCGCGGCGGACATGGGGGCCATGCGCGCCGAACTCTCGCGCGGGCTGGGCGATGCGGCGGAGATCGGCGCGCGCTCGGTCGAGGGGGCGCTGCTGCGCGCCGCGCGGACCGGCAAGTTCGGCTTCGAGGAGTTGAAGGCGACCGCGCTGTCGGTGCTCGACCAGATCGCGCGCGTGGCGTTGAAACAGGGGATGGCGTCGGTCGGCGATGGCGGGTTGCTCGGCCTGCTGGGCGGTGTGGCCTCGGGTTTGCCGGGCCGGGCGACCGGCGGGCCGGTATCGCCCGACCGCCCCTATCTGGTCGGCGAGCGCGGGCCGGAGGTCTTCGTGCCGACCAGCAGCGGGCGGGTCGAGACGCTGCGCCCCGGCGGCGCCCCGCGTGACGTCCGTGTGGCGATCACCATCAACGCCGGGGCGGGGGAGGCGGCGGGCGTGCTGCAACGCTCCAGCCGACAGGTCGCAAGGGCGGTACGCGCGGCGCTGGCCGAGGACTGAAACCCCATTCCTCCCCTGCAAGGGGAGGTGGCAGGCCGGAGGCCTGACGGAGGGGTGTCCCGGCCGGTTAGGGCGGTGAAACCCATGACCGGGGACACCCCTCCACCATGCTCCGCATGGTCCCCCTCCCCTTGCAGGGGAGGAAAAGAAGGAATGCTGTCATGCAATATTGCCTGCACGACCAGCGGCGCGAGCAGCGGAGCGACATTCTTTCACGCTTCGACCCGCGCTACTGGACGGTCGATTTTCCGCGCCCGATGATGGCAGCGGTCGTCGCGACCGCACCGGACGCGCTGCGGATCGATGCGGTATTCTACCGTGCCGACGATCTGGCCGGGCTGATCTGGGAATCGGCCGACCGGCACGACCATCCGCTGCTGCGCTACGACACGGCGCGCGACTATCGCGACTGCCGGTTGCGGTTCCGCTGGCGCTCGGGCGGGATCAAGCCGCTGGATGCGCGGCATGGGCCGACGCTGACGATCGAGGGGCGCGATGAAAGCGGCAAGGCCCGTGCCTGGTATGTTCGGCTGTGGAATTACGCGACTGGCACGCCGGAGGATGCGGAGGTCGTGATCGACTTCGCGAACCTCGCAGGCGGGTTCCGATTTCCCGAGGATCGTGATCCCGTCTGGGCTGGCGATGTCGACCGGATGTTCGTCTCACTGGTCGCACCCGATTACGATGCCGGCGCGACGTTCCTCGCCCGGCCGCAGGAGGGCTGGGTCGAACTGACCCGCATCGCCTGTGACGGACCGGGGGCGGTGATCGGGGTCGGCGCGGGCGTTCTGCCCGAACAGGGGTTTCGGATCGCCAGCGGTTATGACGACAGCTATCACCTGACGCCGCAGCGTTTGCTGCGCAACATGCTGCACCTCGGCTATCGCGGCGGCATCGTCCACTATGTCGGCATGAGCCATTATTTCCGGCTCGAACGCAGCGGCGAGGGGCTTTACGCCAGCCTGATGGGCGGCGCGCTGAACGCGGCATGTGCGGCCTGGCATCGCGGCTTTGCCCAAGAGGCGAAGGCGCTGGGGTACGACCTGATCTGGTCGCTCTCCTACGAGCTGTTCGACGCGCATTGCTGGGGGGACTGGAAGCAGCGCTCGGCCGATGGTGCGCCCGCGCTGACCGGCTGGGAGCCGCCCTCCACGCTTCTCAGCCCGGCGCATTCGGGCGCGATGGCCTATCTCCAGGAAGTGGCGCGCGCCTTTCTGGCGATCGGCCAGGCGGCGGGTCTCCCCCCGCAATTTCAGGTCGGCGAGCCATGGTGGTGGGTGCGCCCCTCGGACGGGGCGCCGTGCCTGTACGACGCGGCGGCGGTGGCGGCCTTCGCGCCGGTGCCGATGGCGAGCATGGCGGGCGCGAAGACGCAAGGGCAGCGCGATACGCTCGACCGGGCGGGGGCGTGCCTGGCGGCATCGACGGCGGCGCTGTGTGCGGCGGCGAAGGCGGCGGCACCGGGCTGCGTCACGCATCTGCTCACCTATCTGCCGACCGTGCTCGACCCGCTGGCTCCCGAAGCCAAGCGCGCCAACATGCCGATCGGCTGGGCGAGCCCCGCCTTCGATGTGCTGCAACTGGAGGATTATGACTGGGTGACGGCGGGCGACACCGCCTCGACCCGCAAGGGCGTCGCGCTGGCCGAGGCGCGGCTCGGCTATCCGCCCGCGCGCCAGCATTATCTGTCGGGCTTCGTGCTGCGCGCCGACCAGCGCGGGCAATGGGGCTGGATCGCCCAAGCGGCGGAGGCGGCGCGGGCGCGCGGCGTGGCGCAGACCTTTTTGTGGGCGATGCCGCAGGTGATGCGCGACGGATTCACCTGCTGGGAAGGGGAGGAGGACGAGGTGCAGGCTTTCGACGATGTGCTGTTCCCGCTGGCGCTGGGCCGCGAGGCGGAGGTGACGCCGGGCTTCTCGACCGCGATCCTGACGAGCGCGGGCGGGCGCGAGGCGCGCAATGCCGCCTGGGCGGAGGCGCGGACGACCTATGATGTCGGCCCCGGCATCCGTTCGGCCGAGGACATCGCCGCGCTGCTGGGATTTTTCCGGGCACGGATGGGACCGACGCGGGGTTTCCGCCTGCGCGATCCGTTCGACAGCATGGGCACCGACGAAGCGATAGGCATCGGCGACGGCACCACGCGCCGTTTCGCGCTGACCCGCCATTATGGCGACCAGTCGCGTCGCATCACCCGGCCGGTGGTGGGCAGCGTCTCGGTCAAGGTCGCGGGGCGCAGCGTCACCGGCTTCGGGCTGGAGCCGGGTGGCTGGCTGCTCTTCGACACCGCCCCTGCGGCGGGCGCGGCGATCACCGCCAGCTTCACCTTCGACGTGCCCGTCCGCTTCGCCGAGGACCGGCTGAGCGCGACGCTCGCGGGGTTCCGGGCGGGGGCTGCTGCCTCGGTCCCGTTGGTCGAGGTGCGCGAGGCATGAGTGCCGACACGCTGACGACATGGGTGCTGTGCTGGCGGATCGAGCGGCGCGACGGCGTGACGATCGGGCTGGCGGGCCACGACCATGACCTGTGGATCGAGGGGCTTCGCTATCGCGCCGCACCCGGCCTGACGCCCAGTGCGATCCTGCGCGGCGACGGCCTAGACCCCGATCTGATGGAGGCGTCGGGGGCGCTGACCAGCGCGGCGATCGGCGAACGTGACCTGCTGAGCGGTCGCTGGGATGGAGCGAGCGTCGCGGCGATCGCGGTCGACTGGAGCGGCGAGGCGGCACCCGTGCCGCTGGGGCAGGGGACGATCGGCGCGGTCCAGTTGGGCGAGGGCGGGTTCACCGCCGAACTGCGCGGTGTGGCGGCTTCGCTGGATCGGCCGGTGGCGGAGGAAACTTCGCCCGATTGCCGCGCGTCGCTGGGCGACCGGCGGTGCCGCGTGGCGATGGCGGGGCGGCGGCGGTTCGTGCGGGTGACGGCTTGGGACGGCGAGGTGGCGCTGACCCTCGACGCGGCCGAGCCGGTCGCCAACGCCTATGGCCAGGGGCGGCTGATCTGGTTCGGCGGCGACAATGCCGGGCTGGAGGCGATGGTCGCGCGGTCCGAGGGGAATCGGCTGTGGCTGTCCGCCGCCCCTGCTTTTGCGGTCGCAGCAGGCGCGCTGATCGAACTGGTCGAGGGGTGCGACAAGCGGCTGGAGACCTGCCTGTCGCGCTTCGGCAATGTCGTGAACTTTCGCGGCGAGCCGTTCCTGCCCGGCATCGACCTGCTGACCCGCTATCCCGGCGCATGACCCCCGAGGTCATGAACGGCGTAGAGGCGGCGGCGCGGGCGCTGGTCGGCGTGCGGTTCCGGCTGCACGGGCGCGATGCGGTGCATGGGCTGGACTGTGTCGGTCTGGTCGCGCTGGCGACGGGGCGGGATGCGCCGACCGGCTATGGCTGGCGCAGCGGGGATGAGGGGCGGGTGGCGGCGCTGCTCGATGCCGTATTCGCGCGCTGCGGGGATCAGGCGGGCGCGGTTGTGCTGATGCAGGCCGGGCCGGGCCAGCTGCATCTGGCGATCCGGGTCGGCGACGGGATCGTCCACGCCGATGCGGCGCTTCGCCGCGTCGCCTGGCGGCCGGGAGCGCCGCCCTGGCCGATACTGGGATATTGGAAGGGGGAGGGGTAATGGCGACCTTGGTCTTGGGCACGGTGGGGCGTGCGCTGCTGGGGCCGGTGGGCGGCGCGATCGGCGCGCTGATCGGCAATCGGGTCGATCATGCGGTGCTGGGTCCGCCGCGCCGCCAAGGCCCGCGTCTGGCCGAGCTGTCGGTGCAGACCTCCACCTACGGCACGCAGATACCCGCCGTCTTCGGCACGATGCGCGTCGCCGGGCCGGTGATCTGGGCGACCGATCTGGTCGAGGCGCGGGGGCTGACCGGCGGCGGCAAGGGGCGGCCGGGCACGGAAAGCTACAGCTACTCCGCCAACTTCGCGGTCGCCTTGTCGGGGCGGGCGATCCGGCGGGTCGGGCGAATCTGGGCCGATGGCCGGTTGCTGCGGGGGAGCGCGGGGGACTTCAAGGTCGCGACCGGCTTTCGCCTCCATGAGGGCACGGAGGACCAGTCGGTCGACCCGCTGATCGCCTCGATCGAGGGCGCGCGGGCGTCGGCCTTTCGGGGCATCGCCTATGCGGTGTTCGAGGGGCTGGCTCTGGCCGAGTTCGGCAACCGTATCCCGCAACTGACCTTCGAGGTGGAGGCCGATTCCGGTCCCGTCTCCTGCGACGGGATCGCACGGGCGCTGTCGCCTGCCGTGCGGCCGGGCGATGCGGGGATGCGCGTGGCGGGCTTTGCCGCAAGCGGGGGCAGCGTGCGCGCGGTGCTGGAGATGCTCGCCGGGATGAGCGGCGGGCAATGGGTCGCCGAGGGGGCGGGCATAGGGCTGGCCGTGCCGGGGGGCGGGGCCGGACAGGTCATCCGCGACGAAGGGATGGGCGCGGACGGACCGGGGCGGCGCGGCGTGCGCGAGATGGCGGGCGAGGGCGTGGTGCCCGCCAGCGTCACGGTCGCCCATTACGACCCGGCCCGCGATTATCAGATCGGGGTGCAGCGCGCCCGTCGCCCCGGTGGGGTGCGGGACGACAGGGTTGAACTGGCCGCCGCGCTCGATGCCGCGACAGCACGGACATTGGCGCAGGACCGGCTGGTGCGCCACGACGTGGAGCGGGTGCGGCGTATCGTGACGCTCGGTCCCGAGGCGCTGGCCATCGCACCGGGCAGCATCGTGCGGATCGATGGAGAGGCGGGGCGCTGGCGCGTGACCGAGGCGGCGTGGGAGGCGATGGCGGTCCGGCTGAGCTGCGTGCCGCTGGGGCAGGGCGGGCCGATCCTGCCCGCCTCGCCCGGCCGGATCGCGCGGGCGGCGGATCGGGCGGTCGGCACGACCCGGCTGATCGCGTTCGAGGCGCCTCCGCTGACCGACGAACTGCTCTCGGCGCCGCGCCTGTCGGTGGTGGCGGCGGGTGGCCCCGGCTGGCGACAGGCGGAACTGGCCTATAGCCTCGACGACGGTGCGAACTGGACGGCGCTCGGCCCGACCGCGCTGCCCGGCATCATCGGGGTGGTGCGCGCGGTGACGCCCGGCGGTGGCAGCGCCCTGGTCGATGATCGGGGAATGTTCGACGTGCAACTGGCCGAGGATCTGGCGGATGCCGACGACGCCGCGCTGGATGCGGGCGCGAATCTTGCCTGGATCGATGGCGAGCTGTTCCAGTTCGCCCAGGCACGGCCGCTGGGTGACCGCCACTGGCGGCTGAGCGGCTTGCGGCGCGGGCTGCGTGGGACGGAAGCGATGATCGGGCAGGCGGTGCCCGGCGCCCCCTTTGTCCTGATCGCCCCCGGTTCGGTGCGGACGCTGGACGTGCCGGTCGCGATGCTGGGCCGCAGCGTGCGTTTCCTCGCGCATGGTCTGGGGGATCCGGTCGAGGGCGTCCAGGCCTCGGTCGCGGTGACCGGCCTGTCCGTCCTGCCGCCGTCGCCGGTCGGCTGGCGGTGCCGTCGCGGGGCGGACGGACGCGTCGCCCTCGGTTGGACGCGGCGGAGCCGGATCGGCTGGCGCTGGCTGGACCGGGTGGATGCGCCGCTGGGCGAGGAGGCGGAACGCTACCGCATCACCATCGGCGACCGGGTCGAGGAACTGACCGCACCCATGTGGAGCGGCACGGTGGCGGACGGAACGCGGGTGGCGATCCGGCAGGTCGGGACCTGGGGCGCCTCGGCGCCGCTGGTCGGATTCGTGGGGGAGGGATGATGACGACGAACGACACGCCGCGCTGGATGTTGCCGCTGCTGGCGGCGGGGCAGGCGCAGAAGGAGCTGACCCATAACGAGGCGCTGAGCCTGCTCGACTTGGTCGTGCAGCCTTGCGTCGAGGCGGTCGGGGTGAATGCGCCGCCCGGAGCGCCGCTGCCGGGCCAGGCCTGGATCGTCGGCGACCGGCCGCAGGATATCTGGACGGGCCGTGCCGGAATGATGGCAGGCTGGACCGATGGCGGCTGGCGATTCCTGGTTCCGCAGCTAGGATTGTCGGTGTGGAGCCGGGGCGATGACTGCCGCTGCGAATGGGACGGAAGCCGGTGGCGGCTGGGCCGTGTCGCCGCCCGGACGCTGGAGATCGAGGGAAAAAAAGTCGTTGGCGCGCAACGACCGGCCATCGCGCCACCGGCTGGTGGTCAAGTCGTTGATTCTGAAGCACGTTTGGCGTTGAATGCGATCATCGCAACGCTGCGCGACCATGGTCTGGTGGCCTCTGGCTGACCGAAAATCTGTGCTTTTAATGCCACAGTCGGGGGCTTTTGTTTGCTTGCGTGGAAACCAACGCTCCGATAGTGGGTTTGCGCTGTCCGTAGTGACAACCAAGAAAGGGGACTATGATGCGGAAGCTTGCCATTGTTCTGGCACTCGCCTCCACCGCTCTGGCTTCGCCTGCCCTCGCCCGCGACAAGTCGTGGTACGTCGGCATCGAAGGCGGCGGGATGATCGTCGAAGACATCGATTATGATGTCACCGGCGCGGGCCGTAGCGGCGTTGCCACCGTCGACCATGACTATGGTTATGACGTTGACGGCGTGATGGGTTACGATTTCGGCGGTTTCCGTCTGGAAACCGAAGTCGGCTATCGTCGTGCGACGGTTGACGGCTTCAGCTCGACCACGCTGACCAACACCGGCATCGGTGCTGGCACCGTTCCGGCTGGCAGCTACAACTATGCCGGTGGCTCGACCTCGGCGCTCAGCTTCATGCTGAACGGCTTGCTCGACTTCGGTGCCGACGACGGCATCCAGGGCTTCGTCGGCGGCGGTGTCGGTGTGGCTCGCGTCAAGGCGAACTATGCCCTCAACAACCGCGCTGACTTCCTGAACGACTCGGACACCGTGTTCGCGTGGCAGGCTCTGGCGGGCATCCGTGCTCCGCTGACCGACCACATCGATGCGACGCTGAAGTATCGCTTCTTCAACGCCGAGAACGTCAAGCTGGTCGACGTCGCCAACAACACGCATGACGGCCGTTTCCGGTCGCACTCGCTGCTGGGTGGCGTGGCGTACAACTTCGGTGAGCCGGCTGCTCCGCCGCCTCCGCCGCCGCCCCCGCCGCCCCCGCCGCCTCCTCCCCCGCCGCCCCCGCCGCCGGCTCCCGAGGCCGTGCCGTGCTCGCCGGGTCCGTTCATCGTGTTCTTCGAGTGGAACAAGTCGGACATCACCCCGGAAGCAGCGTCGATCCTCGACAACGCGATCACCCAGTACCAGAGCTGCGGCAATGCCCGCGTGATGGTTGCAGGCTTCACCGACACGTCGGGTACGCCGAAGTACAACATGGGTCTGTCGCAGCGTCGTGCCGACGCGGTGAAGGCGTACATGACCTCGCACTCGATCCCCGATGGCTCGATCGCCACGGAAGCTTTCGGCGAACAGCGCGACAAGCTGCGCGTTCAGACCGCCGACGGCGTCCGCGAGGTCCAGAACCGTCGCGTCGAGATCACCTACGGTCCGGGCGCTGGCCAGTAAGCCACGCTCAACCCAGGTTGATTGCGAAAAGAGGGAGGTCGGCGAAAGCCGGCCTCCTTTTTTGTTGTCCGGAATGCGAGGCGGGCTTTCACAAGCCTCATGCGACGAGCGTCACCGCGCCCACCATGCCGAAGTGGTGGCGTATCGACCGCCGCGATTCCTTATTCCGTCGTCCCTCACAAAGGGTCGCGCAGATATGCCCTTTATAAAATCAAGGGCATAGAATGGGATGAGATCAAGCTGATCCACCCCTCCCCTTCAGGGGAGGGGCAGGGGGTGGGGCGG
>NZ_BBPI01000088.1 GCF_000787715.1 Sphingomonas parapaucimobilis NBRC 15100
TGGTTTCATAGCATCCACAAGTGTCGTTTTTCATAGCGGGGTGGCAAATGCGAGTTACGATCAAGGCCAAGCTGGCCGGTACATTTGCGATAGTCTTGTTGCTTCTGGCGGTTGTCGTCGGGGTCGGGGTTTCGAAGGTCAATGCCTTGAACGTGATGATCGCCGAGATCATCGACGGCCCGGCCCAGCGCATCAAGCTGTCGCTGACCGCCGATGGTGATAGCGGTCGCGCCATCCGCGCCGAAAAGAACATGATGCTGACGCAAGATCTCGTGCAAAAGCGCAACTTCGACAGCAGCTTCGTCCAATATGACGCCAAGATCCTGGAAAGCCTGAACGGTGGCCTCAAGGTCGCGACCGAACAGGGGCGGCCGATCTGGACCCGCGCACTGGAGGAATGGCACGGCTATAAGACGATCAGCGATCGGGCACGCGGTATGGCCATGCAGAACAAGAATGCCGAGGCGGCGGTCATTTCGATGACCGAAGGCCGCGTCGCTGCGGTGCGCCTGACCGACACGCTGACCAAGCTGAGCGAGATCACGCAGGGTCAGATGACCAAGGCCAAGGCCGATGCCGCGGTCCTCTATGCCTCGGCCCGCATGACCCTGATGGTCACGGCGGTCGTGGCGCTGCTCGTCGCGATCGGGGGTGCCCTGTGGGTTGCGTTGCTGGTCTCCAAGGGCCTGCGCAAGATCGACGAAGCGGTGTCCGCCGTCGCCGATGGCGACCTGAGCAACGAAGTGCATGTCGCCAGCAATGACGAGATCAAGGACCTGGTCGACACCGTCAACCGGATGACCGTCCGCCTGCGCGAGACGATCGGCCAGACCACCCAGGCGGCGCACAATGTCGCGTCGGGCAGCCAGCAGCTGTCGTCCTCGTCGGAACAGGTGAGCCAGGGCGCGACCGAACAGGCCGCCGCCGCCGAGGAAGCCTCGGCTTCGATGGAACAGATGGCCGCCAACATCAAACAGAATGCCGACAACGCGACCCAGACCGAAAAGATCGCCCGCCAGTCGTCGCTGGATGCCGAACAGAGCGGCACGGCGGTACAGAAGGCCGTGATCGCGATGCGCACCATCGCGGAGAAGATCGGGATCGTGCAGGAAATCGCCCGCCAGACCGACCTGCTGGCGCTGAACGCGGCAGTCGAGGCGGCCCGTGCGGGCGAACATGGTCGCGGCTTCGCGGTCGTGGCGGCCGAGGTCCGCAAGCTCGCCGAGCGCAGCCAGACGGCGGCGGCCGAGATCAGCGGCATGTCCTCCGACACCGTGGGTGCTGCCACCCAGGCGGGCGAGATGCTGACCAAGCTGGTGCCCGATATCCGCCGCACCGCCGAACTGGTCGCCGAGATCAGCGCGGCGTGCCGCGAGCAGGATATCGGCGCGGTCCAGATCAACGAGGCGATCCAGCAGCTCGACAAGGTGACGCAGCAGAATGCCAGCGCCTCCGAGCAGATCTCGTCCACTTCCGAAGAACTCGCCAGCCAGGCCGAGGAGCTTCAGGAAAGCATCGCCTATTTCCGTGTCGACGGACAGGGCGCACAGAACCGCCCGGTGCGCCGCCCGGCACCACGCCCGGCCAGGGCCAGGCCCAAGGCGGCTCCGGCCCGCAGCGGTTCGGTCGCCGACCAGCAGGCGCGGGTGCGCGGTTTCGCGCTGGACCTGACCAATGGCGGCCCTGACGGCGAAGACGCCGCGTTCGGACGCGCGGCATGAGCGGCGCATCCGACATCCAGGTCGTGGTCTTCGGACTGGGCGACGAAGAGTTCGCGCTGCCCGTCACCACGGTCCGCGAGATACTGGACCACCGTAACGCCTATCGGGTGCCGCACGCGCCCGACTGGTTCCTGGGGCTGACCGATGTGCGTGGCGACTCCGTGCCGATGGTCGACCTGCGGGTCCGCCTGGGGATGCCCCCGGTCGAGCCGACGCTGACCACCCGCGTTCTGGTGGTGGATGTGGCGGGCGGCGAGGGCAAGCCGCTGGCGCTGGGCATGGTCGTCGACCGGGTGCTCGACGTCGCGACCTTCCCGGCCGAATCGGTCGAGGGCGCGCCCGATCTGGGCGGTCGCTGGCGGTCCGAGCAGATCGAGGCGATCCTGCGGCGGGGTGCGGGCTTCGTCGCCCTGCTCGACCCGGCGCGCCTGTTCGGGGCGGACGGTGCCGAGGCAGCCCTGGCCGATCTCGGCATGGCGGCGTGATCCCAGTTCTTTCCGGCCGCCCGGCGTGGCGGCCGATCCCTTCCTCTCGCTTCCGACAGGAGCCGTTCCTTTGAGCAGTCTGGCCCGCGCGGCATCGGCATCGCCCGACGCGCTGCAGCGTCGCGATTTCGATCGCATCTCCGCCTATGTGTACAAGGAGTGCGGAATCCGCCTGCCGCCCGCCAAGATGACGATGATCGAGGGGCGTCTGCGCCGCCGCGTGCGCGCCACGGGGCTCAGCAGCCTGGGCGACTATTGCGCCTGGGTATTCCAGGCCGATCATCTGGCGGGCGAGCGCGAGCATCTGCTGAATGCGGTCACGACCAACAAGACCGACTTCTTCCGTGAGCCCAAGCATTTCGACTATCTGATGGGCACGGTCATGCCGCAGCTGCGCGACCAGGGGCAGCGCCGGATCCGCGTGTGGAGCTCGGCCTGCTCGACCGGCGCGGAGCCCTATACGCTGGCGATGCTGCTCGACGCCTTTGCCGCCGACAAGGGCGGCCCCGATTTCGGGATCCTGGCGACCGATCTGGACAGCGAGGTGCTGCGCACCGCGCGTCGGGGCATCTATCCGGCCGCGATGCTCGATCCGGTGCCGACGACCTTGCGCAAACGCTATGTCATGAGCGCCAGCGATCCCAGGCGCGACGAGATGCGCATCGTGCCCGCGCTGCGCTCGGCCATCGGCTTCGCCCAGATGAACCTGATGGACGAACGCTATCCGGTGGGCGATCCGATGGACATCATCTTCTGCCGCAACGTCCTGATCTATTTCGACAAGCCGACCCAGGAAAAGGTCGTGCGCCGTCTGGCCGAATGTCTGCGCCCCGGCGGCTGGATGTTCCTGGGCCATTCCGAATCGATCACGGGTTTCGACCTTCCCCTGAAGACGGTGTCCAACACCGTGTTTCAACGGATCTGACGGCCATGAGCAAAGTCCGCGTGCTGGTGATCGACGACAGCGCCAGCGTCCGCCAGGCGATGACCGCGATCCTGTCCGCCGACCCGGACATTCAGGTGATCGCCGCCGCCGCCGATCCCTTCGCCGCCGCGCGCTACATCCAGGAGGAGGTGCCCGACGTCATCACGCTGGACGTCGAGATGCCGCGCATGGACGGCATCACCTTCCTGCGCAAGCTGATGGCGCAGCGCCCGCTGCCGGTCGTCATGTGCTCCTCGCTGGTCGAGGAAGGCTCGGAAACGCTGCTCCAGGCGCTGGAGGCCGGGGCGGTCGACGTGATCCTGAAGCCGCGCGTCGGCGTCGCCGATCACCTGAACGAAGCGCATATGATGATCCGCGAGACGGTGAAGGGCGCGGCCAAGGCGCGGCTCGGCGCGCGGCGTGCCCAGACCAGGCTTAGCCCTGCGCAGAAGCTGACCGCCGATGCCGTCCTGCCGCCCCCCACCGGCCGCGCGATGAGCCGCACGACCGAGATGGTGGTGTGCATCGGCGCCTCGACCGGCGGGACGGAGGCGCTACGCGAGGTGCTGGAGGCGCTGCCCGCCAATTCGCCGGGCATCGTTATCGTCCAGCATATGCCGGAGAGCTTCACCCGCGCCTTTGCCAAGCGGCTGGACGGGTTGTGCCAGGTCGACGTCAAGGAGGCCGAGGACGGCGACACGGTGATGCGCGGCCGCGTGCTGATCGCACCGGGCGGCCTGCGCCACACGATGCTGGAGCGGCAGGGCGCGCGCTATGTCGTGTCGGTGCGCGAAGGGCCGCTGGTCTCGCGCCATCGCCCCTCGGTCGACGTGCTGTTCCGCTCGGCGGCGCGTAATGCCGGGTCGAATGCGGTCGGCATCATCCTGACCGGCATGGGCGACGACGGGGCGCGCGGTCTCCTCGAAATGAAGCAGGCGGGCGCGCGGACCTTCGCGCAGGACGAGGCGACCTCGGTCGTGTTCGGGATGCCCAAGGAAGCGATCGCGCGCGGCGCGCACGACAAGATCATCCCGCTGGGCAGCGTCGCACGCGAACTGCTCCACGCCACGGCCCGTTAAGAAGGAACGACAGATGTTTGTGGCACGGATCGATACCGACAATGCGGTTCCGCTGGCTGGCGGCCTGCCGACCTCGCCCGCCATCTCCTTTGCGGTGCTGGCGGAGCAGGTGCAGAACCGGATGGGCGGCCTGGAAGACGCGTTTCGCGAAACCGGCGAGACGCTGGCCACCGCGATCGGCACGATCGACGGCATGGCGGACGGGCTGGCGAGCATCCGTCAGGCCCTGTCGCACGACACCGCCGGGGTTGCCGTCTCCCGGCTGCGCGACGTCGCCTATCGCCTGATTACCCTGCCGATCATCCAGAAGCGGCGCGCGATCGAGGTCGAGACGCTGACCGGCCGCACCCGCGAGCTGCGCGGCCTGCTGAACGAGGTCAGTACAATCCTGAAGCTGCTCGGCATCTATGGGATGAACATCAAGATCGCCTCGTCGGGCGAGGCGGCGTTCTTCAACTTCGTCGTCGGCATGGACGAGAAGCTGACCACCGGTCGCCAGGAACTGCGCCAGATCGAGCGGCAGCTGGACCAGTTCGGCCGGGTGGTGGGCGACGTCCAGAAGGCCGACCGCCTGCTCGCGACCGAATGCGACCGCGCCGGGGCCGCCGTGCCCGCCGAGCTGACTGCCAATGCCAATGCGCTGCAGGATCATATCGAATCGGTGATGCGCATGACCGACGAGGTCGGCGGCATCGTGCGGACCGTGCAGGGCGAGGTCGCGCGCATCCTGGGCGCGATCCAGATCGGCGACAGCGTGCGCCAGCGCGCCGAACACGCCATCACCATGCTGCACCGGGTCGCGAGCGAGGATGCGAATGGCGGTATGCCGGACGGAGCCAGGGCGCATATGGCCCGGCTGATCTCCGCGCAATTGAACGCGATGGCCGACGAGTTCGGGCGGGAGATCGCCTCGATCGTCACCTCGCTGGAACGGCTGGCGCCGCTGGCGGATCATCTGCGCGATCTGCTGGGGTCGCAGGGCGGCGCGGACGGACAGCTGCTGTTCCGGCTGGAACATGGCATTTCGACGCTGGGCAACGTCACCGATCAGCTGTGCGATGCCGATGGCCATCTGGCCGAGCTGACCGGCTTTGTCAGCCGCACGCTGGCCGACCTGACCGACGGACTGAGCCGCATCCGCCACATCGCGGTCAATGTGCAGGATATCTCGACCAACACCCAGCTGCTGTGCCGTCGCCACGGCACGCTGGGCCGGGCGGTGGCGGTGATCGCCAAGGAGGTCGCCCCCTGCGCCAGCCGCCTCGACCAGCTGAGCGTCGCGGTCGGTTCGCTGATCGGGGTGCTCAGCGGGATCGACCTGGTCCAGCAGGACAACACGCACAGCAAGAATGGCGACACGCGCGGCGCGTTGCAGGAAGCGCTGTCGGTCGTGCGGCGGGCCTGCGAAAGCTCGGCCGGGGCCATGGTGAAGGGCGGCGGCGATGCCGAGCGGATCGTCGCCTCGCTCCAGGCGAGCGCCGGGGATCTGGGCGAGCAGCGCGACTTTGTGGAGGCGCTGTGCTCGGTGGCCCTGGGGCTGACCCGCTATGCCGATCGGGTCGCGCCCGAGACCCCGGACGGCACCGAACTGACGGCGGCGGACGAGGCCGTGCTGGCGGAGCTGCTGCCCTGGGCGGCAAGCCTCTATACGATGGCATCCGAGCGTCTGATCCATGCGGCCTATCTGCTGCCCGGCATGGAGCCGGTGGCGACGGTCACGGCGGCGGTGACGTTCGACGATGACGATGACGGGCTGTTCTGATCGCGATTGCACGGCGGTTTAGACGTCTTGCACGAAGTTCATCTCCGGGGTGCGAAGCCATTCGCATCCCGGATCGTTTCGCTCTTGCAGCATGACGGGCACCGGCCCCGTCGACAGTGAGGGAAAGACGAACCATGGCCGAGACGATCGCCGATCTTTTGAACCGCACGCTGGTCGAGGCGGGCGTCAAGCGAATCTGGGGCGTGACGGGCGACAGCCTGAACGCGTTCAACGATTCGCTGCGCAAGTCGGGCAAGATTCAGTGGATGCATGTCCGCAACGAGGAGGCGGGCGCCTTTGCGGCGGGAGCGGAAGCGGCGGCGACGGACAGGTTGGCGGTCTGTGCGGGGAGTTGCGGGCCGGGCAATCTCCACCTGATCAACGGGCTGTTCGACTGCCATCGCAACCATGTGCCGGTGCTGGCGATCGCGGCGCATATCCCATCGAGCGAGATCGGCCTGAACTATTTCCAGGAAACGCACCCCACCGAGCTGTTCCGCGAGTGCAGTCATTTCTGCGAAATGGTGCAGGACCCGCGCCAGATGCCCGAACTGCTCCACCGCGCGATCCGCACCGCGATCGGCAAGCGCGGCGTGGCGGTGCTGGTCATCCCCGGCGATGTCGCGCTGAAGCCTGCGCCCGAGACGCGCAGCGTCGCTTTCCCGCCGCTCGCCACCCCGCGCCTCGTGCCGCCGCAGGCGGAGCTGGGCAAGATCGCCCAGCTGCTCAACGAATCGAAGGCGGTGACGTTGCTGTGCGGTGCAGGCACGGCGGGCGCGCATGACGAGGTGGTCGCGCTGGCCGAGGCGCTGAAGGCCCCGATCGTCCATGCCTATCGGGGCAAGGAATGGATCGAGTACGACAATCCCTATGATGTCGGCATGACCGGGCTGATCGGCTTTTCGTCGGGCTATCACGCGATGATGGAGTGCGACACGCTGCTGATGCTCGGCACCGACTTTCCCTATCGCAACTTCTATCCCGAAAAGGCGAAGGTGGTGCAGGTCGACCGCGACCCGAGCGCGCTGGGGCGGCGGGTGCCGCTCGACCTGGGCGTGGTCGGCGACGTGGCGGAAGTGGCGCGCGGCCTGATCCCGCTGATCGGCGGCGAGCGCGACGGCCGCTTCCTCGACAAGGCGCGCGCGCATTACCGCGATGCCCGCAAGGGGCTGGACGACCTCGCCACCCCGCGCGACGGCGACAAGCCGCTGCACCCGCAATTCGTGGCCCGCACCATCGACCGGCTCGCGAACGAGGATACCGTCTTCACCGCCGATGTCGGCACGCCCGCCGTCTGGGCGGCGCGCTATCTGACGATGAACGGAAAGCGGCGCATCATCGGCTCGTTCAACCACGGCTCGATGGCCAATGCGCTGCCCCAGGCACTGGGCGTGCAGGGCGCCTGCCCGGGGCGGCAGGTCGTGTCGATGTCGGGCGATGGCGGCCTGACCATGTTGATGGGCGACATGTTGACCGCAGTGCAGATGAAGCTGCCGGTCAAGATCGTGGTCTTCAACAATTCGACCTTGGGCTTCGTCGCGCTGGAGCAGAAGGCGGCGGGTTATGTCGACGACAATGTGTCGCTCCAGAACCCCGACTTTGGCGCGATCGCGCGCGAGATGGGCTATTTCGGGGTGCGCGTCACCCGATCGGACGCGCTGGAGGGCGCCTTGCGCGAGGCGTTCGCGCATGATGGCCCGGCGCTGGTCGATGTCGTGACCGAGACGCAGGAACTCATCATGCCGCCCAAGATCCAGGCCGAGCAGATCAAGGGGTTCAGCCTTTATGCCGCGCGCGCGGTGCTGAGCGGGCGCGGGGACGAGGTGCTGGAACTGGCCAGGGCGAACCTCTTGCGGTGACGCCGCCGCCCGCCCTGCGAAGCTGGGTGACGGCGCATGTCTCACGCGAGGAGACGGTGCGCACCATCGCCTTTGTCGCGCGCTGTACCGGCGCGGCGGTGCTGGCGCTCGGCATCGCCGACCGGCTGCACCTGGACCATCCGGTCTGGGCGAGCGTCTCCGCGCTCGTCGTCTCGCAGGACCGGCTGGGCGACACGCATCGCTCGCTCACCTGGCGGATCGTCGCGACGCTGATCGGCGTGGCGGTGGCGCTGCTCGTCGCCTTCGCCATGCCCGGTGCGGGGGCGGTCGCGATGCTGGCGGTGGCGGTCAGCGTCACCGCCGCCATCGCCCGCATCCGCACCGAATTGCGGGTGTGCATGTGGACCTCGGTCATCGTCCTGCTGACCGTCCCGCCGGGGGGCACGATCCTGACCGCCGCGCTGGCGCGGGCGCAGGAGGTCATGCTGGGTGTGGCGATCGGGGCGATCCTGCACTGGGGCTTTGAGCGATTGCTGTTCCGCCGAACCGGCTGATCCTCTGTCCGACAAATAAACATCATTCCGCGGTCGCCGGGACGCCAATTTCGCGCCCTGGCTGGAAAACGTTTGCGGATTCCGGCCGTGCGACGCAGACTGCTGCAAAATCGAATAGTCGGAGAAGATCATGCCTTCATGCTGTTCCGCGCCGTCGCGGCGCCAAGTCCTTGCCACGGCCAGTATCGGTGCCTTGGCGACCGGATGGGGGGCGGTGATGCCCGCCTCCGCCTGGGCGCAGAATGGGATCGGCGGGAAGCCGATGGCGCCGACGCCCGCCAATGCGGTCCAGCCCTTCGACATGGCCGATGTCACGCTGGCCGACAGCCCCTTCCTCCATGCGCAGAAGATGACCGAGGCGTATCTGATGCGCCTGCAACCCGACCGGATGCTCGCCAATTTCCGCACCAATGCCGGATTGAAGCCCAAGGCACCCGTCTATGGCGGCTGGGAGTCGGAGGCGCAGTGGGCCGACATCAACTGCCACGGCCACACGCTGGGCCATTATCTCTCGGCCTGCGCGCTGGCGTACCGCGCGACCAGGGACAAGCGCTATCGCCAGCGGATCGACTATATCGCGAACGAACTCGCCGCGTGCCAGCAGGCGGCGGGCACCGGCCTGGTCTGCGCCTTTCCCAAGGGTCCTGCGCTGGTCGCGGCGCACCTGCGCGGCGAACCGATCACCGGCGTCCCCTGGTACACGCTGCACAAGGTCTATGCGGGCCTGCGCGATGCGGTGCAGCTGGCGGGGAGCGAGGCGGCGCGGCCGGTGCTGATCCGGCTGGCCGACTGGGGCGTCGTGGCCACCAAGCCGCTGTCCGATGCGCAGTTCGAGACGATGCTGGAAACCGAATATGGCGGCATGAACGAGGTCTATGCCGACCTGTATTTCATGACCGGCAACGCGGATTATCGCCACCTCGCCGAACGGTTTTCGCAAAAGGCGGTGATGAAGCCGCTGACGGGCGGCCGCGACTATCTCGACGGGATGCACGCCAATACGCAAATCCCGAAGATCATCGGGTTCCAGCGCGTCTATGAGGCGAATGGCGACGACGCCTATCACAACGCCGCCGCCTTTTTCTGGCGGACGGTCGCGCATACCCGTGCCTTCGCCACCGGCGGTCACGGCGATGGCGAGCATTTCTTCGCCATGGCCGATTTCGACAAACACGTCTTCTCGGCAAAGGGATCGGAGACCTGCTGCCAACACAATATGCTGAAGCTGACCCGCGCGCTGTTCCTGCGCGATCCGCAGGCCGAATATGCCGATTATTACGAGCGGACGCTCTACAACGGCATCCTCGCCTCGCAGGACCCGGATTCGGGCATGGCGACCTATTTCCAGGGCGCGCGGCCGGGTTACATGAAGCTCTATCACACGCCCGAGGACAGCTTCTGGTGCTGCACCGGCACGGGCATGGAAAATCATGTGAAGTATCGCGACTCGATCTACTTCCATGACGACCGCGCGCTGTACGTGAACCTGTTCATCCCCTCGACCCTGACCTGGGCCGACAAGGGGGCGACGTTGACCCAGGTGACGAACTTCCCCGAGGTGGCGAACACCAAGTTCCGCTGGACACTGCGCCAGCCGACCGAGCTGACCCTGAAGCTGCGCCACCCGAAATGGAGCCGCACCGCGACCCTGCTGGTCAACGGTGCGGAGGTGCAGCGATCCGACAAGCCTGGCCGCTATGCCGAGCTGACCCGGACGTGGAAGACCGGCGACACGGTCGAATGGCGCCTGGTCATGGAACCCGCCGCCGAAAGCGCCCCCGCCGCGCCGGAGATCGTCGCCTTCACCTATGGCCCGCTGGTCCTGGCGGGCGCGCTGGGCCGCGAAGGGCTGGCCCCGGGCGCGGACATCATCGTCAGTGAGCGCAAATACGGCGAGTATAACGACACGCCGTTCCAGGCGCCCACGCTGTCGGGTGAGCCTGATGCTTTGACGAAGAAGATCAGCGCGACTGGCAAACCGCTGGAATTCACCATCCCGGCGGCGGATGGCCAGCCGGTACGGCTGGTCCCCTACCACCGCATCGCGCATGAGCGTTACGCGACCTATTGGAAGCTGGCTTAGGCCAAATCGGCATTCACGCTCCCCCCTCTTCCCTCTCCCCTGGAAAGGGGAGAGGGTTAGCGAAGCTTGCCAGCTTGGCTGGCTAGCGCAGCTTGGGTGAGGGGTTGAGCGAGCCTTCGGCTCGCGCGCTCGCTTGCGCGAGCGCAGCACCCCTCACCCAGCTCCGACTAAGCCTTTGCTTTGGCAAAGGCCAAGTCTGCGCAACCCTCTCCCCTCGATGAGGGGCGAGGGAAAGTTGGGCATGTCTGAATGTCGATCCGACCCAAATCCAAACTCGACCACCCCGGCGAAAGCCGGGGTCCAATTGCCACGCCGTCGCGGCTAATAGCACAAGAAGATTTGTTCGCGCGGAGACGCGGAGACGCGGAGACGCGGAGGCGGGGAGGACGCAGAGAGGGTGTCCGATTGGCCTGGGCACGCCTTCATCACCAAGCGGAGAGAGGCACAAAGCTGCCGCAGGCGAGGCACCTCCGCGCCTCCGCGCGAACAAAAAATCCCGACCCGTTACCGCTCCACCGAGCGCATGGCGGCTAGACCTTGGCCTTCGCCGGGGTGGGGCTATTCGGGGATGTTTGGAATGGTGGGCGATGACGGGCTCGAACCGCCGACATTCTCGGTGTAAACGAGACGCTCTACCAACTGAGCTAATCGCCCCCTCTCGGGAAGGCCCGCCTAATGCCGATGCGTTCCGCATCTGGCAAGCCGCTTTTATGCCTCCAACCCATCTGGTTCGTTTGTTGGATACAAACCCCACCGACATCGGTACATAAAGGGAACATCGAGGGGCGGATGCGACCGGGGGAGCGGTCGGGTTCGCGCTCGGTGTTTCGGGGGGAGTGGGAATGGCCGGAACGGGGGAGGGCGCGCGGTGGACGCTGGCGCGGCGACGGCAATTCCTGGCGGCGCTGACGGTCAGCGCCGATGCGGGGGCGGCGGCACGGGCGGTGGGAGAGACGCTGCGGGCCGCACGCACCTTGCGGGCGCGCGACCGGGCCTTTGGCGAGGCCTGGGATGCGGCGATCGGCGCGGCACATGCGCTGGTCGAGGAAGGGCTGCTGCGCCGGATGCTCGCCCTGTTGGCGGCCGGGGACGGGGAGGAGGGCGGAGAGGCCGGTGCGGGGACCACCGGCCTCTCCATCACCCCGCCGCTCCAGCCGACCGAGGTGCAATTCTATCTGAAGCTGCTCGCCCGCCGCGATGCACTGGCCCAGGCCGGTGATGGCGTCAGCGAGGCGGCACGGGCCGATGCGGCCGAGACCGATGCGGCGCTGGAACGCGCGCTCGACGGGCTGGCGCGGCGGCGGTTGAAGGGGATGGCATGATGGCGGGACAGGATGCGGCAACGCGGCTCGCCACGCTGGCGATGCTGGAGCCGGGTGCGCGCGAACAGGCGCTGGCCGCACTGACGGCGGCGCAGAAGCGCGAACTGGTCGAGCGATGGGAATTATGGGCGCATGACGGACAGGTCGCGCCGCCGGGCGACTGGCGGGTCTGGCTGATCCGCGCCGGTCGCGGCTTCGGCAAGACCCGCGCGGGGGCGGAGTGGGTCAGCGCGCTGGCCCGCGAGCAACCGGGTGCGCGGATCGCGCTGATGGGCGCGACTTTGCGCGATGTCGAGCGAGTGATGGTGCGCGGCGAAAGCGGGCTGCTGGCGGTGGCGCGCAAGGGTGAGACGCCCAAATGGATCGGCAGCCTGGGGCAGGTGCATTTCGCGTCCGGCGCGATCGGCTTCGCCTATTCGGCCGCCGCGCCCGAGGCTTTGCGCGGGCCGCAGCATCATGCCGCCTGGTGCGACGAACTGGGCAAGTGGAAGGGGGAGGCCGGGTGGGACAATCTGATGATGACGCTCCGGTTGGGTGAGACCCCGCGCGTGCTGGTCACGACCACGCCGCGCGCGACGCCGCTGATGCGCAAGGTCATGGCGCTGCCCGATTGTGTCGAGACGATCGGGCGGACCAGCGACAATGCGCATCTGCCCGATAGCTTCCAGGACGCGATGATCGCCCAGTACGGCGACACGCGGCTGGGGCGGCAGGAGCTGGACGGCGAGATGGTCGACGACCGCGAGGGGGCCTTGTGGACCCGCGCTTTGCTCGACCGGCAACGGGTCAAGACGGTGCCCGCGCTCGACCGGGTGGTGGTCGGCGTCGATCCGCCCGCGACCAGCAGCGGCGATGCCTGTGGGATCGTCGCGGTGGGACTGGGGCGCGACGGCCATGGCTATGTGCTGGAGGATGCCAGCGAGGCCGGGCTTTCGCCCGAGGGTTGGGCGGCGCGGGTGGCCGGCTGTGCCCGGCGCAACCGCGCGGACCGGGTGGTGGCCGAGCGCAACCAGGGCGGCGACATGGTGGAGAGCGTGCTGCGGCTCGCCGACCCGACGCTGCCGGTGCATCTGGTGTACGCCTCGATCGGCAAGGCCGCGCGGGCGGAGCCGGTGTCGTTTCTCTATGCGCAGGGGCGGGTTTGGCATTCGCGAGGGTTTCCGGCGTTGGAGGACGAGCTGTGCGGGCTGGGGGTGGCGGGGGCCTATGACGGACCGGGCCGCTCGCCGGATCGCGCCGATGCGCTGGTCTGGGCGCTGACCGAGCTGATGCTGTCGGGGCGAGGGCCGCCGGGGATACGGAATTTGTGAGCTGATCCTCCCCGGAACGGGGAGGGGGACCGCCGCGAAGCGG